>CAKUOH010000014.1 GCA_934668765.1 uncultured Helicobacteraceae bacterium | reverse complement strand
ATTACCTGCTTTCATAAAAGCCTCCTTAAAATTTAAATTTGTGCTTTTAAACACAAATGACATTCTATCCCCCCCCCTTAAATTAAACTTAAATAGAAAGTAAATGTTTGGATTTTGTGGATTTTTGTTGAATCTTTTTTGTATTTTTTGTATTATTAAAGAAATAAGGAAACTTCGTTTTGCTACGATTCGGCTTTAAGCCGAATCTCGCAATGATGAGAGATTTTAGATTCACGCTTGATTTGCCAAATCGCGCACAATGCCTTTTCACACCACCGCTTTGCCCTGCCATTTGCGACTTTTCCATCGCCACGCATTGCAAAGTCCGCGTAGCCACTCATCAGCGCAAAATCCTATCCAAATCCCTACGATTCCTAGCCCAAAGTGAAAGCATAGCGTGTAGCCCACAGGGAGCGAAACACCAAGCATAAAGACCACTCCAGCGAAAAATGGGAATTTCGCATCGCCACTTGCGCGAAGCGAATTTACCATTACGATATTAAATGTCCGCCCGATTTCAAGGACGATTGAGAGTGTGAAAAGCGGGAGCATTATCGTGCGGAGTGCCGAATCTAGTGCCAATCTATCCATTATAAAATGTTTGCCTACAAAAAATGTGATGACTACGATAAAAGTCGCCATTATACTAAAATAAAGGACGCGCCAAGTGTGCTTGTAGGCGATTTCTAAATAATGTGCGCCGACTAATTTGCCGATGATGATTTCATTTGCAATAGAAAATGCCTGTCCTGTTAACATTATCAGCATTGAGATTTGAAAATAAATCGTCTGCACACTCGCATTTTCCGCGCCTAGCGAATACACAAAGCTTAGCGCAATAGTGTATTGCACAATCCATATTAGATTTTCTCCTGCGCTAAAAGAGCCGATTCGCAAGACTTTTGATAACACTTCGCGTTCGAATCTAAAAAATTCTTTAAAGTAAATTTTGATTTTTAGCTTAAAGATTATCACGCAAAGCAAAATCAAAATCGCTACGATTCGCCCGATGATTGTAGCAAGTCCTACGCCCCAAAGTTCCCAATTCGTGTGATTTAGCGTGTAGTAATTGCAACAAACGGAGATGATATTCATCACAAGGCTTGTTAGCGTTACAAAATACGCCATATTATACACGCGCACGATTGATGCAAGGACAATGCCAAGTGCGTCAAAAAATAGGCAGATTCCTAGCATTTTAAGATAAATGTGGGCTTGAGAAAACTGCTCTTGCGGGACATTTAATGCGCGTAGCAAAACTTCGCCGTGCCATAAAATTATTATGCCACATATTAGCCCTAAAAGCGAGTTTAAAAAAAGGCTTTGGTGTATTGCTTTTGAAGCTAGATTGCTATCCTTTGCACCGATAGCTTGAGCGATAACCACGCTGCAACCCACGCTTAAAAAGCTAAAAATAGTGATAAATAAATCAAGCACTTGATTCCCAGCACCCATCGAGCCTACAAGATAGCTTGAATGCTTTGAAACCATATAGGTGTTTAGCATTAGCGATAAGTAGCGCAAAAACATTTCAAAAAATATGGGTATCGCAAGTGAGCGAATCGATAGTCGCTTTGACAAGAAAATCCTTTGTGTTGTGGTAATTTTATCGCTTTGGGCGCGAAACTAAAGATTTTTAGGTGCGAATCTAAAAGCGCGAAATTTATGTGAATCTTTGCGAATCGCCAAAAAATAAAAGCGCAATTATAGCGTAAAATTTTGAATGCAATCTTTGCGCGAAATTTTATAGATTCACACTCGAATCGTAGCTGATTCGCAATGTGAATCACAATCGAAGTAATGGCGGTAGTGCTTTCGTAGTTTTTGGCAAATCGACACAAGGATAGCGGACTTTTGCGTCCGTGTGCTTAAAGGCGATTCGCCAAATCTGCGGAATGATTACCCCAGAACAAATTGCCCCAAAATCTACACCTTAAACACAATGGGATTAAATGCCTTGCTTGCTACTAAAATCTCATCGCCGATTTTAAAATCCTCCGCTTCACGCCCCATTGTGATTGTGGCGATTTGATTATGGACCAAAATTTTTATGATAAAAATCAGCCCATTTTGCCGTATGTCGATGATTTTCGCGCTAAAATTAAACTTTGCACTGACAAAATCCGCACCCAAAATGCTATTTATATCGCCTTGTTTTATAATTTTGCCATTTTTTATGTGAATGATTTGATTTGAGAGTTTAAAAATCTCACTAATATCGTGGCTAACCAAAATCGTAGTTAGCCCAAAATGCCTATGTAGCCTTATAATCTCATCTTGCAAAATCCCGCGCATTTCATTATCAAGCGCAGAGAGTGGCTCATCAAGTAGCAAAATTTTTGCATTTGAGATAAGCGCACGGGCGAGTGCTACGCGCTGTTTTTGTCCGCCGCTTAATTCGTGCGGATAGCGATGTGAGAGATTTTCTAGCTCCATTAGGTTTAAAATCTCATCGATTTTATGTGATTTGCGTTTATCTTTTAGTCCAAATGCCAAATTTTTATAGACGCTAAAATGCGGAAAAAGCGCGTAGTCTTGGAATACAAAGCCGATTTTGCGCTTTTGTGGCGGGAGATTGATTTTTTTATCGCTATCAAACCACACTTCATTATCTACCACGATTCGCCCACAATCTGCCACTTCTAGCCCTGCGATAAGACGCAAAAGTGTCGTTTTCCCCGCGCCAGATTTGCCAAAAATGCTAATAAAATCTCCGCTTTGAATCTGTGTAGTAATTTCTAGCAAAATCGCTCCATTTGCGCCATTTAGGGACTTTTTTATGTCAATGTCAATCATCTTGAAAGCCTTTTATTTATCGCAAATATTGCCAAAAGCAAGGCAAACGCCACCAAAAATAGCGTAAGCGAATATTTATGCGCTAGTCCCATATTTATCGTATCGACTTCCTCATAAATGGCGATACTTGCGACTTTTGTCTCACCTGCGATATTGCCGCCTATCATCATCACCACGCCAAATTCGCCTATGGTATGGACAAAACTTGTGATTGCGCCAAGCAAGAGATGGGATTTGATATTTGGTAGCAAAATGCAAAATAGCGTCCGCATTTTTGATGCGCCAAGCGTGTAACTCGCCTCGCTTAAAGACTTTGGCAGATTCGCAAAGCCATCTTTGATAGGATTTGTCATAAATGGTATCGAAAAAATCACACTCGCCAAAACAAGCCCCTCAAAGCTAAAAACAAGTTTTAGGTTAAATGATTCAAGTAGCCATTTGCCGATGAAATTTTGTGGCGAAAATGCGACAAGCAAGTAAAATCCAAGCACAGATGGAGGCAAAACTAATGGCATCCACACCAAAACTTCGATGATTAGCGCGTAAGTGCGTTTGCAAAATGCCAAAAAGTAGCCCACCGCAATGCCTATGGGCAATAAAATCAGCGTGGTAATCGTGGCGATTTTAAATGTCAGTGCCATCGTCTCTAAAAATTCGCTTTGCATTTTGTGCCTTTTGTGATTTTTTGAAATCCGCATTTATATTTTTAGATATATATCGGTTTAGATTTGGATAGATTCACACGAAATTAAAGGGTAATTTGTGGCGAATCTGCCACGCAAATGTTGTAAGTAAATCCTACAATGACAACCCATAAATCATAATAATTCTGCATAAGGCAAACTTTTCATATAATTTGACATATAAACAAAATCTATTTGTCCATCGCTTGTTATTGGTAATTTTATCTCTATGTCGCTTGGAATCTCGCTTATGGTTCTACCGTGCTGTATTGTTTGATAAAGTCTTTCGCTAATTGCTACTGCAAGGTAAAATCTAGCATATTTATCGGCTAAATATTTATAAGATTTTTGCAAATCACAAATCATCACAAAGCTAGTCGCCCCAAATTCAAAATCACAATAATAAGTTTTCCCTCCGCCTCCGTCTCCACCTGATACAATGCAAAATTTATCGTTATATATTTTGTTAGGATTATCTACCATTCCACCTATACCGTTATTATCTTTTTTGGCAACAATCACTGGATATTTGCCTAGATATTTATTTTCTTGTTTTTTATCAGGCGATTTTGTCTTGCCTTTTTCTATTTTTATAAGCAAATCAGCAATTTTAAACCGTGCATAATCTACTTGTTTCGGTAAAATAATTTTCTCAAAACTTGTGATATTTATACTTTTACCGCAAAGAATTTTACTAGCGATTTTTTCACGCATATATTTTTCAAAGACTTCTTTGCTTAAATCAAATGCCCTTTTAGAGCTATATGCTTCAAATAACAATTCATCGCTAAACGCTAAATCCTTTTTAATTGCCCTAAATTCCGTAAAATTGCCATTTAAAGCGTTTAGAATCTCTTGTTGTATCAAATCCCATTTGTTTTCATTATCGATTCGTATATCATTTGCCGAAGTAAAGCCATCATTTGAGCAATCAATAAGCAAAGTCTCGCCACTATGTCCGCTGTTGTGTTTCTTAAATACAACTATACAAGTAGCAGGTGCAGCATTTGGATAAAATAAATCACTTGGTAAAGAGATAACATAAAGCAATTTAGCAATCCTAAAAATTTCTTGTAAATAATTTAGGTTTTTATCTAGCGTTCCTTTAACACAGGATTTTGGCAAAATACAAGCCAAAATTCCGCCATCTTGCATATTTTCTAACGCGACTTTTAGAAATTTTAGCTCATCATCGCTTGTAGAAAATGGTGGATTCATAAGCACTCTATCATAGCAATTTTTTATTTGTGGCACTTTAATGAAACAATCATCACACCATATATTTGACGCCCCGTCCCCGTGTAGCATCATATTCATACCTGCTAGGGTAGCGTTAAAATCATTGCTTTCAATGCCTATTAAGCGATTTTCTTGTATGTCTTTACTTTCACTTGGAGATTCATAAAGCATATTTGCCATAGCGTTGGTTAAAAATGTCCCGCTTCCACAAGTTGGGTCTAAAATTGTGTTATCTTTGTTGCAATTTGCAAGTTTATACATTAGCTGGGCTATATGGTCAGGCGTAAAGACTTCGCCTTTTTCATTTGCATTTGCGCTATTCCACTTTCTAAAAATCCGCAAAAAACTATTCATTATGTCGTGTCCCTTGTAATCATCAGTGGATATGTTTATAAAATTATAAATATTTGAAATTTCTTGCACTATCATAAATAAATCCTCTGTTTTTGCTCTTTGCAAGGTAGAATCTTGCAAGGCAATTTTTATAAATTCTTTCTTTTGTCGCCTTGTGAGTGGATTATCTCTTATGATAGTTTCTATGCCACGCATTAGCGAATTTAAAATAGTGTTTGTCGAAGTTAAATCAATATCATAACCAAATTTAATACAAAGCATTACTGCACCGATAAAAGGGACATTCATTTGCTTATCGATTTTAGAATCTCTAAATAAATTCGCCAATCTTTTCGCACTTTTCTCAACTATATTTTCATTATTGATTTTTTGCGGAAAGTATTTTTCGCGGTAATAATCCTTATTTTGTGGGCAAATCTCATCTTTCTTTAACGCTCCCTTTACATAGCATTCAAAATCCTTGCCATTATATTTAAAGCCTATGAAATTTTCGTTGCTTTCTAATTTCATATAATCCTCGAGCTGTCCTGTGAATGCCTTGCCCTGTGCTTTTGCGTCAAGTATGAAAGTAATGCCTTCAAAATAATAATATCCATCAGGCTTTTTTGCAGTGCCTTTTTCGCCATTGTAAATATATAGAGTGCCGTCAGTTTTATTTGGAAGCCCTAAAATGTGTGTGAAATTAGCGACAATATCTTTTTCACTAAGTTTTCCCGAGTTAAATGCCATTTTATAAGTCCTTTGCTGATTAAATTAGGCTGAAATTTTAGTTAATATCAACTTTAAATTAGATTGCTTGTTTTTGGATTGCCACGATTTTGCTTTTTTAAAATCTCGAAAAGACTAGCTTTGCATTCTGTTGGCTCATATTTTGGTCGTTTGATGATTGTATTTTGAAAATTCATAAGTTGCCTTTATGTTCTAATTTACCCGCACTATTTCGTTGTTTTCTATATTGTATTGTGTTTGAATCTCATTGTTTTTGATAAAAATTTCTGCAAAAATTTTATTTGCTTTTTTGTGTAAGTTTTGGATAGTGGTGTCTTTTTGTGGAAATCTTTGGCAAACTATGGCTGCGTAGTATTTGACTTGCAAATTTTTAATGCGCTCTATATTATCGTAACTTGCAAGTATTTGCCGATAGGCTTTTGCGATTTTGTTACCCTTTAACTCTACAAAAATTTGAATGTCTTTTGTTTGCTTTGTGATTAAATAATCGCACTTTTTGTGCTCATTGTTTTGTCCATCATCAAGTTTAATTTTGTCAAATTCAATGCCGTTTGTATAAAGTTTAAAAATTTTGCCGTTTTCTTTGCAAACTAATTCTTTATTTAAATTCATTAGAATCTAGCTCCAAGAGTTTGTCGAATGTCTCGCCGATTTCCTCTGAAACTTCGTCTATACTTTCAGCTAAAATCAAATTTGTTTCTTTGTCTATAATGCTAAAAACTTCGCCATTTTCTACCTTAAAGGCGTTAAATTTGTTTATGTCAATGTAAGCTTTTTATTTATCGCAAATATCGCCAAAAGCAAGGCAAACGCCACCAAATCGCTAAAAATTATCCCCGAGTATTTGCACGATATGAAGCTAATCGATGATGTCATAAAAGAGCCGTCTGTGGGCGCACATAGGGATAAAATAGGCGCAGCAGAGGCGATAAAGAGCTATTTTTTAAGCGCAATCAAAGAGATTAAAAAAGACAAAGATTACATTGCCAAGCGGTTTGACAAAATTATGGCGTATGGCGTCTTTGCGGAAAAGTAAGATTTAGCATTGCGCCATTGCGAGGCAATTCAACAAATCGAGGCACTCCAAAAAAACAAAATCCGCGCGTAGCGCGACCAAATAAAAGTTTTTGCTACTTTTTGCTTTTGCAAAAAGTAGAGTCCCTTTTATTTCCTAAACTCCAATCCATCAAGCAAGGTTAGAATCTTAAACCACACAAATCTAATAAAACCACTTTCCCCCAAATCTACCCCAAATCCTTAATAAAATTTTCATAAAATATTAAATTTTAAATTATTTTTAATATATTTTTAATTATATTTCGGTTGTGTATTTTTTTCACAATTTCAACTATGGAGGTAATACAATGACAGACAAAGACTACACAATCACAAAAACTTCGGCTTTGGCTTTTAGTTTAGCATTTTTATTTGCGAATCCTTTGTTTGCGCAAAATGATTTGGCAGATTCCACTTTAGGGGGGAAAAAAAATAACCAAAATCCCACCAAAAGCACGATAGATTCAAGCGCGAATCAAAATCCAAACACCACCGATTCAGCAAATTCAAGCGAATCACATTCCACGCGAATCCCACTTACCCACGCTTACGATTTAGGACGCATCGAGCGCACCGTAAAATCCCAAGTGGATTCTAATGATTCCGCAGTTTCTATTACAAGCGAGGAAATCGATGCTACAAACTCAAACAACATAGCCGAAGCCTTGCGCTACCAAACAGGCGTTTTCTACAACCTAGCAAGTGGTAGCAGAGGGTGAGCCAGATATAAATATTCGTGGCTTTGGCGTTACGCAAATTGGCTTTTTCTTAGATGGCATTCCCGTGCATTCGATTTATGATAAGCAAACAGATTGGGGACAATTTAGCACTTATGGCATTAGCGAGATGAGTATTTCTAAAGGCTACACTTCGCCTCAATATGGTATGAATACAATGGGTGGCGCGGTAAATATCATCACTTCAAAGCCGCTTGATAAGCTAGAAGTCGCCCTGAAATACGGCTTTATTTCTAATAACGAGCATCAAGCAGCCGTGTCTATCGGCTCAAATCTAGGGCAGTATTATGTCCAAGCGACATATTCGTTTGATAGACGCGAATCTTATCCATTGTCGCATAAATTTACGCCCACTACAAATCAGCCGAATTTGGAGGCTAAAAATAGCTATTTTACGAATCATACTTTGCGCTTTAAATTAGGATTCGAGCCAAATGAGAATCACGAATATAGCTTAAATCTAATTTATCAAAAGGGCGATAAAGGTGGCATTTTAAGCACGACTTCTGGTAGCTATTGGAAATGGCCACATTATGACAAAATCACCGCTTATATTTTGGGGCATTCGAGATTCAACGATACTTTTTCACTTGATTCGCGCATTTTCTATGACCATTTTTATAATTTGTTAAATGTAATTGGGAAATATGAAAATGGCAATGTTAGTCAAGGTAACAATTTTGCTACAAAAAAGAGCAGCTCTAAATATGACGACCACACTTGGGGCGTAATAGAAACTCTAAATATGGACTTTAATGATAGTATGAATCTAAAAGTCGGGCTAAATCTAAAGCAAGATAGCCACAATAACTACGACCCTAATAAATATTCCGACCCAAGAACGCATTTAATGGACTTAAGCACAAGCATTTTTGCGGAATATGCGCAAAGATTTAGTGATATGTTTAGGCTTATGATAAGTGCGAGTTATGATAGAAATGATATGTTGCAAGTCATTATTAGCGACTCAAGGCGTAATAATTATAGCTTACAAGGTGGCACGGCTCAAGCGATTGTCTATGGTGATTGGAATGAAAATATCACTTCTTGGCTAAATGTCGGCTATAAAACTTCGCTTCCTACGCTTAAAAGTAGATATTCATCTAGATGGGGCGGAGTTACGCCAAATCCCAGTTTGCAACCCGAATCTGCCATAAATGCAGAGTTTGGCACAAAGCTCAATTATAATACGACTTTAGGCACTTCAAGCGCAGAAATAGCGGTGTATTATAATCACTTAACAGATATGCTTTCATCTGTCGCCGATACAACAAGTAGCTGTGCGAGAGGTGCTAATTGCCAAAAAATGATAAATGTAGAAACGGGCTATTCTTATGGCGTGGAAATGGGATTTTCACAAGGATTTTGGAGCGATAAAATCGTCTTTGGCGCAAACTACACATATCAAGCAAAAAAAAAGCAAACAAAAACTCTAGCGACTATAACATAAAAGGCAGAATCCTAAACTACCCCGAGCATATCGCTAATACAATGCTTAGATTAACGCCGTTTTCGCAGTGGGATTTGATTGCGAATCTTACCTACCAAAGCCCACAATGGAGCTATAATAATGGATATAGCAAAAATCACAGCATTTTCCTAGTGGATTTAAAGACAAATTTGCGCATCATAGATGGACTGCAACTCTCACTAGGCGTAAGCAATGTATTTGACGCGCTATATTATTATTCAGAAGGCTACTATATGCCCGGACGCCGAATCTATGCAAGTGTGGAGTATAAATACTAGAGGAAAGCGTCATTGCGAGTGAGTGCAATGAACGAAGCAATCCAAACAAAAATATAAATAGATTGCCACGATTCACTGCGTGAATCTCGCAATGACGAAAATAGTTGGCGAATCTTTATAAAAGTTTTTGCTACTTTTTGCTTTTGCAAAAAGTAGAATCTCTCTACTCCCTAGACTCTAATCCACCAAGTGAGGTTATTTGGTTTGTCTAAATCTCACAAATGCCAAATCTTTTTTAGATTCTACGCTATAATTTTGCCTTTAAAATTACCCCAAAGGTTAAGGCATTTTGAAAATTTTTATCGCATTTTTTATCGCACTCACACTGAACGCACAAAACGGCGATTTAAAATCTATCGCACAGCATAGCGATTCAACGCCCATTTTAAAAGATTCACAGCATAGCGATTCAAAACCTTACATTTCAATCGATGGCAAAATAAAATACAAAAACTTAAAGCATTTTGATTATGCAAATCCAAATGCGCCCAAAGGTGGCACTCTCAAAGCCGCTGCGATTGGCACTTTTGATAGCCTAAATAATTTTAGCCTAAAAGGCGCAAAGGCGGAGGGCTTGGAGCTAATCTATGATACGCTAACAGTGCAGAGTAAAGATGAGCCTTTTAGCGAGTATGGCTTGATTGCCGAATCTATTGCGCTATGTCCTAAAAAAGATTGCGTGATTTTTACCATAAATCGCAATGCGCGTTTTAATGACGGCGTGCGCGTAAAACCAAGCGATGTGAAATTTAGCTTTGAAGTGCTGATGAAATATGGCAATCCGCTGATAAAGCAATATTACGCCGATGTGAGCGCGGTTTCGCTAGTGGGGAGCGATAAAATCAAATTTAGCTTTAAAAATGGCGATAATCGCGAGTTGCCTTTGATTTTAGGGCAGTTAAGCGTCCTGCCAGAGCATTTTTACAAGGACAAGGATTTTGAAAATCCGCTGTTAATCCCGCTAGGCAGTGGTGCGTATAGAATCAAAAGCTTTGAAGTGGGGCGTAAAATCATCTATGAGCGCGTGAAAGATTATTGGGCAGTGAATCACCCCACGCGCAAGGGGTTTTTTAACTTTGATGAAGTGATTTATGAATATTACAAGGACGAAAATGTCGCGCTGTTGGCGTTTAAAAGCGGTGCGTTTGATTTTCGGCTAGAAAATAGCGCAAAAGTGTGGGGAAACGGCTATGAGGGCAAGGCATTGCAAAGTGGCGCACTAAAAAAGGCGACTTTTGCTCACGCACTCCCTAGCGGAATGCAGGGCTTTTTTATGAATACGGCGCGTGAAGTTTTTAGCGATATTGCCTTGCGTGAAGCGATAAATTACGCTTTTGATTTTGAGTGGAGCAATAAAAATCTTTTTTTCTCGCAATACACGCGCACAAAGAGCTATTTTGATAACTCTATTTTTGCTTCACGAGGGATTCCTAGTGGCAAAGAGCGGGAGATTTTGCAGAATCTAGGCGTGGATTCAAAGATTTTAGATTCGCCATTTCCTATCGTGGAGTTTAAAAATGCAAAAGAGAGGCGTAAATCCCTGCTCCACGCGCAAGAAATCCTGAAAAACGCAGGATACACAAAGCGTAACAATCGCCTTTTTAAAGGCAGTCGCCAAGTTAAATTTGAGATTTTGCTAGTCTCAAAGGCAATGGAGCGCGTGGCTTTGCCCTTTGTGGCAAATCTTAAAATTTTAGGCATTGAGGCAAGTTTGCGCACGATTGATTTGGGGAGCTACATAAATCGCGTGAATAATTTTGATTATGATATGATTGCCGCAGTTGTCCCGCAGTCGCTATTTCCGGGCAATGAGCAGCGGTATTTTTGGAGCAGTGAGAGTGCTGATACAAAAGGCTCTCGCAATTTTGCGCAGATAAACTCGCCCATAGTCGATAAGCTAGTGGAAAATATCATCAACGCCAAAGATAGCGATTTACAAGTCGCAAATGTCCGTGCGCTAGATAGAATCCTACTTTGGGGATTTTATGTCGTGCCGCATTTTCACTCACGCGAATTTCGCGTGGCATATTATGATAAGTTCGCCTATCCTGCAATTTCGCCACTATATGACTTTGATATTTTTTCGTGGTGGGCGAAGTAGGGGCGATTTGCAAATAACTTTTTGTGGCAATTTGTAAATCTAAAATTTCTCCGTCATTGCGAAAGTAAATCGTAAGATTTGCTCGAAGCAATCCAAACAAAATACAATAGATTGCCACGACTTGCATTCACAAGTTTCGCAATGACAAAGATTTTAAAACCCCATTCATTGCGGATGGTGATTTATTTTCTCATTCCCCCTCCCTTGTGCGTGGGGATTAAGGGGGTGGGTAATCAATCCATCATTATGAGGCGACAAAGTCGCCGAAGAATCTACACAAAATCTTTTTTTAGATTCTTCGCTTTCTTGCGAAAATCTCAGAATGACAAAGTATAATATAGCGTCATTGCGAGTGAGCTCGGCTATTTTATTAGATTCGCGCTATTTGGATTATAAAGTTCTCAATCGCTTCTTTGTCCTGCGGTATTTCGCTAATGGTAAATTCATAGATATTAGCCCCCGCATCAGCTTTAAAGTCAAAGATAAATCCAACACCTGTGATTACATAATCAAACACGCAGTGAGAAAAATATGCTCAAATATGTGTGAATCTGTATCCAATTTTTCTTTGTGATTTTAAAGCGTTTCATTGCCGAATCCTTTTTGATTTTTCACAGCGTCCTTAAAAACGCCTCCAATGCTTCTATTTCATCTTCACTCAAATTTAGCGGACGCAAAATCTCATCACTCTTTGGGAAAGGCGGATTATAAGTCTTGCCCTCTTGTGGCTCTGGTTTTGCCATACCTGCATTATACGCGTGAATCACACCATTTAAATGCGGAAACAAGCCATTGTGCATATATGGTGCGGTTTTTGCCACGCCACGCAAAGACGGCGTTTTAAACGCGCCTACATCAGCAGGATTTTTTGTAACCTCATATCGCCCTAAATCCTCGTATTTCTCACGCCCATAAAAATGTAGCCCCAAATTATGATATTTGCCATCGCTAAATTCCACGCCGTTGTGGCAGTTTATACACCGCGCTTTGGTGCGAAAAAGGTGCATTCCATAAATCTCTTTATCACTCATCGCCTTTTTGTTACCACGCATAAATCTATCAAATTTTGTTTGTCGCATTGTGCTTCGCTCATAAGTCGCTATCGCCTTGCCAAGCAAGTCCGCCGTGATTTCGCTTGTGCCAAATGCGCCATTAAATTGCCTTTTATACTCTGTGATTTTATTTAGCTTTTTGGCGGCTTTTTGTGCGTTGTATGCCATTTCTTTAGGGTCGGCGATAGGCATAAGTGCCTGTGTTTCTAAATCTTTTGCCCGCCCATCCCAAAATTTTTCTTTGCCAAAAGCACTCATCATAATGCTAGGCGCGTTTCTGCGTCCCTTTTGCCTATCGTGTCCGTAGCTCACACTGCGCCCATCGCCAAAGCCTAACTCTTCATCGTGGCAGTTAGAGCACGCGATTTGATTTGAGAGCGACAAACGCGGGTCATTAAAGAGCTTTTTGCCTAACTCTGCCTTTTCCTTGCTGTATGGGTTATTTTTGGGATATGGTGGAGTTTGTGGCAGTGCTTCTAGCTCCCTAAACTCCACGCCATCGCTTAAATGTGGCTTTATCCAAAAGGTAGAATCTAACTTATAAGATTTAATGATTTCCTCGCGCGATAGCTCATTTGTGCCACTTGCACTTATTAGATTCGCCACACTTACCGCCAAAACTAACATTGCAATTTTTTTCATTTTTGCCTCCATTTTAAAATTTATAGCCCACTTGTAGCCAAAATTGCCTGCCCACTTCATACACAGGAATCGAACTAGTTGATGCAAAGCTTGAAATCGCGCCACTTACGCCACTTAGCGTTGTCATATTTTTGCTATTTAGCACATTATAAATATCCACATTCACATACAGCGTATGTTTCCACGCTTGACTTTTATAGAAATCCACTTCAAAGCCCACGCGCATATCCCAGCTAAATGTCCCCTTAAAGTGCATTTTGCCATATTGGTCGCCTTGAAAAGTCGCATTATAACTAGGGTGTGTTCTGTTAATAAACACCATTCTATCATACCCCGCTTTATAGCGAAAAAAGTTATTGAGTAGCCACTTTGTGCGCCCTATATCAAAGCTATGCGTGGTATTTAGACGAATGGTAAATGGCAATGCGTAGTTTTCCACAGGTCTATCGCGGTATTTGATAATCTGCCCATTATACATTATGTCTTTGTTATCGTAATACGCGTCATCAGAAGAGTAGAGATTGTAGCTTCGCTGTGTTTTGGTGTAGTCAAAGGCAAAAAGATAGTAGTGATGTATGCCAAAGGTTTGAATCGGCTTTATATTTTGCACGATAAGGCTAATGATATGGCTCTCACTTGCTCCGTCATTAGTCCAAGTAGTGTAGTTATTTGCGTAGCCTGATTCGTTTGGCAGATTTAAATCGCTTCGCCGTAGTCGCATTATCTCATCTTTGCCATTGCGGTGAATGTATTTTACTCCCACGCTAAATATATCCAAATTTTGCGCGATACCGCCCATTAGCTCATCACTAAAAGGGACATTTAGTTGATTAAATTTATAGGGCGAAGTTGAAGTATTATTTGGCGTCTCTGCCCAATTATCGTTAGGCGAAGTGCGTGAAAATTTCTTTGTGAATCGCTGATTGTAATCATACAATCGATATGAAAAAAGATTGCGTCCGTAGTAGCGATTCGCCCCAAAAGTAATTGTGGTATGCCACTCTTTGGGTGCGGGGCTAATGTAGTTCATCGCAAAGCGTGGGGCAAGCGTGATTTTATCCATATAGCTATCGCCATCGATTCGCAATCCCAAACGCGCTTTTACGCTTCCCGTGCGTTCAAAATCTAGTGTTATCTCATCTTCGGCAAAGACACCATAAGCGACATTGTCAAACTCTACTTTTCCAGCTTCGCGGTAAATGGATATGCTATTAAAGTATTGCCCTTGCGAAGTAGCATAATCATTCCACGCAGTCCCGCTAGGTTTGCTTGTCGGTTTAGCATTTGAGCAACTCCAAAGCCCTAAATTATCAGGCGTATTTGGGCAATTCTGCCCATTTGTAAGTGGCACAGGATTATTAAATCCAATATAATCATTTAGGCGATTTTTTGCTAATGATTGATAGATTATCTCTGCACCCACGCGCAAATCGTGCTTAAATTTCCCTAAATTGATAGTATCAAATGCAAAATCGCTTTTATAATTTAGGCTATGTTGGAGTTGGTCCATATCGCCATATCCGCCCTCATTTGCTCTATTTGCGCTATTTATCGCCCAATTTTTTTCACTACTTGCATACCAGCTCATAAAGTAATCTGCCTCACTTTTGCGCGAATTTTGCAAATATGAATAGCCAAGCGTATTGCTCCAAAGCCCCGCATTTGTTTGCCACAACGCTTTTAGCCCACTTTGCCATCCACCGCTACGCATTTCATAATAGCTATTTTTTGCTACTGCGTTATAATAGCTGTTAAATTGTGGTATATAGGCTAGATTTGCCTCTATTGTGAGATTATCAGTGGGATTGTAATGCGCTTTAACAAAAGCATTATAACTTTGTCGTTTTTGTGTGCGGGTGGCATTATTTTCTGTGCCACCTTTATTTGTTGCCATCGTGCTATACGCTTGAAGCGGGATAAAACTCTGCGTGGTGGTAAAACTCGCCACTAGCCCTAAATCATCGGTGATATAGCCCTCTGTATTTGCGCGGATTATGTGTTTGTGAAATTTGGGCTGATAGTTTTCATCGCTAGAAGTGTAAAAATTGCTCTCTTGACGCTCATCGATAAAATATTGCGTGAAATAATCTGCCGTGTGCTGATAGCTAAAATTGCCGTGCCACCTGTCCGTGCGTGGTTTTCGCACATTTGCCTCCACTACACCACCGCTAAATCCACCATAACTAGCGCTCACATTACTATCTAGCACGGTGATAGATTCTAGTAGGCTCGTATCGATATTTAGCCCTTGAGAGCGTCCGCCACGAATCGAATCGGGTCCGTTTGAAGTGCCACCAGCGGGGTCTAAATCATTATTCATATTAAAGCCATCAAGTTGAAAGTTGTTTTGATAAAAAAGTCCTCCGCTAATGCTAACATTTGCAGGGTCGATTTCGCCCGGCGTAGTGGATTTTAGTTGCGCGTTGTCAAACTGCACATTTGGGAGGATTTTTAGAATGCTTGTAATATCCCCATTGCCACTTGGGCTTGAATCAAGCATTTCTCGTCCAATTTGATTGCCACTTTGATAGGTTTCAAACTCTGCCTTTGCGCGAATCGTAGAAGTGCCTATGTCGATAATTTCGTAATCATCGTGTGATTCGTGTGAATCTTGTGAATCGGTATTTGATTCCCCATCCATTGCGCTAGGGTGGTGCAGGTGGTGGGTAGAATCGCTATTTGAATTGCTTTGTGATTCGGCTCGGGCTAGGCGCAAAAATTTATGATTTTCGCTACCCAAAGTCCTTTTGTCTAAATGGGGGGGGGGCAGAACGAGTTTTTGAATCTGCCGAATCTGCCATAAGTTGAGAAAAAACAAACGCCAAAATCACGCCCACACGCACAAAAAATCCCCGAAAATCCATTATGTTTTTCATAATCCAAATCCATATTTAAGAATTAAAATCATTTTTAAAGTGCGAATAATAATTAACAAATCCTTAAAATTATATTAAGAATTGATATTAAAATATAGTGGATTGCAAAAAATATTTGTCATTTTGAGGGCGAAAAATTTAAAAAGATTTGTGGATTCTTTGCTACACTGCGTTCCGCTCAGAATGACGACTCCGCTTACTCTTTTGTAATTCTTAAATCTTTTACAAAAAAGGCGAAAAATCCAAAGGATTTATTTGCGACTTTTTTTGGATTTGCAAGTGTGGGTCGGTGCTTCGCACAGACGCTTCGGTCGCTTTGCTCTATCGCAATGACGAAGTATGTTTTTACAAAATTGCGCAATAATCGCATTAAATTGTCAAATCATATTTTAGCATTAGTCTTATTTTTTTGCTGCGCTCCATTTTGGGAAATTCCGCCACACTGCGCCGAATCGTCTCAATCGCATCGTCATTTAAAATCCTATGCCTCCCGCGCACAATGCGAATCCCTATTACCTCGCCACTTGAGAGCAAAACAAACTCGACTTGAATCCTATCTTGCAGTCGCTGGATTCGCGCTATTTTGGGATAATTGCGATTTTTGTTGATAATATCCAAAATCGTAGCGTAAAGCGCGTCATTATTGCCTAGAATCTCCACTCTATCGCCTAGATTCGTGCTAACTCCAAGTGTCGAATCCAAATCGCTCTCCACGCTATTTTCGGCTTCCTCCACCACTTCAGGCATCGGCTTTTCAGCAGGGATTATCGATTCGCGTGGTGGTTTGCGGTGGTGCTTTTTGTGATGTCGCTTCATCTTGCGACTATCTACTGCCTTGCCACTGATGTTTTCTAGCCCTATATTTAAGGCTTGTGAGCGCATCGAATCAATAGTTGTCTTGCGCTCAAAGTCAATGACTAGAAACGCAAACAAACTGCTATGTAGCACAAAACTCGCCACAAAGCCGATTTTCAACGGCGAAATGCGTGAAATACTACGCGGTGCGATATGCGACAAACTTCCAAAATTATTTACTCTCTGCTTTAATGACAAATTTTTCGTGCCCCCTTTCTTTTAATATATCCAAAATGTCGATAAATGACTGAAATTTTGCTTCTTTGTCGCTCACAAGTTCGACTAGGACGCTTGATTCAATCTCTGCTATGCGCGATTTGACTTCATTTAGGGCGGATTCACGCTCATCTATATAAAATTTATCATCTTTGGTAAGCAAAATGCTTAATTTTTGCTCGTCTTTTATCGCTTCAGCGGAGTTAGATTCAGGCACTTTGATTTTGATATGCCCTTGCGAAATGAAAGTCGCCACGCTTAACACGATAGCCAAAAGCACTAGCATTATGTCAATAAAAGGGACGATATTTAGCCCATCACGGCGCGGAAGTCTCATTTTGAAACCTTAAAGCGATTTAGTAAAATATCCACTTTTCGCAAAAATGCGTTGTAAATGATAAGCGTGGGAATCGCTACGATTAGCCCAAGTGCAGTCGCTTTTAGTGCAAGTGAAAGCCCCACCATAATGTCTTTGACATTCATATCGCCACTCATTCCCATATCATAAAAGGTTATCATAATGCCTATAACCGTGCCTAAAAGCCCGACATAAGGGGCGTTTGAATAGATAATATAAAGGGCGGTTAGATTTTTGGTAATCGCCTCTTCAAAGTCCTCTAATCGCGCGTAACTTGTGAGATTTAGGCGTCTATAAAAAATCACGCGCTCCACGCTAAACCACACGACTAAAAAGCTCATAAATCCCAAAATACCAAAGATTGCCAAATCCACATATTGCTTGAGTAGCTCCATTTTGTGCCTTTGTGAAATAAAATATTCAGAGAATTGTAATGCGTAAATCATTAAAAAAACCTTAATTTTAAGAATTGTTTTTAAATTTGTGAGAATTTTCGATAGAATATTTTACTTTCCCAAGCAAAAATTGCCAAACATTTTATCTAGCATTTCATCGTAATTATAGGGCTTTGTGATGGATTCAAGGCTTTTTAGTGCGTCATTTATATGCAGACTAAAAATCTCAAAATCGCCCAAATTCTCCCGCGCTAATTGCAAAGCATTTATCGTGCTCTTTACACATTCAAGTTGGCGCACCGAGCCTAAAATCACGCTTTCGTCATTTTGTGGCGATATGCGAATCGCCTCCGCAATCGATTTGCGAATCTCAAAAACGCTATCATTTTTCGTGCTAATAAAAATGGGTTTATATGCGCTAAAATGCGATAAATCAAGCCTTTGTTGCAAGTCGCTTTTGTTAATCGCCACAATGATGATTTTTCCTGCATTTTCGCGTAAAATCTGCAATATTTCCCTATCATCAAATGCCTTGCTTCCATCAAACACCGCCAAAATGATACTTGCTTCCCTTGCGATTTCTTTGCTTTTTGCAATACCTAATGCTTCGATTTCATCGCTATTTTGCCGAATCCCAGCTGTGTCAATTATCGCCACCATTTGATTTTCAATGGTGATTTGCGCCTCAATGCTATCTCTAGTAGTCCCCTCAATCTCGCTAACAATGGCGCGATTTTTTAGCAAAAGTGCGTTTAGAATGGAGCTTTTGCCGACATTTGGTCTGCCGATGATTGCAAGTCTATGCCCATTTATAATATGCTGCATTGATTTGGAGTGTGCGTAAATTGCGGTAAGTTGCGATTCAAGTGCATTTAGATTCGCACTCAAATCGCTTGGAATCTCATCTTGGGCATAGTCGATTAACGCTTCGCTTTGCGCTAAAATTGCTAATAGTTGTTCCCTAAAATCATCTATGATTTTTTGCAAGTCGCCTTTTAGATTTTGTGCGATGAGATTTAACGCACTTTCATTTTGCGCCTTGATAAGATTTGCGACATTTTCTAATTGCGATAAATCCATTTTGCCATTTAAGAGTGCGATTTTGCTAAACTCGCCACTTCGCGCTTCCCTTGCGCCAAAGTGTTTGCAAAGTGCCACAATCTTTTTTTGCAAGGCGATTCCGCCGTGGCATTGAAACTCCACAATATCCTCACCATTGAAACTATACGGAGATTTAAAATAAATCACAATGCCTCTATCAATCGCATTGCCGTTTTCATCGTAGAAATATTTCAAATGCGCGTAGCGTGGCGCAATGTCGCTTGATTTGGTGATTTGTTGTGCGATTTTTAGTGCGTCCTTGCCACTTACTCGCACAATACCAATCGCGCTAATGCCCACTGCTGTGGAGATTGCAACTATTGTGTCGTTATTCATTTATACGAATCTTGTTAAATCTATGTGCTGACTTTAAAGGCAAATCTGCCTAATTTATTGCTATGAATCATCAAAAATTTGGGCGAAAATGCAGTGGCTCAATCAAAATGTAATGCTCATCATTTTCATTTGTTTTAAGCACTACACTTTTACCCTGCAACTTTGCACGAAGCTCTTTTAGTGCGATATATGCGAGAATCCCATCAAATGTCTTGGTGGCAAAAGGCTCATCTAAATCCCTTATATTTTCGATTATGGGTGCAAGATAATTTGACATCATCGCTTCTTGGTCTGCTAAAAAGCGTTCAATCTCTAATCGCACATTCACGCCATACTCGGCATTTAGCCAATTAAATAGCAGATATGAAATCGCTTTGTAGCGATAGCCTCGCTCTCCGATTAAAAGTGCGGCGTCTGCGCCTTTGAAATGGATTAGAATCGTGCTTTTGTCAAATTTGGCGACTTCAATTTTGCTTAATTTTATCGGCAGTAGTGTGAAAAGCTCATTTATTTCGGTGCTAATTTTTACTAATAATTCATCGCTAATTAGCTCTTTTGATTCGGGTTTAAAGTCGGATTCGGTGTTGAATCTGCTCCCAGATTCACGGTTTTCACGCGATTCATAAGATTTGTGCATTTTGGATTCGCTTTTAGCATTAAATCGCCCTTCGCCCCTGTCATTACGAAATGTGCGGTTTTTATGTTTAAAGCTAACTACGATTTTGGCGTCCTTTTTGCCTAGTCCCAAAAATCCCTTGCTTGGCTTCTCTAAAATCTCATATTCCAAATCTACGATAGAGCATTTAAGAGCCTTGCTTGCTTTTAGTAATGCCTGCTCGATAGTGGGCGCGGTAAATTTTGTCAATTTTTATCCTTTCTATGTTCTGCTTTATGCTCGGCGATTTCAAGTTCTTTTTTCTTTTCCATTACTTTATTGATTAAAATTTGCTGAATGATTGAAAAAATATTATTCACCGTCCAATACAGCATAAGTCCCGCAGGGAATGTAATCAAAAAGATTGTAAAAACAAGTGGCAAAAATTTAAAGATTTTTTCCTGCATAGGGTCATTAAATGTCGTAGGGGAAACTTTTTGTTGTAAATACATACTTCCGCCCATCAAAATTGGCAAAATAAAATATGGGTCCATCGCACTCAAATCTTGTATCCACAAAAGCCACGCAGCATCTTTTAGCTCGACTGCATTATACAGCACACGATAAATCGCAAAAAACACAGGGATTTGCAAAAGCAACGGCAGACAGCCACCCATAGGATTTACTTTGTGCTTTTTATATAGCTCCATAATGTGTAGCTGCATTTTTTGCGCATCGCCTTTGTATTTTTCTTGAATCTCTTTCATTTTGGGCGTCAAATCTTTTAGCTTTTGCATTGAGACCATACCCTTGTAAGTGAGCGGATAAAGCACGATTCGCACAATTAGCGTAAGCCCAATAATCGCCCAACCCCAATTTGCAAAAATCCCAAAAAGCCACGCTAATAGCAAAAATAGCGGCTTTGCAAAAAATGTGATGATTCCATACTCCACGACATCGGTAAGACTTGGCGATATTGCCTTTAAATCCTTGTAATTTTTAGGACCGATATATCCGCTAAACTCCGCGCTGTCCGTTAAATAAATATATGAGAGATGATTCTCATTGCTTCCTGTATCGACTATCGCATTCACACTTCCAATGTCCGCACCGCGTTTGCTAAAAAGCACGGTAGCGTAATATCTATCCACACTTGCGATAAAATGCGCATTGCCAAACGCCGTATTTTCATCCGTGATATTATCGCCCTCTTCGATTTTTTCAATCGTCTCATCGCTTTTTTTTACAATCACGCCCTTAAACACATAGCTACTAGAATCAGCAATCGGGCGCGAACCATTTGCCACATAGTAATTTAGCGGTTTGTTTAGCTTGATTTTCACATCATAGCTAAAATCATCATAAAATCGCAAAATCTTTTTAATGACAACTTCGCCAAGCCCCGCAATCTCGCCTAGATTCTGCGTCAAAGTGATTTGCGTGGCTTTTGGATTGATAGCCAAATTGTTTAAATCTTTTGAATCCACCTTTGAATCCGCGCCTTCATCTAACGAAACTTCCGCAATATCCGCAGTGTATGGTGTAGAAAATGCTTTTAGATTCACTTCCTTATTTTGAAAGCGCAATTCTAGGGGCTTTATGCTATTATCATCAAATAGATTTAGTGGCGTCCCATCGTCATTTAGATATTTTTTCTCTTTTAGCAAAACCTTATGGATTCGCCCCAGCTCATCAATTTGCAACTCCATTTTGCTAGACTTAATATCCGTGATAATTTTTGTCGAATCGCTACTAATAGGGGCTTTGATTGCGTTTGAATCTAAATTTTTGGGTGTGCTTGTATCAAAACTTGGCGCATTTGATTCGCTAATGCTTTGTGCTGAATCCTGCGCATTTTTTAGCATATCGTTAATGTTATTTGCGCTTTGTATCGTGGCATTCGCATCGCCGTTTAGCTCCGTCTTTGGCGCGAAAAAATACATATACGGCACAAGGAAAATTAGCGAGAGAATGATTGCGGTAAAAATGCGAGTGTTGGGCGTGTTATTATTCAATGTTTATCCTTTTAGTGATTTGATAGCGAAAAATTTTTGCGTAATTTTAGCATTATTTTTGGGATTTTGTGCGTTTTGATTCGATTGAATCTTATGCGCTGGGACAAGCCAAAATGCGATATTTTGGGCGATTTTATGCGAATCGTGCATCAAAAATGGGTGCGGAATCTGTGGCGAGAATTGATTATAATCAAGTGCGATTTTCACGCGTGGATAGGAAACTCCGCCTTTAAAAAGCTGATTGCATTGTAAGATTCGTAAAGCGGTTTTAAAAATAGCGGTGAGCGGATTGCTAAATCGAAAACAAAGTGCCGCATACTCCGAACAGGTGGGATAAAATCTACACGCTGGCGGGAAAAGTAGCGAAATGTAGCGTTTGTAAAATGCGATAAATTTATCTATTTTCATTTTTGCAATGCCTTTGTGTGAGCGTGATTTGCGGAGTTTGTGCTTTTTAGATTTGTGCTAGGTTTGCGAAAATCGCGTTTATTTTTATGTAAATCGTTTCTAAAATTTATCTGCCTTTTTAGCGTGGCAAAAATGCTCTCTTTTAGCGCAGAAAAAGGCATTTGCAGGATTTTATTTTTGGCAATAAAAATGCAGATGAGATTTGTGCTTTCTTTGGATTGCTTCGTTGTTTTCGCTTCGCTCAAACTGCCTCGCAATGACGAATTATTAGATTCTCTTAAATCGTTCGCAATTCTAGTATCTTGCGTGAGATTCGTGGGTTGCGCAGAAAAATTCGATTGAGATAAGGCTGGTTGCCTATCGAATGAGAATTTTTCAAGCTCCCGCGAAGGTCGCGCAAGAGACGAATTGCCAATATTAAAAAATTCTCTGCAAATTGCGCGAAATCTGCGTTTAATCAAATTCCTCTCCACCGCAATGCCTACTTTTTTGCTCACGCTAAATCCCACAAAATCGCTAGGAATCCGCCTAAATTTCGCATAAAATTGCGCCATCAAATTTGGCTTTAATACGCAAATATCAAGCGTCTCTGTGCGGAATTTATAGGAATTTTTATACACAAAGTCAAATTCTTTTGTAGTTTTTAGCATTTGCACGATTCGCCCTAAATTGCGCTAAATTTTAAGCAAAATTGTATTTTAAACCGCAAGTCGCTTTCTGCCTTTTGCGCGTCTAGCGCGAATCACTCGCTGTCCGTTTTTGGTTTTCATTCGTGCGCGAAAGCCGTGTGTGCTCTTGCGTGGTTTGTTGTGTGGCTGATAAGTTCGCTTCATAATTTTTCCTTAAATTTTGAAATAAAAGTCGCTATTCTATCAAAAAATCCTTAAAGCATTTTTGAGATTTATGAGAAAGCGTAAAAATATCATTGTGAGATTTTGCGAATCGTAAGTATCTCTGCTTTGTCATTGCGAGAATCGCAAAGCGATTCGTGGCAATCTAAATTAAATCGTCATTCTTAGCGAAGTGAAGAATCCAAAAAATTCAAACAAATCTAAAAGTCCCTACGAATCGCTATGTTGCAAAAGTCCTTTTGTGAATCGCTCAAAAATTTTTGCACCCAAAATCGCTGAATCCTCGCTCCCAAGCGCATTAAATGGCACTTGATTCGTGCGACTTTCATTAAAAATATGCGCCGTTTTGGTATTTAGCAAAATGTAGCCGTATTGAATTTTGAGCGGTTTGCCGTTGTATTTTTTGTCCGCATACACGACATAATCACGGAATGTGCGATAAAAATCCGTATGAGAAATGTATTTTTGATTTAGCGACATAAAGATTATATCGGGTTCTAAAATCGCTATAAGTTCGTGCCACAGGGTGATTCCAAACTCACTAAATCGTCTTTGGATTTGCGAATCTAATTTGCTCCACGCTGGAAATGTCGCAAACGGCGACAGCGTATCCGTGTGAATCGCCCTATTTGGCGAATCATTGTAGTATGACGCACCAAAAGGCGCAAAAAGATTATTGCGTGGCGTTCGATTAAACCACCGACTATAATCTGCGCCCGTTTGGAAGTAGCCATTTAGCGCGGAAATGTATTGCAATGCGGATTCATCGCTCAAATCACGCTCTTTATCTATGCGCTCAAATTGCGGAAACCGCGCAAAAGAAATCGTTTTCGCGCTATCATCATAGAAAAACTCGGCTGATGACGGATTTATCGCGGCGGTTATGATTTTGTATTTTGATTTAAAATACGCTTCTATATCGCCAAAGTAGAGTATGGGTAGCGAATCTTTGATAAGATATGGGCGCAATTCGCTATCATTTTGCGCATCCAAAAACGCGCTATGGGATTTTTGGGATAGGCTAACTAATTGTTGTAGTTTTTGATTCATTTCACACCTCCAAATCTAAAACATATACAAAAATCTTGCATTGACATTATAATTTTGTTTGCCAGAGATTGAAAAAGTCCCCATAGCACCTGTGATTAGGTTTGCCGCAGGTGCATTATCCAAAATTTTAGATTTAATAAATGGCACTCGCGCCGAAATCTCAATGCCGATATTTTTGTCAATCATCGTGCGAAGCCCCACATTTAAGCCAATATCAAAGCAAGTGTATTGCGGATTAAACCCCTTTATTTCCAAATCATACAAATCCCTATTGATATATGAATTTGCACCGATAAAAACTCCCGCATACACGCCAAAATCAAAGTTTTTTGTAGCCACAAAATTCACTATCAAATCCGCATTTCCACCCCAAGCTATCGACATAATATTATGATTTGACGCCATTAGCGCAGTCATTGCCTTGTCAAAGCGAATAAGTTGCGCATTTGCACTCGCATAGATTCGTGCCCCAAAATAATTTGTCAAAAAGTAGTTATAGCCCAGCGTAACGCCCCAATTCACGCCACCATTTGTTTCGGTAGCGTTTAAAGATGGCATTGAAGCATCTAATTTCGCTTCGCCATATCCCACTTCAACGCCTATAAATGCGCCACTTCTGCTTGATGGAGTGCCATTATTTGACACTTTATATTCTTTGGGTTTTGAATCTTGCCTTTGTGGGCTTTGATTCGCGCCACTATTGCGCGAATCTTGAATCTGCAAATATTGCGATTCGTAATTTTGCGGATTTTGTGGCTTTGCGCTCTGTGTTGCCCCGCTTTGCCTTTGCTTTATGCTTTCTAATTCTTGTCGCATTTTTAGTAAATCAATCTCTTTTTTGATTCGCGCTATTTGCTCATCGTTTGGCAAATAAGTGGATTTCATCGCGTTTTGTAGTTCAATTTCAAGTGCCTTTATGCGCTCATTTATATTGTCGTTTGCGTGAAGTGAAACGATGCTAAATGCGACTGCTAAAATCGCGCACCTTGCGAGAGAGAGAGTAATTGCGCAATTTTGCGAATCTTGCGCTCTCTTGTATTGTGAATTTTTGCATTTTGTGTCCTTTTTAAATTTAAATTTTTTAGATTCGCGTGAATCTTGCGCCGAATCTATAAAGTGCGAATTATAGCAAAAAATTACACGATTTTATTGCTAAAATTTATGTGTTTTTAATTTTTCGGTGCATTCTTTGCATTGTTCAAACGGAAACCAACTATCATATTTAAGGCGTTTTGTAAAGTCTTTATCTTGCTTTTTTGCCTGAATCGCACTTAAATATTCCTTTGGCATTTTTGTTCCATTTTTGCTTTGAGATGGCAATAAATGTGTTTCTAAATCCTCTTTTTTAATACATTGATAGTTTTCTACTACTTCATCAAATTTTGGAGAATATGTATGATTTGGCGGCAAAAGCAATAAAAACTCTTTATTTAAATTTTTAACTTTTCGTATAGCTGGGATAAAATCCGTATCCGCACTAATCAAAATTGCTTTGTCAAAATTATTGTTAATTGCATCTTCAAAAAGTTGCAAGGCAATATTTATGTCGGTTTGTTTTTCTTTGGTTTGCCCTTCAAAAGTATTAAACATTCCAAAAATAGCCTCCACGCCAAAATCTACCAAAAAATCATTTATATAGATTTTGTGTCTAGCCTTGCCACCATTATAGTCAATGTGTTTATTTGCATAGGCTGTAAAATAATAAACTTTATCCAAACAATCGCCCTCATTGCAAAAATGCTGACATAAGGCACGGAGATTCAGCCATTTTAAGCGATTGTCATTTAGTCTTTTTTCGGCGTCATATAGATTATATCCATCAATATAAGCATTTACTTTCATTTTGTATTCCTTGCTATAAAAATTTGGCATATTTATAACATAAAAGTTTTTAATGTTTTTTTAAAGATACACAAATCGCCCTTAATCTCAACTTCTTATGGACTAAAAAATATGGGCAATTTTTGGATTTTCGCGCTACTTTTTCTTTGTGTATTTATTTTGCAAATCTACCAAATTCGCGCCATTTGTGTATGAATCAATCGCATTTGCCACAATCTCAAATGTGGGTTGTAAGATTTTCATTTCCGTCTCGCTAAAATCGCCCAGCACAAAGTCTAGCACGACATTTTCGCTATCTTTTTGTGGTTTTCCTATGCCTATGCGAATCCGCAGATATTCCTTGCCTAGCAGATTGTCGATGGATTTTAGCCCATTATGTCCAGCATTTCCACCGCCAAATTTAAAGCGCACCGCCCCCAAATTCAAGTCCAAATCATCGTGAATCACGGCAATATCGCTAATCTTATAAAAGTCCGCAATGCGCTTAATAGATTCGCCAGAATTATTCATAAAAGTCTGCGGTTTGGCAAAAATGACATTTTCGCACTTTAAAATTTCGGCGTTAAATTTCGCGCTCATCGCTAAAGGCGCGGATTCCAAAAATTTTGCCACATAAAAATCTAACGCCATAAAGCCCACATTGTGGCGGGTTTTGGCATATTTTGGCGTGGGATTGCCCAAAGCTACGATTAGTTTCATAGATTCGCCTTTAAAGATTCGCGCTTTTTGCGCAAGATTCGCACCAAAAATGCGCTAGATTCACGCGATTCACAGCAAAAAAGCACGAATCTAATCACAAAATCCACGCGAATCTATATTATTTAGCTTTTATAACCCCTACAATCGCCACATCAGGCTTATCTAAAATCTTTATATTTGGCATTTCAGGCAAGTCGCGCACAAGCACCGCATCGCCCACATCAAGATTGCTAACATCAATTTTGATATTTTCCACCAAATCTTCTACTTTGCATTTCACGCTCACGCGCTTTTTGCTAAAAAGCAAAACGCCCTTATTTTTTACGCCCA
The DNA here is from genome assembly GCA_934668765.1 of uncultured Helicobacteraceae bacterium. Lineage (GTDB taxonomy): Bacteria > Campylobacterota > Campylobacteria > Campylobacterales > Helicobacteraceae > NHYM01. The sequence goes on along the minus strand of CAKUOH010000014.1, from coordinate 33,755 downwards.
CAGCCGAGCCAGCCAACACTACGGGGATTTTGTATTTTGCCACAACGCCTTTTTGCGCAAGTAGCAAATCAATATGAATGATTTTTGAAGTAACAGGGTCGGTCTGATATTCCTGCACTACGACATTATAAGCTTTATCGCCCACTTTGACATCAAAATTTAGCGTGGTTTTTGCCTTTATCGCCTTAATAAAGTCATTTTCCTTAAAGGCGCAGTGAATGTTTGTCGCACCCTTGCCGTAGATGTTTGCTATTAGATAGCCATCGTTTCGTAAAGCCCGTGCAGCAGACTTTGAAATACTCTCTCTAATAATTCCTTCTAGCATTTTTAATCCTTTTTTGAAAAATAAAGCGCGAATTATAGCAAAAAAATTTAAAGTTACATTACGAATCTAAAAATTATCAAAAATCTTTCATTTTAAGCAAAATTTAAGGGGGGGGGGTAGAATACGCCTTGCTTTTTAAAAGCAAAAATTTTATGAAAGGAGAGAATATGAAAAAGTTGCAGTTATTTGCTATTGCTTGTATGGCGGTTTTATTTACGGCTTGTTCTACGATTTCTGTCGTTGATACTACAAATATCCCTGTCAATGATAACGAAGCCAAAGTCGGCACTTCTGAATGCACTTATATTTTTGGTTTTCAATCGCAAGAATGTTCGATAGATGACGCCGCAAAAAAAGCTAAAATTACCACGATTCAAGCTGTCGAAGTCAAAGATTTCAAAACATTCTTCTATGACACAAAAACCATCATCGTGCGTGGAAAATAATCTTTACCTCCAAGATTACACAAAAAACGGCGAATTATTGTGATTCGCCACGATTTAAGATTAGATTCGCGCTAGATTTGCACAACGATTTACAATTTAGATTCACGCAAATCTATTAACGCAGAGTATGGCAGATAAGTAAAACTCACAATTAGAAGTTATGCTTTTTGCATTTTTTAAATCACATTTTGCTATGATTCGCACTTTTTGATAAATATTTAGGTTGCCACGAATCGCGCTGTGATTCGTGCGATGACAATTCAAGGATTAAAAAATGCAGATTTTAAATACAAGCGATTCGGCGTTTCGTGCGGACTTTGAGGCGATTTTAAATCGTGGCAATATGGATTTGGAAAATGCTAGTAAGATTGTAAATGAGCTACTAAATGACATTCGCAAAAATGGCATAGAAGCGATTTTAGCGCATATAGCGAAGTTTGATAGCTGGAATCCGCAAAGTTTGGAAGATATAAAATTTAGCCCCAAAGATATGGAAAACGCCTATAATGGCTTGTCCGCAGAGCTAAAAGGCGCGCTAAAATGCGCCTATAATCGCATCACAGATTTTCACGCAAAGCAAAAGCAAAATTCGTGGTTGGAATATGAAAGCGATGGCACGATGCTTGGCGTAAAAATCACGCCTATCGCTCGTGCTGGGCTGTATATCCCCGGGGGCAAGGCTGCCTATCCTAGCTCACTTTTGATGAATGCAATCCCCGCGCTTGTAGCAGGGGTTGGCGAAATCGCCGTCTGTTCTCCCACGCCACAGGGCGAGGCAAATCCATTGCTTTTGGCAGCGATGCACATTTGCGGGATTTGTGAGGCTTACAAAGTCGGCGGTGCAAGTGCAATAGGGCTTTTAGCTTATGGTTGCGCAAAAAGTGGCATTGTGAAGGCAGATGTTATCACAGGACCGGGCAATATTTTTGTGGCGTGTGCTAAAAAGCTTGTATTTGGCGATGTGAATATCGATATGATTGCTGGACCTAGCGAAATAGGCATTATTGCGGATTCGACTGCGAATCCTACGCATTTGGCATTTGATATGCTTTCACAAGCTGAGCACGATGAAATGGCAAGTTCGATTTTAATAACTAATGATAAAAATCTAGCAAATGCCGTTAGTGCGGAAATAGAGCGAAACTTATCCACGCTAAAACGGCGCGAAATCACGCGCAAATCGATTGACAATCGCGGCGCAATCATCATCACGCGCGATTTGGCGCAATCCATTGCACTAATGAATGAAATCGCGCCTGAGCATTTGGAAATCGCCACACAAAATCCGCACGATTTATTGCCCTTTATCAAAAACGCTGGGGCGATTTTCTTAGGCACATACACGCCTGAGGCGATTGGCGATTATATCGCTGGACCAAATCACACGCTTCCCACAGGTGGCTCGGCGCGGTTTTTCTCGCCATTAAGCGTGGAGCATTTTGTGAAAAAAAGCTCAATTATTAGCTTTTCGCCCAAAGCAATGCACCAAATCGGCGATAAATGCGCGATTTTAGCGCAAAATGAGGGATTAGAAGCGCACCAAAAATCCGTAGAGATTCGTTTGCAGGATTTACGGAAAGATTCGTGCGAAAATTTAGGCAAATCACGCTAATTTTGGAGAAAAAATGGAAAAAAATAATGATATTTTTGATGAAATCTTTGATAGTTCGCCAATGGAGCATTTGATAAGAATCTTGCCACAGCTATCCCCAAGTGCCTTGCAAAATGCGCTAGAGGGGCTTTTTAGTGAGTATGCGATAATGGAGCGCGTGATTGAAAATGAAAATTTAGACGAAAAAGTGCGGGAGCTTAATCAAGTGCGTGATTCTGCGCTAGATTCGCGTTCGCAGGATTTGGCACTGCGGATAATGCACGAGGTTTTATCGCAAGGCGATTAAAAAAAGCGCGTTTGTCTTTTTGGTGCTTGAATCTTATTCAAAAATCATTCAACTATTTTTGCCTTTATTGACAAAAATCATTGATAAATGTAGAATCCGCAACTTTATAAATCACAAAATTCAAAGGAGCAATTTATGAGAAAAGTTTTAGTTTTGTTAGGATTAGCGAGTATTTTTGCGATGAGCGCGAATGCGGAAGTCTATGCCAAAGTCGATGGTGAGGAAATTACGGACAAAGATTTAATGTTTTTGCGCCAAGCAATGCCAAATTTAGATTTGGCAAATCTCCCAAAAGAAATGAAAGATAAGGCAATCGACCAAGCAATCGAGCGCAAGTTACTCACACGCGAGGCAAAAAAGGATAAGTTAGAAAATACGCAAGAGTATAAAGACGCGCTTGAAGATTTCAAAGATACGATGGTTTTAGAGCTTTGGATGCGTAAGCAAATCGAAAATGTGAAAGTTACTGAAAGCGAGATTAAAAAGCACTACAATGCTAATAAAGACAAGCTGATTCAGCCTGAAATGGCAAAGGCTAGGCATATTTTGGTAGCAAGCGAAAAAGAAGCAAAAGATATAATCACCCAGCTAAATAAGGCAGGGAAAAACGCTGAATCCAAATTCGCAGAATTAGCAAAATCAAAGTCCGCTGACAAAGGAAGCGCAGAGCAGGGCGGTGAATTGCCACCATTTGCGCGTGAGGGACAAATGGTAGCAGAGTTTTCCAAAGCGGCATTTGCATTAAAGCCAAATACTTACAGCAAAACGCCCGTGAAAACGGACTTTGGCTATCATATCATTTATTTAAAGTCGATTCAACCCAAAGGCGTGGTAAAATATGAGGATGTTAAGCCACAGCTTGAAAATGATTTGAAACTTAATAAATTCCGCGACATTATCGCAAAAAGAGCGCAGGATTTAAAGAAAAAAGCAAAAATTGAGTTGAAGTAGATTTGTATAAATCAGGCGCGAATCTTGCATAGATTCAAGTAAATTTTAAGGAAATAAAAATGTTAGTTTCAGGCAATGAAATTCTGCAAAAGGCGCACAAAGAATACTACGGCGTGGGCGCATTTAACTTTGTGAATTACGAAATGTTGAGTGCGATTTTTGAGGCAGCAGACGCCGCTAAATCGCCCATAATCGTAGAGGCAAGCGAGGGCGCAATAAAATATATGGGCATTGAAATGGCAGTAGGAATGGTAAAAATTTTAAGCGCGAAATATCCGCACATTCCTGTGGCACTGCACCTAGACCACGGCACGAGCTTTGAATCTTGTGAAAAAGCCGTAGAGGCGGGATTTACAAGTGTAATGATTGACGCTTCGCATCACCCATTTGATGAAAATTTGGAGCTAACTTCAAAAGTCGTCAAAATGGCACACGAGCGGGGCGTTAGCGTAGAGGCAGAGCTAGGGCGACTAATGGGAATCGAGGATAATATAAGCGTTAGCCAAAAGGACGCCGTGCTAATCAACCCCAAAGAAGCAGAAGTTTTTGTAAAAGAAAGCGGGGTAGATTCGCTTGCTCCAGCCATTGGCACAAGCCACGGGGCATTTAAGTTTAAAGGCGAACCGAAGCTAGATTTTGCGCGTTTGCAGGAAGTAAAAAAGCTGACAAATATCCCGCTAGTTTTGCACGGCGCAAGTGCGATTCCAGATTATATCAAAGAGTCGTTTTTGGCGACAGGCGGGGATTTGAAAGGTAGCAAGGGAGTGCCGTTTTCATTTCTCCAAGAAGCAATCAAGGGTGGGATAAACAAAATAAACACCGACACGGATTTGCGTATAGCCTTTATCGCGCAGGTGCGAAAAGTCGCAAACGAGGACAATACGCAGTTTGATTTACGCAAATTTTTTACCCCGGGCAAAGAAGCGATGAGAAACCTAATAGTCGAGCGAATCAAAGTGCTAGGCAGTGAAAATAAAATTTAAAAAGGACGCAAAATGGCAATTTCAATGGGCGATTTAAAAAAAGGCTTAAAGATAGAAATTAGCGGTGTGCCATATCGAATCGTAGAATATCAACATATAAAGCCGGGCAAGGGTCCAGCATTTGTGCGTGTGAAAATAAAGTCGTTTTTGGATGGCAAAGTCATTGAGAAAACCTTTCACGCGGGGGATAAATGCGATGAGCCACATTTGGAAGAACGCGCTATGCAGTATCTCTACCACGATGGTGATAGTTTTCAGTTTATGGATTCGGCAAATTATGAGCAAATTAGTTTAAGCGATTCGCAGGTGGGCGATGTGGCAAAGTGGATGAAAGAAGGCATCGCTGTGTCGGTGCTTTTTCACAATGGCAAGGCGATTTCTGTCGATGTCCCGCAGGTTGTAGAGCTACTTATCACCGAAACCGCGCCAAATTTCAAAGGTGATACTTCTAGCTCAGGCAAAAAACCAGCGACTTTAGAGACAGGCGCGGTAGTGCAGATACCATTTCACATTTTAGAAGGCGAAGTGATTCGCGTAAATACCGAAACAGGCGAGTATTTAGAAAAGGCGAAGTAGATTTTTGCGCTTTTTAAAGCGCAAAGGTGCGATTTTCAAGGATTTTAATATGGGCAAGCAAAATAGCCAAATAGATTTTTCAAATCATCTAAATAAGCGCGGATTCTACCCTAAATGTCTGACAATGCCATTTGTGGCGTTTGTAGTGATTGTGATTGTGCTATTTTTTGTGGCAATGGCGATTTGCAAAGGTGGCGTCCCTGATTGTTGTAAAAATGGCATTCAATCCACGCAAATAGCGCAAATTAAGCCCAAGCAAAATGATGATTTGCCAAAAGATGTGGAAAAAATCCGTGATGATAAAATCGGCACTACGACTTCGCTAGGACACTCAAAGCCCAAAGAACCGTGGCAAATCGCACAAGAGCGATTCTTGCAATATAATGCCATAGATGAAAATTATAAGCTAAAAGAATCGCTGTTTTTTGATATGGATAGCTCAATTTTGAGAAAAACGCAACAAGAGGATTTTACAATAAATTTGAAAGAAAAAGTGCGTGAGGCGAAACTTGCCATTATATTTGGCTATGGTTGCGATTTGGGTGGCGAGGAATACAATATTTATTTGATTGATAAGCGCATAAATCGCGTGGTAGAGATGTTAAAACGGCAATATCCAAATATGCAGATTCTAACTTCAAATGAGGGCAAGGCAAAGAGTGTCGCAGATGATGAGAAAACGCGGGAATTTGAACGCAGAGTGGATATTTATTTTTATTAAATGACAATAGATTCGTTGCTAAAATGCGCGAAATCCGCCTATAAGCCGTTTGATTCAAATGGGACGGAGCGCAAAAATCTAGTTTGCGAAACTTTGTTAGCACATTTTTTAGGAAAAAATCGCGTTTTTTTGCATACACATAGCGATAAAAAAATACAAGATATTTTAACAAATCAATCGCGCGACAGCGCAACAGAATCTCGCCCGATTCGTGGTGCAAAAAATCTGGAGCAAGGACGCAGTAGTGCGTCCGCCGATTTTTTGCTAGAATCGGATAAGCGAGGCTCTCCCCCTAAAAGCGAAAAAGCGGCTTCTTTTTGGGAACACAATTTAAATGAAGTTGGGGGGAGCGGGTGCGGGGTGCAGCCCTTTTTGCGAAAAGAAAAAGGCGAATCTACGCAAGATTCAAGCACACATTTCACTGCTTCACAAGCCCTCGAATCTGCATTATTAAAATCCATTTCACTCCTAAACAACGGCTATCCGCTTGAGTATATCACAAAAAAAGTTAGTTTTTATTCGCAGGATTTTTTTATCAATTGTAGCGCACTCATTCCGCGCACCGAAACGGAGCTTTTGGTGGATAAGGCATTGCAGTTAATTAAGGCACACGATATTCAAAAGATTTATGAAATCGGCACGGGCAGCGGGATTATCGCTATTATGCTTTGCCTGCAAAATCCGCACATTGCCATTACGGCGACTGATATTTCGCCCACCGCACTTAAAATCGCACAAAAAAATATCGTGCTAAAATCCGCGCTTGATTCAAGCCTAAAATCGCGCATTACGCTAGTTGAATCCGACTTGCTAAATGGCGTTGATTTTAATCCAAAAGATTCGCTAATCATCTCAAATCCGCCCTATATCGCGGAGGATTATAAGATTCCGCGCAATTTGACTTATGAGCCACCAATCGCACTATTTGGTGGCAAAAATGGCGATGAGATTTTGCAAAAAATTATCGCACTAGATTCAGACTTCTTATGTTGCGAAATCGGCTACAATCAAGGGCATTTGGCGGATTTTTTAAGTGCGTATAAAAGCGTAGAATTTTACAAGGATTATGCGGGCTTTATGCGAGGATTTGTGGCTAGTAAAAACATTTTTCGTTAAAATCCTAGCACAGACTATGCTAATGATTTGTCATTGCAAGCAAAGCAATCCATAAATTTACATAAAGATATTTTGAAATTGCCACGACTTGCTTCGCAAGTCTCGCAATGACGAAATATATGGTAGCGCGTGGAGCTTTCGCTTAAATCTTACCCATCCCTCGCTTAAGAGGGCTAGGGGGTGGGTAAAAATTACTCTTGCAATTCAAAATACCCGCCCCATTTGTCCCTATCCGCAAGAGTTGGGGGAGAGATTCTTTGTCCGTGCCTCACAATGACAAGCCTAAATGGATTCTATCATAGCAAGGATGGATATAAATCACAATTTTGGCTTAAATTATTGACAATCGCACAATGTTTGTAATAAAATAACGGCTTTGATTTTGGCAATGCTTGGATTTCGGGGTGTAGCGCAGTCTGGTTAGCGCACTTGGTTTGGGACCAAGGGGTCGAAGGTTCGAATCCTTTCACCCCGACCACTTTTTAAAAGCATTTCACAAAATTTGCGGTGAGTGTAGTTCAGCTGGTTAGAGCACCAGATTGTGGCTCTGGGGGTCGTGGGTTCGAATCCCATCACTCACCCCATACTTGCACTTTTAGCGACACGCGCTCGTAGCTCAACTGGATAGAGCATCAGACTTCGGATCTGAGGGTTATGGGTTCGATTCCTATCGAGCGTGCCATTTTTTAATCCCACCTTGTGCGCTCGTAGCTCAGCTGGATAGAGCAACAGCCTTCTAAGCCGTAGGTCGCAGGTTCGAGTCCTGCCGAGCGTGCCACTTGTTTGAATTTTTGCAAAATCTCAAATATTTTGTTACAATCCCACCTTATTTTTTAATACAAAGGCTACAAATGAAATTTTCACAGATTCTAAAATCCCCCCCCCATATCGTATAGCCAAACTTGCATTTTTATCCACGCTCATTTTTTACATACCAAACTTTGCCTACGCAGAATCTAGCGGATTTTTTGCTGGTGGTGGAATCGGTGGCGGTGGCATAAAAGCAAGTTTAAATAGCGGTGGAAATGAAGTATCCGCCATTCAACATAGCATTGATTGGGGAGTAATGCTTGGATACAAACACTTTTTTAGCGAAAAACTTGGTGCTAGATTCTACGGAAATGTCAATTTTAGTCATTTTTCAGCCTTAAGTGCCTCTCAAAGCAATCAAAATAATATGCTACACACTATGCTAATCAACTACACCGCAAATGCAGACTTTTTGGGCAATCTTTATAGTAGCAAAAATGTCGAAACGGGCATATTTGTAGGGGTTGGACTTGGTGGCACTAGCTATATAATCAATGCAAATAGTAGCAATGCAAACCTTGATTTTGTCAGTATTACCGCCTTTGATGTTGGGATAAATTTTGGTTTGCGCAGTCATTTTAATCACAATCACGCCGTTGAATTTGCCGCTCGTGTGCCATTTTTACCATTTGCAAAATATGATAGTGATGGCATAAAAATAAGTATCCGCCAAGCATTTAGCATAATGATGCGCTATGTCTATGTGTTTGGCGATGCACCACAAAAACAAGCAAAAAAGACAATAAAAAAGCGCAAAAAGATAATCAAAAATCGCAAAAGCAAATAAAATCTATGTAGATTCTGCGATTTGCCTTATCCTGCAGTGCAAAATCGCCCTTTGATTCGGTAAATCTCCGCTGTAAATTTTCGCTAATAGTGCGTTTTTGATTGCGCCGATTTGTACATCTTTAAAGCCTAAATTTTGCAAATCAAAGCCGTTTATTTTTAAGGTGGATTTGAGCATTTTAGGGCAAAATGCTTTTTTGAATCGGCGATTTTTCTTACGCAAAGCAGTTTGCAGGGCAAGGGCGATTTGCAAATCGCTTAACTCAAATCGCAATCTTATCTCTGCAAAAAACCTTTTTAAATCGCAGATTTTGCGAATCTTTTGCGCCGAAATTAGCGCAGTGAAAGCATTTTCAATATTTTTTGCCCTTTTATTTTGCAAGGATTCGCACAATTTGGCGTCTTTAAAAATCAAAAATGCGCCATAGATTCGCGCCTTTTTTGGAATCGCACTAAATTTTTTGGGCAAATCAATCGCAAAAATATCATTTTTTTGGATTAGTTTTAATGCTTTGAGTGCGAATCTGCCATTTAAAATTTTGATAATTTCTGCATTTACGCGCTCTTTTGAGATATTTTTTAATAGCGATTTTTGCGCTAAAATCGCACTCATTGTGGTAGATTCAATCTCAAAGCCAAATTTCGCCACAAAACTAAATGCCCGCAAGATTCGCAAGGCATCTTCAGCGAATCGCTCATTTGCATTGCCCACCGCACGAATCTTTCGCGCCTTTAAATCCGCCATTCCGCCAAAAATATCAGTTATTTGTCCGCTTAAAATCTCACACGCCATCGCATTTATGGTGAAATCTCTGCGCGACAAATCTGTGCTAATATCGCGCTCAAAGCGGACAAAATCAGGGTGGCGATTGTCGCTATAATCGCACTCACTGCGAAAAGTCGTAATTTCAATTTTTGTGTTACCAATCATTGCGCCAATCGTGCCGTATTTTTCGCCTATATCAAAAATCGCGTGGATATTTTCACAAGAGCGCAAAATCACCTTTATTTCGTGCGGGAGCGCAGAAGTGCAGAAATCAAAGTCATTTGTGGCAAGGCTATTTTTGCCAAAACCCCTTTTAGATTTGTGCAAAAGAAAATCCCGCACAATGCCACCCACCAAATAAAGCGTAAAATTTTGCATTTTAAATCGCATAGCTAGGGCGCAAATCGCAGGTGGAATGTGAAAAGTTTTTATTTGCTTTGGTGTCATTTTGCCCTTATCGTATAAAAATATGCACATTTGATTTTACTATGATTTTGATAAAAGTTGCATTTTTGTAAGATGATAAAATTGTCAAAAAATCAATTCGTCATTGTGATAAAGCGCAAAATCTAATGTGGATTTGTCATTGCGAGGCGAATCCAAGATTCGCCGAAGCAATTCGCAGAATTTACTAAAGAAACTGCGTTTCGCTTGTTTTGGGCATACAATTTCGCTAAACTTTTGCAATTTTCGGGGTTTTGTAGACGATTTAGTCTAGTCTTATCCCCAAATTGCAAAAAACTACAAGAAGCCACGCCACCATTACTTCGATTGTTTTTCACTTGATTCGCAAGATTTATGCGAATCTAAATCAAAATCCCACTAAAACTTATACGCATAGCCAAAAATGCCACTATGTATAGGTTGCACGGTAAAACCTATATGAGAAACATTATTGTCATATTTATATGTTGTTTTTGATTGTTTGTCATTATATAAACGCAATCGATATGTGAAAAATATCAAATGGTGGTGCTTGTGCATTAGCTGAAATCCCGCGCTTAATGCGTAGGCAAACTTTGTGTGAGTATATAGTTTGTAAGCCGTGCTACCAAGCGTTATATAAGCTATATAATCGGTGGGTCGTATAGAATATTTCCCAAACAATGTGCTTCCCTCAAATCCCAAAGGCGCGACATAGATTCCAAAGGTATGCTTTGCCGTATCTACAAAGTCCCACATTAAACCCAAATCCGCGCCATATTGAACGCCGTGCGCTGAAATAGAGTGCTGCTCGGTATGATTGCTAAAATATTTATCTTTGGAGTAAAGTGCATAGCCGATATGTCCGCTAAATCGCAATCCCAAATGCGCCCACGGCACATCTAAAAAATACCATTGATAGCCAAAGATAAGGTTAATTTGAGATGCAATGATATTTTTGCTACCATTACCGACTCTTATCTTTGCACCACCTAGCCCATATTCAAAGCCCAAAAATCCGCCAGATTTTTCATCTGCGCTTACGCTCCAAAGAGTGCTACCTTGCTCTTTGCTAGATTCGCCTTTGGATTCGGCGGATTCGGCTATTTGTGCCGAATCTGAGCCTTTTGGCGAATCTTTGGTAGATTTGCTCTTTTTTGCCAAAGCAAAGTCTGCAAAAAACATTAGCATTAAAGCCACTAAAAATAAACGAGATATTTTCATCGTCTATCCTTTGTGGCTAAAATTTGTAGGCGTAGCCTATCATAAAGCTATGAAAATGGTGTGCTTGAAAGCCCATACTTTTCAAATTATCTAAACTTATATTGCCATTATATTTATCGTTAGAGCCCCCATAAGACCAGTTTACTTGATAACCTAAAAATACCATATGATTCACATTGTAATAGTAGTGCAATCCCATACTATATTTATAAGTAAAGGTTACATAGGGAGTTAAACTAAAAGTTTTATTGATTATATTGCCATTATTGTTTATAGTAACATTTCCAAATAATGCACTTAATTCAAATCCTATGGGCGCAATATATACACCCAAAGTATGTTCTTTATATTGCACAAAGTCATATATAGCACCGACTTCTATGCCTGTATGAATTGTATGAGATGTTATATTACTTAAATGATGAGAGTTATCTACGCTATAATTACTATAACCTAAATATCCCTTGAGACGCAGTCCTAAATGAAGCCAAGGCTTATCTAAAAAATACCATTGATAGCCACCAATCATATTGATATGTGGCACAAATGTAGAGTCTCCACCAATAATATATTCAATACTATTTTGTCCAATCCAGCCATTGCTAAACCCAAGTTCGCCACCGATAAATCTGCCTTGCTTGTCCTTTGAACTAGTTTGCCACCAGCCGTATTTTAGAGAGCTATTCGCCGTTTTAGGGCTATTCCCCCCCCCCATTTTGCTTAGCAAATAGGGTGTTTGCCGAAGTCATCGCAAGTAACGCCACTAAAAATATACGAGCAATTTTTCTCATATTTAATCCTTTCAAAAAATAAAATTTTGCGAAAACGCAAGGCGAAATTATAGCAATAAAATGATATTTTTATAAAGAAAATTTTAAGATTTTGCAAATTTATAAATTTCCGTCATTGCAAAGCACGAATGCGATTAGCACCTCATTCTGTCATTCTGAGCGAGTGTAATGAGCGAAGAATCTAAATCGCTAGACGCAAAATCACTTGAATCGCAATGTTGCAAGAGCAAATCTAATTTATTGATTCTATTTTTTATTATTGATTCGTTTGGCGTGTTAGATTTGCGCGGTTTGGATACTTCACTACAAGCTACGCTTTTCGCTCAGTATGACGGGATTTTTATGATTTGTTTGGATTGCTTCGGCGAATCTACGATTCGCCTCGCAATGACGAATCCTTTGAATTTTTTAAATCGTTCGCAATTTTAGTATCTTGCATAAGAGACGAATTGCCCTCTACTTCTCGCGCCTTAAATATCCCTCATCTACCAACGCTTCTATCACTCTTTTTGCAATCGGTGTCGCAGTTTGTGCGGCATAGTAACTACTGCCGACATTGCTTTCATATACTACCACGCCGATTGTGTAGTTTGCCCTTTTATCTTTGGCAAATCCAAAAAATGAGCCTATATATTCATCGCCATATTTTCCGCTTGTCGCCACGCGTGCCGTCCCTGTCTTGCCACCTACGATTATACCTTTGACTTGGGCGATTTTTGCCGTGCCTTTTTCCACAGTCTTTATCAAAACTCGCTCCATTACGCTTGCACTATATTCGCCCAAAATGCTAACGCGCTCTTTTGTAGCGTTAATGTCGGTTTTTTTGCTATTTGCAGTAAGAGTATAATCGCGCAGATAGGGATTTATCAAATATCCGCCGTTTGCAAATGCGCAGTATGCGCGAAGCATTTGCATAAAAGTCGCTCTCATTCCATAGCCATAGCTCACACTGCCCTTATAGACATAAGAATTTAGCGTATTTGAGCTTGGGATAATGCCTGTTTTTTCATAAGGCAAGTCTATTTCCGTAGGGCGTGAAAATCCAAATGCCACAAGCGCGTTGTGATAAGTTTTGGATTTTAGTCTTTGTGCCATTTGCACCATACCGATATTGCTTGATTGCACGATGATATTTTCTGCACTTGCGTATTTTTGCGGGTGTGAATCGCGAATCGTATATCGCCCCAAATTATACGCGCCATCGTAGAGATTAAAAATCTCATTTGGCGAAACTAGCCGTTTTTCAAGCAAAATCGAAAAGATTATAGGCTTCATAATGCTGCCCGGCTCAAAGCTTAACTCCACAAAGCTAGGATTTAGCTTACTATAATCGCTTGATTTAATCTTTTTAGGGTCGAATCGATTCGAGCTTGCAAGCGTTAGGATTCGCCCACTACGCGAATCTATAATCCCAACTGCCACTTCTTTTGAATCTAGCCCTTTTATACTTTCATCGATGATATTTTCGATTTTTTTCTGCAATTTTAGCGGAATGGTTAGCACTACGCTTTTGCCATCAATGCGCTGTTTTAGCGTGGCGTCCTTTGATAAAATCAAATTAAATCCTATATCTCTATCGCCTTGATAAAGCCCATCTTGCTTGGATATTAGCAGTCCGTCATATTGCTTTTCAACGCCTTTTACGCCCTTTGGCTTGGTAATGCCATCGCTTTCTAGTTTATTTGTATAGCCTAAAATAGGCTCAATAATGTCTTTGTAGAGATATTCGCGTGATTCGCCACTGATTTCAATATTTAGCCCAGATTTTGGATAAATCTTTCCGTGATATTCATAAGGGCGAAAAACGCCGTTTTTGATTAGCTTTTTGTTTAGTTGTTTTAGGTTTAGCGCGGTTTTGGGGCTTAATTTGTAAGATAGAATAATATTGCCATTGCCACTTAATTTTTCGTGCAAATATTTTTCGCTCATTCCACTATAAATAGCCACTAATCGCACAAAAAAGTCCATCTTATCAGGGTCTATGCTTTTTTTAATAACGCTTACTTTGTAGAGATTTTTACTGCTTGCAAGGCTAAATCCATCGCTACTATAAATATTTCCGCGCTGTGATAGTTCTTTTTTGCTAGTTTCTAGTGTGGGAAGTTTGCGTGTGTGCGAAGTGATATTGACATACAAAACAACGACAAATAAAACCAAAAACGCCACAAGCAAAAAATAAAGCAAAACAATGCCATTTGTGCGCGAATTATGCTCGATTTGGGCGGCTTGTTGCTCATCTTTTTTGTATTGTTGCCCCACTTCAAATTCATCATCAAAATCTAACTTAAAATCTGCGTCATCGTAATTTTGCATAAAATTTCGCTCTTATTCCTTTAAGATTCACGCATTTTTCAAATACACAAAGATTGTCAAATGCACTAAAAATCGTATTTTTAAGATTCGCGCTAAAATCCTTTAAAAAATCCATTATCACGCCAAATCTTATCTTATACTTGCGTCCTTAAAATTTCTTTATATGCGTTTATTGCCTTGTTGCGGACTTCTAGCATTGTCTTCATACTCATTTCCGCCCTGCCGATTGCGATTGCCGCTTGGTGTAAATCCTTAATCTGCCCACTTGCGACATCTGCTAATGCTTGTTCGCTAGTCTTTTGCTCTTTATTGACTTCATCAAACGCTTCTTTCATCGAATCTACAAAGCCTTTTAGATTCATATTTTTTGGTTTTGAATCTAATTTGATATTGTCTAATTTAAGCGGATTCGCGCTTGTGCCATTTAGTAAATCCATAAAGATTCTCCTTAATTTTTATGCTTGAAATAGAATTATAGCATTATTTGCCATATTTTTTGCACTTTGAAATGCAGCGACATTTGCTTGATAGGCACGAGTTGCCTCAATCAAATCCGCCATCTCCACCACAGGATTCACATTTGGATAGGCTACATAGCCATTTTCGTCTGCATCGGGGTGAGAAGGCTCATATTTTAATATCGGCTCTTTGTCATCGCGGACAATTTTATCCACATACACGCTCATAATGCTAGGCTTTGGCTCTTTATCCCAAACGCCCTCGCTCAAAGGGTCTTCATATTTTAGTAGATTATTATCTTTGCCTAACGCCCTATTTAGCTCTTTGTTAAAATCAAATGCCTTGAAAATCACTTCTCTGCGCCGATATGCGCCACCTTCATCGGTGCGCGTAGAATTTGCATTTGCGATATTTGATGAGACGACATTTATGCGGAATCTTTGCGCACTCAAGCCATATCCGCTAATATCAAAGCTACTTAAAAATGCCATTTTTGCCTCCCTTTAAATTTTAATTTTGCGATTCGCGCCCATAATTACGGCGATTCACTAAATACTTTTGCCTGAATCTATCGCATAGGCGTAGATTCCCTTGTGTTTTTTGCTTGCGTTAATGATTGCGTTATACATCACGGAGTTTTTCCCCATTTCGCTACTCTCCACATCTAAATCCACGCTATTGCCGTCATTTCGCGCCAAATGCCCATCACGCCAATAAATAGTAGGGCGATTCTTGCTATAATCAATGGGCGGTAAATGCCTTGTATGAGTCTGTGCCAAAGGCAAAGTTTTGTTTGGCTCATTTTTAAAAATGCGATTTGCTTCCTTTGTCAAATATTCCTCAAAGGCAATGTTCTGCGGACGATAAAAGGGCGTAGCGACATTTGCCAAGTTACTTGCGATTAAATCCTGTCGCAAAGAGCGATAATCTAGTGCCTTATGGACGATTCCATAAACCTTGCTAATCTCAAAAGCCATCATAAATCCTTTTATTTTGGGTTAATTTTGGAGAGATTTAAGCAAGATTCGTTCCTTTTTATTTTGCATTTGCTACGAATCGCGCAATTATTTTGCTACAATTTCGCTTTTATTTTTACTCCAAAAAGGCAAAAAATGCGATATAAAACAAAGCAGATTTTTGTAGGCAATGTCGCTGTGGGTGGCGATTCGCCTATCAGCGTCCAAAGTATGACATTTAGCAAAACAAAGGATATTAAGGCGACAAAGGCACAGATTGATAGACTGCAATTAGCAGGGTGCGATATAGTGCGCGTGGCTGTGAGCGATGAAGAGGACGCAAACGCGCTAAAAACGCTAAAAAGCCAAATTAGCCTTCCGCTTGTAGCAGACATTCATTTCCGCTATAAACTAGCACTTATTGCACTTGAATCCGTTGATTGTATCCGCATAAATCCGGGCAATATCGGCGATAAAAAGCGCGTGAAAATGATAGCAAATGCTTGCAATGAGCGCAAAATCCCTATACGAATCGGCGTAAATGCGGGGAGCTTGGAAAAGCAGTTTGAGCAAAAATACGGCGCAACACCGCAAGGAATGGTTGAATCCGCGCTTTATAATATCAAATTGCTAGAAGACTGCGGATTTACAAATATCAAAATCTCACTAAAAGCAAGCGATGTGGAGCGCACGATTGCGGCATATAGATTGCTTCGCCCAAAAGTGCCATATCCATTTCATATCGGTGTAACGGAGGCTGGGACGCTTTATCACTCAATCATCAAAAGCTCTATGGCACTTGGCAACTTACTAATGGATGGCATAGGCGATACGATGCGCGTCTCAATCACGGGCGAACTAGAAAAAGAAATCGAAGTCGCAAAGTCGATTTTAAAATACTCTGGGCGACAAAAAGAGGGCATTACGCTTATATCCTGCCCTACTTGTGGGCGAATCGAAGTGGATTTAGTCCGCGCAATCAAAGTAATAGAGGAAAGATTAAAGCATATCAAAAAGCCGCTGCAAGTTTCAGTTATGGGCTGTGCGGTAAATGCGCTAGGCGAGGCAAAACACGCCGACATTGCAATCGCCTTTGGCAACAAAAGCGGACTAATCATCAAAAAAGGCGAGATTTTGCGCAAAGTAGATGAAAAGCAAATCGTAGATGAATTTATCAAAGAAGTAGAAAAAATGGCGATGGAAGTATAGAGTGCAGAAAATACAGAACATAGGAAGCGCAAAGAGTGCGGAAACATAAGCTCCACACCCCTACACTGCTACACCCTAAAATGATGAAACCTTTACATAATCCTCAAATCCTAATCGCAAGATTCCATCTACTGAATCAATATAGTCTTTATACGGCGAGTGCAAATTTTGCACAGCATAGGCGTAAAAGTGCTGTGAAATGTCCTTTTCGCGCATTTTGCGTAGATTTAGTAGCAACATATCAGGATTGAAATACACTTTTCGTTTGAAATGTTTGCAGAAATTCTCTCCCTGTCCGTCCTTTTGTATATACAAAAATATAGAATTATCCTCTAATATTTTATGTGTATCATTGCTTTTGCTGACAATAGCAAAATGCTCATCAAAGCTCAAATTTTCAAAAATCTTGCTAACACATTCTTTTGCCACAATGCTACCACTTAAAAACAAGCACGAATCCAAATCAGAGAAAATATCTTGCAAAAATAATTTATACAAATAAAACTCGTCCGGAAACACAGGATTATAATTGCTCTTGTAAAACTCTAGCTTTTCTTTGTTTGACCGACCTAATATTGGCTTATGGAAAAAGACATTGAATTGTTTGTCTTGCTCATCTGTCCCCCATTGCGCATAATCATATCTATTGTTGTATCTATCAACCACAGAGATTATCTTATCCTTTTTGGGTTTGGCAATCTCAAAATCTAATATATGAAAGTTAATTGTGTTTTTAACCTTTACATTTTTCAATATCGAAGTTATGCCAGAAACCAAGCTACTGACGATATAATCGCTACCACAATACACAATGTCATAATCTTGCATCTTTTTACCTCCCTAATAAATTTTAACAAAATAATTTTATGCCGATTTGACTTAATTTTTGTTTAAATTTTATTTAAAGAAAACTTAAATTTTTAGAGTAGATTTGAATCGATTCGCTAAAAATGCGCAAATTGCAAAAAACTTGTATATTTGTGGCTTTGGAAAAATTGTGTGAATTTTTGTAATAATGAGAAATTTTTATGAGATTTGCACTTAAATCATCAAATTGCATACCCAAAACATAAATTACCAAAATACTATTTTTGTTTTTCTCGCAAGTGAATATACAAGTGCAACACATCAACACTTGCCATCGTAACGCCACTTATCGCTAATGCTTCGCGCAGAGTTTTTGGGCGGAATTTATTTAGCTTCTCTACTACCTCCGCGCTTAATCCCGGGATTTTATCGAAAACAAAATCTCTTGGAATTGCCACTGCAAGAGTTGAATCCAAATTCGCAATCTCATCATTTTGCTTTTTTATGTAGTGATAATATTTGCACTCAATTAGCACTTGATTTAACGCACGGAGCGAGAGATTTGCGAATCTATCGTCAAATTTTTGTAATTTTTGCAAATCAAAACTTTTGCGCCCCACGATTTGAATGCCACTTGTAGCGTCATTTATTTTATCCTCGCCCAAGCTTTCCAAAAATGCCAAAAACTCCGCATTTGGCGTGTAAATCGCAGATTCTAAAAATGTAAGTGCGTTTTTTATATCACGCGAATCTGATTCGACTGAATCGATATTTTCAAGCAGCCCAAACTCTTTGCCGTATTTCGCAAGGCGGAAAATCGCATTATCCTCGCGCAAAAGTAGCCGATACTCCGCACGGGAGGTAAAAACACGATATGGCTCATTTGTCCCTTTGGTAACCAAATCATCAATCATCACGCCTATGTAGGCTTCACTGCGCTTTAAAACAAATTCGGGCGCACCTTTTATGTTTAAAGCGGCGTTGATTCCAGCCATAAGCCCCTGTGCTGCGGCTTCCTCATAGCCTGTCGTGCCATTAATCTGTCCTGCTAAATAAAGATTTTTGATTTTTTTGCATTCTAGCGTGTGAAAAAGCTCGGTGGGTTGGACAAAGTCATACTCTATCGCATAGCCAAAGCGCGTGATTTCGACATTTTCTAGCCCTTTAATACTGCGAATCATCGCCTCTTGCACATCAAAGGGGAGTGAAGTAGAAAGCCCATTTACATAATATTCATTTTGCGCTTTTGTTTGTGGCTCTAAAAAGAGCTGATGGCGGGATTTTTCGGCAAATCGATTGACTTTATCCTCAATGCTAGGGCAATAGCGCGGACCCACGCCCTTAATCTGTCCGCTAAAAAGTGGCGCACGAGCGAAATTTGCGCGGATAAATTCGTGCGTTTTTTCGTTTGTATAAGTGATATAGCAAGGATATTGCGTGGGGTTAAAATCGCGTGTTTTGTGGCTAAAATGCGGAGGATTCATATCGCCATTATGTTGTTCTAATCCGCTAAAATCTATGCTTTTGCCACTCACACGCGGACAAGTGCCTGTTTTAAGCCGTCCCACTTCAAAGCCCAAACTCCGCAGACTTTGCGATAATTTTACTGCGCTTCCTTCGCCAAATCGCCCATTTTGCGAAATAGATTCGCCGATATGCACGATTCCGTTTAAAAAAGTGCCTGTGGTTAGAATCACTTTTTTGGCGCAATATTCTTTTCCTAGATTCGTGCGAATCCCTACTACGCGATTATTTTCACATAAAATCTCATCTGCGCTCTCTTGCGAAATGGTAAGATTTGGCGAATCTAAAAGCATATTTCGCGCTGTGATTCGATAGGTATCCATATCAATTTGCGCCCTTGTGCCTTGCACTGCGGGTCCTTTGGAGGCGTTTAGTGTGCGGAATTGTATCCCGCTAATATCCGTGATTTCGCCCATCGCTCCGCCTAGCGCGTCAATCTCTTTTACCAAATGCCCCTTTGCAAGTCCGCCGATAGCAGGATTACAACTTGCAAGGGCGATTGAATCTACTAGCAAAGTCAAAAGATGCGTTTTTAATCCCATTTTCGCACACGCCAAAGATGCTTCAACTCCCGCGTGTCCGCCACCTACTACGATAATATCAAATTCACTGCAATTCAAAATGCGATTCCTTAATAAAATTTAATGATTTTTTCGCTAAATTTTCATCTCTAAATTAAAGTTGAAATTTTATGTTTTTTAGCTTAAAAGGGGACAAAATGGCAAATTTTTTTAAAGACAATTTAGAAAAAGTAAGCAATGGCAGTCTTGCGCGCTACTACACGGGGGCGATTCTCGTCTCTCTTGTGGTGCTAATCATCGTGCTAAATATTAAATTCTTGCTTTGGGCAGTGCTTGGAGTGTGCTATTTGCTCGCATTTGCTGAATCTTGCAAACTTTTTGCATTACAAGAGCGGACGCATTTATACGCCACTGCGATTCTTATTTGGATTGTGGCGTATTTTTATAAGGGTTCGCCACTATATATTGCGATTTTGGCGTTGGCAATTTTAGCATCATATAATGCTTTTAACAATCACACAAAAAGCAAGGATTATGTGGTGCTAATCTATCCTACGATTCCATTTCTATGTCTTTTTGGCGTGTATGCGGACTTTGGGGCAATGGCGATTGTGTGGCTTATTGCAATCGTGGCTGTAAGCGATTCGTGTGCGTATTTTGGTGGCAAGGCATTTGGCAAGTCGCCACTTTCCCCCGTCTCGCCTAAAAAGACGATTGAAGGTGCGTTAATCGGGCTAATCGTAGCTTCAATGGTAGGGACTTTGATAGGCATTACAATAAAGCTAAATGGCGTTAGCATAGGATTTATAAGCTCATTTTTCATTTCTGTGTGCGTGGCTTTTATATCGATTTTTGGCGATTTGTTTGAGAGTATGTTAAAGCGCGTTGCAAATGTCAAAGATAGTGGCAATATCTTGCCCGGGCACGGCGGGGTTTTAGATAGAGTCGATGGCATTTTATTTGGCGGAATCGCTTTTGTTTTTTTGCTTGAATGGGTGAAATAAAATTTGATACTTTTGGGCTCAACGGGCAGTATTGGAACACAAGCACTTCAAATCGCAAAGGCAGAAAATCTCCCCATAGAAGTCCTTTGCGCAGGGGAAAATATCGATTTATTAAATGCACAAATCGCAGAATTTCGCCCTAAAATTGTCGTTATCAAAGATAGCAAAAAAAGGCATTTGATTCGTGGCGCAAATCGTGTGCTATGTGGCGAAAGCGGGATTTTAGAAGCGTTAAATTTAGCTAAATCTAAACTTGTGCTAAACGCGCTTGTGGGTTTTAGTGGTGTAAAACCTAGCCTTGAATCTATTGCGCGTGGCAAAACACTAGCTTTGGCAAACAAAGAAAGTTTAGTCGTGGCTGGATTCCTAATGGGGCGTGAGAATTTGGCAAAAATATTGCCTGTGGATAGTGAGCATTTTGCGTTAAAAGAGTTATTAGATTCGCATACAAAATCTATGCTAGATTCTGCGCCACAAAATAATTTTACTCCGCATATCAAAAAAATGTTAATTACCGCAAGTGGCGGGGCATTTCGCGATTTGCCATTAGATGAGATTCCAAAGCAGAGCGCAAAAAAGGCACTTAATCACCCAACTTGGGCTATGGGACGCAAAATCACAATCGATAGCGCGACAATGATAAATAAGCTTTTTGAGATTTTGGAAGCGCAGTGGCTTTTTGGTGCATATTTTAGCGCGAATCTAGGCGCAGAAAATATCACAAATATTGACGCCGTTATCGAGCGCACTTCCACCATTCACGCACTGATTCAAAGCACTGATAACGCAATAATTGCGCATTTAAGTAGCAATGATATGCGATTGCCTATTGCAAGCGCACTTTTGGGTGCAAAGGCAAAGCGCAAGGCATTTATTAAAGAATTAGATTTGCTAAATCTAAACTTGCGATTTGAAAAAATTGATATAAATCGCTATCCGCTTTGGACGCTCAAAGATTCGCTACTCAAACGCCCAAAACTTGGCATTATTCTAAATGCGGCAAATGATATTTTGGTGGAGCAGTTTTTGAATGATGAGATTATTTTTTGCGATATTGCAAAGCGAATCTTTAAGGTTGTGGAGCGATTCGGCGATGAATCTAGCTTGGATTTAATTAAAAATATCGCCGACATTATGGAAATAAACACAAAAATCGCAGATTTTTTGCGCTACTATTGACTTTTAACAAATTAGCGATTAAAATTCGCAATTCTACTTTTAAAAACCACAATTTTTAATCTTTAAGGACAAAAATGGCTACAAAAGACAATAAAGAAAATGGCGTTAAAGAAAACGGCACAAGGGAAAATGGCAATGGCAACGGCAATAGAGATAATCGCAAAAGCCACATTCCCGCAGACGCGTATAAAATCGAAGAGCTAAAAACTTTAAGCTTAGCAAAACTCATCGAAATCGCCACCAAGCTAGGCGTAGAAAACCCGCAAGAATACCGCAGACAGGACTTGATGTTTGAGATTTTAAAAACACAGGTAAATCAAGCAGGATACATTCTTTTTAGCGGGATTTTGGATATTGCAAATGAAAATTACGGCTTTTTGCGCGGTGTAGATGAGAATTTCAGCGATTCGCAAAATGACGCTTATGTTTCGCTAACGCAAATTCGCAAATTTGCTTTGCGAAATGGCGACTTAGTTACAGGACAAGTGCGCCCACCACGCGACCAAGAGCGATATTACGCGCTTTTAAAAATCGAAGCAATCAATCATTTATCGCTTGAAGAGGCAAAAAATCGTCCGCTTTTTGACAACCTAACGCCACTTTTTCCCACCGAGCAGTTAAAATTAGAATACGACAGCTCCAAAGTAACGGGGCGAATCTTGGATTTATTCTCTCCTATCGGCAAGGGACAAAGGGCGTTGATTGTCGCGCCCCCGCGCACGGGCAAAACGGAGCTTATGAAAGAACTTGCGCACGGCATTAGCGCAAATCACCCCGAAGTCGAGCTAATGGTTTTGCTTGTTGATGAACGCCCAGAGGAAGTAACAGATATGCAGCGAAGCGTGAAAGGACAGGTTTATGCTTCTACTTTTGACTTGCCAGCATCAAATCACATCAAAGTCGCCGAGTTAGTGCTAGAGCGCGCAAAAAGGCGCGTGGAGAGCGGCAAAGATGTGGTTATACTGCTAGATTCAATCACGCGCCTTGCTAGGGCTTATAATGCCGCTACGCCTTCAAGTGGCAAGGTTTTAAGCGGTGGCGTTGATGCAAACGCACTTCATAAGCCAAAGCGATTCTTTGGTAGTGCGCGAAATATCGAGCAGGGCGGGAGTTTGACGATAATCGCAACGGCATTGATTGATACAGGCAGTCGAATGGATGAAGTGATTTTTGAAGAGTTTAAAGGCACAGGCAATAGTGAAATCGTCCTAGCGCGTTCGATTGCCGATAGACGAATCTATCCAGCCTTTGATATTTTAAAATCTGGCACAAGAAAAGATGAATTGCTTTTAGGTGCGGATAAACTCCAAAAAGTGTGGATTTTGCGTAACTTTATGCAGCAATTAGGCGACATTGAAGCGTTAAATCTCATCTACTCCAAAATGAAAGATTCCAAAAATAACGATGAATTTTTAAATAAAATGAATGAGCAAGAGTAAGTTTTGAAAATCGGCGTTTTTGATAGCGGTGTGGGCGGTTTAAGCGTCTTAAAATCGCTTTTAGATTCTAAACTTTTTAGCGAAATTATTTATTATGGCGATACGGCGCGAGTGCCTTATGGTAACAAAGATAAGGCGACAATTATTCGCTTTTCGCTTGAATGTGTGGAGTTTTTTATCCCGCACAAAATCGATTTGCTAATTGTCGCGTGTAACACTGTGAGTGCTTATGCGTTAGAATCTATGCAAAAAATCGCGCCATTTCCAATAATTGGCGTGGTTGAATCAGGCGTTTTAAGCGTTAGCAATAAGATTTACAATAAAAACGCAAAGATTCTAATCATCGCCACAAAGGCTACAATAGAGAGTGGAATCTATGAAAAAAATCTCCGCGCTTTGGGCTATGAAAATTTGGTTTCTTTGCAAACGGGACTTTTTGTGCCATTAGTCGAAGAGGGGATTTTAAAAGGTGAGATTTTGGAATCTAGCTTTAAATATTATTTTGGCAATCGATTTAAGGGCAAATCCGCGCCAGAAGCGATTATTTTAGCTTGCACACATTTTCCGCTAATTGCAAGTGAAATTCGTGCGCATTTTGAAAATAAGCCTATTTTGATTCATTCAGGCGAGGCGATTGTGGAGTTTTTAGGGCAAAAATACACGATAGATTCGCATAATTTTAAAACGCCAAAAGTGCAATTTTACGCTTCAGGCGACAAAGCCACATTAGAAAAAACCGCAAAATTGTGGTTAAAATCGTAAGGTTGAATCTAAAATAGATTCGCTTTTGTCATTGCGAAATTTTGCGTAGCAAAATCGAAGCAATCCACACTTTTATCGTCATACTGAGTGCGATAAGCGCGAAGTATCCAAACCACACGAATCTAAATCACAAAAAACGCAATGATAAAAGAACTTTATCTCTACAAAAAATGAAGTTTCTTAAATAATTTTCATATTTTTTAAAAACAATTCTTATTTTTTAAGTTGTAGTTAATGAAATATGAATTATTATTCTAAAAATGATTTTAGTTCTCAAATAATTCAAATAAAAAGGATAGTTTGGATATGAAAACAAAGGGATTTTTTGCGCGTGTGAGCGTGGTTTTGGCGATTGTTTTGGCGCAAAGTGTGGCACAAGATTCGCAAGATTTGGGCGCGAATCAAAGGCAAGATTCAAATAAAATTTCACGCGAATCAAATACAGATTCAAGCAATTATGCTTTTACCCCCCCCCCCAAGAGCGATTTTTGGCGCAAGTAGATTTAGCAAATCACATAGATTTGACAAAAAGGACTTTGGGTAGCGAAAATCATAAATTTTTGCGCCTAGCCCAAGCCGAATCACAAAGCGATTCAAATAGCGATTCTGCCCACCCCCTAGCCCCCTCCGCAAGGGAGGGGGAATCAAATGCCGAATCCACACAAGATTCAAACACAGATTCATACGAATCACACGATGATTACGAAGTCGTAGATATAGGCACTTCTACGATTCGCGCAAGGGCAGAGTATGAAACCTATCAAAGTGGCGAAAGCATAAATAAAAGTTTGATAGATTCTAGCCCAAGTGGCAATGGCGACATTACAAGCATTCTAAAAGTTTTGCCAAATGTGCAGTTTTCAAAACAGCAAAATTCTAGCTCTACACCGGGCGAAATCGACCCTGCGGATATTTCCATAAGTGGCGGACTTTTTTATCAAAATAATTTTCAGTTAGATGGCTTTAATATGAATAATGATTTAGACCCCGCAAGTAGTGGGAGCTATACTGAAACTGACGCACTTCCCGGGCGTTCGCAAGGGTTAAATATTGATTCAAGTCTTGTTGATTCGATAATGGTGCTTGATAGCAATGTAAGTGCGAGTTATGGCGGATTTAATGGGGGCGTGGTGGAGGCGACTACCAAAAAGGCGACTAAAAAATTTGGCGCGAATCTTAGCTACCAAATCACGCAAGGCAACGCAAATCCCACCAAACATTCAATGACTCAATATCACATTTACGCGCCTACTGACACGAATTATCAAAATTTTCTAAATTCTAATTCGGCAGGAAGTCAGCCTGAATTTATCAAGCATTCGATTCGTGCGAGTGTGGAATCTAAATTTGTCGATAACGCGGGGATTGTGGCTAGTTTTTCTACGATTCAAAGTTTTATCCCGCTAAATTCTGGCTCTGCCACTTATTTAGCAAATACGCTTGATGATAAGCGCAAAACGCAAAAACGCCAAAGTTATAATCTTTTCTTAAAAGCGCATTATGATGCGATGGATACGCTTACGCTTGAAGCGCAATATGCCTTTATGCCACAATATAATAATTATTTCATAGTAAATACCAAAGATTCTGCCTTTGATTTTTTATCTGGTGGGCATCAAGGCGGATTAAAGGCTTTGTGGGATAATGTAGTGGGCTTTCTTACTGCGCAAACAAATGTGAATTATATGGATAGTTCAAGGGTAAATTCTGCGCCAAATATGCTGGGGTGGAGGGCAAGTGCGGAGAAAAATTGGACTAGCGATTTAACAAATGGCACGGTTAGCGAGGGTAGCTATGGTAATGTCAATACAAAACAACTAAATGCCACGCTTAAAATCGCACAAGAATTTGAGCCGCTCACACTTGATATTTGGAAAAATACCTTTAATGTAGGCGCAGAATATATCTACACAAATGCCTATTATGAGCGAATGGAGGATATGCTTTTTGGTGGGACGGCGTGGTTAGCTCCACTAAAAGCTGGCGAAACTTGCTTGGCTGGGGATATTAGTTGTAGCACTTCGCCTGTGTATTTTCAAGGGACTCAAGGACTCACAAGTTGGGCAAATAACGCTGGGCAATACGCCTATCGACTTACTTTTTACAAAGCTGGGAAAATCGCCCTTGATAATCACGCCTTTGGTGCTTGGGTAGAAGATGATATGAAGTTAGATTTTGGCAATGGTGGCGATATAAATGCACGAATCGGTTTGCGATTGGATTATGATACTTTGATGAGTAAGGCAACAATCGCGCCTAGATTTTCGCTAAATTACATTCTCCCTTATAGTAAATGGGAGCGTGGAAAAGATTTCGCTACGCAACTAACCTTTGGGGCGAATCGCTACTATGGACGCAATCTCTTTGCATATAAGCTAATGGATTCGCGCTCGGCTTTGGAAATAAGCCTAGCTAGGGCAAATGCCACTAAATCGTGGAGTGATATAATGGCAGATAGCAACAATCAAAAAGCAAATTGCTATACACAAGCGGATTGTTTTAGTCAAAATAAAAACGACACGAATTTCAAAAAGATTCGCGTCCCTTATAGCGATGAGCTAATGGGTGGAATCACGCAAAAAATCTATATGTTTGTCATCAATGCAAAATACATTTATCGCGCTGGAAAAGATGAGATTCGCAAAATGTGTCAAGCCCCCGATGGAAGTATAAGTGCGATGAATTGCACGAGTAATATCGCAGGGCTTACAAGTGATTTGCGCTTTGTCTATACAAATGAAGGGCGTAGCGCAAGTGATATAGTTTCACTTAGCATTTCAAATAATGGCGGATTAGACTTTGGCGAAGTGAAAAATAATATTTTGTTTGCATTTGATTGGACTAATGTGCGCAGAAATTATGATGATTACAATACAAGTATGACAGCCGATGAGCTAAATAATGAGATGATTTGGTATGGCGGACAAGTCATTGCTTATGGCAACAAGCCTGCGACAAATTTCGCTCAACCATACACTTTTCGCCTAAATACCACTACGACTTTTCCTATAAAAAGCACAAAATGGCTTTGGAATAACTTTTTTAGCTGGAAAAGCCCATATTATGCAATGGCAAGTATAGGCACACGCACAAAAAAATACCAAGAGATAAAAGCGCAATATCCCGAGATTACCGCTGCATTTGAAAAATATCGTGTGCCTTATAGTTTTAGCTGGGATATGCGAGTGGGCTTTGAAGTGGATATTTACAAGGGCAATACGCTGTATATGAATTTGGATATTATCAATGTGCTAAACAATCAAAATCTAATCATCGCTTCGGCTACCTATGCGGACAATGCAGGTTTGACGGCTGTGCCTGTGTATGAAGTAGGGCGGCAATTTTGGTGTCAAGTGGGATATAAATTTTAAAGGGGCGAAGTTATGAGAAAAATCTTATTTGCAATATTTGCGTGGGCTATATGGGCGAATCTTGCGTTTGGCGAATTTGGCGAATCTAACGAATACTCCCCCTCCCTTGCGGAGGGGGACAAAGGGGGTGGGTATAAAAACGCCAAAGTTTCTAAAAACGCTGAATTTAATGGCAACGATTCTACCCACCCCCTAGCCCCCTCCGCAAGGGAGGGGGAATCTATGGCATTGTCCTCCGCAAGGGAGGGGGAACAAAAGGCAACTCCACACGCAAGGGAGGGGGAATCTATGGCATTGTCCTCCGCAAGGGAGGGGGAATGTGTGGATTGCCACGAATCTACGCAAAGCGTAAATTCTCGCAATGACAAAAAGGGCGAATCCGCCGAATCTACCCTAAATCGCAACGCATTTTTTGCTGGGATTGAACTAGGTTATATGCGATTTGATTATGCAGAGAGTGGTAAAATTGGCGCAAATGCGCTTTTAAATCCATCTAGTAATGGTGCTTTTAATGCAGGGATTATCGCTGGTTATCGCTACTTTTTTAATGATAGCGTGGGGATTCGTGGATATGCGAATCTAAATTATATTTATGATAAGGCAAATGATTTTGGCGAACTCAAAATGCTAAATTTAGGCGTAAATGCGGACTTTTTGCTAAACTTTTATGCTTCGCAAAGTATCGATTTTGGCGCGATTGTGGGGCTTGGCTTTGGGGGTGATATTTTTGATGGCGATGGTTTGAAGCGTGTGCGTGAGAGCATTGGTGAGCATAGCGCGAATCTTTCTAGCCCAAATGTGAGCGTGAATCTAGGCATTCAAATCGTAGCGATAAATAAAATCGGCATTGAATTTGTAGCAAAAATCCCGCTTTTGGCGCATTATTTTCTAAATGCGGGGGACGGCAAATTAGATTCGCAAAGTAGAAAATTATCGCAAAACTACTTGATAAATGCGCGAGTAGTGTGGCATTTTTAGGATAAAACACAAAAAGGATTCATAATGAGACGATTTAAAATCACAAAGAAAAATTGGATGCAGATTCACACTTATCTAAGTCTATTTTTTCTCCCCGCGTGTTTGATTTATGTAATCACAGGCGTAGGCTATATCTTTGATTTCAATGCCGATGCGGACGCAAAAATCTATGAATTTAGCATTAAGGCAATCCCGCCAAAAGAGCAAGCACAGGATTTTATTTTGCAAAAATTGCGCGAAAACAACTTGCCTATCCCAAAAAATACAGAGATTCGCTATCGCCACGGTTCGCCTACGATGGGCGGAATGAAGTATAATATCATTATTGGCAAAAATCGTAGCGATGAGCCTGTGATGCGTGTAACAAATCGCGGGGTTTATGGCGTTTTGCTACTACTGCATCGCGCTAGAGGGCTATATTACTTTGATATAATCGCGGTGGCGTTTTCCGTGTCGCTAATTTTGTTTTATCTATCAGGGCTAATCGTTACGCAATTTTGCAAGAAAAATCGCAAAGAGGGACTTTTGACATTTGTATTTGGGGGAATCGCAACCGCAATCGCAGTAATTTTTAGTGTGTGGTAGGGGATTTGGATTTGATTATGGTGTGGATTGCTTCGTGCGAATCTTGCAATGATGATAATTTTACACGAATTTCGTTCTATTTGTCATTCTGAGCGAGTGAAACGAGCGAAGAATCTAAATCGCTAGAATTAAAATTATATAAATCACAATATTAAAAATGCGAATCTCGCTTTTGTTATTGCGTTTTTTGTGATTTAGATTCGCGTGTTTTGGATACTTCGCGCTTATCGCGCTCAGTATGACGGAGTTTTATTTTATTTGTAATTGCAAGATTCGGCAATCCAAAAAGCAAATCCCAAAAACGCAAATCGTTTAAGCGCATTCATAGCATAGATTCGCTAGAATCTCCCAAATCTTTTGGGGGAAAAAATGGAGCATTTAAAAGAGATTAGCTTTGTGCAAAATGTCGAAAATGTCGCTTATTTGCTAGATAAGATTAGCGCGGAGAGGGGCATTGAGAGAGATGAATTGTGCGCTGAGATTCACGCTGTGAAGTCCTTTATCAAAGGCGCAAATGGGGCTTTTGAAAAGGTGGATGATATTAGCGATGAGGTTTTTGAGGATAAAAATATCCAAATCAAGCAAAGCTATGATGTCGCTATTTTTCATTCTAAAATTGAGCGCAAATTCCACATAGAAGTCCTGCATAACGCCGAATCTGTGGATATTATTTTCAAAGCGGGATTTGAGATTCCTAAAAATATCACGGAGTTTGAGACGCTTGCATTTGCCGTGATTGCGCTAAAAGCAGAGCAGGGCATTATCTTGCGCGATTTGGATAATGGCAAAAATGTGCTTTATGAGCATTTAAAAGATTTGGATTCGCCCTTGCAAAATGATTTGCGCTTTTGTTTGCTAAAAAGTCAAAATTTTGTGGATTCAAAAGAAGGCAAAATCGATTTTTTTATCGATGGCATAGATTTGGCTAAAAAAAATATGATTGCCCTAAAAGAAAATGCCAAAATCTGCACTTACACACTTGCACAGCTAGGCAAAATCGGGCGCAATCTGCGTGGTGAAATCATCACGCCAGAGGCAAAAACTTCGCTCCCGCCAAGTTGTAGTGATGAGATTAAAAAAAGCGAAGTAGGCGGAATTTATGAGTATTCTAGCAATAAAAATGGCTTTGTGATTTTTGAGAAAAATCACTTTTCTTTTAGCAATGAAATCTCACTGCAAAATGTCGAGTTAAAGGACAATTACAATTTTTTGGGCGATTTGGATACAAAGAGCAAGATTATCGTTAGCACGAGCAATGAATTTGATGACGCGCTAAAAAGTGGCGTGATTTTGAGGGCAAATCAAATTAGCATTAGCGGGAATTTAGCTGCAAACACGCGCCTAGAAGCAAATGAGATTGAGATTAGCGGGCAGACACACAAAACTACCACGATTGAGTGCAAAAAGGCGCAAATTGCCACTCATCGCGGGATTTTGGATTGTGGAGACGCAAATATTACCGCATTAGAGGGCGGAATCGTGCGAGGCGAAAATGTGGAAATCGCCAAAGCAAATGGTGGCGAATTAGAGGCAAATACCATAGAAATAATTGAGCTTTTTTCAGGTGCGAGCGTGAAATTTAGCACTAAGCTAATCATAAATTCGCTAAAAGGCGGCGATAATAAAATCATTTTCACACCCCTAGCAAGTAGGCAAACTAAGCAAAAAATCGAATCGCTTTTAAACGAGCTAGAATCTAATCAAAACAAAGAGCAGAATCTAAAAAAACAAGAATCCGCACTCACCTATCAATACAATAAATTCGCCAAAACCGCACGAGAGCTAAAAGCACAAATTGAGGATAATAAAGCAAAAAACCGCGCCACGCCAGATTATGTGCTAAAAAATTATAAGGCATTTTTGGAAATCGTGCATAATTTAAAGGCGACAAAGGCAGAGATTCAAGCCCTTGCCAAAGAGCATACGATTATCATAAATACCATTAGGGAATACCAGCAAAGCGTATTTAGCGCGGAGTTTTTATGCAAGGATGGGTGGCTAAAATATAATGATGTGATTTTTGAGCTAGTTTCTCCAAAAGTCTATCAAAGCAAAACAATCATCAAAGGCATAGGCAAATATCACTTTGATTCACAAGAAAAAAGCATAGTTCATCATAAGATTTTCGCAAATGAGAGCGATGAGCCTATAAATAATCAAGGATTCTAAATGCAAAGGTGCGTAAAATGATAGCAGGTTTGATAGGAAGCGTGTATAAGCGCGGCGTGGGCGGCGTTTTGTTTAATGTCAATGGCGTGATTTATGAAGTTTCTATGTCGCTAAATACGCTCCCTAGCGTAAAAGAAAACGATACACTTTTGATTACGCAAATTATAAGAGAGGATAGTATCGCGCTATATGGCTTTTTAAGCAAGGACGAAAAAGATTTATTTGATAATCTCATTAAAATTAACGGCATAGGACCAAAAGTCGCATTAAGTATATGCGGTGCATTTAAACCCGCCGAGTTCTTAAATATCGCAAATAGCAATGATTTTACTATGCTTAAAAAAGTGCCGGGCATTGGGGAGAAAATGGCAAAACGAATCATCGTAGAGATTAGCGGAAAGCTAGGCAATATCGCACAGCTAAACTTACCACAAAGCAAGATTGACGCGCTAAACGCACTTGAATCGCTTGGCTTTAAAAATAGCGAGATTCTCCAAATGCTAGAAAATGTGAAGGCAACAAGCACAGAGGCGATTATCAAAGAAGCATTGCAGGGGTTAAAAAAATAAATTGTCATTGCGAGACTTACTTGTAAGCCCTGCAAATCCGCAGGATTTTCGTTGCAATCTATGTCTTTTTTTGTGAGTTGATTTGATTTGCTTTCTTGCAATGACGCATTAGGCTCTGACAAAAATTTACCACAAATCCAAATTTCTACAATTTTTTCATATTTTTTTGATTTTTTAAGCAAAATTTAAAATGGGGGGGGGTAGTATTGTAGTTTGTTTTTAGTAAAACTTATAAAAAGGATTTAAATATGACAAAATTTTTGCGAATCGCCATAGTGATTTTAGGCTTATGCAATCCTGTATTTGCGGAGAGAAGTGCTGGATTCTTGGGATTAGAAGCGGGATATAGGGTAATGGGCATACCTATTATTTCCAACACTCAAGGAACAGGTGCTTTAGAAGTCGATGCAAATGGTGGTGGCGCGGCTTTTGGCTTTGTGGGCGGATATAAGCAGTTTGCTAATCCATACTTTGGACTACGATATTATGCAAACCTAAATGTCATAATAGCAGGTTTTAAACCAAAAATTAAAAGAGATACTACTGGACAAGGTCTCTATAATGGTATGTTTATACGAGATGCTACGATTATAAATTACGCACTTAATATTGATATGCTAGTCAATTTTATCACTAGGGAAAGCAGATGGAATCGCGTTGCTGATTTTGGTGCGTTTGTAGGATTAGGATTTGGTGGCAATAGTTGGTTTAGTAAGTCATTTGATGAAATGAAAGACTGGGGCAATCTATTTCTTCAAAAATCGCTGCCAATTCAAAGGAACTTCTTTGATTTATCGCTAAATGCGGGGCTTCGCACCAATATCGCTTATAATCACGGGCTAGAATTAGCCCTGAGAATGCCAATGCTAAAAAATACATTTGTAAAAGACAAAGATAACATAAATATATATTCAAAAGCTCCAAACTACAATATAACGCTACGATATACTTATAGCTTTGACTTTCCAAAAACCCAAAGAGTCTCCAAAGCCCAAAGAATCCCCAAAACCCAAAGAGCTATCAAAAAGCGCAAAGAGCCTACTATAAATCAAAATGATATTGTGAGTCAAGGTGAATTTGACGCATTAAATCTAGGCAAAGTTAGCGCGTTTTATACAAATGACTCGTTACAATTAGATTTCCCTACCCTTGCGGAGTGGAAACAAAGCGTAGATTCAAAGCCTTTTGCGCTATTTTTCTTTACAACAACTTGTAGCGTTTGCAAAGCCCAAATCCCCATTCTACAAGAAATCGTAGATGAAAATACCAAAATCTATGGCGTTTTAGGCAACGCACCAAGCGTGGATTTAGCCCAAAAATACGCTGAATCTAACGCAATCACACTGCCGATTTTTTATGAAAGCAAGGCGAAGCGATTTTTCGCACAAATCGTAGGTGGTGCCGAAGGCGTCCCTGTGGTGGTAACTTTTGATAAAGATGGCAGAGTTAAAGGGCGATTTATGGGACTGACACCCAAAGATGTGTTAAAAAATGCACTACAAAATAAATGATTTGTTTGCCATAATCGCGCTTTTGCTTTGCATTAGCGCGAATCTGAAAAATCCGTCATTGCAAAAAAATGCAGTTTTTTTGTGGCAATCCAAAGATTCCCCCTCCCTTGCGCGTAGTAATGCCACACTTTCCCCCTCCCTTGCGCGTGGTAATGCCACACTTTCCCCCTCCCTTGCGGAGGGGGATTAAGGGGGTGGGTAAAATCATCAAAAATTCCTGTCATTGCGAGATTTATGCCCCTTTTTGTCATTGCAAGGCTTTGAAAAAGCCGAAGCAATCCACGAATTTTTGTCATTGCGAGAATCTGCGCTTTTGTAAAAAAAGCAGATTCGTGGCAATCCACACCAAATCCATCATTGCGAATCCTTGCAATAGCAAGGCGAAGCAATCTATTTATGATTTTTGCGGATTTATTTTTGGATTGCCATAAAATTCGCTACGCTCATCATTTTTTTGCAATGATGATTCGTTTGATTTTATATTGCCACGATTTTGCAGACGCAAATGCACGACTTTACAAGTAAATCTTACAATGGCGAGGTATTTTTTTACGATCCACCATAGAATAACAATAAAATATCA
>CAKUOH010000013.1 GCA_934668765.1 uncultured Helicobacteraceae bacterium | reverse complement strand
ACTAAAACTTGTCCCGCGCTTGTTTCACATAAAGATAAATTATACCATAAAGAAATTTAACAAGGGACTAAAACTGGATGCAGTGGGTAAAATAGGGACTTTGGATTATACCATAAAGAAATTTAACAAGGGACTAAAACTTGTCCCGCGCTTGTTTCACATAAAGATAAATTATACCATAAAGAAATTTAACAAGGGACTAAAACTGGGAGCGTAAAAGGGCGGAAGCATTGGTATTATACCATAAAGAAATTTAACAAGGGACTAAAACACTTCTTTTAAGTGGGGGTGCTTCACTTTAATTATACCATAAAGAAATTTAACAAGGGACTAAAACCATTTTATTTTCTTTTTCGCATTTTTTTCTATTATACCATAAAGAAATTTAACAAGGGACTAAAACACACACCATAAAGAACGCCTTTGCCATCGGATTATACCATAAAGAAATTTAACAAGGGACTAAAACCATTCCATAGGATGAGCCTTGTTTGCCATTATTATACCATAAAGAAATTTAACAATGGACTAAAACCGAACGGAATTTACACGCAAGGCGTTGAAAATTATACCATAAAGAAATTTAACAATGGACTAAAACATACCACTTCTGCGATTCCCTCTGGTTTCAATTATACCATAAAGAAATTTAACAATGGACTAAAACGACTAACTTTCAACTTAATTCTGCTAACGGATTATACCATAAAGAAATTTAACAATGGACTAAAACTCACCCAACGTGGTTCACAAGTAAGTGTTCATTATACCATAAAGAAATTTAACAATGGACTAAAACTAAATTTTTTAAAGAAAATAAGGAGCTAAAATTATACCATAAAGAAATTTAACAATGGACTAAAACTGAGGTAACTATCAAACAAAACGAAACAAGATTATACCATAAAGAAATTTAACAATGGACTAAAACAGGTTAAAAGTATTTCCACCACCAAAGAGAATTATACCATAAAGAAATTTAACAATGGACTAAAACAGAACGCGGTATGAATGAACTTTTAGAAGAATTATACCATAAAGAAATTTAACAATGGACTAAAACCTATCACGCTATAATCTATGGCTTGGATGAATTATACCATAAAGAAATTTAACAAGGGACTAAAACCCAATGATAATCTTTCCAATAGTTAATTTTATTATACCATAAAGAAATTTAACAAGGGACTAAAACTCCATAAAAAGAATCAACTGTAAGTAAAGCATTATACCATAAAGAAATTTAACAAGGGACTAAAACAGACTCTAGAATTCAACGCCCGGAATATATATTATACCATAAAGAAATTTAACAAGGGACTAAAACCAGTTATCAAGGCGGACTTGACACCTCAACATTATACCATAAAGAAATTTAACAAGGGACTAAAACGGACATCAGCGTGAGTAATCCAGCTCTTTGATTATACCATAAAGAAATTTAACAAGGGACTAAAATTGACAAAGCGCGGGGAATACAATGTCGATGAAAAAAGTGGCAATGTCGTTATGAAAATCGACAAAGTGCTATATGGTGGAAAAATCTACGATTTAAGTGAGAGTTTTTCTACAAAGCGCAGATTAAAAAATGTAAAAACGGCAGTGCTGAAAAATAAAGCTAAAATCAAATTAAGCGGTGGCTCACACCCTGAATTATTAATGATTCTCAATGGCGAAAATGCTAATGGTAAAAAAGCCGATAATAACGGCAAAGGTAGTAGCAACTCTAGCGCGACCACAAGTAATACCAAATCTAGTGATTCAGGCTCTAGTGGCTCTTATTATGGTAGTAGTAGATATGGCTCTAGCAGTGGCTCATCACAATATCCATATCTTTATGGTGGTGGCTCTAGCAGTAGCGGAAGCTCTAGCGATAAATCAAGTCCTACAACCGATTCCAATGGTAATTGCAAAAGCCCCGAAATTAAAGATGGTATGGCTTATGTCTATCCTTTGATTAACGGCGTTTGCACCCAAAAGGCAATAGATGCTTCCAATGTTTATAAAAAACAAAATACTTCTACTTGCCCCAATAAAACTGACTATGACAATATGGCAGTAAGCATAGGCGAGGAACAATATGCAATCATTGATGATACCGAATATCGTGTAAAATCTTGCTATTATAGCGATGCGATTGCGCTACAAGCGACTACTGAATCTTGTAATGTAATCCCCGATTATCCAAACAAGCAAGGATTCGTCCAAAAGCAATATTGGTATATCCTAAACAATGAACGCGTAAATGTAGGCTCTTGTGTGCCTACAAAAGAAGTAATTGCGCTATATGACGATGACTATAATTCTTGTCAATATCGCTATGATTTTGAAAATGGCAAAGCTATCAAACAAACGCAATGGTATTATATATATGAAAACGAAAAGAAAACCATAGGCGAATGCGTGGATGTCAGTGAAGAAAAATTAGCTAAAATGACTTATCCAATGTATGAAACAGCGCAAGGTTGCGATTGTAATGAAGTAGATGGCGCAAAACTCTGCCAAACAAAACTATCATTCAATGGTATGGCAAACACCAAAATCGATGCTACCGAATGTCGCTATATTGATGCAGAGGGCGTGGGCTTAAAAGATGAGTTTGTAGGCAACTACTCATTCAAAGATGATTCGCGACAAGCGGTTAAGAAAATCAATCAATACTTTTTAGGTGTAGGCGATGAAAAAATCTATGTAACCAAAGATAGAGAGACAAACAAAAGTTATCCTTACAAAGAGTTAAGCTGTGGATGGGAGCATATCAACGATAAAAAAATGTCTTATCACAAAACTAAATTTGTTATTAAAGACCCTGAATTGCTAACTTTGAGTGCAGATATTTTAGCTTCCAATCCAAAGATTCAAGGCGATGAATATGAAATCAAAGATTGTCAAGCTGTCGTGCAAAGTGTGCTATATTGGCAAATGCAATTAGATTTAGTCAAAGGTAAGAAAACAGCAGAACATACAAGGCAAGTGCTAGTGCCTGAAAACCTAGACCCACAAGCTAAAAAATGGAGTCTGCCAATGATTAAAACAAAGGATTCAAGTGGCAGAACTTATGAACCTATGTTGGAAGATGGGCAAAAACCTATATGGGATAGTAATTTTAAAGCGACTAATTATGTGTTAAGCAAAGAGCATAAACAAAACAAGGAAAGATTATGTTGGCAAGGAAAATGGACTTACCCTGATGATTGGAATTATTATCCCAATAAATTAAAAATGAAAGGTGTAGATAATTTGCCTGAAAGCATTACAATAGGATGGGTGTGGCAAAACATAAAATTATATGATGGTTATAGCTCAATTAGACCAAATGATAGTGGATTGTTTTGGGAGAATGCAAATTATAATATAGAATGGTATCCACAAACCACACAAGGAAAAAATATATGTCAAAATAAAAATACACCATTTACACAAAGTTTGCCGACAAGCTACACAGACTGCCTTGACGGTGGCGGGGACTCTGATGGTTCAGGCTTTTAAAATAAAAGGATAAGCAATGAAAAAAACAAAAATGGAGGATTTTACAATGAAAACAACAAAAAAAGCGTTAAAAGCGTTAATAGTAGCATTACTAGCGGTAAATGTAAGTTATGGCGATTGCGGATTTGGCAACTATCAAAATTTTAATTTCAATATATCTTGTCAGTTATGGGGAAATAGATATGTAGGCTTAAACAATCCGTTAAATGCTGATTCTAAACTATCTATGGCTTATAGCATTACGCTAGATTCGCCTATTGTGATTAAACCTACAAAGATTGATATGGATGAGCATATTACTACTGATAGCAGTGATGAAGATTCAATTTATTATCAAACAATCACAAAAGAAATCATTGACCCAAATACAAAGCAATGTGTGAAATACCCTAATACTGAATTTGTGCCTGATTCTAGTGGTAAAAAACAATGTGTAGGAAAACCAAAACAAGAAAAAGGAAAAGATAAAATAGGTGCTGATGGCGAAGTAGAATGCGAAGACAATCAAGGCTACAAAAAGCATACTGATTGGAATGAATCTAAAAAAGGACAATGTAAAACGCAAGAGGTTAGGCTTTACAGCACAGGCGTTACATTTACGCCAAATTACGATGATTCGCCTATTGACAAAGTAAAATATTGTAAAGCGGGAGAAACACAAAGTTTTGAGGCAATAGAGGAAAGAAGATATGAGATGCCCGAAGAGTTAAATTATGAAATCGATAACAATGGCAATGCAACAGATTCTGCTGATGGTAAGTCTAGCTACTATAAAGCGATTGAAAAAATCAAAAACAATGCGCTAAATGTAGAAAATTATAGCAAAACCATAAATAAAGTGCTTTGCACAGCGGATAATAATGATTCAAATATGAATGCTTATATAATTGGTGCAGTTGTGAATTATTACAAGGCTAAAAACAATAATGGGCTTACAAAATTAGAAGTAGAATCGCTTAAAGATATGAGTTTGAATGTTACTAATAATAAGTGGAAAACAAAAAGAAAAGTAGCAACTATCAATAGATGCACAGGGCATAGAGAAGAAAAATTGTTAGTCAATTTCAAAACCAAAGAAAATTGGGGCAATAATCAACGCATTTACGAATATGAAATGTATCGTCCATTTAGGCGACCTGATGGGACTACATTCTATCTATATGAAAGGCAAGGATTCTTTACTGATAAGGGCGAAGTAGAATGTGTGGATTGCGCTAGAGATGATGAAATAAATGGTTAGAGACGGCGGAGTAAGACAATGTGCGTGAATCTTTTGATTTGCGCTTAAAATTAAATCAAAAGGATAGGCAATGAAATCACTACAAACTTATATCAAAAGGAACGCACAAAAAGACATTATCGCTAGATTTGATGAACTTTACGAAATGGGATTAGAGGCAAATCGCAACAAAGAGTGGTGGGATACATTCTTTGCTACAAAAACTGAAGCGTTAATTAGAGACTTAAGATGCGCAGATTTGGATAAATTCCTAGAGCCACTCTATAATACGCTAAATGATGACAACCTAAAATCTGCATTTTCCAAAGAGCAAAGAGAAGCAAATAGCGCAATTTGGGATAATGAGGAAATGAAAATCAAGCGAGAAGCGCACAAGGGACAGCTAAACTTTCGCTTTAGGAAATTTATGAAAGAAGCTAGAGAATCAAACTGCAATGATGAATTTATCGAGCAAATCAAAGCTAGACAATTTGAATGCTTTAAACACGCATTTGGATTAGCAGAGATTGATAGAGAAATCGAAGCACTGCGTAAAACTATGCTTGAATCGCACAATCAGCTAAATGACAATCAAAAGCTAACCAAAAGCAAGTTCGATAAAGTTATAGATGATTTGATTGAAGCACAAAAGGCAAATGATATTACTATCAATGCCTACAATAGCGGAGATTATAATGACAAAGATTCAAGCCTATGGACGCAAATCTTTGATTTGAAAAATGGTGCGATAAACAACAATATCGAGCAAGAGATTGTCGATGAGATTATCGCAGATTGTGAGCGTAGTGCAAAAAATGTCATTAAAAGGCTAATACACGCAAAAGAAGTCAAACAAAAGAAAAAAGAAGTCAATTTAGAAGCAAGGCAAGAATGGATAGATTCACTAACGGAGCAACAAAAGCTAATCCGCATTGCATTTGAGGATGTAAAAAGCAAATACACAAAACAAAACAAAGCGTTTTGGGATGAAGTTTTTGTCCCTTTAAAGCACAAAGCTATTGCAGATGAAGTGAATGATTTTACTTTGAGTGGTTACCTTGATGAAATAGATATGAAATCACACGAAGCAAAATATCAAAGGCTAGAAGCGCAAGGTGCGTAATCATAGCAAAGAAATACAATGAAATGCAAGAAAACTTTAAAAGATAGGCGATTATTTTCATTGAATTGCAATAAAACCAAAGATGAATCTATCAATTTTAAGCAATAGACGGAGGATTTCACAATGTTTGGTATGATTAGGCGTTACTTAAAAGGTAGAGCAAGGATTATTGCAAAAGCGCAAATGAAAAATACCTTAAAAAAGGTAGCAAAAAACATTAGGGATGACAAATATAGCGATGATAGTGCTATTTCTAATGCTAATACTATAAAAGGCAATGCTAGGAAAAAATCTGCATTAGGAACGCAGATTATGGCTATTATTTTAAGTGCTTCGCTAGTTGCGCCGTATAATGTGAATGCGGCAACTGCTGTCGTTTCAAACCCCGAAAGAATCGCACAGGCTTATACGCAGTTTGTCGAGCAGATTGAAAAATATAATACTATGATTAAAAATGCACAAGATACGCTAGATACGATGAATCGTATAAATGATTTGACTACACAAGCAAATAGTATGATAAACAATTTGCAGACAGGTTTAGCAGACCCTACACAGCTATATGATAGATTTCAAGCAAATTTGGAAAATATCAAAAATAGCGCAGAAACTTTGGCAGAAAATATGAAAAATAAAAAATGGAGCGAAGCATTTTTGAAAAGAGATTATGCTTCTTGCCAAACAAAATGGCAAGAATTACTAAAAAAATTTAAGCAAAGAAAGGAAGAAGAACAAAGAAAACAACAAACTAGCGAAACCGACCAAGAAGAGCCTAAAAAAGAAGAACAACAAGAGGCTACCAATAAAGATGGATTGAATCAAGAGCAACAAGTGATTGATGCCCAAATGAAAACTCTAAATCAAGTATATACACAGGGACACCAAAATTTAAATGATAAAATTCACGGATTTTTCAATGATATACAAAACTATATGAATTACGGAAATATGGAAAATCAAATCAAAGGTATTCAAAATCCTTATGCCTATCAAAAGAAAATTTGTAGAATGGTAGAAGAAGAAACTTTAAAAGACAATATAAGAGAAGCAAAAAAATGCTATTTAGAAGAAACATTAAATGGCAATCATAGCGGAGCAAAAAAATGTCTTGAAACAGCAAAAAAATTAAGTTTTCAAATAGCAGAGAGCAGAAAAAAAAGAGCAGAAAGCGTTTATCAATTAGCGGATAACCAATTCAACACACAAGATGCAGAAAGTATTTTAGACATAAATGACACAACAGGCGAATTAACACCAGACCCTAAAAAAGATAAAACTTGGGAAAACGCAATGAAAAAAACAATTACCGATAAAACACAAGTTGCCGAAAGTAAGAAAGTAACAAGCACGGATGAAAAAGGTAATAAAACTACTACGACAGTATGGGTAGCAAAATTAGAAACTATCAAAACATTACAAAATAAAGGAAGATTAAATGATGCATTGAATCTACAAACTAAACGCAATATGGTAATAGCATTGCAAGGGGATACTCAAGCCATACAGCAATCACAATTAGAAACAGCTCAATTATTGTCATTGCAAATAAACAATCTAACCAACTCAATAAATCAGTTAGGTAAAGTCCAAAATGAGTTTTTACAACAACATATTGATAA
Organism: uncultured Helicobacteraceae bacterium; assembly: GCA_934668765.1. Classification (GTDB taxonomy): domain Bacteria; phylum Campylobacterota; class Campylobacteria; order Campylobacterales; family Helicobacteraceae; genus NHYM01. The sequence goes on along the minus strand of CAKUOH010000013.1, from coordinate 54,983 downwards.
TGAACAAGATGAAAAAGATAGAAACTCAAAAAATTTAAATGATTTCAACAACAAAATGAAATTTGATGAAAATGACCCAAACTCGTTAATTAAATATGATGAATATGGATTACCTGCATTAAAAACAAAAAAACAAGATACAAGTGGAGTTTTAGAGTAATTTTTAAATTAAATTAGATATTTAAGCAAAAATTAGGATTAAGGGATATATGCCCTTTGTCCTTGATTTTTTGTCCGTTATAGCGTAAAAATTTGATTTTAACAAATAAAATAATGAAAACTTTATAAATAAAATTTTTACTTCGTTTATTGTTAATTAGTCATTTGAAACCATAGTGTAGCCTTTTAATATCATAAAATGTTATAAAAAGCCTTTTGTTAGGCTATTTTATAACATTTATATTACAGTAAAGGTATTGCAAAAGGCTATTTATGACATTAAAAGGGGAAATATGTGGTAAGTGGTAGTGGTTTGTTTGACATTTGGTTTGGATTTGTAGTAATATTTCAGCAACAAAGTAAATCAAAGGCTTTGGAGCTTTGAAATGTTTGATGTGCTTTGGAATTTTAAATACAAAGAGAGGAATTTGGAATGAGTAAATTAGTTAGAAAAATAGCAATGTTATTTATGGTGTGTGGTTTGGCGGTAAGTGTGTCTAGTGGTGCAAAAATATATGAAGACGAACAAGAGAAAATTGATGAAGTGATGGCGCAATATAAGAAAACGCTTAAGGCTTGTGGTATGGAGAGACCAACTATTGAGAAGTGTAATGATGAAAGCGATAAAGATTTTTATTATCGTTTTGGCAGTAGTAGTGCTATTTGTAAAGCGGAAAGATTTTTCAATTTTGTAGAATTTTATAAGTCTTATGGTGGCGAGTTTGATGGACACGAAGCGTTTATGAAAGCTAAAAGAGATAAAAATAGTGAAACTAAATATGGAATTTTAGGCGGCGCAAATTTTGGAAACTTTCTTTACGCTACACATAAAAGGTTGATTTATTCTTTGAAGGAAACTGCAATAAAGGGATATTAGGAATTTACAATTTTACGCTATAATGCTATGAAAATTTTATTTGTAAGGGGAAATCGTATGCTAGGAACGAAATTCACATTAGATGAAGCAAAAATCAAGCGTGAGGGCAAGTATGATTTGGATAAAATCTATGAGTTGATAGAGCAAATCGCTATCACAAGGGCAAAACTAACAAAAATTGCTAAAAATCATTTTGTATTCACAGGCGAAAAAGATGCTCCCGCATATTTAGGAATTTTGGTATATAATCATTTGGCAGATTATGATTGGTTTATGGAAAATGTCAAAGAATGGTATTGGCTTGATGACAATGAGGGCGATTCTGACATAATAGCCCTACTTAAAAAACATAGAGAAAGAAATCTTGCGTGAATGACGACAATATAAGCGATATAAAGAAAAAGAAAAGGTGTATTGCCTTTGATATGGATACAAAGGCATTGCAAAAATACTACAAAGACAATAATTGGCGCAATGCCTATAATGATATTGGATTATTTTTAGATAAACAAGGATTTACGCACGAACAAGGCTCTGTGTATGATTCTAAAGATTCGATAAGCAATAATGAACTTACTTTAATTATCAATAGCCTTTTTAAGCGTTTCAAATGGTTTCCGCTATGCGTAAAAAGCATTCGTGGATATGAACGACCCGAAGTTGTAGATTTTACTCCACAAGCTAAAGACTACATAGACAAAGATTATATTGAACTAATTTCTATTGCCAAAAAAAACCAACAAATCTAAAACTACTACAAAAAAATTTAAAAAACCAAAATCACGCGCGAATCACACCAATGATAGTGGTGGAATAGAATTATAACCACATTCCTATCTACTAACACTATTACCACCATTTCTGCTATTCATATTATTGCCACCATAAAATACTTTTAAAAAAATTCATAAAATTTCTATCCCCTTTGAAATACGCTCTATGCGATATTTATCCTTTAAAAGTGGGCTATTTTTTTATTATTGCAAAAAAGTTATGCCTTTAAATCCATTTTGAATATCTATAAAATTCACTTTATTTTTAAAAAATTGGAGCAAATTATGAACAAAAAAGAATATGAAAATAGTAAAAAAACTATTGAAAATGAAATCGATTATGCGAAAGCATATAAAGACAAAGGCGAAATCACAAAACTTGCGGGGCTTATGCAAATTGTAGATGATGACCCACTTGCAAAAGCTGTGGTTATGGATAATAATGGATTAGTCTGTGATGTAAAAAACATAAGCGAATCTATTGAATCTTATGAGGAATTAGTCAATGTAACAAGTTGCCCTAGCGGTGTTGCAGGTGGATTTGGCAATATGATTTATTATAGTCAAACTTGTGAATTTTTTGATATAAACAAAGATTTGATTTTAGAATCTCTCAACAAAGAATCGCAAGAACTTGGCTGTGCCAATGAATTAGATTTTATCAACAAACACTTCAAATCGTGGGTAGATAATAATATCACTCTAAAAGATATTACAACTATCGGCAACGAAAAAGGCGAATGCGAGGATTTTAAACACACACAGCTTAAAAATGCTTTGTCGTGGTTTGCAGCAACAAAAGTAGCAAATGATTTTCAATATTTAATCGAATCTAATGATATTCGCCCTACTTACTTGAAATCTGCGGAAACAAATATGAATGAATATGTGGATAAGCGCGTTAATAGGCTAAACAATGATTTAAAAAAGTTAAAAAAAGACTTTGAAAAAAGCAATGCAAATACTATGAGTATGTAAGGGAGGAAAAAAACAATGCCAAATGCAAAAGGAAAATATGAAATAGATGAAATCTCAAGCGACAAAAACACATTTGAAGCAAGAGTATCGGTTAATGGGGATTTTTTTAGTTTCTTAAATCAATTAGATTGGGATGGACACCACAAAGATATGTGTATAGGCGACATAATCCAAGAATACGCACAAGAAAAAGCCGAAAAATTAAACAATGATGAGCTTATAAAAGAATTTGGCAATGAAAGACCAAGCGGTATGTTTGAATCATACGAACAAGATATGCGATACTCCGCACAGCAAAGCTATATAGATGAAGTTTATAAAGATTTTAGAGGCAAGAGTGGCTTCAAAATATCGTAGGCTATATTGCCTTTAAAAAGGCTTATGATAGACAAGATGGCGAGTTGGATAGACCAAATATGCCAATAGCGGGGGCAAAATATGAAAAAATCCACGATTTTGTGGAAAAAGCTGATGAGCGACTTACTATCGCACAAATTCAAAAATTTGTGATAAAAACCATTACGCAACCATTGAAAAAAACAAAACAAAAATCCAACAAAGAAATGACTATGGGGATGTAAGGAAACAAAATGAGCGAGAAAATATTAAGAATCTTTATGTAAAGGATAGAAATTATGAGTGAAATTCAACAACACTTAAATGGGACAATCGAATCGAAATTAGATTACATAAATCCTAAATGGGACTTTATGTGGGGAGCGCAAAAGAAACCAAAGCTAAATGAAGAAGCGTTAAATTCTTTGCCAAAGCAGTGGAAATATCCAATGAATCGAATCATTGAGCTAAAATCAATGATTTATTTGCTAGACAAAGGCGGTGTGGATACTATTCAAATGCGAAACAATGACACAAACGAAGTATCCAATGTCGGCATTGATTTGCTTAAAAAAGACTATGATGAAAGAATCAAAAACCTTGAATCACTAGCCAAAAGCAATGACAAAGATTCGCTAAACGCACGGGCGATTCTATATATCGCAGATAAATTTGACTACAACAAGCAAAATACTAATATAAAAAGCACTTCTTTTATGTCTGCCTTGCTAGGCACAGCACAAATTTTAAATGGCATTGAGAAAGAGCCAAACAATAATATTGATTTTAGCGATAAAATCAAAGAAAAAAACAAAGAAAATCTTAATTACTTTGGGCGCAAAATGCTTGAATTAAAAGAAAAACCACAAAGCAAAGAGGAATTTTGTGCTGATTTAAAAAATCACGCAAAGACAGAAATTACCAAAGAGGAACTTGCCGTCCTTTGCAAAATGTATGATTTGCCAAAGCCACCAAGTTTGTTAAACAACGAACATAAGAAACTTATCAAAGAATCACTCAAACTTGCAGTGGCTTATGAAAAAACAAAAGATTTAGATGAATCATTGAAAAAGCAAATTCAAAGCGTAATCGATAGAAAAGACAATACGCCAAAGAAAGAAAAAGAAAAGGCTAAAGCCAAAGAGGCTGATTTTAGTATGGGAGGAATGTAATGAAAAATATAAATGAAAATAACAAATTTGCCCATAAAACACAAGGAACGCAAAGCACAAGCGAATTGCGTAGGCAATTAAATGAAATTTTTGGTATGGATGTAGCGAGTTTAGAAATGGCTGTGATTTCTCTTGCTTTGAAAAAGATGGTAAGCCTAATTTGCAGTGATTTGGAGGAAGCGTTATGAAACTAACTGAATTAGAATATGAATTGATTGTATTGCTAAAAACAATCAATGAAGAACACGGCAACGGCGAAATTACAAAAATTAAAAAAATAAGATATGAAAAAGAATACAAAATCTACATAATCAATTATATTATAGATAATGTAAATGCCACACACACTTTTGCTAAATGGCAAATTGAAAAAAGTGGCATACCATATCTTTTAATCAAATTTGTAAAAGTAAATCCTATAACAAAATGGTGGAATTATCACATTTACTATAAGATTTTTTACAAATGGGAATGTTATAGAGATAATGGCTACTCTTGGAAACAAATTCTATTAGGCATTGCTGATAAAAAAGAAAATGCTTGGCAAGTAGAACAAATAAACAAACTTAAACAAAGAATTGAGGTTAAATAATGAAACTAACCAAACTGCATAGACAAGGAGAAAATAGTGGATAAACAAAGTAAATTCACTTATACCACGCAAGAAGCAAAAAGTAGAGCTGAATTGCGCAGTAAATTTAAGGTATTTTTGAAAGAATTGATACAATATTGCAATGAATTTACCAACAAAGAAACAGGCTTAAAGGCAAATATTACACAAAGAAGTATAAATAAGATAGCAAGCGATGAAGCAATAAACAAAAGTGAAATGAATGGTTTTTCTCAAGAAGAACATTTTGAAGTGGCAAAAGATATAGGCAAACTTTATGAAAATGCTACACTTAAAGAAACTCACGCTGACTATAAAGAAAATCCTAATATATCAAATATTCATCGATTTCATATTGATGGAGTAGTAAATGATAAAGATACAACAGCCCGAATAACGATATTAGAAAGAATTGACGGTGTTGATAGAATTTATACGATAGAGTTACAAAATCCACTTCTTAACACTTCTTGTGCGTTAGAAGTAGAAGTGGCAAAATCGCTCAGTTCCGATACAGCCTCGCACGATGACCTATCCATATATCGCGATTCTGATAATGAAACTATACCACAAAATCCTAGCGATTGTCAAGGACAAACAGATTCAGCTAATTCAAATGATGAATCAACGCAAACTACACATAAAAGGAGAAAATAATGAAAATCTTTAAAATTTTGCTAATTTTAGCATTGGGATTGCAGATTGGATTATTTGGGGCTGAGGGAGAGAGTGGAAGTAATCAAACAAATCAAGAAGAAAGTCCATTTTCTAAAGACGATTTGTATGTTAAAAGTGGTTCTTGTTCGTGGCAGTGTAGAGAAGTGAAAGATGGCTATGTAACAAAGATTAGTGGATATGATATAGTATCTGGTGAAACTCAATGTGTTGTTTTTAAACAAGGAACTGAAATTCCTTTAGATTATAATGCGAATCAAACCAATGATGCCTGTTCTCTGTCTAAAAATATGAAAGATAATATAGTTGATAAAGTTATAGATATAAAATCTAACGGTATAGGAACAGATGGCAGTAACATAAAATATAATTATGATGGAAAAAATAAAAATATTATTACAATGTCAGAGCTATTTGTTGGAATAGTAACACTTAATCCTGACATTATTGATAGATATAGCACATCAAAAAAAGGTAAATTAACATTATCAAAAAATAAAGAAATGTATGGAATAACGCATATTTATTCAGAAAAATCCCAAAAATTAAAGGCATTGGACTATAGTGTTTTTGATTTACCGTCAATTATTTCAAAAGGCATAGATGTAGGAAAAAATCTTTATGATGGAAATGTGGCAACAGCAAGATTGAAAGCAATGCCTCTTTCATCGCAAACGACTTCTGCCATTGATGGTTTTAATAAAAACAATATGGCTTATTTTAATGATTTGTTTGCCTCCAACGAAGAGGTTTATCAACACTTACAAGTTTTCATTTTTATTCTAGTCGGTGGATTTTTTGTAATGACGATAGGTGCAAGTAAAATTCAAGTATATTTAGAAAATCGTGGTGAGAGCGAGGGCAAACAGCCTTATTTGCATAAATTCTATATGCCATTACTAATGGTAGGTGTATTTTTTATGCCAATACCTGAGGGAAATGGTTATCATTCAACTGTAATGCAAAATATGATTCGATATTTTGCGCAATATTCTACACAAATTGCGGATATGGCAAATGCAGTGGGTGCAAAAGTTTATGTGGATAAAATTTACAAAAGTGTAGGTGGCTATTCTACAGAAACGCTTGCAGCGTTAACTATGGAAGATGAAAAACAAAGATATACAATAGAACAAATAGATAAAGTTTTGATTCCACGCTGTTATGTAAGGTATCCTGATTTAAGAAATGCTGATATATCAAATGAAGGTGGCAATACTAAAGTGAAAAATTTTAATGTTAATTTTGACCCAAATCAAGTAAGCGGTTCTAAAAATGATGTTTATGCCGATACTTGTATCAATTTAATAATTCAAAGAAATAATGCTTTACAGAAAAAAGCAATAACGGAAAGTATGAAAACTTCAAATAAAAATTTTGAATCAACCTATAAAGATAAACTTAAACAAATAGATGATTATTTTGTAATACGCAATAGGCAATTAGGTTGGATTGATTCTATAGTATTGCCGACAGCATCAATATATGTTGAAACAATAATGTTTAAAGATGCACTAGATGAAGCAGGTGATTCTTATGCAAAGATGGAAAAAGAATTAAAAGCAAATCAAAAAAATATAGAATTAAGTAATCATAATGGTGATTGGAAATCTCAAGAGAGAGCAAGCAAAAAAGAGATAAAACAAAGTTTAACGGGTATGCTTGGAGGAAGATTGGTTTGGATGATGATGCCTGGTGCAACGGCACTCAAAGATTTCATTTTAGAAAGTTATGGTTTAATACAGGGTGCAATAAATTCTGCAATTCTTTTCTTTTCCGCTAAAACGGGAACTTTTGCTATTTCAGCACCAATTACTTTAATTTTAAACATAGTAGCTAGTTTAGCTAAAGTTCCCATTAGCTACTATTTTACTACCGTATTAATGGAATGGACTTTTAATATGATACCATTATTGGCTATATGCACGGCTTGTCTTGTCGCATACATATCTTACTTGGTATCGCTTTGCAAATATTTCTACATTTCTCCATTTGTTACGGCGTGGTCAATGGCTACGAAACGAACGGATAGAATTATTGATTTTTTGCTTACGGGTATTGCTATATTTTTCAAACCCGTTTTGATAGTTTTATTTATTTTTCTTTCATTATTTTTTCATCATTTAATTACCGAATTGTTTTTCTTTGTTTCTATAGAACAATTTGCTGGACTTGAAACAAGCTGGAATAATTTTCATACAAATTTTATTATTGGTGCTATTGGGGGACTATTGAAAATATTTGGAATTTTAGCTTCAAGTTATATATCTTGGAAGCTAATTGTTGGTGGACCATCTTGGGCTTTGGGATTAATTGGACTTGATGGCAAACACGATGATGCAATAGCGCAAGGAATAGAAAGTAATCTAGCTCGTAGGGCGTTTGTTGCTTAAAATTGACAAATTGTCATAAAAAGTGCTATAATTGCGCATTTTTTTAATAAAAGGGCAACAATGCAAGAAAAAGCTAAAAATTATTTAAATTTTGCAGTAGCACTTGTAATAAGTATTTGGATTCCTCTTGGTAGCACAACTATTGTTGCTATTACATTATCCATTAGTTTATCGCCAATATCTTTGGATTCTCTAGGATTTATGAGTGATTATACTCAAACTATTGGAATTAGTATGTTTGGAATTATCTTTGGATTTTTGTTATTCGTATCTTTAATTGCAAGAATTTTTACTAAAAATTTTTGGTTTATTGCACCAATAATAGTATGTTTAGGAATGTTAATGATAAGCTGGTTGCAAATATCGGCAATGGGACCAGGAAATGTTGATGCTCTTATCAGAAAATTGCTTCTTGAATTTATTGTGTTAATGTTTTATTGTGCTTGTGCAGTATTTTTTTATTGGATTATAAGAGTATTGATGGATAATATTCGCATATTCAAAAAAATTGCATATATGTTTGTTGCAATTATGTTGATAGGTATGATTACTTCTCGTTTTTTAATTAACATAGATAGTTTTGATACGCTCATTATAATGATTAAAATATTATCTTTGTCTGCATTAGGATTGTCTATAATATTATTGGTTATTATTGCAATAGCATTTTTATTTTTAGCTATCAACAAAAAAAGAAAATTTAGTTATTCCGCAAGATTTTGGGAACTATTTTAGAGAAATCAATGCAATGCGAATACTTTTTGAGAAAAGAAAGTGAATTGAAATTATTTGCAATCCACATATCTTTATGTAAATATTTTTACATATCACCATTCGTTACAGCTTGGGCTATGGCAACAAAGCGAGTTGATAAAATTATTGATTTCTTGCTTGCAGGGATAGCAATATTTATGAAACCCGTGTTAATTATACTTTTTATTGGTTTGGCATTGTTTTTAAATACACTTATTCAAGAGCTATTTGTATTTGTAAGCGTAGAGCAGTTTAGTTCTATAAAAACAAGCGTTTGGAATTTTCATACAAATTTTATTGTTGGTGCAGTTAGTGGATTACTTAAAATATTTGGAATATTGGCTACAAGTTACATTTCTTGGAAACTAATTGTCAGCGGACCATCTTGGGCGTTAGGGCTTATTGGGTTGGACGGAAAACAAGACGATATGATTTCGCAAGGATTAGAGAGCAATCTAGCAAGACGAGCATTTGTGGCATAAAATTGACAAATTATTATAAAAAGTTCTATAATTTCATATAAAATAAGAGGACTTTCAATGAAAAATTACTTAGATTCTGTTATTACTATTGTGATAATTTGCTTGAGTGCAATTATCTTGCAGTTTGCAATAGTGATTGCGCTAGAGTTTTACAACAATGGTGTAATTCTAGAAATTCTTAGTGATAACAAGGCAGATGAAAGTTTTTTTGGTATTTTTGCTAGTGGATATTTTACAGTGTTCATTGTAATAATAATGTTTGGTTCTATGTTAATAAGAATTTTTACCCAAAAAATCAAAATATTTCTTTTTACATCTGGCATAGTAAGTATTTTTTGTCAATACAAACTTTTAGATTTATCAGAAGAATCATCAAAAGTCGGAGCACCTATTCCATTGGGGATTATAGATTTTTTTGTGGTTTTACCAATCGTATTTGGGGTTATAGTTTTTTGTTATTTGACATTAAGAATCACTTTTACAAACTTTCCTAAAATAAAACAATTTGCGTATCTATTGACTGCTATTATGATTGCTGGAATAATATTTGGTGTTACCATAGAATCTAATTATAGTAATTTAACAGACAAAATTACAACAAGTCAAATAATTAGCATTATAACAAGTTCTCTACCTTTAATCGCTGTTCTAGCCTCTACAATTTTACTTATTATAATTTTGATAGTGTCTTTACTTTATGTTGGCTATGTAGGCAATAAAAACAATCCTAACATTACTATTCCTAATGATATAAAGGAATTATGGGTGTTCACTCGTAACAGAAAAACTAAATTTTTTTGAAACTAGTTGATGCTATTGTTGTGAATCTTATTTCAATTTTTGTTTTTCTACCCACCATTATGTTTAACTGCTATGAACCTTTCTGCAATGCTTTTACAGCAATGGCATAAGGTAGCACTTATAACAGCGGCTCAAGCCACCATAAATATGGGGGCAGTAGCAGGTTCTTATTTATTAGCTGCTTGGGTTTTGGAAATGGACATTCGCTATGATACCATTATTGGCAATATCTACAGCCACTCTAGTAGCGTTCGTATCATATTTGGTATCGCTTTGCAAATATTTCTACATTTCTCCATTTGTTACGGCGTGGTCAATGGCTACGAAACGAACGGATAGAATTATTGATTTTTTACTTACAGGTGTAGCTATCTTTTTTAGACCCATTTTGATAGTTTTGTTTACTTTTTTGGCTTTGTTTTTTTATATATTTATAGAAGATTTTTTTATATTTATTTCTATAGAACAATTTTCAGGTATTTCAATTCCCATTAACAAAACTAATATTTTAGAAAGTTGGATTGTTAATCAACAGCAACACGGGATTTTAAGTGGGACATACAATTTTGTTAAAGAAATTGGGAGTATATCGTTAAACGCTGCAGAGAACTTTCATATAAATTTCATTATAGGTGCAATTAGTGGATTATTGAAAATATTTGGCGGACTTGCATCAAGTTATATTGCGTGGAAATTAATTGTAAACGGACCTACTTGGGCTTTAGGATTGATAGGATTGGATGGAAAACACGATGATATGATAGCTAGTGGACTAGAATCAAATCTTGCTAAACGAGCATTTGTAGCGTAACATTTGGACTTCGATTCGATGCCATACTCGCTACAACCTTTTACGCACGGCGTCAGCTATATCGTTTATGATATTTTGTCGTCTTTGTTGTTCTTTATAGGCTTCTATTGTAGATTCTGCTTCCAATTTTCTATCTATTTCCCATTCTATTATATCTCGTGGTTTGATAATCACAAAATTCATATTTAAAAAAGATAAAATAGAAAATACAACATAATACAATATAGATACTGTTGCGAGAGAAAGTATAGCGATTAAAAGTATCCATTTTGCAACTAAAAATGTATTTGGTATTTTGAGTAAATACACCATTAGTGTAAATAAATATAAAATTGTCATTGATATATAAACAATGCTTTTGATTTTAGGAAAATTTGTGAAAAATATTTTTAACATTTTAAATGCAAATGGAAAAGCAATATAAATGACAAATAAATTGACAGCCATAAAGGCAAAAGACCACATATAACTTTTTCCATTTATATTTACAAAGCCATAATATATGATATACACCAAAGCGATGATTCTAAATGGATAGTCAATGCTTTCCAACAATCTATTTGAAAACAATCTTACAAATAAAGCCAATCCCAAAAAGATTAAAGAATAAATAAGCAATCTATCCGCATTTGCCGCTTTTATAAATGAATTTAAATGTGCATATCCATTAAACAAATCGCTTAATTTTGGGCGATAATTTTCAATATTATATTCAAATGGTAGTTTTATCATAAATAAATCCACCAAATTTAACGCCACGATTACCATTATCAACGGCATTGCAAAATCTAAATAATCTTTAATCCATTGTTTCATTGGTTTGCCTTTACGGAATAATCTCAAGTTTTTTGTAATAATCTATAGCATTTACTTTTTTGATTATATCGCAATGCTTAAACAATGTAGAATCTATGCCATTATTTACTTCGTTGAAGAGTATAATTTGAGTTTGTATGCCATTGCATCTAGCTAGTTTTAAAGCTGGAGACATATCTGAATCATATCCAATCAAAACAACTTTGCTGACAAATTTTTTGATAGAAATTTCTGCCATATCAATACCAAGTAGCATATCAACTTGTTTTTGGACAAATTGTTCACCCCTTTTCACTAATTTGCCGTATCTTACAGCAGTGTGATTGAGTTGCTCTAGTTGTGAGAAAAATAGATTGATTTTTGAAGCAGATGGATGTTCGCTTGATGGACGAGCAGAGTAAAAAAATATCCTATATAGATTTGACAATTCACTTTCTTGAAAATCGTCAAATACGCATAGATTGCAAAAATCAACAATTTTCTGTGGATTAGCATTATAGTCAAAAAAGTATTTTTTTCGCTTATATAGTCTATCAAAAACTACGCGTCTCAAATTTTCAAAATCAACAAATATTGCAGTGGGATTATAAGCATTGAAGTCCACAGTATTTCCTAATAGCGTGAAGAATGTCAGGATTAAAAGATAACATTCCTCACAGGATTAAGATTGGAATGATAACATAAGTTTCTTAAATAATCCTTAAAGTATTGCCTTATTGATTGCTTTGTCATATTTTATGTTATAATGCTAGTTTTTCATACAATTATTAACAAATCCTAAAGGACAACTATGGCAGATTTTAGCAATTTTAGCACGGACAAGATTTGTGAATTATTTTCGCGTGAGCGAATCTCAAGTTATGACAGCGTGAATCAACATTTTGAGAATTTCGCACTTATTGGCTCAATCGCTGAAAATATAGGAATCGCAGAAGTATTATTGCGAAATAAGATTGATTCTGTGATGAGTGCGATAGATTCATTGTGGCTTTTTGGGAAGTGCGAAGTAATCTTAAAAGCGACAAAATCGCAAGAGTGCTTTTTACTATAAATTCCCTAGTGATTTTTACTTTGACTATCTAGTGATGAATTTGAGATTTTGCAGTCGAAATTTTCGTCCGCAAAATTTGCAAAAACAAGAGTAGTGCCAAAGGTTTTTACCGAGCAGGGCATTTATATGCTTGCCACAATACTCAAAAGCCCCATTGCCACACAAGCAAGCCTTTTTATCATAAGGATATTTGCGCAAATGCGTCATATTATAGCAAATACGCCTTTTGAGCGATTTGAGCGTATAGAGCAAAGACTAAATAGCCACGATGAAAGCATAGCCAAACTAAGCAAAGCCCTCCAAAGCAACGAGCCACCAAAACAAGGCATTTTCTATGATGAGCAGATTTATAAAACACATATCTTTGTAAGTAGCCTTATCAAAAAGGCAAAAAAGCGCATCATTTTGGTGGATAATTACATTGATGAGACTACACTCACGCTTTTTAGTAAAAATCCGCACGCAAAAATCACACTCTATACCAAAAGCATTTCAAAGTCCTTGCAACTTGATATTGATAAATTTAACACACAATTTAAAAATGCCATTGCACTAAAAGAATTTGCCCTTAGCCACGATAGATTTTTAATTTGGCGCAAGTCCCAAAGATTTGGGTAAAAAATGGTTTGCTTTTAGCAAAATAGATAATGAATCCTTGCAGATTTTGCAAAGGTTAGAAAGGATATAAGATGAAGCAGTGGGTTAAGGATTATGTGGATTTTGCTATGGTGTTGATTGTTCTATAATTTTAATGACACTCTTGACAAACCGAATTATTTTATGTTATAATTGCATAATAAATCTATGATATATAGTTTTATTATGTTATTGGAGCAAATATGAGACAAGTAGAAAAAGAACTAGAAAAAATACCAACACGCATAATAGAGCATTTTACTATTTCATCCATTCTAAGCAATTTGGGCTATACAAGAATCAATGATAAGATAGCTCAACTTATCAGACATAAAATTTTAATTCCTATTAAAAGAGGTTTATATGTTTATATGCCACTGAATAATAAAAATCTATTGACAACTGAAATTATTGCCAATACACTTTTAAGCCCATCTTATGTATCGCTTGATTATGCACTATCCTATTATAACGCAATACCTGAAAGAGTTTATGAAATAACCTCTATTACAACTAAACGCTCAAAAAAATTTAAAACACCCTATGGAGTTTTTAGTTTTAGACAAACCAAAAAAGAGCTTTTTAATATAGGATTATTTATTAAAAATTCATATAATACCACCTATATTATTGCCTCCAAAGAAAAGGCTTTGTGTGATAAAATCTTTTTTACAAAAGACATTGAATTACGCAATAAAAATACTATGTTAAAATTTTTGGAAGATGATTTAAGACTTGATTTAGATGAGTTTAAAGATGCAGATTTAACAATCTTTGAAAGTTATTTTAATATTAGTAAATCTTATAAAATAGGTATTTTGACTAAAATTATACAAGGAATTAAAAAATGAACATCATTGAGCAAATGTTAAAAAAATATGAGATTCATTCAAAAGAGGATATATATAACGCATTAAGAGAAATTTTTCAAGAAATTACTCTTTTGGGACTTTATAATGGTGGATTTTTTGAAAAGGCTACATTTTATGGTGGCACTTGTTTGCGAATATTTTATGGTTTGCCTAGATTTTCTGAGGATTTAGATTGTTCGCTTTTGCAAAAAGATGAAAATTTTAATATAGAAAAATATTTTGGACATATTGTAGATGAATTTGAAGCGTTAGGCATCAAAGTGAATATTGCTAAAAAAATAAAGCAAAACAGCACTGTTGAATCGGCATTTTTAAAAAATGATACCAAAATCTATGATTTAAGTGTTGATGCTAAAAATTTTTACAATGCTAAAGAAAATAGTGTAATCAAAATTAAAATAGAAGCCGATACAAATCCACCATTACACTTTGAAACAGAAACAAAAATGTTATTGTTGCCTAAAAGTTTTAGCATTACAACAATGACTTTGCCAAACCTTTATGCTGGTAAAATACACGCTCTCTTATTCAGAGATTGGAAAATGCGAGTGAAAGGTAGAGATTGGTTTGATTTTGAATGGTATGTGAAAAACAATGTGCCACTTAATTTGAAACACTTATATTATAGGATTAAAGATAGTGGCAATACCACTAAAGAGTATATTACACAAAATGATTTGCAAGAATTATTATTGGCAAAAATCGATGAAGTTAATTTTGAGTGGGCTATTGATGATGCAATAAAATTTGTTAAAAATCCTAGTGAGCTTGAGGTATGGAATAAAGATTATTTTAGATTTTTAGTATCTAAAATTCATTATCAACAAAAAAGATTAGATAATGATACTCAACCTCCACCATCACAAGGACAGCGGAAAAGTCATAAAAAGTAATTACGACAGAAAGGACAATTCTGTAAAAAATAAATTAGAGATTATATTGTAAAATTGCAATGACTTGACATAATGTATTTATTTTGATACACTTTTAGTTAAATTTTTTATGGATAAGCTATGAAAAAAGTCATTGAAGTCTATTTTTACAAAAGCAGTGCAGGAAATGAGCCTGTGCGTGAGTGGCTTTTAGAATTAGACAAAGATGACAAAAAGAGCATTGGCGCAGACATAAAGGCAGTAGAGTTTGGATTTCCTATTGGGCTTCCGCTTGTAAAAAAGATAGATAGCGGACTTTGGGAAGTGCGAAGTAATCTTAAAAGCGACAAAATCGCAAGAGTGCTTTTTACTATAAAAGATAGCAAAATGATACTTTTGCACGGCTTCATCAAAAAAAGCCAAAAGTTAAGCAAACAAGATAAGCAAATAGCTATTTCTCGCAAAAAAGAAATAGATTCGGAGGTTTAAAATGAAAAATAAACATATAGGTTCAAATTTTGATGAGTTTTTAGAGAGTGAGCATATTTTAGATGAAGTGAGTGATTTGGCAATCAAAAAAGTTATCGCCCATCAAATCGAATCCGAAATGAAATCTCAAAATATCAGCAAAACTCAAATGGCAAAGCTGATGAATACAAGTAGAGCCACCGTGAATCGTTTGCTTGAACCAAATAATTGCTCTTTGACTTTGCATACATTAAGTAATGCCGCTAGAGTGTTAGGTAAAAGTTTGAATGTGAGTTTGGGTTAGGAAAAGGATTAGAACTATGAAAAATTGAAATAGCAAACAATGCTTTAAGCATTATGCTAACTACTTGACATTGTAAATATTTTGATTTATAATAACAAAATAATTATTTTTGATAAGGTGTAATTATGACAAAATTAGTAAAAATAGGCAGTTCTTATGGGATTCGCATACCAAAGGTTTTTATCGACAAAGCGCATTTGCGAGACACGGATATTGACTTAAAGTTACAAAAAAATGGGCTTTTGCTAACGCCAAATAAAAAATATCGCTCAAATTGGAACGATGAATCGCTACGCAAAAAAGCACAATTAGATGAAAATTGTGCGAAATTGCAAGATGAATTTTTAAATGATGATTTAAAAGAATGGGAATGGTAAATGAGGCAATTTGAGATTTTTTGGATAGATTTAAATCCTACGATAGGCAGGGAAATCGCCAAAAGGCGTCCTTGCGTGATTATTTCGCCAAATGAGCTAAATTATCTGCAAACGCGCCTAATTGCGCCTATCACTTCAAAGAGCTTTAGTGCACCTTTTAGAGTGGATTTTACGCTAGAGGGCAAAAATGCTAGAATTTTGTGCGACCAAATTCGTTGTGTGAGTGTGGATAGATTTTTAGGTAAAATTTGTGATTTAGAGCCAAAGATTCAGGCAAAATTAAAATCAATTTTGACAGAAATGTTTGAGTGAATCCACCAAAATATCTTTTGTTACAAAGCCCAACTAGAAATACCTAGAATTTTCTAGCAAAATCTAGTCTTGTTTCAAAAAGTAATCAAAATATCTAAAAATAAAAAGATTTTGGGGATACTTACACTGAAATTTTGGCACAGGCAAATCCTAAAACTAAAAAGATAGGGCAAGAACAAGAAAATCAAAATGATGGCAAAAGCGTGTGGAACTACTTTACTGCCAAAGAAGAGTATATGCAATACGAAAAGCAACAAGGCAAAGTCCAAAGCAAAAAAGAATTTATGCAAGAATTTAAAGATTATGCCAAAAAAGAGATGAGTGTCGATGAAATGCGTGTGCTTATCGCGCTATCTAATAGCAAAAATTCTAAACTAACACCTGAACATAAATTGCTTATCAAAGATTGCCTAGATATAGCGCAAAAAGAAAATAAAAACTTTCAGTTTTTAAGCAAGTGGCATAAAGCTATTGTCCGCGCTAATAATAATCAAATGTTAGGCACTCAAAGCATAAAAGACTTTTTAGCCTTTGCAAATACACCTAAAAATAAGATAGATAAGCTAGATAACACGATTTTGAATAATTGTAAGGAATCTTGTGCGAAAAGCATTATGGCAAATAACAAAGATTTACCACAGGCTACCATTACAAAACTAACAGTACTTATAAATCCAGCTTTAGCAAAAACTATGGAGGCAGGAGTAAATATGGGACGGACTTTGACAAAGTAAGGAAAACAATGGCATAATGCAATTTTAATCACTAAAGCAAGAGATAATACAATGAAGTATGTGCTAAAAAATAAGGATAAGATTATTTTAGAGTTTGAAGTGATTGTTACTGAAAAAGAATTTGAGGATATAGGTAAAGCTACCATAGCAAATATTGTTAGCATAAAAATCTTTGATGAAAAAATGTTACCTAGAGGTATAACGACAAGCAATGCAAACCAAAATTTAAAATCTTGGATATACAATAGAAAAGCACCTGAAAATCGTGCTTTTGTAGAAAAGATAGTTGCCACATATAAACAAGACAATAAAAGCGAAGAATTTATGGACTATGTCAAAGTTTCTCTTGCACTATCACTTAATGATTCTTATTGGATAATGCCTAGCGATAAAGATTATAAATGGAGCAAATATAATCTATATGATAATAAATTTGATGAAGCATTAGCTTTAGTAGCTTTTAATGGTAATTCACATAAAGCAAATGGTATAACTAGCTCCCCTGAATACACTACAGAGGGAAATCTAAAAAAATGTTGGCATAGAGAAAATGGACAAATCTATCTATACAAAGGAACAAATAGACACGAAATCAATAGGGGTAAAGAACCATACAGTGAATATTATTGTGCGCAAATCGCCAAAGTGTTAGGATTTGAGCATACGCCATACAATTTGAAAGAATTTCACGGACAAATTGTAAGCACTTGTCTGCTTTTTACAAATGAAAATGAAGGATATTTATCCATAAGCCATTTTGTAGGAAAAGATTTTTCACAAAAAGATAAGTTTGAAAAGATTCAAACCGCTACAACAACCTACAATAAAGACAAAATGGCTGATTTAATGTTATTTGATGGAATAATTTGTAATTCAGATAGGCATATAGGCAATTTTGGAATGATAATTGATAATAATACAAATAAAATTTTGCGTTCTGCGCCTATATTTGATAATGGGTTTTCTATGATAAATTACTTACAACAAAGAGATTTAAAAAATATAAGAGAAGTGATAACAAGCAAAAAATCATATTTTGGTTTTAATTTTGATGAACAAATGGATAGATTTGTGCGAAAACGCCATATCCCAAACCTAGAAAAGCTAAAAACCTTTGAATTTAAAAAACATAAAGAATTTAATTTGCCTGATTCGTGGTTAGAGCCAATACAAAAGGCAATGCAGGATAGAGCAAGTTTAGCACTAGAATTTGCATATCAAAAGGATAAAAAGTTGCAAATTGCTAAAATAAAAGATATTGAAAGGACTAAACCAAATCCCAAATCAAAAGATGATGATGGATTAAGCCTATAATGCGCAGTGAATCAAAAAATAGCTAAAAAATATATTATAATTTTAATCTCTCTTTATGGTTTGCGCAACTGCCGATGGCAGAAAGCGGTGGCTTTGGAGATGCCGTAATGCTCCTACAAAAAATTTGCAATAGGATTTATCGTATTGGCATACTATGATAAATTCCTACTTGCTATCGAAAAAAGGCACATTTTTTATTCATAATACAGCACACCCACAAAAGCCACTCAAGCATTCCCCAATCCCCCTATTACAATATTTCAATCATTGAAAATACATAACCACCATAAACACCATTTATGCTATTTATAGTGTTTATATCTACAAATAGCATTTATGCTAGGAATAGTGTTAATACTATATTATAGCATTGATAGTATTCTTACTATAAATGGTGCTTATAGCGATAAATAGTGTTAATGCTATTAGCATTAAATTCTACATAAAGGACAAACAATGAAAAGGACATTCAAACTAAATCCCCATGCGGACTTTCAATCTAGCCTATTTTTTGGTTTAAGCAATATCTACGACATAAAATTGTTATAACATCATATAGGCTTGTCTATGACAAAAAAGCATACAAAGAGCATATAAACGAAGTTTTAGACATTGAAAATATGGAATCTTTGGTAATGTTTTATAGAAAAATGCTTAAAAATAATGCCTATAATATCTCTAGCTACTATTTGGGCGTGAAAAAACTATATGAGTTTCTGCTCCCTTTAAAATTAGCGTGTTTAGAGGATATAGACGAGGAATGGCGCACACACATTAAGGCATAGCTATGCTACTTTGATTTACAAAGAATCTAATGATTTATTGCTTTTTGTGCGTCATCTTTTGGCTCATCGGGGAAGTCTGGGACATTGTAACCCTTGCTTTGAAGCTCTTTAATCGTGGCTTTTAGCTGTGGAATGGAAGCCGAAATGTTTGGGGTTTTGATGAGATTGCAATCGCTTTGTTGCACAAGTTTGCCTAGCTCAGCTAGGGTGTCTGGCACTTGTTGATTTGGTGCTAGATTTTGCGGGAATTGCGCCAAAACGCGGGCAGAGAGCGAAATATCGCTAGTGGCGACTTCAATATTTGCGTGATTGCAAAATGCTTTTGCGATTGGCAAAAACGAATAAGTCGCTAGGGCAGGGGATTCATCAGTTAGTGTGTATGTGATTTTCATTGTGTGTCCTTTGGGTTAATTTTGAAGCGAAAATTATAGCAAATATTCGTTTGATTTATAAGATTCGCACTTTATTTACAAATAAATCCAATAAGATTTACTCAAAATTTCACACTATTTGCGCATTTTTGATTCGCAAAGATTCGATATGACAAACTTTTTTCTTTTAAATAATTGTTATAAAAGGTATAAATTTTGGCGCGTAGTATATTTCCGTTGCAATCAAACGCAAAGATTGTGATTTTACCCTACTTTGCGGGAGAGATTTTGCTTTGCGGTTAGGATTAAGAATCTTGCGTTTGATTGACATTATTTTTTTACGGAGGTCATTATGACAAAAAGTAGCGTAGTTAGTTTGAATAAATCATTAGAGACAATCGAAGAGCAAAGCGCAGAGATTCGCCTAGCACTTATGCAAAGGGATATTGAAATGGTTTGCGATGATTACTATAAAGTCGAAAGAGTTGATGATTGCATAGCAATCTATTTTGAAGCGTATTCAAAGTATCATTTTGGAATACTTGTGAGATATTTTGATGAGTGCTGGTGGAGCGGAATCGTGCTGTTTAAAACAGATGATTTGAGCGCGAGCACGAGCGATAAACTGCAATCAGTAAGTAATGATTTGCACCAAAAAGGATTTAAGATTTCGCTATCAAGCGAACATTATATCTATATGGATTCTGTCGGAATCATTGAGTGTGATGATTTTAGCGAGTTTATGCCAAAAGTGTTTGAATCTATCAAAGGAAACAAAGATTTGCTATACAAGCTAAATGTATCGCTAGAAAAATTCGCATAGAATAATCGCCACTCCCTCGAGTGGGGGAGGATTTTTATTTTTGGTATTACTTTGTTTTATATTGCCTTGAATCGTCTTTTTCGTTATTTTTTTCAAAAAATGGCATTTTGTTTGAGATGCCACCTAAAAAGCCATCAAGCAATGGTTTTATGTGATTTTTTGCAAATTTTTTAAAATTATCTGCATTCACCATATCGCTTTTAGCATTATTGCAAAACGCACAAGCAAGTTTGCAATTTGATTCATTGTATGGTTTGTTTGGATTTAGCTTTTCGACTTGCAAAGCCGAAGTAAAACCACATTTTTTAGAATATAGCGGTTTTGTATTTCGTTCGCTTTCATCGTTGCTTTCTTTGAATAGTTTTTTTAAATCACCCTCACTTATGCCACAATAGCAACATTTTTTCGGTGTAGATTCATACCATTCATAAAATCTCTTAAAACTTCTAAACCCAAAATCGCCTCTTTCGTATTTTGCAATCAGTCCATCAAATTTATCATCAGCTTTTACAAAACCCCAACCATCACAATTTTTAGCTACCATTACCCATTGCTTAAATTTTTCAACATTTGCAAATCCTGTCCTATGCTTTTGCCCAGCCCATATTTTTTTTGCTAACTTAAATTTCTCTTTTAGCTGTCCAAGTTCTGCTGTTTTTGTTTTATCGCCAAAAATTTCATAAGTAAGCCATTCTTCCAAACTGCCGAAATCTTTTTTAACCTCATCTGCATTTGGTATATAATTCCAACTTGTAGCGATAGCATAAGCAAGTTGCCCTTTATCGTTTTTGTATTTTGGCTCTAATGCCAACTCAATATATTTTGCCTCTTCTTTCGTTAATTCCGCCATTTTTAACTTCTTATTTTAAAATTTAATATGAGATTCTATCAAAAAATATTTATTATAACAAGGTATAAATTATATTGCTATGTTACAACGCAATCGGCGTAAGTTTTAATTGCCTTTGCTTGTGTGGGAGACGGTAAATCTTACAAAAGATTCGCACATTTTTTGCTATCGAATCTAAAAGCGATTGAGAGTCGAAATCTAAAAGCGATTCAGCGGGACAACTTTTTGTCCATTTTTTATGGAGTAATTTCATTTGTAATTTTAATTTTGAAAGGGGATTGAAAATGAGAGCAAAACAAGTTCAAAAAATCATAAACGATGAGCGACTTTACCTAAATAGCAAAGCAAAAATTTATATGCTTAAATTTTTGATATAGCTAGATGGATTTACTCGCTTTATGTCTTTTATGGCAAGACAGCCTTATGATTATGACGCGATAGCTGAATTTATCGGTTTTGATGAGATTTGCCCTAGTCAAGAATCTTACACCAAAAGCGACAATAAAGAGAAATGCAAAAGTGAAATCCTTGCATTTTGCAAAGTGGAGTTAGATTTGCTATTAAAAAAAGAAAAGCAAGGAAAAATCGGTTTTCACAAAACGCTAAATGACAATTTGCGCCTTTTGGCGGATACTTTGCATTTAAATGATGCGGAGTTTGCTTTGCTTCATCTAGTCGCTATTGCGGAGGAAGTTTGCGTATTTAGGGATTTTTTGGAAGCTTTTGGTGGCTCAAAGAGGCGCGAATCTGCACTTATGATTAGCCAACTAATAGGTTTTTCTTATGAGGAAATCTCACGCGCTATCGGCGCGTAATTCTAAATTTCTTTAGATTTATAGAAAAGAAAAATAGCGATAATTATGCCTTTGGCTTTGAAATAAATGTCAAAAATATAATTAGTTGCAATGTAAAACTGCCTAGATATTTACAATTACACGAGCTAAAAGCCTTAAGGAATGCCATTAAAGCAAATAAACCTACTACCAGCAAATCATTAAACGATAATTTCATTATAGCGCGAAATAATCTTATCTTATCACTTTTAATGTTTGGCGGAATCCGCACTTGCGAAGTCGCCATTCTATCCAAAGATGACATAAGAGAAGTGGGCGATTGCTACATAATAAGCGTTTTAGGTAAATGCTCTAAATATCGCAATGTGCCAATAGCCAAATATCAAATCAAAGATGAGTTAGATACCTACCTAGCACTGCGTGATAAGATTGTGCCACTGCATTTATCTAAAAACCTATTCTTAAATAAAAGCGGCAAAAGAATCACACACCACGCGATATATCGCATAGTAAGAAGTGCTTTTGAGCAAAATAATCTACACAGCAAGTCAAAAAATGGCGCACACACTTTAAGGCATAGCTATGCTACTTTGATTTATAAAGAATCTAATGATTTATTGCTATTACAGCAATTATTAGGGCATTCTAGTGTTGAAACCACAAAAATCTACACCCATTTAGATGAATCAACGCTTACGAATGCCACTCAATATCTCCGCGCGATTTGCTAGATTCTAAAATAGTCTGCTTTTGCGAGGCAGACTTATTTAGATTAGAATCTAGCGTATTTTCAGTGCTTTGTAATGAATCTTGTAATAATTGACTTAAATCTTTGTCAATTTGTTTGCCTTTTGGCGTAGAATCTATGATAGATTCCGCGCTAGGGCTCTACAATGCTATCTTTAATAAGATTTTTGGCTAAATTCTTATTAAAACGATATATTTTACATAGATTTTTAAACCTAGATTCGTCCTGTGTGGATAAAAAATTGACTCCATAGCCAATTTCTTTTATCATAAAATCCATATTTTTAGCAAATCGCTTTAAATATTTCTCATCGACTTCGTCCTGTTTTTCTAATGCACTCTGCAAAGATTGCAGTAAAAAATCCAAGCGATTTTGGATTAGCGTTTCAATGCGTTGTTTATTAGAATCTAATCTCCACGAATCTAAAATGCTTTTAGAGTTATCAACAATATCACCATTTTCATCGATGACAGAGATTGCAGATGAAGTAGCATAATCCAACGCATTTACTAAATGAGAATTATCTATTTCATCTTGCGCGGATTGCTTACTATTTGTGATAACATAATTAAGCGAATTTTGTAAATGATTTAAATGTAAAAAATGGTAAAAAAATTTTCAAAATTGCAAAAATTTAAAAATTTGCATAGTTTTTGCATTAAAAACTGAAAATTTACTATGTAAAGAAAAAAACTTTACGCAGGATAACCCCCCAAATAGCCCACTTTTGGGGAGAGAAAGCCCTATTTCAAGGGATAGATAGCAGTTTTCTACGAAAATGACTTTTTGACATAAAGTGCTAATGCAACTTGAAAATCTCAAAATCACTTTAAAATTGTGTATTTTTAATCAAATTTTTTAATTTTTGACATATCAAAGTGAAATCTCAAAAATTCAAGTAAAATGTAAAATTTTGATGCTCCAATGATAAATCTCACTAACACATAGTTTTTTAATCCAAAGCGATTAAAAGAAAATATGCTAAATGTATAGATTTGATATGATTTACAAGATTGATAATGCTATGTTTAACAATCATTGTGGCTATAAATGAATTTCATTGAAAGACAAACAAATTTCATTTAGCTTTAAAGTCAAACAAAAATTTAACTCACAAAGCAAAATCTCTTAACTCAAATCCACACCCAAACAAATCATCAAAATAGATTAAAATCTACATTAAATGCAGAGATTGATTTCATTCCCTTTAAAAAAATATTTCACAAAGCAAAATTCATTAACTTAAAAAGCAAAAATAATTTAGTTCAAAGCTAAATCCGCTAACTTAAATCCAAACTCATTTACTTAATATTTATTTTTTTAACTCAAAAGCCCTACCTACAAACTCAAAAAACAAAATTTCACTTACTTAAAAGCAATACACGAAGTAAAAAAGGTATGGAAATAAATTTCTATGCCCCTACCTAATATATATCTGTTTTGTTTAAAGGGAAAAGAAGAAATATTACTATTGCTAGTTAGATTAAGAGAATCTAATATCATTAGTGATTCTAATTTCTAAAAAAACATTAAATGCTTAAAAGTTAATTTAAAGCAAATGAAATGATTTTTTTTAAAAAAATGATTTGAGCTAAAAAAATAAAAAATTTAAAAAATTGTGATAAGTTTAATTTTTTTAAGCTAACTTTAAGATTTTTTCATAGAATGCCGAAAATTTTTTAGTTTTACTGCTTAACTTAATTTTTTCTTAAAATGTTAGAGTATTTTGGCATAGCACTTGGTTTTAGCGGAATTGTCTGCATAATTTTAGGCGAAGAGCACAGCGAAAATAGCTCATCATCACAAGACGCAAAAGTGATCCACGACAAAGCAAAGGCGCAATAATGGCGGCGTTTTTATTGGTATTTTTATCGGGCATTTTAGATATAGTTGCAAACTTGGCTTTGGCGAAATCTGATGGATTTAGACAGCTTTGGTGGGGGATTCTAGCACTTGTATTGGTGGATATTGTATTTTTGCTACTAGCACTTGCCCTTGATAAAGGAATGGAATTGCCCGTAGCATACACGCTATGGGGCGCAATCGGCATTTTAGGAACGGTTGGCGGTGGATATATATTTTTCAAGCAACGATTAAAGCCCATAGGATTTTTTGGAATCGCACTCGTGCTAGTTGCCGTGTATTTGCTGCATTTCGCGTGAATCTATGCCCATAAAAGCTATTTTAACGCGAATCTAAATTCTATGGCAAATTGTTATAGTTAGATTCTGCGAAAAATAAACGATAAATTCGATTGATTCGCCACATTTTTGTTTCTTTTTGTAGCAGATTCGCGCTTGGATTATAAAATCTTTGTAAAAAAACTAAAATTTTTTTGCCAAAATTCAAAAAAACTTGTAAATTTAAAAAAAATCAAAGCAAATTTTTCATACAATTACAATGCGTGATTTTCAAAAATCCGTGAATTTGAACTTTTCTTAAATAAATGAAATTTTCATAAAATCGCAAGAATTTCCGCAAATCACGCATAAATTTCACTTCAAAGGATAAAAAATGAGTTACAGCAAAGGTATAGTAAATCTAGTCAAAGACAAGTATCCACAACAGCTTGAATTCCACCAAGCAGTTCAAGAGGTTGTGGAGTCATTAGAGCCTCTTTTAAAAAAAGAGAAAAAATACGAGGAAAACGCCATTTTAGAGCGATTGGTAATCCCTGATAGAGAGATTCATTTTCGCGTAACTTGGGTTGATGACAAAGGCAAAGTGCAGGTAAATCGTGCGATGAGGATTGAATTTAACTCCGCTATCGGTCCTTACAAAGGCGGACTTAGATTCCACCCTAGCGTAAATCCGGGTATTATTAAGTTTTTGGGATTTGAGCAAATTTTCAAAAATTCTCTAACCACGCTTGCAATGGGTGGAGGCAAGGGTGGAAGCGATTTTGACCCCAAAGGCAAGAGCAATGGCGAAGTTATGCGCTTTTGTCAAGCCTTTATGACGGAGCTTCGTAGGCATATCGGCGCACACACCGATGTCCCTGCGGGAGATATTGGCGTGGGCGGACGCGAAATTGGCTATCTTTTTGGGCAATATCGCAAGTTAGAAAATCGCTTTGATGGCGTTTTAACGGGCAAAGATTTGAAATGGGGCGGAAGTTTGGTGCGCACCGAAGCCACAGGCTATGGTTGCGTATATTTCGCGCAAGAAATGCTAAAAGCGCGTAAAAAAGACTTAAAAGGCAAAATCTGCACCGTTTCAGGTAGTGGCAATGTGGCAATTTACACGGTGGAAAAATTGCAACAATTAGGTGCAAAACCCGTAACGGTAAGCGATTCACGCGGAATGATTTATGACAAAGATGGCATTGACTTAAAATTGCTAAAAGAGTTAAAAGAAGTCAAAAGAGCGAGTTTAGAGGAATACGCTAAAGTGCGAAAAAGTGCGGAATACACACCTGTTAGCAAGTATAAAAAGGGCGAAAATCCCGTGTGGCACATCCCTTGCTTTGCGGCATTTCCAAGTGCCACGCAAAATGAGCTTAATTTGGCAGACGCAAAAGCGTTGCTTAAAAATGGCTGTGAGTGCGTGAGCGAGGGCGCAAATATGCCTTCGACTATGGAAGCGGTGCACGAATTTATCAAGGCAAAAATCGCTTATGGTCCGGGCAAGGCTGCAAATGCTGGTGGCGTGGCAGTTAGCGGACTAGAAATGGCGCAAAATGCAAGTATGACACCTTGGACTTTTGAAGTGGCAGACAAACGATTGCACGGCATAATGGAGAGCATTTTCCATAATGCAAATGAGACTGCAAAAGAGTTTGGATTAGCTGGAAATCTCGTAGCTGGTGCGAATATCGCAGGATTCCGCAAAGTGGCAGATGCGATGATAGAGCAGGGCATTTTGTAAGATTTTTTTAAAAATCGCGTTTGATTCGGTGTTTGATTCGTCCGAATCTAGCGTGAATTAAATGTGAATTTATGGCTTATTCAAGCACGAATCTTAAAAAAATAAAGGATTTTAGTTTTGCGAAAAATTTTCTTTGTAGTAAATATGGCATTTGGCATTTTTGTGGCTACATTTTTTAGCGCGTGTGCGGAGGTTAGCACAAAGTCGGTGTTTGAAGACATACGATTTAAGCCCCAAATTAGCATAAACTCCGTGAAAATAAAATCCATAAATTTAGATTCGCTGGTGCTTGAATCAAGCATTTCAATCAATAATTTTCTCCCTTTGAGCGTAAATATCAAAGATGCGATGATAAATATTTACTATGAAAATAAAATCATAAATTCCTATAAAATTAACGATAAAACTAAGCTAGAGGCACGCTCCAAAAGCAATATCAATTTGGATTCAGATATTCGCATAAATGACTTGGTAAAGATGATAAAAGACTATACCAAGCGCGATTCACTGCCTTTTAAGGTTGAGGTGGTAACTACGATTTTTGTCCCAAATAATACGGGCATAACGCCTAGCGATTCGCTATTTGAGTATAATTTGCGAGAGCGATTTGAGTTAAATTTGCCTACCATAAATCCTAAATTCGCTCTAAAAGAGGCAAGTTTTGCGCTTAATAATCCAAAAATTATAGTAAATCTTAAAAACGCTACAAAAGCAAAATTCGCACTAGAAAACATCTCTTATGCTCTTAAAATCTCTGGCATTGATTTCAATGGCGATGCAAAAAGCGCGAAACAAAGCGATGAAAGCATAGATATAATTATGGATAATTTTAGTTTTTCACTTCCAAAAGGTGGCGAAAATGGCACACAGATAGATATTAGTGCGAATCTGCAATTAGGTGATTTAAACTACAAAATTCCGCTAAAATTAAGCAAGGATTTTGAATAATAGCAAGGGCGCGTAAATGACAATTTCACAATTTCAAAAGCTAAAAGGCGTATCCAAAATCTCTGCAATTACCGCGTATGACGCGCTTATGGGCGGGATTTTTGATAATGAAGTAGATATGATTTTGGTAGGCGATAGCTTGTCTATGAGTTTTGGAGGCAATGATGACACACTCCCGCTAACGCTCCGCGATATGATTTATCACACAAAAGCCGTGCGAAAAGCTGTGAAAAATTCGCTACTTGTGGCTGATATGCCTTTTGGCACATATCAAAATGTGGCGGTTGGTGTCAAAAATGCGATTCGCCTTTACAAAGAAACGGGCGCAGACGCGCTAAAGCTTGAAGTGGGAGCTAGTAAAATCCCGCTTGTAGCCGAGCTAGTGGATAATGGAATCGCCATTATGGCGCATATCGGGCTAAAACCGCAATTTTTCCGCAATGAGGGTTATAAAGTCAAAGGCAAAAGCGATGATGAAAAAAGTGCGTTGTTAAATCTTGCGCTAGATTTGGAAAAAATCGGCTGTTTTAGCGTGCTTATGGAAGGCACAAAGGCAGATATTGCCACAAAAATCACGCAGAGCCTAAAAATCCCTACGATAGGCATTGGCAGTGGCAATGGGACAGATGGGCAGATTCTCGTGTGGAGCGATGCTTTTGGCTTTTTTAACAAATTCACGCCCAAATTTGTCCGCAAATATATGGATGGCGAAAATTTGCTAAAAGAGGCGATTGGGCGATATGTCGCAGACATTAAACGCGGCGATTTTCCAAATGAAAATGAAAGCTATTAGTTTGCTTTGAATTTACTGCATTTAGACGCGTTAAAAGGGCGCAAAAATCTACTTGCTTTTAGCGGTGGAGTGGATTCAACTGCGCTGTTTTTTGCCCTAATGCGTGAAAAAATCGCTTTTGATTTGGGAATAGTCAATTATGGTGTGCGAAAAAGCGCGAAAGATGAAATAAAATACGCCAAAAAACTTGCAAAAAAATACCATAAAAAAATCTTTATTTTTGATTCGCCAAAAATCAAGCGCAACTTTGAGGGCGAAGCTAGGCGCGTGAGATACGCGTTTTTTGAGCGTGTGATTTTAGAAAATGACTATGAAAATCTCATTTTAGCCCACCAACTAAATGATAGATTTGAGTGGCTTTTAATGCAGCTAACAAAGGGCTGTGGGCTAAATTCATTGCTTGGGTTTAGCAGTAATGTCAAATCTAATTTTAGGTTTTTAGAGTGCGAATCGCAACTAGATTCGCAACTAGATTCACGCACAAAAAATCGCCAAACTTACCGCATTATTCGCCCGATGAGCGAGATTTCGCGCTTTGAGATTAAGGCATTTTTAAAAGCACATAAAATCAAATTTTTTATAGATAAAAGCAATAAAAATGCAAATTTTAAACGCAATTATTTTCGCAAAAAATTTGGCAATAAACTTGTAAAAAAATTTGTGCGCGGGATTGTGAAATCGCTTCGGTATCTAAATGCGGATTTTAACGCGCTGTATGGCGAATCGCAAGTTTTGCAAATAAAGCATATTTTTTTAATCCCACGCGCTGATTTTGTGCCACTGCAACTTTTTGCACAAATCGATAGTGTTGCAAAACGGCTTGGCTATGTCATTAGCCAAAATCAGCGTGTTGAGATTATAAAAAGCGATTTTTCTTGCATTTTGGGCGATAAAATTGTGATTGATTCAAATGTAAATTTTATTTTTATGTGCGCAAATGACTTGCAAAATGCGCAAAGATACGACAAAAAGTTTAGAGAAAAATTACGAATCGCCAAAATCCCACCAAAGATTCGCCCCTTTGTCGATGAAATCACGATGGATTCGCTAAAAAATGCACTTAAATTAAGTAAAATTTAAACAATAAAATTCATTCATCAATACTACTCACATCAAGATAACCTTCAAAGTCCGTGCCGATAAGCCTTATAAGATTTACTAAAATATACTCTCGGTAAATGTCATAAGTATCCATATCTGCGCTAAAGCTTCCATACCAAATATTATCTAATTTGCCGTTATTTTCACAAAAAATATTAATGCCCATAGTTCGATAAACAACCACGCTTGTATAAACATTACCAATAGGCGTTTGTGTGGTAGTCGTTATGGTGCGACTAGGTTTATATTCATAAGGGCTAAAATTGCCGGGAATGTAAGTGCTATGGGTGCTTGTTTTATATGTGGTATAACTGCCTGTGTATGTTTGCGATGAAGTATTTGTCTTAAAAGTAACTCTACACGCAGTTTTTTGACTATCTATATTAAATCCTGCCACTTTAAAGCCCTCCAATGCCATTAGCTCTCCAAGCAATCGCCCTAATTTTTTCTCCGATACGGTGGGCATTTCGCTTGTATAGATGGCGATAGGCTCTTGTTTGTTAAGGCTAAATTGTGGGTCTGATTCGGTTGAATAATACGCTACAACACCGCAACCACTGAAAAATATAAAGCATAAGCACGGTATGGCACAATGCAAGAATTTCATTTGTGTCCTTAATGTGAGATTTTGGGCAAATTATATCAAAAAATGCGGATTGTTTTGATTTGTGTTTCAAATCTATAATGATGGAGTTATTTGCGATTCGCGTGAAATCATCGTCATTGCGAGGCAGTTTGAGCGAATGCGAAAACAACGAAGCAATCTATTTAGGCGACTTTTGAATCAAATGCGAATCGCTTACTTTTGGCGAATCTGCGCATAGATTCTAAAAATCTAATTTATTGATTCGCTTTTAAATTATTGATTTTTATTTATCTTTAGATTCGCGCCATTTGGTTTGCCACGACTTACCTAAAGGCAAGTTTCGCAATGACAGAATGAGGAGCGAATCTAAATTTTTTTGGATTGCTTCGTCAGTCCTGCGGACTTCCTCGCAATGACAGAATGGTAGATTCGCACTTGATTCGTGGATTGCTTTGCGCGAATCTACGATTCGCCTTGCAATGATGAATCTTTAGCGTGTTTTACCACAAATCGCCTCCCTAGATTCAAAGTAGATTCCAAAAAATTAGCCAAAACCTAGTAATTTATTAGCAAAAAATTGACATTTTGTGCAAATTTTATATAAATTTAAACATTTTATTTAGTATAATTGCGCTTTATTTTATTAAAGTAGGAGGAAGTATGGATACAAAGAATGTATTAGAGTATGATTATTCCATCGCAAAGCTGTTTCTTTGGACGACTTTGATTTTTGGAATCGTTGGTATGCTTGTGGGCGTAATCATCGCGTTTCAAATGGCATTTCCATCGCTTAATCATATCGCTGGTGAGTATGGATTATTTGGGCGTTTGCGTCCGCTCCACACGAATGGCGTGATTTATGGATTCACGCTTAGTGGAATCTGGGCTGCGTGGTATTACTTGGGGCAAAGAGTGCTTAAAATCACTTACAATCAGCACCCATTTTTGAAAATCATAGGCATTTTGCATTTTTGGATTTATGTGGTTTTAATTGCGTTAGCGGTTGTTACGCTACTTTTAGGTATCACACAATCCAAAGAATACGCGGAGTTACCTTGGATTTTGGACTTGGTTGTTGTCGTGGTGTGGGTGCTTTGGGGCGTTAGCCTTTTTGGCTCTATGGCGGTGCGCAGAGAGCAAACGATATATATTAGCCTTTGGTATTTTATCGCTAGTTTTGTGGCGGTGAGCGCACTTTATATCTTTAATAATCTTGCGATTCCTACTTGGCTAGTGGCTGGTGTGGGGAGCGTTTGGCATTCTGTGTCGCTGTATGCAGGGACAAATGACGCTATGGTGCAATGGTGGTGGGGACATAATGCGGTTGCATTTGTCTTTACTTCTGCAATCATTGGCGTAATGTATTATTTCTTACCAAAAGAATCAGGGCAGCCTATTTTTTCATACAAACTTACGCTATTTAGCTTTTGGAGCTTGATGTTTGTGTATATTTGGGCGGGCGGACACCATTTGATTTATTCTACAACGCCCGATTGGGTGCAAACGCTTGGCTCGGTGTTTAGTGTGATTTTGATTTTGCCTTCTTGGGGGACGGCAATCAATATGCTTCTTACAATGCGCGGACAATGGCATCAATTACGCGAATCGCCACTCATTAAATTTTTAGTGTTGGCTTCGACTTTTTATATGCTATCAACTTTAGAGGGACCGATTCAATCCATTCGCTCGGTAAATGCTTTGGCGCACTTTACAGATTGGATTGTGGGACATGTGCACGATGGCGTTTTGGGCTGGGTAGGATTTACAATCATTGCGGCTTGTTATCATATCACACCGCGAATCTTTAAGCGCGAAATTTATTCCAAAAAGATTATGGATATGCAGTTTTGGATTATGACGCTTGGCATTATCCTATATTTTTCAAGTATGTGGATTGCAGGGATTTCGCAAGGTATGATGTGGAGGGCGACTGATGAATTTGGTAGTCCGCTTTATAGCTTTATTGACACGGTGGCTAGTTTGCATTTATATTATGTGATTCGTTCGGTCGCTGGTGTGTTGTATTTGCTTGGTTTCTTTATGTTTGTTTATAATATCATTATGACTATGACAGCGTCAAAAGAGATTGACAAAGAGCCTGCATTTGCGACACCTATGCAAGAGAATTAAGGGAGGAAAAGGATATGTTTAATTGGTTAGAGAGAAATCCATTCTTTTTCACGGTGGCGTTTTTGCTGGTATTTTCAATCGCTGGGTTAGTTGAGATTCTGCCAAACTTTGCAAAAACTTCGCGCCCACTAGAAGGGCTAAAACCTTATAGTGTGCTAGAAGTCGCAGGAAGACAAGTCTATATGAAAGAGGGTTGCTACAACTGCCATTCACAGCTAATCCGCCCATTTAAAGCAGAAACAGATAGATATGGCGCATATAGTTTAAGTGGCGAATATGCCTATGATAGACCATTTTTGTGGGGCTCAAAGCGAATCGGACCAGACTTGCATAGAGTAGGCGATAGTAGAAGTGCTGCGGATTGGCATTCAAATCATATGTGGGACCCTGCTAGTGTCGTGCCGGGAAGTATTATGCCAAACTATCAGCATAATTTCTTTAAGCAAACGGATTTTGAGACGGCTTATGCGGACGCTTATACGCAAAAAGTCGTATTTGGTGTGCCTTATGATACGCCAAATAATCCAAAATTAGGCACACTAGATGAAGCAAAGGCAGAATTTATGCGCGAGGCTGAAGCCATTGTCCTTGAAATGAAAAATAAAGACATTGAGGATGCATATAAAAATGGCGAGGTTAGGGAGATTGTAGCACTAATTGCATATATGAAAAGTTTAAGCCAAGCAAGGCGCACAGGTGGCACAACAGCTATGGCGCAGAGCGATTCAAATACACAAGCGGATTCATCTGCGAATCTTTCGCCTGAATCACCTGCCGAATCTAGCCCCGAAAATCCCACTAGCACACAAAGCGCACCTGATTCACAGGCGAATCCTAACTAGAGGTGTGCTATGATAGAGGCGATTGTAGAGTTTAGAGGATATTTGTATTTTGCCGCAACGATTGCGCTTGTGGTATTTTTATACTCATATATTTATTATATGTATAGAGCGCAGCGCACGGGCGCAAAGGACTACGAAAAATATGCGCGTTTGGCGTTAGATGATAATATTACAGATGCGCCATTAGAATCTAGGGAATAGGGAGGAAATAATAATGCAAAATTTATTAAGCGATAATATGACGATACTTGCGCTTGTGGGCGCATTTGTCATATTGGTTTTGGTGGCGTTTATCACAGCTACTTATTTTAGCAAAATCAAAAATAGTAGCAATGATGGCGAATTGACAGATGAAGATTGGGATGGCATTAAAGAGTTTAAAAACGACTTGCCTATCGGCTGGGCGGCGTCATTTTTATGTGTGATTATTTGGGGATTGTGGTATATTTTCGTGGGCTATCCACTAAATGCGTATTCGCAAATCGGCGAGTATAACCGTGAAGTCGCCAAATACAATCAAACCTATCAAGCAAAATGGGCATCTTTAAGCGAGAGTGAGCTAACCACAATGGGCGATAATATTTTCCAAGTGCAGTGCTCACAATGCCACGGCTTTGATAAAAGTGGGATTGATGGTAAGGCTGCGGATTTAAATAAATGGGGCAGAAAAGATCAGATTGTAAAAGTCATCAAAGAGGGTAGCACAGGTATGAATTACATAGGCGTGATGATGGTGCCTATCGAAATGACAGATGCAGAGGCGACAAATATCGCAGATTTTGTGATGGCAGAGCTATCAAGCGCAAAAATTCCCGCAAACGCCGAATCCATCGAGCAAGGTAGGACGCTTTATGCTACGCATTGTGTGGCTTGCCACGGAGAGGATGGCAAAGGTATAGTAGGTGGTATTGAAGGATTCGCACCTGATTTGACTACCTATGGGACTTTTACATTCTTGCAAGAAGTTCTAAAAAGGGGCAAGGCTGGGGCAATCGGCAAAATGCCTACATTTGATTATGCAAATTTCAGCGCGTATCAAGAAAAAGCGTTAAATAACTTTATCTTATCAGACAATTAGGAGGCGGGAAAATGGAAGAGTTTGAATTTGAAGAAGCGCAAGGCGGATATTTTCAGCTAAATGGGCTAACGGGATTTTTTATCGCAGTGGTGTTGCTACTAGCAATCGTGGCGTTTTTAGGATTCACAGCGGTGGGCATCCAAAAGGCAGAAGCGACAAATTATTACACTATCGATGCGCAAAAAGCAGTGATGATAAATCCGTCAAATGCCGCGCATTACGAGCTAAAATAAGGAGGCAAATATGGAATACAATGTCGTAGAAAAGGCACTTTTTGGCTTTTTGCTAATCTTAATCGTCGCCTCTATTGCGATTGCATTTATCCCAAATATGTTTTTATTTTTGGTTTAAACTTGCGCTTTTGCCCACTAAAGATTCCGCTTATTGTGTGCGGAATCTTGTTTATTTGTAGTCAAAGTTTTGCGGATTTAAATCCAAATGCGAATCTTGCAAACACAAATCACAAGATTCAAGGCACAAATCACGCAATTCAAGACACGAATCCAGATGCGATTCAAAGCGCAAATCCAAGCGATTCGCAACAAAATTTTGTTTTTAGCCCAGATTTACTGCTCAATCAAAAAAGCATAGATTTTTTTAATGCTACTTCCGCTGAGTTAGCGCAAAAAACGGGCATAAATCTCTATGTCTATATGGCAAATTCCGCGCCTGTGAAAGAATACCGAGATTTTTATAATTATTTAAATAACAAATTAAAAAAGCCATTTGTTGTCATTGTGATGCTAAAAAATGAGCAAAAAATAGATATAATCACAAGCGATGAATCAAACAAAGCCCTATCCAAAGATGATAAAAAGAAAATTTATTGGGAATATATGGTGCCATTGTTGCCACAAAAAAATAGCGAGAGTGGTGCGCTCTCTGCGGTAGTTTTCAATGGCTATGTGGAAGCGGTGGATTTAATCGCGGAGAAATTTGGCATAGAGATTCACCATAATATTTCCAAAGATGAAAAAGGCGCGAAAATGGTGGCGCAAGGGATTTTGTATCTAATGTTATTTTCTATGATTGGGCTTTTTGTCGGCATTTATTTTTTTAAAAGCAAAAGGACTTAAAAATGAAAGGAAAAAATTACTATCCGCTAGGAATCGCGATATTTTTTGGGATTATGTGCTGTGGAATCATTTTGACAATCTATATCTCACTCAAATACAAGC
Source organism: uncultured Helicobacteraceae bacterium (assembly GCA_934668765.1). Lineage (GTDB taxonomy): Bacteria > Campylobacterota > Campylobacteria > Campylobacterales > Helicobacteraceae > NHYM01. The sequence goes on along the minus strand of CAKUOH010000013.1, from coordinate 19,513 downwards.
CCGATTATGACAATGCGTATTTTTCCACGCGGCAGGTTGTCGATAAGGATATAAATGCGATTTTGGTAGCGCAAAACGAACTTGAATCGCGCTATAAATTTTATGTGCTTGATAGCAGTGGCAAAAACGCGCTTCCGCTGACAAGAAAAGCAAATCGCAAGTCAAACGCGCTTTTTGTGCCTAGCGAAGCGATTTTGCGCTTTAAGATTACGGATTTGAAGGGCAAGGCTGCGATAGGCGAATCTGTGCGCCTTTATATCACGCGCTTTGCGGATTCAAGTGCGGATAAGGACATTGGCGTATTGTCGCAAAAAAATGGCATTTTCATTAGCCCAGAGATTAGCTTTGAAAAAGGCGAGTGGAAGTTACTAGTGGAATTTTCTATCGATGATAAAAAGGCGTATTTTGAGCAACGAATCGTCTTTGATGATAATCCAAATAGCGAAAAAAGTGCGAAGCAAAAGCCTAAAAAACCGCGTGATTACGCCATAAATCACAATTTAGCATAATATGGAGCAACACAAATGAAAAAGATATTTTTAGCGATTCTTGCGTTAAATGCGATTTTTACAGCGATGATTTTTGCGCTAGAAGATTCGCCTAAAATCAAGCAGTTTAAAGCCCAAAGCAGTGGATTTAACGAGGATAAATACATTTTAGAGGCATTAGATGCAATCGATTCAAAAGATGATAAAAAAGCCCTTGAATCATATAAGATTCTCTATCAAAATACCAAAAAAATCGAGTATCTAAAAGAGCAGATTTTCGCGCTTATGCGCTTAGAAAATCACAAAGACGCACTTGCTACAATCAAGGAATTTGAAGCGATTATCCCTAATGATTTGGATATTTTAAAGGCAAAGGCTTACCTTGTGCGTGGCGATTTAGAGGCTACAATAGCGATTTGGCGCAGGATTTTACAGCTTGAAGATAGCGTGTTTAATAATAGTTTTATTGCCACGCTGTATTACGCTAAAAAGGACTTTGAAAACGCTAGGGCGCATTTGATTCGCGCATATCAAATTGATGGCAATGATGAAACCTTGCTAGTCCTTGCATCGCTAGACTTGGAGCGCAAGAAATTTGGCGATTCGCTCCAGCTAATAAAGGCGCATTTCAAAGATGAGCTAAATGAGCGATTCGCACTTTTGCTACTAAATATCGCTAGTAAAATTAACGAGCTAGATGAGATTGAGCCACTATTTGCGTATTATTTTGCTAAAAAGCAAAGCAAAATAAATGCTACGAATCTAGCGAAATTATATTACGAGAAAAAGGACTATGGCAAAGTCATTGATTTGGCGAAAAAATTTGACTTTGATAAGGCTTTGCTAATTGATATTTATTTAGCACAAAAGGATTACAAAAACGCCAAAATCGAGGCGCAAAAGGCATATAACCGCACCAAAGATAGCTATTATCTTGGCATTATGGCGATAGTGGATTTTGAAGCGCAGGACGCAGAGGGCAAGGCTAAAATCGCCCCGCAGGTAATCGAATCGCTAAAACGCGCCTTGAAAGATGAGCCAAATCACATTTTTTATAATTATGTGGGCTATTTGATGATTGATTATGATATAAATGTCGCGGAGGGCGTGGGATTTGTAGAGCAGGCATTACGCGCTGTGCCTGAAAATCCTGCGTATTTGGATAGCCTAGCGTGGGGGCATTTTAAGAGCAATAAATGTGAGCAGGCAAAGGCAGTGATGGAAAAAATCCCGCGTGATATTTTGCTAAAAGAGCGTGAAATGGTAGAGCATTTGGAAGCGATAGATAAATGCGTGGGAAATTAGCGGGGATTTGCCGTAATATATTCGTAAGATTTTTTGCGCGATTGGCTATTGCGCGGACGAAAGCCATCGTTGCAAAGCGCGAATCGCAGATTGATTTTGGCGTTTTGGGGCGAAGTTTGTCGTGCAATCCGCTTTTGCCACGCGGATTTGCAGAGCTTTATAAATGCGCGAAGTTTAATAGTGCAAATCAAAGTAGCGCAGTATTAAATGCGCAAATCATAAACAACACACGCGATTTAGATAAGATTAGCGATTTAGCAAATTTGGCTAAAGTTGCGCTAATTATTGATACCACGCTAAAAAGCGACATTGCTTTGGTGGCAGAGGCACGGCATTACACGCCATTTTTAGTCATTCACAAGGATATTTTTATCTCACGCTACCAAATCCTTGAATCGCTAGTCTATGGCGCGGATTGCGTTATGTTATCGCGCCACATTTTAGGCAACGAATCGCTAGAGATGTTACAAAACTACGCCCACCACTTGGGACTTTGCGTAGCGATTTTGGATTCAAATAATCGCATTAGCATTTCAAATCCCGCAAATGACGCGAATCTAACGATTAAGATTCGCTAAATCTACTTGCTTACTTCAATCTTATCTTTGATTTTATCAAAGAGTTTATCGCCTATGCCTTTGATATTTTTCAAATCCTCTGGCTTTGTAAATGGCGTTTTTTCGCGATATTTGATGATTTCCTCTGCTTTTTTATCGCCGATTCCATCCAAACTCATCAGCTCTTTTTTAGTCGCTGTGTTTAGATTTACCGCGCCAAATGCGAAACTTACCAAAAACAATAATGCAAAAAATAACCTTTTCATAATGCAGTCCTTTAAGTTTTAGATTTAAAAAAAGCGAATTTTACAACCGCTATGTTTAAAATAACATAAATTTTTTAAAAATTTATTCCTCCATTTCACAAAACAACGCCGTCTCACCCATAACGCTTAAATCTATGCCTTTATGAATCTTAAATGTATAGCCCAAATTCCAGCTCTCAATCAAAGGTTTGATTCCAAAATAATCGCTTGGCTGATGATAAATGCTAATTAACATTGCTGGTTTTTGCGCAGTAATCGTTTCTTTCGCGCCTTTTAAAAACTCCATTTCAAAGCCCTCAATATCAACTTTGATAAAGCCCACTTTGATATTATGCTCACGCACAAAATCATCAAGTGTCGTTACCTCCACGCGCTCGGCAATCGTGCGCTCATCGCTAAAAATCGCTCTACTGCCACCGATATTTTCCGCTCGGTAATGAATCTCTAAATTACCTGATTCCGCACCCAAAGCCTTATTCACAGGGATTACGCGCTTTGAGTTATTTAGCTCCAAAGTGCGCTTTAAAAGCCTAAAATTTTCCTTTGTAGGCTCAAAAGTATAGATATTTTTATCACAAAATTCGCGCTCAAAAAGCACCGCACTATCGCCGATACACGCGCCCACATCAATAAAATCCTTATTCCGCATTTTTGCCAAAGTCTGCGGCTCTAAAACATTTAAACTATGCTTATGCCACATTACGCTAATTTCGCAAAAATTCGTAGGGAAAAAGTAGCCCAAAGAGCCGTCATTGTAAAAGTAAAGATTGTCGCCCAAACAAAAGATATTTGGATAAAATTCCGTGTAGATTCGCGTGAGTTCATCGTGCTCATCTTGTGTGAGATTTTCGATAAGTCCGCTAGTTTTTTGATAGGCGAATCTCTCGCGCTCAATTTGGCGAAATAGCCAAATTTGATTTTCCTTGCTTAAACCCTTACAGAGTGCAAAAATTTCTTGCTCGATAGTCGGACTTGTGGAGATATACTCTCCCAAACCTCCACCCCATAAGCGAAAGTAAAATTCATCAGGCGTATTTTGGAGGTTGAATGGAAGCGGGGATTTGCCAAAAAAGTAGCTATTTGGGCTATGAAGCCGCGTAATAGTTTTTACGAAAATTACAATGCCAAAAATTTTGTAGTGCGTTTTTATTGTGCATAGCGTGGATTTTAGATTACTTGTTCTGCCCCCCCCCTATTTGTGCGCCAAATTCAGTGGCGTCTGTTAAGATTCGTAACTTTTGAAAAAGTGGAAGAAAGAAAATATAACGCGTGATTTTTTCTTTTGAAGCTACTGCAAATCCAGATTCATTAAAGATTTTGCCTTTACGAATCTTACGAATACCTAGTGCCTTTTTAAATGCAATTTCAAGCGGTTGAAATGTGCTTTTAAATGATTTTTTATTCATTATCTGTCCTTTGAAAGTAAAAATTAAAAACGCAATTCTACCACAGATTCGCACTTTACATAAAAATCCTATCAAAATATTTTCTAAAGATATAAAAAAATGCAAATCCACGCAAAAATGTCTCAAATAAAATGATTAAATATATCGCAATTAATGGCGATTCGCACTTTATACAAAGATACATAGGCACGATTCGCAGTAGCCAAATAAAGCTAGTATTCATAAAAAGCGAGATTTTTGTCGCACCCGCCCCGCGAAATGCCCCATCTATTACAAAAATAAACACCAGCGGAATCTGCGACAGCCCCACGCACACGAGATAAAGATAGCTACCATAGATAATTTCTGCCTTTGTGCTAAAAAAGTGGCTAAACCACTCACCAAAAATTATCATCAAAGCCCCCATAAAGCCCATAAACACGGACGCCAAGATGATTGTGGTGTAGATGATTTGCTTTACCATATCCGCTCTCCCCGCGCCTAAAAACTGCCCTGTCAAAGCCATCGCCGCTACCATAAAGCCAAAGGACGGCATTACGGCAAAGGATTCGATGCGTCCGCCGATTTGAAGCCCCGCTAGATAGTCGCTCCCATAGCTTGCGACAAATTTGGATATTAAAATCAACGAAATGATTGTAAATCCGCGCTCTAGCCCGATAGGGATTCCTAGATTTAGCCCTTTTTTAAAAATCCCCGCGCTAAAAAAATAATCCAGCCTCAAACTCCCGCTTTTTTTTGCAAGTAGCCAAAGCAAAATTAGCATTTCAATATGCGTAGCGATGAGGTTTGAAAGCGCGATTCCTACGATGTCAAGGGGCGCGAAAAACACACCAAAAATTAGCACATAATTTAAAAGCAAATTTAACAAAGTGGTAAAAATCTTTATAAAAAAAGGCGTTTTGGTATTGCCAATCGCGCTAAATGCCGATACAATGATAGTTTTTATCATCACGGCTGGAATCATATAAATGATAATATCCGTAAAAATCTCGCCTAAAATCTGCGAAGTGCTATCCACGCCAATCCAGCTAAAATAGCTAGAATAAAGCATTTTTGCGCCCAAAAAAATGGGGATTGAAATAACAAGCGCACCAAAAAACATACTTGAAAGCACACGATTCATTCCATCAAAGTCGCGTTTGCCAAATAAGCGCGAGATTTGCGCATTTGTGCCGATAAAAAAAATATTTGTGATGGCAAAAAGCAACATAAAAAAATTTAGCCCAAGCCCCACAGCGATAATGTGATAATTTGATAGCATTCCCATAAAAAACGCGCCAAGCACGACATTTATAATATCAAGTAGTGAGTTTAGCCCCGCAGGGAGCGCGATTGTAAGGATTCGCGTGGAGCGAATCTTAAAGGCTTTGAATGCGCTGTGGTGCAAATCTGCCCCCAAAGCTAGTCAATAAAGCGTTTGGTGAGATTGTGATAGCACTCAATGCGCCTATCGCGCAAAAAGGGCCAAATATTGCGAACTTGCGCAATGCGATTTAAATCAATGGTGGCGCGAAGAATCTCATCGCTATTTTCCCCTGCCATTGCGATTTCCTCGCCCTGCGGTCCATAAATAAAGCTATGCCCCCAAAATTTGATTTTTGATTCGTAAGATTTGCGTGAATCGCGGAGATTTTTAGCCGAATCACTTTTAGATTTGCTAGATTCAAAGGATTCAGGCTCAGATTCGCATTCGATTCCACAGCGATTGATTGCGCAAACAAATATGCCATTTGCAATGGCGTGTCCTCTTTGCACCCCAAGCCACGCATTTAGTTGATTTTTCTGCTCTTTTTTAGAATCGCCCAAATCCCAGCCGATTGCGGTAGGATAAATCAAAATATCCGCGCCACCAAGTGTCATTAAACGCGCCGATTCGGGGAACCACTGGTCCCAGCAGATTAAAACGCCGATTTTGCCTAGCGAAGTGCGAATCGGTGCAAAATCGCCATCGCCTTGCGTAAAGTAGAATTTCTCATAAAAGCTCGGGTCATCAGGAATGTGTGCCTTGCGATAAGTCCCCGCAATATTGCCATCACGCTCAAACACCACAGCAGTATTGTGATAAAGTCCTTTTGCGCGCTTTTCAAAGAGCGAAGTTACAAGGACGATTTTATGTTGCCTAGCAACTTTGGAGAAAATCGCCACTTCGCGCTCAAATGATTCTGCATATTGAAAAAACCGCGTATCCTCGCGCTGACAAAAATATTCGCTTGTATGAAGCTCTTGCAAAGCCACTAGATTCGCGCCGTTTTTTGCCGCCTTTGCGATTTGCGATAGCGTGAAATCAATGGTGCTTTGCTTATCGCCCTTGAAACTATGCTGAATTAGAGCTAATTCTATGCTTGACATTTTTCCACGCACTCCGTGATAGATTTATTCATCGTCATTGTAATCATCATCGCTGTATGAGTAATCGTCCTCATCATAGTCAAAATCATCGTCCTCATCGTCATCTACAAAGTCATCTAACTCATCAAAGTCGAAATCCTCTTCCTCGCCGATATTTTCGTTTTCATCAAAATCGCTCATTTTATTCCCCCTTATTTTGATTATCCCACGCAATGTGGATTTTGCCGTCATTTTCATCTGTGGCAGCCATTCCCATTATATTATATCCACAATCGACGAAATGTACTTCGCCCGTTACCGCACTTGAAAGCGGAGATAGCAAATACATAGCCGAATCGCCTACTTCATCGATGCTGACATTTTTTTTCAAAGGCGCGTTTATCTCATTCCACTTTAAAATCATTCTAAAATCGCCGATTCCACTTGCCGCCAAAGTGCGAATGGGACCCGCAGAAATGGCATTTATGCGAATCCCGCGTTCCCCAAGCTCATAAGCCAAATAGCGCACAGAAGATTCAAGCGCAGCCTTTGCCACGCCCATCACATTGTAATGTGTGATATATTTCTGCGCTCCAAGATAGCTAAGCGTTAGAATCGAAGCATTTTCATTTAGAATCGGTAGCATTTCGCGCACTAATTCCACAAGCGAATACACAGAAATCTCCATCGCCGTGTTAAACGCACTTTTTGAAGTCGCTATAAACTTGCCATCTAGCGCGTCTTTTGGTGCAAATGCCACGCTATGCACGATAAAGTCAATTCCACCAAAATCACGCTTGAGGTTCTCTCGCAACGCACCAAAATGCGATTCATTCCCCACATCTAGCTCATAAATATGAGCACTACCAAATTCCGCCGCAATCGGCTCTACACGCTTTTTTATGCTATCATTCATAAAAGTGAATGCCAGATTCGCCCCTTGCGCGTGGAGCGATTTTGCTATGCCATAGGCTATCGACTTATTGTTTGCGATGCCGACAATAAGCCCTTTTTTGCCTGACATTATATTGCCTGAAACCATTTTTTAACTCCTTATGATTTGATAAAAACTTTCCACTTCCAAACTCGCATTACCCACCAAAACGCCGTCTGTGGCGTCTAAAATCGCCTTTGCATTATTTGCATTTACGCTTCCACCATAAAGAATGGGCTTTTTGGCGATATTTTGCAAAAATTCATATACTTCGCTAATCTGCTCCAAACTTGCATTTTGTCCCGTGCCTATCGCCCAAATCGGCTCATAAGCGATGATTAGATTCGCGTAACTTAAATCGATATTTTTTAGTTGCGATTCCAAAAAATCTTTTGTTTTGCCACTTTCGCGAATCGCTAGATTTTCCCCTACACAAAGGAAAATCTTAAAGTTTTGCTCTGCAAAAAACGCAAATTTCTTTGCCACAATTTCATCGCTTTCATTAAAAAGTGTTCGCCGCTCACTATGCCCAATTAAAATCGTTTTTATGTTAAATTCGCTTAAATGGCAAAGCGATATTTCGCCCGTAAATGCGCCGTTTAGCGCAAAATGTGCATTTTGTGCGCCAAGCGTAATATTTGCAAAATCATTTGCCACAAGCGAACTAATGGCAGGAAAAATATAAATTTTTCGCGAATCCAAAAGCTCTTTTGGAGCGGATTTTAGGCGCGAATCTAGCGCATTTATGTAAGCAATCGAATCCGCTCGATTTTTATTGCTCTTAAAATTCCCAGCGATAATTTTCAATGCAAATCCTTTTTTATGCAGTTTCTAAAAAATTATTGTAGAATTTTAGCAAATTTTAAAAATTTTGATAGGAAAAATCGCAAAAATGTTTTACGAAAAGCTAAAAAAAAGCATAAAGCGCAAATCAAAAATGCTACTAAATATGCTAATACCCGGGCATATCCCCGAATTTGGCGTTTTTAATAGCAAAAATCCGATATTTTTTGTGTATTTCATAAACGGCGATATTTTTTATATCTCACACAGCGCAAATGTCGAGTTTAGCGAGGTTATCATCGATGAAGTGATAAAAGTTGGCATTGAAAATGATGAGTTTGTATTTTATCCTGCACGGGGCGATTCGGCGTTTTTTAGGCAAAATTTTGAGATTGATACTTTTAGATTTATTGAGCTAATTTTGCATAATAACCTAAATGTCGTTGTAAGCGAGATTTTGGGCGTGATTGAGAGCTTTGAGCGCAAGATTTTGGATTATCAAGTGCTTTATCGCCAAAGGCTAGAAAATGCGATTTGTAATATTGATTTTATCGATAGGCACGGGATTTTAGGTATAAGTGCAAATCTAAAATGGGAGGCAGAAAACACGCTAAAAGCGCAAATCATAGAGATTGCCAAAGAAAATGCGCTAGATTCAAAAGAACATATTTTTGAGATTTTGTTTGGCAGTGGGATTTATGAAGTGGAAAATGTGGGCGAAAATGCCATAACACAGGATAAAATCTTATCGTATTATAATCGCTCAAATCTCACAAACTGCGTGGAAAATGAGATTGCGATTTCAATGAATGTAAATTTGCAAATGCGATTTTTTATCAGTTATTTTATCGATAGCATTTTTTTAAGGGCTAATGAAAATGGCAAAATTTTTGCTGATTCAAAAATCATTATTAAAACACTATCATTGCAAGGAAGCCCGAAATTTTGCTATTCAAATAACGACTTAAAAATCGAATTTAATGGCGAAAATATAATCATTTATAATCTGCAAAAAATATCAGTTATTTTACAATCGATAAAAAGCAAATTTATAGTAGGCAATGATGAAAGCGCATTTGAAGTGCGTGAGATTCTAAATATAGATGACAAAAAACTGATAAAAAATAGTATTTTTCTAAAAAATTTGCATTTGAATTTGGAAGGCAAAATTTTACATAAATTAGAGCTAATTTATTCTGTGAATGGCGATGAAAAGCGATTTGTCGGCAGTGGAAGCATAAAAATCGTGGATATATTTTAATCCTTAAACTTTAGTCTACAAGTATAAACTTTTATGCTATAATCTCACTCACAATTTTTATAAATTATGGAGTTTAGATTTGGAAAAAAGTTTATATACGACTTTGGGCGTGGCGCAAAATGCCACGCAAGATGAGATTAAAAAGGCATATCGCAAACTTGCAAGGCAATATCACCCCGACATAAACAAGGCAAAGGACGCGGAGGAAAAATTCAAAGAGATTAACGCAGCCTATGAGATTTTGAGCGATGAGAAAAAACGCGCGCAATACGATAGATTTGGCGATTCGATGTTTGGCGGACAGAATTTTAGCGACTTTGCTAGAAGTAATCAAAACATAAATTTAGATGATATTTTAAGCCAGATTTTTGGCGGTGGATTTGGCGCAAATAGTGGATTTGGCGCAAGTGGTTTTAGCGGTGGCTTTTCAAATGGTGGATTTGGTGGATTTGACTTTGGCGAATCTTTTGGTGAATCGCTTGACATTCAAAAAGATATTACCATTCCTTTTGAATCTGCCCTGCGTGGCGGAGCGTATCGCTATGATGATTTTGATATAAAGATTCCAGCGGGGATTAAAAACGGCGAAAAACTCCGCGTAAAAGGCAAGGGCAAAAGGGCGCGAAATAGTGTGGGCGATTTATTTTTACGCATAAATATCGCGCCAAGTAGTGAATATGAAATCAAAGATGACGCACTGCTAAAAAGCATAAATATTCCGCTAAAAACCGCGCTCTTTGGGGGTAAAGTAAAGGTGCAAACGCCATATAAAGAATTAAGCCTTACAATCCCGCAAAATACCAAAAACAATCAAAAATTCCGCGTAAAAGAGCAGGGGTTAAAAGAGCGCAAGAGTGGTAAAATCGGCGATTTATATCTCATCGCAAATATACAAAATCCGCCTATTGAGAGATTAGATTCTGCGCTTGTAGAGATTTTGCGCGAAAAACTGCCCGATTAAAGATTGTGGCGGAAATTTCATAAAAGGGGGCGAAAATGTATAGTTACGAAGAACCTGTGTTTTTAATAAGCGTGGTGGCGAAAATTTTGTCGATTCACCCACAGACTTTGCGACAATACGAAAAAGAGGGGCTGATTGAGCCAAGCAGGACGGATGGCAAAATGCGCCTTTACTCGCAAAAAGACATTGACAAAATCAAAGTGATTTTGCGACTCACGCGTGATTTGGGCGTGAATCTAGCAGGGGTGGATATAATCCTGCGCCTAAAAGATAAGCTAGATGAGCTAGATATTACGATTGAAAACCTGCAACAGCAACAAAGCCAAAGCAAGAGCAATGTGAGCGTGAAGCGAAATTCGTATGAAGTGATAATATTTGAGAAGTGAATTTTTTTAAGTAAATCGCAAGGCAAATATTAAAAAAAAAATAGCTAGATTCACACCATTTTAAAAAGGAAAATCAAAATGTTTGCACTTCAAAAGCCAAAAAATTTAAGCGAATTTATCGGACAAAAGCACTTACTTGGCGCAAATGCGCCGATTGCTAAGATGATAGAATCAAAAAATCTAATCCATCTTTTTTTCTTTGGACCGCCGGGTTGCGGGAAAACAAGTTTGGCGCGAATCATTAGCAATGAAATCGGGGGCGAATTTTTTGAGTTTAACGCCACTTCGCTAAAAATTGATGATTTGCGAAAATGCGTGGTGGGCGCGAAAGATTGCTTAAATAAGCCACTAATTTTTATTGATGAGATTCATCGGCTAAACAAAGCACAGCAGGAAGTTTTGCTACCTTTTATGGAGGATTTTAGCGCGATTTTTATAGGGGCTTCTACTCAAAATCCCTATTTCGCGCTAACGGCTGCGATTCGCTCTCGCTCTTTTATATTTGAATTTCACGCGCTCTCCAAAAATGAGCTAGGCGAAATCCTTGATTCACGCCTAAAATCGTGCAATTTAAGTATCACAAAAGAAGCGCGGGAGTATTTGCTAGATTCTTGTAATGGCGATGCAAGGGCAATGCTAAATCTTTTGCAGATTGCAACGCAGGGCAAAAATGCCGAATCTTTGAGCCTTGAATCTCTGCGCCAAATCAAGCCAAATAGCGAGGGCGTGGGCGAATCAAACACACATTATGAGCTAATTAGTGCGATGATAAAGAGCATTCGCGGGAGCGATGAAAATGCGAGTATTTACTATCTAGCAAGGCTTATTAGCGCGGGAGAGAGCGTGGAATTTATCGCGCGGAGGCTTGTAATCCTTGCAAGTGAAGATATATGCAACGCCAATCCAAATGCGCTAAATCTCGCAAATAGCACAATGCAAAGTGTCGCAAAAATAGGTATGCCTGAATCGCGCATAATTTTGGCACAATGTGTCCTATATCTTGCCGCTTCGCCTAAGTCAAACACCGCGTATAAGGCGATTGATAACGCATTAGATTTTGTAAAAGCGCACCCCACGCTAGAAATCACAGAGCATACCAAACCATTTAGCAAAAACTACCGCTATCCGCACGATTCGCAAGGAGAATTTGGCGGATTTGTGGAGCAACGATATTTGCCTAAAAATGTGAATGAAAAATTCGTGGAATTTAGCGACATAGGCTTTGAAAAAACGCTAAAAGAGTGGTTGGAAAAAATTAAGGGGTAGGGGATTTAGATTCGCGTCATTGTTTGCAATGAAGTTTTGTTTTTGTCGTATAGATTGTTTCACATTCTTGCGAATGTTCGCAATGACGCTTTACTTTATTTTTGTCATTGCGAGGAAGTCCGCAGGACTGACGAAGCAATCCAAACAAATCCAAAATTTCCCCTCCTTTTTTGCAAATGACGATTCATTCAAATTTCCTCCTCCCTTGCACAAATGGGGATTCACTAAAATTTTTCCCCCTCCCTTGCGGAGGGGGATTAAGGGGGTGGGTAAAATTCTCTTTTGTCATTGCGAGAAAAACGCAGTTTTTTGTGGCAATCTATAAATTTTCTTTGATTTTTTTTGGATTCTTTGGCGACTTTGTCGCATTAGAATGATAGATTCGGTGTGGATTGCTTCACATTCTTGCGAATGTTCGCAATGACGATTCGTTAGGATTTACCCACCCCCAACCCCCTCCGCAAGGGAGGGGGCAAGAGAAAAGAAACCTGCCTACAATAAGGGAGGGGGATTTAAAGTGTAGATTGCTTCGGCGACAAGTCGCCTCGCAATGACGGCGTGGGAGTGGATTACTTCGGCGAATCTGCGATTCTCTTCGCAATGACGAAATAATGTAGCAAATCCACACAAACACACAATCGCTCTATTTTTTAGTTACATTTTGCGTAGTTTTGGGCTGTGTGTTAGCGTTGCTTTGGTTTTGCTGATTATTGCTTTGATTTGCATTTGCTCGTGCCTTTTTAAAATCTGCAAAAGATATAGGGATACTTCTACCGCAAAGCCCTTCATTAGAAATATATATTTTTGGTTGTTTATCGTTGTTGCTATTCATAGCTTCCTCCTTTTGAAAATGTTACCCACATAACTATTGCCAATAATATAATCGTGGTGCAAGTAGCTACCACATACCCTATATTTAAACATTTTGTAGCAAATTCCCAATAATTCTTTTCTCTACCTTTATGTAGTGCAATTTGTATTTTTTTACTTATTGCCATATTTGCAGTAGAATACGATACAAGCGCACAAATCAGCGTAAGTGCATTGCTAACAATCAATGCCCCAAACAATATGTGCGGTATTTGAGCTAATAATTTCTTATCTACTATTGCTAACAATATCCCAAATAACGCTGATGATATAGCAACTACCATTTTATCTTGGCTTTGATTGTTTTTCTCTTTTGTATCCTCACAACTATTGCGAAATTCAATGAAATTTTGGTATTCTTTTTCTGTCAATTTTTCATCATCAATCATTTTTAAAACCCTCCATATTGTGGGTCGAATTTATAGGCAACCTTTTTGCCACCATTTAGGGTAAGCTCTATTTCCATAATCCTATCTGCACTGCATTTTGTCTTTACTGCCATACTATCGCCAAAGCCTAGTTTATGCTCTACCTTTTCATAAAATTTCTTAAAGTCATCGTGCAAGTTATTGTAGAAATCTATATTGTTTGCATATATCTCTCGTGGTATTCGCCACCAATAATCACCATAATAGCCATCATTGCCAATCTTGATTTTATTTCCTTGCTTATCCAATAGATAATTAATCGCTCTGCCTCCACTGTAGTATGTGGTGCAAAATTCTTTATCTTTATCTTTATATTTAGCACACAATTCACCTATTATTTCTTTGTTTTCCGTTTTCTCTTTATCAAACTTATACTTTAGCAAATACGCATTGCAATTCCCACGATTGACGACATAATCCTCAATAATCGTATTTTCATCTTGCGATTGAATCACATAGTAGGGCTTTAATTGATTATCAAAATTTTTATACACCAAAGGCTTTTTGATACCACCTACACTATCACTATCACACGCTATGAATCCTAACGCTATAAACGCTAGGACTGCCATTTTTAAAAATGAATGTTTCGTTTTTTACTCCTTAATTTTAAAAATTTATAGAAAAGTATTTTACCCCCCTAACTTAAATTAAACTTAAAAAATTTTGTGGATTTGTGCGATTCGCGTGATTTGGATTGCTTTGTGTGAGTCGCGGATTTTGTGCTTTTTGCTCGTCATTGCGAGGCTTTGAAAAAGTCGAAGCAATCCACTAATGCGACTTGTGAATCAAAGGCGAATCGCTGACTTTATGCGAATCTGTGGTTAGATTCTAAAAATATAATTTATTGATTCAACTTTGTGTCATTTATTTTGATTTTATTTTAAATTCGCGTGATTTGGATACTTCGCTACAAGCTACGCTTTTCGCTCAGTATGACGGGTTTTTTATTTTTTGTGGATTGCTTCGGCGAATCTACGATTCGCCTCGCAATGACGAATTATTTTATTTTTAAATTCGCATTCAAAACAATCGAAGTAATGGCGGTAGTGCTTTGCGTTGCTTTGGCGCGAAATGAGCGAAATAGGACTTTGGCGTCAATGGCTACTTAGATTCTGCGAATTGAGCGAAATTTTGTGCCAAAACAACGCGTAAAGATTACCCCAAAACAAATTGAAAAATTAGCGACTTTTTAGCACGAATAAGTGCTGACAAACTCAAATGGATGCGGTCTTGCCTCCCAAGGCCAAATCTCTGCTTTAAATTTATATGCCTTATAAGTCTGCAAAAATTCCTCGCTAAATACGCCACCTTGCTTGTAAAACTCCCTATCGGCTAGCATTTCTTCAATGGCACTTCGCAAAGTGTGCGGTAGCTGGATAATGCCTTTATCGCGGATTTCATCAAGGGTGAGTTTGAAAAGATTTATATCCATAGGTTCTCCGGGGTGAATCTTATTTTTCACGCCATCGATTCCGCCCATTAGTAGTGCGGCAAACGCCAAATACGGATTGCTTGAGCTATCAGGGAAGCGAAACTCCACGCGTTTTGATTTTTCGCCACTATTATATGGGATTCGCACACTTGCGCTACGATTTTGCGCAGAGTAGGCTAAAATGCTAGGTGCTTCAAAGCCGGGGATTAGCCGTTTGTATGAGTTTGTGCTAGCATTTGTAAAGGCGGCAATGCTTCGTGCGTGCTTTAAGATTCCGCCTAAAAAGTAAAGTGAAAAGTCGCTTAAACCTTGATATTTATCCCCTGCAAAGAGATTTTTCTTGCCTTTCCAAATACTAATATGCACATGCATTCCACTTCCATTGTCGCCAAAAATGGGCTTTGGCATAAAAGTCGCAGTTTTGCCATTTAGGTGCGCTACCATTTTTACGACATATTTTAGCTTTTGGACATTGTCGGCTGCTTCAAGCATATCGCCGAATTTCACACCGATTTCGCATTGTGCTTGTCCTACTTCGTGGTGATGTAAGTAAGCTTCTACGCCCACTTGATTTAGCACTTTTACCATTTCAGCGCGAATGTCATTACTTGAATCAATCGGTGGCAGCGCAAAATATCCGCCCTTTGTTCCGCTTCTATGCCCGATATTTACGCTTCCATCGAATTCTTTGGCGCGATTCCACTCGCCCTCTTCGGTGTCAATCTCATAATATTGGCAGTTTAACGAATCTTTGATTTTAATGCTATCAAACATAAAAAATTCATTTTCAGGTCCAAAATACACCACATCGCCGATATTTTCCTTTTTTACAAACTCCATTGCCTTTTTGACAATGCTTCGCGGACATTTCTCATAAGGCTCATTTTTGTAAATATCCCAAATGTCGCAAAACACGATAACTGTGGTATCTGCGCTAAATGGGTCTAGGAAATATCGCACGGGGTCGGGGATTAAAAGCATATCGGATTTATCAATAGGCTGCCACGCCGCCACAGAACTCGCATCACAAGGGATTCCCTTGAAACTCTCCTCATTTATGGCATTTATCGCAAAGCTGATTTGTCGCCAAGTGCCCTTAATATCGGTAAATCGAAAGCCCACAAACTCGACTTCATTGTCCTTGCAAAACTTAAAAAACTCGCTAATCGCGCTAACTCTACTCATATCCATTTCAAATAGCTCCTAAAATTTGAGATTAAAAATTTCGCGTTATTTTACAAAAAAATTTTTATTAAAATCTTAGTTTTGGCAAAACTCACTGCTTTATCAAAAATTTTTCAAATGCGTATTCCAGCGCAATGGGAATGATTGAGCCGTGCGTTTGGGATTCATAAATCCTAAATTCAAGCGGACATTTAGTGGCAATATTTTCAACCAAAGCCTACAGATTCGCCTCGTCATTTTTACTGCGATTGTCCTCTAGCGCACCTTTTGTGATGAGAATTTTGGGGCATTTTTTAAGTGAGATTTGATTTGGCAAAAACGCGCCATTGCCCCACCACAAGGATGGCGAAGTGATGAAATAAGCATCAAAAATAAGATTATGATTTAAAAGCGCATTTAGCGTAAAAAGTCCGCCAAAACTATGTCCAAACAATGCGCGTTGCGATATATTTGGATAAAGTTTGTCAATATAAGGCAGTAGATTTTGCTCCAAAAATGCGAAAAATTCCGCCTCTTCGCCACCTTTTGCAAAATCCTTGCCCTTAACTTTTGGCGTGTAATCGCGCGTCCTTTGCGCAATATCATAGCCCAAATTTATGTCATAGCCAACACCTACGATGATAAATGGCTCTTGTAGTTGATTTGCACCCTTTGCCACCGCGTTTAAAAGCAATGGAAAATGCTTATTTGCATCAAGCAGAAAAAATGCCTTGATATGCGAATCTTGCGCGTCTTGGCGCGAATCTTGTAAATTTTGTGTGCTTTGCGAATCTTGCAAATTGCGCAAATCTTGCGAATCTTGCGTGAGATTCATAGATTCGGCGATGAAAATTTTGTATGATTTGCCCTTTGATTTGATGATTGTAGGCTCTTTTATGACAAAATTTTGCTTTGCCTCCGTGCTTAAAGGCGGAATATCCAAATAATCTTTTGGTGGCTTTGCAAATGTGATATTCGCCACAAATAGCGCAAAAATCGCAGATATTGCAATCCTAACAACGCTATTTTTTAGCATTCTTTTTAATTTGCTCTACGCTAATTCCGCCAAATCCTATATCGCTAGGCTCGATTGATTCTAAGCAAACTACGATTCGCTCTTTTGCCTTGCCGTATTTGGTGGAGAGTAGCTCGGTAATGTCGGCTATTAGTTGCTCTTTTTGTGCTTTGTCTAACTCTGGCTTGGCTAATTTTATCGTTACAAGTGGCATTTGCGTCCTTTGTGTTAAGATTTTAAAAGCGAAATTTTAGCATAAGTTTTTGCAATTTTTGGGCGCAAATGCGTGAATCTAGCAAATCACATTATTTTAAACCAAAATTCGCTACAATCGCGCCTAAATTTACAAAATTATGGAGATTTGCAACTTTGGAGCGATTAGTAGAAATTGAGCGCGTGAGCTTTGAGGAAAAGGACGAAACTAGCTTACGCCCTGCGAAATTTAGCGAGTATATCGGGCAAGAAAATATCAAAAAAAATCTCCACATTTCTATAAACGCCGCAAAAAAGCGTGGCGAGGCGTTAGACCATATTTTGCTTTTTGGACCGCCGGGGCTTGGTAAGACGACTTTGGCGTATGTGATTGCTAATGAAATGGGCGCAAATATCAAGGTAACTTCTGCGCCGATGATTGAAAAAAGTGGCGATTTGGCGGCGATTTTGACTAATCTAAATAAGGGCGATATTTTGTTTATCGATGAGATTCACCGCCTAAGCTCGGCATTAGAGGAAATTTTGTATTCGGCGATGGAGGACTTTCGGCTTGATATTATCATAGGCTCGGGACCTTCGGCACAGACGATAAAAATCGATTTAGAGGACTTTACACTAATTGGCGCGACTACTCGTGCGGGAATGCTTAGCAATCCACTGCGCGATAGATTTGGCATAAATTTTAGAATGCAGTTTTATGAAATCGCTGAATTAGCACAGATTGTAAGCCTTGCAAGTAAAAAGCTAAATAAGATTTGCGCAAGAGATTCGGCGCGTGAAATCGCAAAGCGTTCGCGTGGGACGCCACGCGTGGCACTACGACTTTTGAAGCGAATCCGTGATTTTGCGGAGTTCAATAACGAATCTACAATCGAAATAAAGCGCACTATCGAAGCACTAAATGAATTAGGTGTCGATGAGCGGGGCTTTGATGAGTTAGACTTGGCATTTTTGCGTCTGCTCTGCAACGCAAATGGACGCGCTTTGGGGCTAAATACCATTGCTGCGGCATTAAGCGAAGATGAGCGCACCATCGAGGATATAATCGAGCCGTATTTACTTGCAAATGGCTATATTGAGCGCACAGCACGCGGACGCGTGGCTACAAAAAAAAGCTATGATTTGCTAGAAATGGCGTTTAAAGAGCTATTTTAGGGCGTAAATCTAAGAACGCCGTCATTGCGAGAATCGCAACGCGATTCGTGGCAAACGAAGTTTCCTTGAAAACAAGCAAAGCGTAGTTTCTTTAGTAATCCATACTTTATTTTTTTAGAGATTCACAATATCAAATATTTGCAAATGTGCCACCAAAGGTGTGAAATCCTATATAGGCACAAGCGCAAAATGATGATGTGTGGTTTTGGCGATTCGTATAAGCGTTTTATCATCGCAATTTGTGCTATTTCACGCATTTCAAAAAAAAAAAAAAAAAAAAACGATTCTAAAATCTTTTTAAATGATTTTTCATTAGAATCCAAATTTAAAATTTCAAAGGTAGCAAATGGCAAAATACACAAAAATCAAAGATTCCCACGATTCACACAAATCACACGATAGAGATTCCAAAGACTCTACTGCCACGCGCATTTTGCTAATCATTCGCGCTCTTTGTAATGGTGCAGATTTGGATTTGCTATCCCTTAAAGACTTTGATTTTAATATCTCAAAGCGGACATTTCAGCGCGACATAAAGAAAATCAAAGACTTTTTTATCGAAAATATCGCTTATATCCCCGCACCACAAGCATTTAATGGGGGGGGGGGGAATCGCCATATAAAATAAGCAATGATTTAGATTGCCACGAATCTAGCCTTTTCAAAGCCACAGATTCTCGCAATGACAAATCTCTAAATCAATCCCTAACCCACTATATCCAAAAGTTCGCCACCATTAGCGGAATAAACGCACTTTATCCAAAGCTAGATAGTTATTTTATCGCTGAATTATTTGATGATAATTTCAATCAAATCTATGATATTTCACAAATCAGCTTTGAGAAAACGAATCCCACGCTATTTAGTCAAATAAGCGAAGCGATTTTACAGCATCAAATTTTGGTATTTGCCTACAAAGGCAAAGAGCGCGTTATCAAACCCTACAAACTTGCCCATATACAAGGCATTTGGTATCTTATCGCTGATGAGAGTGGTATCCTTAAAAACTTCGCATTTAGCAAAATGCAAAGCGTGAGATTTACAAACAAACGCTTTTATCCAAAAGCTAATTTTATCGCGCAAATCAACGATTCGCATAATCTCTGGCATTCGCAACGCACCAAAAGCGCAGTAATTCGCATCGACATAAAAGCAAAGTATTATTTTTTGCGCAAATCACTCCCACCAAATATCAATCTAATCGGCTATGATGAATCAAAAATCCTTATTCGCTTTACTTACGCCTTTGATGATGAAATATTTAATTTTCTAAAACTATGGATTCCTTATGC
>CAKUOH010000012.1 GCA_934668765.1 uncultured Helicobacteraceae bacterium | reverse complement strand
TGGGTTTAACACTCAAAATAACACACAATTTTTAAATTTGGATTGCCACGAATCACTGCGTGATTCTCGCAATGACAAAGTAAAAATGAATCGTCATTGTGAGTAAGCAAAGAAAACGAAGCAATCTAAAATATTCTACCCACCCCCTTAATCCCCCTCCGCAAGGGAGGGGGAATCAAATGCGAAAATCTCCGCAAGGGAGGGGGAAAATAAAGTTTGGATGCCACAAAAATCCTATGGATTTGCAGGGTTCGTAAGCGAATCTCACAATGACGAAAAATTTAGATTGCCACGACTTACCTAGCGGCAAGTCTCGCAATGACGATTTGTTTTTTTACAAAAGCGCAGATTCTCACAATGACGAAAAGTTTGGATTACCACGAAAAACTGCGTTTTTCTCGCAATGACGAATTTACTTTTGATTCTTTTTTAGATTGCCACGAATCAGATTCTAATAAATCTACTTCTCGCAATGACAAAGTAGACAAGATTCACTCAAATCACAAAGTAAAATTTCGCTACAATCACGCCTTTATTTTTAGCACTAAAATAACGGAGTAAAATTTTTTGCGCAATTATATTTTAAAGCGAATCTTTTTGCTAATCCCTACGCTATTTGGCATAATGTGTGTGAATTTTGCCATCATTCAGCTATCCCCCGGCGGTCCTATTGAGCTACTGATTTCAAAGCACAGCGCGTTAGGCGTAAATGAGCTAAATACCACAAATCTAAATGATAGCTTTTATAAGGGCAGGGCGGGGGTGAGTGAAGAGAGTTTGGTAGAGTTACAAAAGATCTATGGCTTTGATAAGCCCATAGCCACGCGCTTTTTTAAGATGATAGGCGATTATGTGCGTTTTGATTTTGGGGAGAGTTTTTATCGCAAAAGCCCTGTGATTGAGATTATCAAAGAAAAACTGCCCGTTTCTATCTCACTTGGGCTTTTTAGCACTTTGCTAATTTATCTCATTTCTATCCCGCTTGGCATTAAAAAAGCGGTGCATAATGGCTCAAAATTTGATGTGATTTCAAGTATTATCATAATCTTTGCATACTCGCTCCCTGCTTTTATTTTGGCGATTTTGCTAATCATTTTGCTTTGTGGTGGGAGCTATTTGGATATTTTCCCATTAAAGGGCATCATAAGCGATAATTTTGCGAATCTTACGCCCTTTGGCAAAGTCAAAGATTATCTTTGGCATATAACTCTGCCTGTGTTTTGTATCACAATCGGCGGATTTGCCACGCTTGGACTGCTTGTCAAAAATTCATTTTTAGATGAAATAAACAAGCAATATGTCCTAGTGGTACGCACAAAGGGATTAAGTCAATCGCAGGTGATTTATCGCCACATTTTTCGCAATGCAATGCTTCTTGTCATCGCAAGTTTCCCTAGTGCGTTTATGGCGATGTTTTTTAGTGGTTCGCTGATGATTGAAATCATATTTAACCTTGATGGATTAGGGCTTTTGGGCTATGAATCCATTGTCAATAAGGATTATCCTGTGATTTTTGCTTCGCTTTATATTTTCACGCTGTTAGGGCTTGTGGTGGGGATAGTGAGCGATTTGACTTACGCGCTAATTGATAGGCGAATAGACTTTGAGGGACGATAAATGGGCGAATTTTGGTATCATTTTCGGCGCAAAAAACTAGCATTTTTTAGTGCTATTTTATTTTGCGCAATTTTTATATTAAGCCTTTTTGCGCCTATTATTGCGAATGATAGGGCGATTTTGATTTATAAAGATTCGCGCTTTTATTTTCCTATATTTGTGGATTATGTGGAGAGCGATTTTGTGGATTTGCGTTATTTAGATTCGCACAAATCAGGCGTCAATTCAAGTAAATTAAACGCCGTTTTTGAATTTGGCGTTGATTATAGCGATGCGCATTTTAGGGAGATTTTAGGCGATGCCTTCGTGATAAGTCCGCTAATCCCTTATCGCTATGATACAATCATTTATGATTTATCCGCGCCACCGCCAAATGCACCAAATGCTAAAAATATTTTAGGCACAGATGATAAAGGCAGGGATTTATTTGCAAGGCTTTTGTATGGAGTGCGAATCTCCCTTATCTTTGGGCTAATTTTAAGTTCGTTGAGTTCAGCAATCGGCATTTTTGTAGGCGCATTGCAGGGATTTTATGGCGGGAGAGTGGATATTATCACGCAACGACTTGTAGAGATTTGGGCAAGTGTGCCGATACTTTTTGCGTTAATCATCATTTCTAGCTTTATCGTGCCGACATTTTGGAGAGTGCTTTTTATCGTGCTACTCTTTTCGTGGATTAGTTTAGTAGGGCTTGTTCGTGCGGAGTTTTTGCGGGTGCGGAATTTTGACTTTGTCAAAGCCTCCCGTGCGATGGGTGCGAGTGATTTTAGCATTGCCTTTCGCCACATTCTCCCAAACGCGCTCATTTCGACTACGACTTACTTTCCTTTTATTTTGGCTGGGAGCATTGCGACTTTGAGTATGCTTGATTTTTTGGGATTTGGGCTGCCTAGCGAATATGCGAGTTTGGGCGAGATTTTAAATCAAGGCAAGGACAATCTAAACGCCCCGCATATAGGAATCATCGGCTTTTTGGCTGTGAGTATTTTGCTCTCTTTGCTTGTATTTATAGGTGAAGGTGTGAGAGATAGCCTAAATCCAAAGCATTCACGCGCTAATGGGGGCAAAAATGCTATTTAAGCTCCAAAATATTAGCTTTAATTTTCGTAATTTCGCACTAAAAAATATTAGCTTTGAACTTAAAAAAGGCGAGATTTTAGGGATTATTGGCGAATCGGGCAGTGGCAAAACGCTACTATCCTTGCGAATCTTGGGACTTTTAGATGGTGTGTGCGAATCAAAGGGCGAAATTATTTTTAATGGGGCGCGTGTTGAATCTATGCAAAAATTTTTAGGCAAAGAAATCACTTATATCCCACAAGAGCCGTTAGTCGCGCTAAATCCATTGCATAAGATTAAAAAGCAAGTGTGTGAGATTCTAATGCTACACAATCCCAAAATGTCAAAATCCGCGCTAGATTCGCGATTTTGTGAGCTAATGAAAATGGTAGATTTGGATTTAAAATTTAGCGAAGTTTATCCATATCAGTTAAGCGGCGGACAAAGACAGCGCGTTTTAATGGCAATGGCTTTGGCAAATAATCCTAAAATCATTATCGCCGATGAGCCGACAACTGCGCTTGATTCGGTGCTGCAAAAGCAGATTTTGGATTTATTGCGGGATTTAAGCAAAAAGCTAGAAATTGCCGTGATTTTAATTACGCATAATATCGCGGTGGTGGGGCATTATGCGGATAAGATTTTGCTACTAAAAAATGGCGAAGTTATGGGCAATTTGTCTTTGGAGTCGCTCAATTCGTTCTTTGGTAATCATTCCGCAGATTCTCAATCTCTCCCCCTCCATTGCGAAGGAGGACAAAGGGAGCGGGTAGATTTTGCGAATCGCGCAAAAATCGCAGAATCTAATATAAAAATTACCCACCCCCTAACCCCCTCCGCAAGGGAGGGGGGACAAAATGCAGAATCTGCATACCCAAAGGCAAATTATGTGCAAAATCCCTACTTGCGCGATTTACTCAAAGCCACGCATTTTAGCTATAAAAATGCGAATCTAACCGATGAGATTTTGCTAAAAGTGCAAAATTTAAGCGTTTTTCATACGGAGAAAAAGCGACTTTTTGGCAAAAATACGACTAAAAAAACTTTGCATAATATAAATTTTGAGCTTAAAAAAGGCGAGATTTTAGGGATTATTGGCGAATCTGGCAGTGGCAAAAGCACCCTTGCACTAGCACTTTTAAATCTCATAAAATATAACGGCGACATTATTTTTGGCACACAAAATTACAAAGAGATTCGCAATTTTCGCGCTTTTCGCAAATATATCCAAATCGTTTTCCAAGACCCAAATTCATCGTTAAATGGGCGATTCCGCGTCCGTGATATTATCAAAGAAGGATTAGATATTCACTTTAAACGCGACATTTCAAAAGGCGACAAAGATAAAAAAGTCGCTGAAATATTGCGATTCGTGGGGCTTGATTCAAGCAATCTATCAAAATTCCCACACGAACTTAGTGGCGGACAAAGACAGCGAATCGCAATCGCACGCGCCCTAATCCTAAATCCGCAGATTTTAATCCTAGATGAGCCGACAAGTGCGCTAGATAAAATCACGCAAAAGCAAGTGTTAGAATTACTGCTTGGCTTAAAGGACGAATTTGGTTTAAGCTACATTCTAATCACGCACGATTTAGGCATAGTTGACGCATTGTGCGATAATATCATCGTGCTAAAAGGCGGTGAGATTGTAGAAAAGGGCAATAAATTTATGCTAAAATCGCCCAAAAATTTATATACCAAGTCTTTGGTGGAATCGATATTATGAAAATTTTTGCTTTGCTTGTGGCGTTTATCGCAACGAATCTTACGCCAAATCTATGTGCCATTGATGGAATCCCCGAACGCAAATACCTGCTAAATAGCTACTACAACCCAAATCGCCTTGTTTTTCGCCTAAGCAAATATAGCTTTGAATGCTCAATGCTTGGCGCATCTGTGCCGTATTTTAGTGCGAAAAATCCCTGCAATAGCGAAAAATTTGCCAAAATGAGCCACCTAACAATCGGCTATATGCAAAACAATCTCAATTTAGAGCAAATGTATAGTGTGCGCGTGGTAAATGGCTACTGCCTTGTGGCATATAGCAATGTCGTGCTAAATGAAAAAATGGTAGCAGATGGCTTTGCAGTGGTAAATAAGGACGGCGCAGAAGTGTTTAATAATGGGCTATATCTGCAAAAACTGCGCCAAATGCAAAGCATAGCAAAAGCGCAAAAACTAGGGCTTTGGAATAGCTTTTATGATGAAATGCAGTGCTTTAGTGAAGCGTATAAGTAAGATTTGGATTGCTTTAATGAATCTGCGACTTTGGATTTACCCACCCCTAAATCCCATTCGCAAGGGAGGGGACTTTTATCGTCATTGCGAGAATATGCGTTTTTGTAAAAAAGGCAGATTCGTGGCAATCCAAGAAAATACAAAAAAAGGATAACTATGAGACGCGTGGAATTTATCTGTGATGATTTAGATTTGACAAAACGGCACTTTGATGAAATCCCATTTGGCGTGATGATTATTGGCGATTCGCCTTTGCCTTATGCAATACCGCTTAGCTTTTGCTTTTTGCCAAATATTGCGCAAAAGGGCGCAATTGGCATTCACGGCGCAAAGGCAGGGCGCAAATTCGCGCTTTTAAAAGATAATCCAAAGGTTGGCTTTAGCGCGGTAAAACCCTACTCTTACATTGGCTCGGAGTTTTTGGGTGGGCGTATGATTCCCACGCAGTTTTTCTTTTCGGCGATGATTGTGGGGGATTTTTGCGTGGTAGATGATTTGGCAAAGAAGCGTGAGATTTTAAGCGCACTTGTGGCGAAATATGAGCCACAAAGTAGCAATTTTAGCTTTGATAAAAAGGCATTTATGGGAAGTGAAAATGGCGTATTTGTAGGATTTATAGAGATTCAATCAATAAGCGTGAAAGCAAAATTTGGGCAAAATCTAAAAGATAGCGACTTTGAATCTATAATGAGTGATTTAGCGATTCGCGCAACAGATATTGATTTGCAGACAATCGCGCTAATGAAACATTTTAGGGTGTGAATTTTTAGATTCGTAGGATTTTTAGGCGAATCTATGAATCGATTTTGCTATAATTGCGCGAAATTTTGGAAACAAATGCAAATCAAAGGAATCGCAATGCAAATCACGCAAAAACTAAAAAATTCACTAAAAAATTTCGGCGAACTTGTCGTTTTCAAGCATACGATTTTTTCATCGACATTTTTGCTAGTGGCAGTAACCGTGGCATTTACGCAAATCGCCTCCACCATAAACGCAGGATTCATCGCCAAAACGCTCATTTTATGCGCTCTTGCTTTGATTTTCGCACGAAATTTTGCGATGGCATTTAATCGCTTTTGCGACACTAAATTTGACGCGATAAATCCACGCACAAGCTCCCGCCCTAGCGTAGATGGGCGCATTTCGCCAAATGCACTGCTAGGATTTACCATCGCAAACGCGCTTGGATTCATCGCTACTTCGTTTTTTATAAACACCCTTGCATTCGCGCTCTCCTTGCCTTTTTTGCTAATCATTGGTGCGTATTCGTATTTCAAGCGATTTAGCGCGTTAGCGCATTTTGTGCTTGGCGTCTCTCTTGCACTTGCGCCCATTGCAGGAGTGGTGGCGGTAATGGGTGCGATTCCTTTGTGGAGTGTGTTTTTATCGCTTGGTGTGGCGTTTTGGGTGGCGGGATTTGACTTGCTTTATTCGTTGCAGGATATTGAGTTTGATAAGGCAAATGGGCTATTTTCGATTCCGTCTGTCTATGGGCTAAAAGCTACGATTTTTATTTCGCGATTTGCGCATATAATGGCAGTGATTTTTTGGGCTTTGTTTGCGTGGGATTCAGGTGGCGGAATCTTTGCGTATTTAGGCGTTGTAAGCGCGTTTGCAATGCTAATTTATGAGCATTATTTGGTGGCAAAAGATTTGCTAAATATCCCCAAAGCCTTTTTTCAAACAAATGGCTATTTGGGCGTGGTATTTTTGGCGTTTATCTTGCTAGATTGCACATTTAAGGGACTGCTATGAGAATCATAAATGCACCTTTGAAAATCGACTTTGGCAAGGTAAGCAAGGACTTTGAAGTGCAGTGCAGGGCAGAGTTTGATAGATTAAGTGAAAATAATGACGACCCAATTTCGGCTTGGATTCGCAATATCCGTTCTCGTGGGCGCGTGGTTGATGAAAATGAGCCGATTTTACAGCTACTAATTGAACTGCACCGCAAGATTGACGCGCTATCAGCGCAAATAAATAACGAATCTAAAAATTACCTTGCACTTGAATCTAGTGCGGTGCTTGAAGCAATCGGGCATAATCTCTTAATTTTTGGCGCGGATTCGCTTATGTGTTTGCCTAATGGTGGGCTTGAAGTGGGCGCAAAATACTACGGACGGCTCGATATTGCCGTGTTTCCACCGCGAAAAATCCCGCTTTTTTTTATCGCGCAAGATTCAAAAAACGCCGAGATTTGCCTAATGCACGGCAGAGATGAAGTAGATTTTGATAACTATATCGCTGCGAGAGAGCGCAGTATCATACGAGAGAGTAGGGCAGAGAAACGCTAAATGAAACAAATGCAAGAGATAAAAAAGTCCGCAAATAGCGCAATCCCCCCCCCCCATATCGCAAAGCACGATTTCTAGCCACACACAAACGCCAAATTATTTTAGCTTTAAGCATTGTCGTTTTTATAGTCGCGCTATTTTTGCGACTTGGATTTGCATATCAAAAGAGCGGATTTCATATAGATGAAAGCGCGTCAATCTCCATTAGCACGGGTAATTGGGCAACTGCGGTAAAGGACGGCACATATTTTGGCAAGGAGCTAAAAGAGCGAATCTATTTTAATGATAACTCCATTGGCGATTTGCTACACGATTTGAAAGAGCTATGGAAAAATAATTATGGCGATGGCACAGCGCACCCAAATCTATATTATCTTTTGCTTCGTGCGTGGAATTTTGATGTCAAAAGCGGAAATTTTGATTGGTTAAAGTCGCGCGGAATTGGGCTAAATATTGTATTTTTTACGCTTGGATTTTACGCTACATTTATTTTAATAAGCAAGATTTTCTTGCGCCAAAGTTTGCTTGTGCCACTTTTTTTAGCGATGATTTTTTGGAATTCTGCAAGTGTAAGCAATACTATTTTTGTGCGTCCCTATGCTTTGCAAGAAATGTTATTTTTAGTTTTTGCACTAAATTGCTTTGTGTTTTATCAATTAGGTTTTGCAAATACAAAAGAAACATTTGTCCGCTACAAGCTATTTTTCGCGTGGTTTATCTTTGCCACCGCGCTTTTGTGTTTGTCGCATTATTTTAGTTTATTTTTTATCGCGTTTGCATTTATATTTTTGGTGCTTATTTCGCAAAAAAATATTGTCCCGCTTATCATTGTCTTGCTTGGTAGCATTGTAATTGCACAGATTTTTTATATTGGATATTTTGATTTTTTAAATGGGTATCACGCAAAAGATGGCGCGGTAAAGTTGCTATTTATAGGCTTTTGGGATAATTTAACAGATAGTGTTAGCGCGGGTGCAGAGATTTTATCTGCGCATTTTTGCAATGTCTATGGATTTGCGATTCTTTGTGTGGCGTTTGGAATCGCGCTGTATGACAGGGTTTTTGCGCGAAATGCTATGGAATCTAATATATTTTTGCTTGGATTTTTTAGCGTGGCTTTTGTGTGGTTTGCCCTTGTTTTGTTTGTTGCACCTTTTAAGGTTTTGCGATATGTTATGCCGATTTTTCCATTTTTATATTTTGGTGTGATTTTTGTGCTAAATGGCATTAAAAAGCCGTTATTGCAAGGTATTTTGGGCGTGGGCTTTGTGGCGAGTTTGTTTATAAATTACACCGTGGCATATTTATATAAAGAGCCGTTTATTTTCACGCAAAATAAAAATCTGCCTGTGCTACTGCATTTTCCACGCTTTCATCACGAGGGCTATTTCACTTTTGCCTTTGATGATGTGCAAATTTATATCGCAGAATCTGATTTAGCGCGATTGCAAGAGAAAATGCGCGAATTTGATGCGTTTTATTTGCTTAGCGAAGTGGTTTTTAAACCACCTTTGGGATATAAACAAAGTTCATTTCAAACATACATAAACACAGATGTTAATATAAGTGAAAATAGAGAAAGAGGATATTTTCATTTGTTTGAAAAAGATATGGGTAAATAAAGTGCGTGGAATCGCAAATAAAATCCTTATTATTGTGAGAATTGCATAAGCGATTCAAAGGAATCCAAAAATCAAAACAATCCAAAAAAATAAATATAATTTATGATTCATAAATCCAAAATCCGCACGATTTTTGCTACAATTTCATTTTTATTTCTCATATAAAATTTGGCAAATTTTTACGATAAAAGGGCTAGTATGAATGAAATGATGATTATAAATGTCGGCATAATCGTGCTATTTGTGCTGATTTTTATATTTTTCTATATCAAGGATAGTGAGAGTCAACGGCGTTTGGCACGATTTGAGCATTCACTTGATGAGCTAAATAAAGATTTATACAAACTACAAAAGGCACTAAAAAGTATGCAGAGCATCGACCCACAAGAGATTCGTATGGATTTCCGCAAGTCGCTTGATGATATTTATGCCATTATTGAAAAAGACCGCGACTATGTGGATAACAAACTCTCCGTGCTAGAAGATAGGCTAAAAGAGCATAGTTTTTACCCAAATCAAAGCTCTGGCAATATCGATGATAGGCGCATAATCGCAATGTATAAGGACGGCTGGAGCATTGAAAATATCGCACGGGAGCTTATGATAACCAAAAGCGAAGTGGAATTTACGCTAAAACTTGCGGATTTAACATAAAAATTTAAAGTAGATTCAAGGCAGATTCGCACAAAGGATTCACAAAATGACAAAAAGGCAGATGATAATTTATGGCGCGATTTTTGCGCTAATCGTAGTCTTTTCAAACTACGCTGTGCAGTTTCAAATCGGCACGACATATCTTACTTGGGGCGCAATTAGCTATCCATTTTCATTTCTAATGCTAGATATTTTAAGTGAAAAAAACCCAAAACGCGATGTTTTAAAGGCACTGCGATTTGGAATCTTTTTTGCATTTATCCCATCGCTCTTTTTAAGCGAACCGCGCTTTGCAATCGCCTCCATTTGCGCATTTATCATCTCTCAACCCATTGATGTGAATCTCTTTTTCTTTTTTAAAAAACGGCTTCCAAAGCTCTGGTGGCTACGAAACAACGCCTCCACAATCATAGCGCAATTTTTTGATACGATGATATTTTTTTGCCTTGCATTTTTTGTGCTAGGCGATAAGGCTTTGGGCGCAGTGGTGCTAATGGCGCTGCTTGATTTTAGTGTGAAAATCGCTTTAAGCATTATGGATACTCCGTTTTTTTATCTCTTTGCCGTGCGGATTAAACAGAGAATCTTGCCGATTTAAGAAATTTGTCATTGCAGGAATTGCTTTGCGATTCGTGGCAATCCAAAAGCCTAACTAAATTATCCGCACTAAATTACCTGAAACGCCACAATAGCTTTGTATAATATCAATTATGGATTGTGAGAAATCTATGAATTTTCGTGGGATTTAAGATAAAATTTTGCATTTTTATGGTAGGATTGCGATTTTTAAAAATTTATGCGAAAGGAGAGCGCAATGCCAAAGATGAAAACAAATCACGGTGCGGCGAAGCGATTCAAACTTAAAAAGAATCTAATCAAGCGCGGTTCGGCTTTCAAAAGCCACATTTTGACGAAAAAATCGCCCAAGCGCAAGGCTGGGCTAAATGCCCCGCAGTATGTGGATAAGACAAATGAATTGCAGGTAAAAAAACTGCTTTGTTTAGCGTAGATTCGCGTGAATCTGTGGCAGATTCGCAAGCAAAGGTGCGAATCTTTTGGTTTAAGATTTAGAGTTCCCCCAAGAAATGGGCAAGTTGTAGCAAGGCTACCACCGAAATCAACATTAAGGTAAAGGATAAAAAATGAGAGTAAAAACAGGCATCGTTAGGCGCAGACGACATAAAAAGATACTAAAACTAGCAAGAGGCTTTTATAGCGGACGCAGAAAGCATTTTAGAAAGGCAAAAGAGCAGTTAGAGCGAAGCTTGTGCTATGCGTTTCGTGATAGACGACAGAAAAAGCGCGATTTTAGGCGACTATGGATAGTGCGGATAAACGCGGCGTGCAGGATTAACGATATAAGTTATTCAAAATTCATCTATGGGCTAAAACTCGCAAATATTGAGTTAGATAGAAAAATTCTAGCCGATATGGCGGTGGAAAACCCAAGTGCATTTAGCCAAATCGTGCAGACGATAAAGGGGAAATTGAAGTAGAGGTTTTTTTAGATTCGCTGGACTTTGTAAGGCGAATCTGTTTCACTTGTGATTGCAAGGATTTGTTTTTAGGCAATATGTAGTTTTTTTGGATTGCCACAAATTGTGTTGCAAATCTTGCGATAATTATTTTTGATTCTTCGCTACGCTTATAATGATAATTTATTTTAGATTCGTGTAACAAATCACAATCAAAGTTATGTTTGCTTCGGATTCGTGCCAAATCCAAAGCAAATTCTATGGTAGTGGCTTCGCACGATTTTTCAAATCGTGCTGAAATTGCATACCAAGAAACAAATTGAGTATGCAGGGCAGAATTACATCATTCCGCCCATTCCTCCCATACCGCCCATATCTGGCATTGCTGGGGCTGGTTTGTCCTCTTTTGCCTCATTTATCGTAGCCTCTGTGGTTAGCAACATACTAGAAACGCTCACGGCGTTTTGAAGTGCGATTCGCGCAACTTTTAGCGGGTCGATAATGCCTTTTTCAAGCATATCCACATACTCGCCACTTGCAGCGTCAAATCCATAGCTATCTTTTTTGCTATTTTGGACTTCATTTACCACTACACCTGCGTCAAATCCTGCGTTTTCTGCGATTTGTTTGAGTGGTGCGCTGATTGCACGCTTGATAATGTCATAGCCGATTGCTTCATCGCCTTTTAGAGATAATTTGACGCTTAACCCTGCGCGAATCAAAGCCACGCCACCGCCTACGACTATGCCTTCCTCAACGGCTGCCTTTGTCGCTGAGAGCGCGTCATCAACCCTATCTTTTTTCTCTTTCATCTCTACTTCACTTGCTGCGCCAACTTTGATAACTGCCACGCCACCGCTTAATTTTGCTAGTCGCTCTTGGAGTTTTTCTTTGTCATAGTCGCTTGTGGTGGTTTCGATTTGTGCTTTGATTTGGGCGATTCGTGATTTTACCTCATCTTTTTTGCCCTTGCCATCGACAATGGTTGTATTGTCTTTGTCGATAGAGATTCGTCCGCATTGTCCTAAATCTGCGATTCCAGCACTATCTAATGCCCTGCCAAGTTCCTCGCTAATGACTTGTCCGCCTGTAAGAATGGCAATGTCTTTTAGCATTTCCTTGCGTCTATCGCCAAAGCCCGGTGCTTTTACCGCTGCGACATTTAAAACGCCTCTAAGTTTATTTACCACTAGCGTTGTTAATGCCTCGCCCTCAATGTCCTCTGCGATTATAAGTAAAGGTTTGCCGCTTTTCATAGTGGATTCCAAAAGGGGCAAAATATCTTTCATTGTGGTGATTTTTTTGTCTGTCAAAAGAATGTATGGGCTTTCTAGCTCGATTGTCATTTTGTCGCTATTTGTAACAAAATATGGGCTTAAATAGCCTCTATCAAACTGCATTCCCTCAACGACATTTAGTTCATCATCAATGCCTTTTGCTTCTTCAACGGTAATTACGCCATCTTTGCCGACTTTTTCCATAGCTTCTGCGATTAGATTGCCGATATTTTCATCGGAATTTGCTGAGATTGTCGCAACTTGCGCGATTTCTTTTTTGCCCTTTACAGGTTTGCTTAATTTTTTAAGCTCATCAATAATCACGCTTGTAGCTTTATCCATACCGCGTTTGACTTCCACAGGATTCGCGCCTGCTGTGATATTTCGCAAACCTTCTTTGAAAATGCTATGCGCCAAAACAGTCGCTGTCGTAGTGCCGTCCCCTGCTGCGTCTGCGGTTTTGCTCGCCACTTCTTTTACAAGCTGTGCGCCCATATTTTCGATAGGACATTTTAGCTCGATTTCTTTAGCTACGCTCACGCCGTCTTTTGTGATAGTGGGTGCGCCATAGCTTTTTTGGATTAGCACATTGCGTCCGCGCGGTCCCATTGTTACTTTTACTGCGTTATTTAGCTGTTTGATTCCGTCATATAGTTTATTTCTCGCGTTATCTGAGAATGTGATTTCTTTACTTGCCATTTTTTACTCCTTAAATGTTAATTTTAGCCCAAGATTCCAAGCAAATCTTCGGCATCTAGCACGATATATTCTTTGCCATCTATCTTTATTTCGCTACCTTTGTATTTATCAAATACAACACTATCGCCGACTTTAAATTCGCAATCTTTTTCGATTTTTTTACTAATCGCCTTGACTACGCCTACAAGTGGCTTTTCCTTTGCATTATCTGGGATAATAATGCCCGAAGAAGTTTTGGTTTCCTCTTCTACGCGCTCTAAAACTACTCTTTTATCAAGTGGTTTGAATTTCATTTTTTGCTCCTTTTGCAAATTATTTAAAAAAATTAAGAGTTTGTAAAAATCAAAAAAATGATTTTTAACTTAAATTTTAAAATTTAGCACTCTTAAAATTTAAGTGCCAAAATTGTAGTAATTTTTTTTAGCAAAGTCAATATAAAAACGCAAATTTTTGTAAAGTTTATAGAAATAGACTAAATATTTATGATTCAAGTGCAATAATCTTTCATTAGTGATTTACTATAAGAGTTTGAAAAATAATTTGCATAAATATAAAATTTACGAAAATTTAAGTATTTTTTAACTAGAATCGCGGATTTTTTATAGTAAAAGGTTCATAACAATGCAAGAGATTCAAGAAAATCACACAGACAATCGCAACATTAGGAAAAATCGCATTTTGGTAAAATTTTCAGGCGAAGCATTAGCTGGGAAAAATGGCTTTGGAATCGACATTGAGATTCTCCGCTACATAGCCAAAGAAATCAAACTTTTGGTGGATAATAATGTCGAGGTTTGCATAGTTATCGGTGGTGGAAATATCATTCGTGGCGCGGGCGCGAGTGAGGGCGGAATCATTCGGCGCACAAGTGGTGATTATATGGGAATGCTTGCCACCGTGATAAATGCGGTGGCTATGCAGGAAGCATTAGAGCATTTTGGTGTCGATGTGAGAGTGCAAAGTGCCATTGAGATTCAAGAAATTTGCGAGACTTATATCTATCGCCGTGCGATTCGGCATATCCAAAAGGGGCGCGTGGTGATTTTTGCCGCTGGGACGGGAAATCCATTTTTTACCACTGATACGGCGGCGACTTTAAGGGCGATTGAAATAAATGCAGATGCGATTGTCAAAGCTACAAAAGTCGATGGCATTTATGACAAAGACCCAAATAAATTCGATGACGCAAAGCTTTTGGATAAGCTATCGTATGATAGGGCATTGCGTGATGATATTAAGGTGATGGACGATACGGCAATCGCGTTAGCAAAGGATAATAATCTCCCCATTATCGTTTGTAATATGTTTAAGCCGGGCAACCTTTTGAATATCATTGAGTTTCAAAAGGGCATTTATAGCATTGTGAAAAATTAAATTTAACGAAAGGACAGAAAATGGATAGAATCGAGGATATTTTAGAAAAAGCATTGCAAAGGTTAGATAATGATAGATATAAACTTTCGTGCTTTGTGTTTAGTCGCGTGAAAGAGTTGAGCGATGGCGCAGAACCGCTTGTGGCAATGGAAGTAACAAAGCATAAGTTGTCAGACATTGCGTTGCGTGAAATTGCGGAAGGGAAGATAAGTATTGACAGAATCGATGACAGAAATTAGGGGCAAATTTTAGTCTCTCACGCAATATTCGCGGGAGTTTGAAAAATTTTCGCTCAATCCGTAGGATTTGTGAGCGAAGCGAAGCAACTATGGACTTTATGTCCTATTTTCGCTCGAATTTTTCGGCGCAACCCACGAATCTTGCGTGAGATACTAGAAATTTGCCTTTTGCGTGGAGATTCGTTTAGATACTACGCATCTAAAATAATTTGTCATTTGCTTTGATTTGGTAACGCCGAATCAAAGCAATCCAAAAGGACGCGAATCTAAAAATTTAAAATACCCCACCCTAAATCCCTCCCGCAAGAGGAGGGACTTTTTAGATTCCCCCTCCCTTGCGGATGGGGCTAGGGGGTGGGTAGATTCTGCAAAAATCACAGAATCTAATATCATTTTGTAAGGAATCTTATTTTGAATATTTTTTCATCATTTAGCGATATTGATACCATTGACAAGGCTACCGAGCGATTAGAGAATATACTCTTTTACTCAATGACGCCAAAGGTGCGTAATGCGCTAAATTCCTGCATTGCCGCGCACACGGGACAGGTGCGAAAAAGCGGGATTCCTTATGCGATTCACCCCATTTTGGTGGCGTGTATCGTGGCATATTATGGTGGCGAAGAGTCGATGATTTGTGCCGCTCTTTTGCACGATGTGGTAGAAGATACGGATTATGATATTGAGTGGATTGAAAGCGAATTTGGCGAAGATGTGGCTAGTTTGGTTGATTCGCTTACCAAAATCATCGACATTAGAAAAGAGGAATTTCCATCAAATCAA
The DNA here is from genome assembly GCA_934668765.1 of uncultured Helicobacteraceae bacterium. Lineage (GTDB taxonomy): Bacteria > Campylobacterota > Campylobacteria > Campylobacterales > Helicobacteraceae > NHYM01. Next base: position 50,171 of record CAKUOH010000012.1, on the reverse strand, counting down.
TCAAATGAAAAGCTAATCCAAGCCGCGCTGTCCTTTCGCAAAATGCTTCTTGCCTCCATTAAAGACATTCGCGCGTTAGTAATAAAAATCAGCGATAGAATGCACAATATGCTTACACTTGATGTCCTCCCGCCACACAAACAGCGGCGAATCGCAGAAGAAACACTTGTGGTTTATGCGCCTATCGCCCATAGACTTGGCATTTCATCGATTAAAAATGAGTTAGAAGACAAAAGTTTTTATTATATTTTCCGCGATGATTACAATAAAATCAATGATTATTTAAGCCAAAAGCGACAAAATCTCATCTTAAAGCTAAATAATTTCATCGCAAAAGTCTCAAATCTGCTTATGCAGGGCGGATTCCTTGAATCAACTTTTAGGATTGAGAGCCGAATCAAACGCCCTTACTCTATTTTCCTAAAAATGCAAAAAAAAGGCGTAAGCATCGATGAGATTTTGGATTTACTTGCGATTCGCATAATCGTGCAAGATGATTTGGACTGCTACAAGGCACTAGGCATTATTCATTTGCGCTTAAAGCCCATTGTGTCGCGATTCAAAGACTATATCGCGCTTCCAAAAGAAAATGGCTATCAAACGATTCATACAAGCGTTTTTGATGAAAGCTCGATTTTTGAAATACAGATTCGCACCATAAAAATGCACAACAGCGCAGAGTTTGGCGTGGCAGCGCATTGGAAATACAAAAATTCTGGCATTGTGCCTTCAACGGATTGGCTTAGTAACTTGCAATATCAAGACAATAATATTGAAGAATTTTATGAAATGGCAAAAAATGACTTGTATAGAGAGGATATAGTCGTTTTTTCTCCCGCTGGGGATACTTACACGCTCCCTGTGGGTGCTGTCGCGCTTGATTTTGCCTACGCAGTGCATACAGAGCTAGGAAGCTATGCAAAAGAGGCATATATCAACAATCAAAAGTCTTCTTTGCTTACCACGCTAAAAAGTGGCGATATTGTGCGAATCATAACAAACGCGCATTTAGAGCCAAAATGCACTTGGATTGATGCGGTAAAAACTTCCCGCGCAAAGTCCGCACTTAAAAATCAATGCACCCTAAAACTCAAAGACATAGAGCAAAAATCCGCAATCAATATAATCTCAACCATATTTTTTGACCACAATATGAATGTAGTCGAATCTTTTGTCAAAGAGCATAATCTAATGCCGACAATCGCAAAAGCGATAAAGGATTTGGACTTTTTGATTGACATTAAGAATCGCATTAAAAATAGCCTAAAAAATAATGTAAATTTCTTATCCAAAATTCGCCTTGATAGATTAAAGCTAAAAAAGCAAGAGTTTGATAATCTCATCATTTACTCAAATCACACCATTAGCGAAACGCTTTTTGATTACTGCTGCCACCCAAAGCACGGCGATGGGATTTTAGCGATTAAAAACGGCTCAAAGGTTTTTATCCATCACAAACTTTGCGAACGCGCATTTTTGGAGGTTAGCAATGGTGCGCGAATGGTTTTTGTCGATTGGCAGGAAAATAAAAGAACTAGCTATAAAGTCATTGTCGCGCTAGAGGATAAAAAGGGCGTTTTAGCGGAGTTTTTAGCTGGGATTGTAAAATTTGACTGTAATGTCATAGGAATCTCATACAGCGGGTATAAAAGTCAGTTTATGACAACTTGCGAAATACTCTTTGAGACGCCACTAAATGACATAAAACCACTGCGTGAAATGTTAAGCAAAAAATACAAAATCATAGAATTTGTGGGGTTGAAAGATGCGTATATACAAAAATAAAATGCTATTTTGCGAATCGTATGGCAATTTGTTCTGGGGTAATCATTTGCGTTGTTTTGGCACAAAATTTCGCTCAATGGACGCCAAAGTCCTATTTCGCTCATTTCACGCCAAAACAACGCAAAGCACTACCGCCATTACTTCGATTGTGATTCACAATGCGAATCAGAGTATAAAAAATCCGTCATTGCGAGATTCGGCGACAGCCGAATCGTGGCAATCCAAAAAATAAAGGAGCAAAATGGAATCTAAACTACAAGACATTATGAGCGAAATCACGCGTGGCGTAGGCGAAATCATCGGTATTGATTATATCGAATTTTTAGTCCAGCGATTTTTAGAAAAAGGACAGCGATTCATTGTAAAAGCTGGATTTGACCCCACTGCGCCTGACTTGCATTTGGGGCATTCTGTGGTTTTGCAAAAAATGGCATTGCTTCAAAAATATGGCGCGGATATAAAATTCCTAATCGGCGATTTTACAGGAATGATAGGCGACCCAAGCGGAAAAAGCGAGACGCGCAAACCACTATCCCGCGATGAAGTCCTAAAAAACGCACAAACTTACAAAGAGCAGGTTTTTAAGATTTTAGATTCTACGCACACAGAAATTTGCTTTAACTCCAAATGGCTTGGTGCGCTAGGAAGCGAGGGGCTTTTGAAACTAACGGCGAAATTTTCAGTAGCACGAATGCTTGAGCGTGATGATTTTGAGAAACGATACAAGGCGAATCTACCTATTAGCATTGTGGAGTTTATGTATCCGCTACTTCAGGGCTATGATTCGGTTGCGCTAAATAGCGATATTGAGTTTGGTGGCACAGACCAAAAGTTTAATTTGCTAGTAGGGCGCAGTATGCAGCGCGCTTATGGATTAGATAAAGAGCAAAGCGTTATCACAATGCCACTTTTAGAAGGCTTGGATGGCACAAATAAAATGAGCAAGTCGCTTGGCAATTACATTGGCATTACCGAATCTCCAAATGATATGTTTGGCAAGATTATGAGTATTAGCGATTCGCTTATGTGGCGGTATTATGAGCTAATTAGCACTATTTCGATAAAAGAACTCGAATCGCTAAAAAATAGTGTCGAATCGGGCAATTTTCACCCAAAAATTGCCAAAGAAAATTTGGCACTAGAAATTATCACGCGATTCCATAATGCAAAATCTGCGCAAAGCGCGAAAGAAAATTTTAATGCCATTTTCGCACAAAATAATATTCCTAGCGATTTAAAGGAAATTTGTGTAGAATCGCAATCTTGGATTTGCAAGGTTTTGTGTGAAAATGAGATGGTAAAATCCACTAGCGAAGCACGGCGTGAAATCCGCGCTGGTGCGGTGCGAATCGATGGCAAGAAAATAACAGATGAAAATTTTAAGCTAGAATCTGGTATATATGTATTGCAAATTGGCAAGAGAAAGTTTTTGAAAATTCGAGTCGGTAAAAATTAGCGCAAAATAAAGGCAGTTAGGTTAAAAAATGAAATTAAAACCATTAAAAATCGGCAAATACACGATAAAATACCCTATAATTCAGGGCGGAATGGGCGTAGGAATCAGCTGGGATGAATTAGCTGGAAATGTCTCTAAATGTGGCGCGTTAGGGACGATTAGTTGCGTTGGCACGGGCTATTACAAAAAAATGCAATTTGCGGAAAAAATAGTCCGTAGCAAACCCTTTGAAGCAATCAATTTCTACTCTAAAAACGCGCTTAATGAAATCTTTAAAAACGCTAGGAAAATCTGTGGCGATTCGCCACTAGCGGCAAATATTTTATATGCGATTAACGAATATGGGCGCGTGGTAAAGGACGCTTGCGAAGCGGGGGCAAATATCATCATCACAGGTGCGGGACTGCCGACAAATATGCCTGAATTTACCAAAAATTTCCCCGATGTCGCGTTAATCCCCATCGTCTCATCGGCAAAGGCGTTAAAAATCATTTGCAAAAGGTGGCGTGAGCGATATGGCAAAATCCCCGATGCTGTCATCGTAGAGGGACCATTAAGCGGTGGGCATCAAGGATTTAAATACGAAGATTGCTTTAAAGAGGAATTTCAATTAGAAAATATCGTCCCCAAAGTTTTGGCAGAGGCAAAAGCGCAAGGTGAGATTCCTGTAATTGCCGCAGGTGGCATTTGGAATCGCGCCGATATTGATAAATTTATCGCACTTGGCGTAAGCGGTGTGCAAATGGCGACACGATTTTTGGGTGTCAAAGAGTGCGATGCAAAGGCATATAACGACATTATGCCCAGCATAACAAAAGATGACATAAAACTCATCAAATCCCCCGTAGGCTATCCTGCACGAGCAATCAATGTAGGCGTTTTAAAGGCTATGGAAAATGGCACTGCGCCTAAAATCTCTTGCGTTAGCAACTGCGTTAGCCCTTGTAATCGTGGCGAGGAAGCGCGAAAAGTAGGATATTGCATTGCCGATAGATTAGGCGATGCAAGTAATGGCAATAAGGAAAGTGGGCTTTATTTTACAGGCGCAAATGGGTATAAAATCGATAAAATCATAAGCACCAAAGAATTGATTGATGAGCTAGTATCCGAGCAGAGCGCAGATTCGGCGCAAAAATCAAATTAGGATTTGGATTTTGCGCTTTTTATTGATTTTGGTGTTTGCGACTACTACGCTATTTTCCGCTCCGCTAAAGATTCTGTCAGTAAATTGGAGCGAAAATGAAGTGCGAATCGCATTTAATAATAAAATCACAGATGACAATTTCACGCGCTACACGCATAAAAATGGTATTTTTTATAGTGTGAAAGCCGAACTTGCAATTCCGCGCAAAAATATTGAGCTAGAAAAAGCGCAAATCACAATCGCCCAAAATACCAAAGAAATCACGCGCATAGTCATTTCAAGTAATGAAATTGATGATTTGATTTTTAAGACTAATAATAAAACGCTAATCTTGGGCTTTAAGCAGGAAGTTAGCGGTGGGATTAGCGATTTATTTGCGGAGCTAGAAGTTAAATCAAAAGGTATAAAAAATATTGCAAACGATTCAAATGAAGTTAGATCCCAAGCAGTCGAATCAAAAGATTTAAAGGTAGATTCAAACGATACTAGCGCGATTCAAGGCAAAACTGAATCTAAACCCGAATCAAAATCCAAACCCAAAGATTCGCAACACGATTCAAAAGACTCCAAAACTATCCCTAAATCAATCACTCAAAATAGAATTGTCGTTTTAGACGCAGGGCACGGAGGCAAGGACTGCGGAGCAAAAATCGGCAAAGTCTGCGAAAAAACACTTACGCTAAATATCAGCAAAAAAGCTACCGAAATCCTAAAAAAGCGCGGCTATAAAGTCTTTGTAACACGAAGCGGCGATAAATATTTGAATCTAACGGATAGGACAAAAATGGCAAATGACAAAAACGCCGATATTTTTATAAGCATTCACGCAAACGCGCTTGATAAAAAGGCAAAAAATTACAAACTCGCTAATGGAATCGAAACCTATTTTCTCTCCACTGCGCGAAGTGAGCGCGCTAGAAAAGTCGCAGAGATTGAAAACAAGGACGACATTGAGATTATGAATCATTTCTCCAAACTCTCATTTCTAAACTCGCTAAATTCGCAACGACTTCTAGCTTCAAATAAACTTGCAATCGATGTCCAAAGCGGAATGCTAATAAATGCGCGAAAACTTTATAAAACCACGGTTGATGGCGGTGTGCGGGAAGGTCCATTTTGGGTGCTTGCAGGTGCGCTTATGCCATCAATCCTTATCGAAGTGGGTTATATGACAAATGAAAACGACTTAAAGAGATTGCAGAGCAAGGAATATCAAAACGCCCTTGCCAAAGGCATAGCGGATGGAATTGATGGATATTTTTTAAAGAATTTTTAGGCGCGTTTAGATTTGCCAAATTTGAGTGGAGATAAATAGATGGATTTTACACTGACTAGGGAAAAAAACGAAATGATTTTTTCGCTAATCTTTTTCTTTTTTGCAAGTTTTTTGTTTATTGGCATTATCGCTTCTAGCGCAATTCCAAACTTTGATAACTTGCTTCCCATTATGTTAAAACCAAATGGATTTTTTGTAACGATGAGTAGAATCGTGCTTGTGGCGGGATTTTTAATCGCGCTTTATCATTTTTTTACGCGCCCAAAGCGCAATCGCCTTTATGCGAATTGGAGTATTTTTGCAAGTGTGCTTTTTGTAATGCTTTTTATATTAAGCATTCTCTCAAATTACAGCGCAGATGAGTTGGATAAAATGATAAATATTTACAGCTATAATGAGCCTAGTGAACTTGTGCGCAATATCAAAAAAACAATCATTGATAGCGTGGTATTTGTGTATTTTATCCTAATTCCTATCATTAGCTTTTTTTACAAAAAGCGCGTGTATGATAGCTATTTTTATCAAACATACCTGCGTGAAGTCTCCCCATCGATGAATACAAGCGTGTTTTTTCTATTTGGTTATAGTGTCGAATCTTACGCGCTTACTATGCGCCCCATTATTGACTGCGCACTTTCAATCATCTGCATTTTGCTTTTTGTGCGAATTGCATTCTCTTTGCGAAAAACCATTAGCTTTTACTCTGTGATGAATCTACTTGTGCTAATCGTGGGATTTGGGCTATTTCTCTACTCTGCTGAAGTCATAGCGCGGGGGAATTTCTACTATGTGGGCATATTTTTCTACACTATCGGGCTTTTGTATTGGTATCTAAATATCGCCATAAGATTGCGTGGATAGGGTTTTTTTATGTGCGATTCGTGCGAATCTAACAGCGCAAAGGTGATTATCGACTTTTTAGCGCGGACAAATAAAAGCATTGCCATTGCTGAATCCTGCACGGGTGGGCTAATAAATTACGCATTTAGTCAAATTAGTGGCGCAAGTAGCGTTTTTCGCGGTGGAATTGTATGTTATCAAAATGAAATAAAATCGCGTATTTTAGGCATTGATTCGCAAATATTGGCACAAAAAAGTGCGTATAGCGTTGAGGTAGTGGATTTAATGCTTATGCGAATCGCCACGACAATGCAAAGCGACTTTGCTATCGCCACAAGTGGCATTGCAGGACCAAATGGCGGCACTTTAGAAAACCCTGTGGGGACAATCTTTGTGGGCGTGAAAGAGTGTGGTAAAAAATCTATCATAAAAAAAGTGCATTTTAAAGGCAGTCGCGCAGAGATTCAAACCAAAGCCACAAAATTTGCGCTAGAGCTATTTAAAAGCGAATTTTTAGATTAGCTAGGCTTATACAAACTATGATGCCAAATACTAAATCCAACCAACGCCACACCTGAAGCAATGTGTAGATTTCGCGCGAAGTTGCCCTTAAAAAATGCGCTCCCCACGCACACAAGCAGTGAAGCACTCATTCCTAGTTTGGCAAATTCTCTTTTAGATTCTACCGAAGTGAGTAGCTCTGCGACTTGCAGGGTTTTTAGGCTTAAGGCTGAATCGCTAGATTTTTGTATAGATTTACTGCGTTTAGATTCACGCCTAACCGCACTAATTTTTGCATTTTTTGCATTCGTATTTTTCGCTCTCATTATCTATCCTTTAGTATTTTTTTAAATTTTTTCGCACTCCCGCTTGTTACCTTGCAAAACAGCACCACGCAGCCAATCAACGCTAATGGCATTAGAGGCATTATTTTTTCCTTAGATTTATGCCACGAAGCGCGTTTAGTAGTAGCCCGATTGTCGTGCCATTATGCAAAAACGCCGTTTGTATGGGCGAGAGTTTCCCAAATGTCGCTAGGGCTAAAATCGCGCTATTGACCACCACGGTGATTTTGAAATTTTTATTGACTTTGTTTAGGCACGCAAGCGCGTATTCTTTGGCATCGGCTACGGATTCTATGTCGTCCTTTAATAGCACAATATCCGCGCTTGCTTTGGCGATGTCTGCGCCTTTGCACATTCCAATTCCGCTGTGCGCTTTGATAAGTGCTGGGGCGTCATTGATTCCGTCTCCTACAAAGGCGACTTTGTGTCCTTCGTTCATTATAGATTCTAAAATCTCTGCTTTTTGGGTTGGCAAAAGTTTGGCATAAAACCTATCGATTCCTAGCTCATTTGCGATTTCTTGTGCTTTGCTCTCCTCATCGCCTGTTAGCATTATGATTTGTTTTACGCCACTTTTGCGAAGCCGCTCTAATGCCACTTTGGCGTTGTGTCGCACCGTATCTTTTAGCAAGATAAGTCCTAGCAACTCCCCGTCATAGCCGATAAATAACGGCGTATGTCCAGAATCTAGGAGCGATTTGATTTTGTCCTCGTGCGCGCTCATATCCACGCCCTCATCGTCCTCTAAAAAGTGGCGATTGCCAATAAGCACTTCCTTGCCATTGATTTGGCTTTTCACGCCGTGTGCGACTATGAAAGTTACTTCATCGTGGTGGATATGGTTAAATTCTTGCTCCCTAGCTGCCTTTACCACCGCTTCAGCCACAGGGTGGAAATAATGCTCCTCAATGCTAGCCGATAGGTTTAAAATCTGCTCTTTATTCCAGCTTGGTGAGAAGCTATGCACTTCCACCACTTCTAATTCGCCTTTGGTAAGTGTGCCTGTTTTATCAAAGACAAAGATTTCGGCTTCATTAAGCGATTCTAAACTCTTTGCACCTTTTATGATAATGCCATTTTTGCCCGCACTAGAAATCGCAGACTTAAACGCCACAGGGGTTGCAAGTTTGAGCGCACAAGAATAATCCGCTTGAAGCACGCTAGCCACGCGTGTCAAATCGCGGTTAAATACATAAGAGAGAATGGCAAGTCCCAAAGTAATAGGCACAAGAGAATCCGCCATTTTGGAGGCGGAGAGCTGAATACTAGATTTTTGGGTAAGCGTCTCTTGGATATAGTTTTTGATTCTCGCGGTGGCAGTTTGGCTTCCCACACTCTCTGCCCAAATCTTTATGCGTCCCTCTTGGACAATCGTGCCAGATAGCACCCTATCGCCCCGCGACCTTTTCACAGGCGTTGCCTCGCCTGTCATTGAGATTTGATTTACCATTGCTTCGCCAGAGATGATATGTCCATCGATTAAGATACTATCCCCAGCACCCACCACGACAATATCGCCTATTTGCAAATCCTCCGACTTTGTTAGCACCAAATCGCTTTTGCCATTTACTTGCTTTTCTACCCACGCTTCACCACCTTGCGGTTTGCTTAGCTCTTGGAGCAAATCATCGCTTTTATACATTGTCATCTCTTCGATATATTCGCCCAAAGTTAGCATAAAATTCGTAGAATTTGCCGTGTAAAAATCCGCGCGATAGAGCGAAATCGCCACCGCCATAGCCTCTAGCACACGCGAAGTAACACCCAGCTCAAAAGCCTCTTGCACACCACTTTTTAGCAATGGATACGCTGCGATTGCACTAAAAGCAGCTTTTGGCAAAAATGGCGTGATAAAAGGTTCGCTAATAAGCGCAGTTGCCGAGCGCACGACTTCCGCACTACTTGGAATCTCATCGCGCAAAGCAAAAATGCTAGATTCTGAAACCTTGCGCTTTGAAGTGGTTAGCAAGTTTGTAAGCGCAGTAAAAATCTCGCGTGTAATGTGCGCTAAATCGCCATTATAAGTTATGATGATATTATGCAAAATATCATTGACACGCACACCTTTTACGCCATCGATTGCCTCCACAGCTAAACGCAGTGGCACAGCTTGAATCGCCCCGCCTTTATGTAGCGCATACGAAAACCTAGCACGATTCGCCGTGCTATGAATTAGCTTAAGGTGTATGGGCGAATCGGTTGATTTTTTTTGCATTGTTATTTTGAATCCACTTCTGCTTTTGCGTCCTCATATCGCTCTTTTAGCTCTTCTATGCCCATTTCAAAGAGGTTTGAAATTTTGGCAAATCCTTTGAAAATCGCGCTTTGAGCGTCTTTGTTTGTAAGGATAAAAGTCGCCACCGCGCCGATAAACGCGCCTTTGAGGAAATCCGTCTGCGAATTGCCAGAGTTTAAAAACGAGCTAATCGCGCTTGTAGCGGAATTTTGTGTATTCGCATTTTGATTCGCGCCAAATCCACTTTGATTTGCGTTTTGATTCGCACTAAAATTTGCGTTTTGATTCGCACTTTGATTCGCCCCTAAATTCGCGCCACATTTCGCACAATATGAATCTATGTATGGATTAGTTTGCAGTGTATCCAAATTTTCATTTGCCATTTTTTGCTCCTAATAATTTTTGATTTTCGCCCATTTCGCTTATCTTGTCAATCGCATACACACCTGCGATTCCAGCCAAAATATACGCACTTGATTCAAGCAGCGATTGAAACGCGCCCTTATTGTTGCCAAGCGCGTTTGCCACACCTATCGCACACCCTGTCGCAATCGCCGCCTGTGCGCTTACGGCAATGGTGTTTTTGATTGCTTTATTTTGCGTGATATTGCCGTTTTTATATTCTTTGTAATTCATATATGAAGCCACCAAAAGCCCCGCTACGCCACCACTTACCGCATTTCCCACGACTGAGCGCGGAGTTCCTGTATTTAGTATCATTGTGCGTCCTTTTTAGCCTTATAGCGTGGTTTGAGAATCTGCAATTAGCGTTGGCTCTTTTGTGCTTTTTGCTACGCTTTTTCTTGTGGTTTTTGTCCTTTTTGCTGTTGGTTTCGCGCTTGTTGCACTTTTTGCAGTGCCTGTAATATTTTTAGTAATGTTTTTCGCACCTTTTTTAAGTGAGTTTGAAACGCTTTTTAGTGCTTCTTCGCCCTTTTCAATACCTGCTTTTATCGTTTTATTTTTTTTGAGATTTTTAGAGAGCTGCTCTCTATTATTATACGCATAAACTGCCCCGCCACCGATAATTAGTCCTAAAACAAATGGTAATGCCATAGTCTCTCCTTTGATTTTAAAATATGGCGCGAATTTTAGCACAAAATTTTAAGAATGCAAACAAATTAAAATCGCAATTTTTGCAAAAATGCCACTAATTCATCTTGGCTTAACTCGCCTTTTTCTAGCTTTGCGACAATGATTTTGGTTTGATTGTAGAGATTTTGAAAGCTATCAAACGCGGATTTTATTTCGCTAAAAAGCGGACTTTGATTTAGTAAATCTTGTAGCGTTATTTGGGGAAGATTCGTGGGATTTGCGCTGTTTGGATTTGCATTTTCTTTTAAAGATTTGCCTTGAAGTAGTGGGATATGATGATTATAGCTTAATGCTTGAAGTTGATAGAGAATGTCGATTGTGCGCGAATCTTGCGCCTTTAAATCTTGCGAATCGCCCAAATTCTGCGCCTTTTTGATTAGAAAATCACAGGATTTTAAATGATTTGATTCAACGCCGAGTGCCAAAATATTTAGCGATTTTAAATCCACCGCGCCCATTTCATTTTGCAACTCTTGTAAAATATTTTCAGGCAATGCACTTGGTAAGAGAATGGACTTATTTTCTAGCACTTGTTTTAGCGCGTTTTTGGGCGTTGATTTGCCACACAAATCGCTAAAAATCATTTTTGTATTTTCCAAAATTTCGCGCTCTTTTTGCACGATTATGGCAAAAATTTCACGCAAAGATTCATCTAAATTTTTGTTTGAATCGCCTAAATCCACCCACGAATCACACAAGGATTCATAAAATTTCAGCGATTTTTCACGCTCATTTATCGCAAGATATAAGATTCGCGCCAAATTTTGCGTTAATTTTTGTGATGTTTTTTGCGCCAAATTTTGCGTTTGGATTCGTGATAAATCCCACACTTTATTGCTTTTTGCCATTTTTATCCCAAATTTTGCGCCATTTCATTTAGCTTTGCGCAAATCGCTTCTAAATTTTCCTTTTTCGCCCAACACTCCCACAGACTAGGCGCAAAAAGATTTTTATCATACTCGATTGTCGCACTTCCCACAATCGCATTGACTTTGATATTTTTTACAGCAGAGAGATTCTGCAAAAGTGTAATGATAAAATTTTCACTCTCATTTTGTGGCAAAATCTCGCGCAGTGGCGTCTCTTTCGCCCATTTTTTGATGGCTGGAAGTTTGGCGATATTTATGCGAATGCGAATGCGCCCGGGGATATGATGAACTATGCTAAAAAACTCCGCCACCTGCGTAATATCTGCCATTGTGATTTGCATTTTATGCCTTTGAAAAATTTTAGGCGCAATTTTAGCATAAATTTATTTTACAAATTCGCCCTTTGAATCGCCACGCAAAATATTCGCATACAATTTCACTAAATTCGCGCAAAATGCTAGTTTGTAAGCCTTACTAGAATATATAAAAACTTGTATAATATTCGTTGATTTATATCAATTTTTTGCTATAAAAATTACGATATTATATCGCCGTTTTAAAGCCTTGTGCTTTAAAAATATATCTTAAAGGGAGGTAGTGTATGCAAAGACGAGAGTTTTTAAAGAGTGCGGCAGTTGCAAGTGCAGCAGCGACTGCTGGAATCTCCATTCCAAAATCTTTGGACGCCGCAACGGGCGAAAAAGGTTGGAAGTGGGATAAAGCAGCGTGTCGATTTTGTGGGACGGGTTGCGGGATTATGGTGGCTACAAAAGATAAGCAAATCGTAGCTGTCAAAGGCGACCCTGAATCGCCTGTAAATCGCGGACTAAATTGTATCAAAGGCTATTTTTGCGCAAAAATTATGTATGGTGCAGATAGAATCACACAGCCACTTTTGCGCGTAAATAGCAAAGGCGAGTTTGACAAAAAAGGCAAATTTCAGCCCGTATCGTGGAAACGAGCCTTTGATGAGATGGAAAAGCAATTTAGAAAGACTTATGATGAGCTTGGACCCACAGGAATCGGTATGTTTGGCTCTGGGCAATATACGATTCAAGAAGGCTACGCGATTGTAAAGCTAATCAAAGGTGGTTTTAGAAGCAATAATATCGACCCAAACGCAAGGCATTGTATGGCAAGTGCGGTTGTGGCGTTTATGGAGACTTTTGGGATTGATGAGCCTGCTGGGTGCTATGATGATATTGAGCTAACCGATACAATCGTTACTTGGGGTGCTAATATGGCAGAAATGCACCCTGTGCTTTGGAGTCGCGTTTCAAATCGCAAACTCTCAAATCCAAAAGTAAAGGTTATAAATCTATCGACTTACACGAATCGCACTTCGGATTTGGCGGATATTGAGATTATCTTTAAGCCACACACGGATTTAGCGATTTTTAACTATATCGCAAATGAGATTATCAAACGCAATGCTTATGATAAAAAATTTGTCGCAGATAATTGCGTATTTGCCACAGGATTTGTCAATATCGGCTATGGTATGCGCCCAAATCCTAATCACCCGAAATTTAAAGCAAGTGAAAAGGATACCGTGGCAAAGCAAGTTAGCAAAATTGTCAGCAAAAATGAAGGCGTAACCTTGCAGTATTTAGGAATCAAAGAGGGCGATACGCTAAAAATGGACAATGCAACAAAAGGTGGCAATCATTGGAGTATAAGTTTTGATGATTTTAAAAAGGCATTGCAACCTTATACGCTTGACTTTGTGGCAAATCTCGCCAAAGGCGACCCAAATGAAAGCATAGATTCATTCAAGGCAAAGCTAAAACAACTAGCAGATTATTACATTGAAAAAAATCGCAAAGTCGTTAGCTTTTGGACTATGGGTATGAATCAACACCAAAGAGGCACTTGGGTAAATGAACAAGCTTATATGGTGCATTTATTGTTAGGCAAACAATCCTTGCCCGGAAGCGGTGCATTTTCGCTTACAGGACAGCCTAGTGCGTGTGGGACAGCGCGTGAAGTGGGGACATTTTGCCACCGCTTACCTGCGGATATGGTTGTAGCAAATCCAAAGCATAGAGAAATCACTGAAAAGATTTGGAAGCTCCCCGCTGGGACACTAAATGGCAAAGTCGGTGCGCCTTATATGAAAATCTTGCGCGATTTGGAAGATTCAAATATTAAGTGGATTTGGGTGCATGTAAATAATCCGTGGCATAACTCCGCAAATGCAAATCATTGGATAAATGCAGCTAGAGATTTGGATAATTTCATTGTCGTTAGTGAGCCATATCCGGGCATTTCTGCAAAAGTGGCGGATTTGATTTTGCCAACGGCGATGATTTATGAAAAATGGGGCGCGTATGGAAATGCGGAGCGCAGAACTCAGCATTGGAAACAGCAAGTTTTGCCACAGGGCGAAGCGATGAGCGATACTTGGCAGTATATGGAGTTTGCGAAGCGATTCACACTAAAAGATGTGTGGAGCAAGGCATATCCAAAATTGGACTTAAAACCTGTGCTAGATTCTGCAAAAGCTATGGGATATAAAGAGAGTGATACGCTTTATGATGTGCTTTATGCAAATGCGGACGCTAAAAAGTTTAGCGTTAAGGACAAAATGCTAAAAGGCGTGGATAATACGGAAGTTTTTGGCGATTCGCGCAATGTTGTCGGTGCTGATGGCAAAGTCTATAAAGGTTGCGGATTCTTTATCCAAAAATATTTATGGGAGGAATATCGCAAATTTGGCGTAGGACACGCACACGATTTGGCTGACTTTGATACCTATCACAAAGTGCGTGGTTTAAGGTGGCCCGTTGTCGATGGCAAAGAAACTTTGTGGCGATTCAACGCAAAATACGACTTCTACGCAAAAAAAGAAGGCAAAGCATTTGCATTCTACGGCAATAAAGGCAAGGCGATTCCAGAGGGCAATTTAAGCAAACCAGATACAGAGAAAAAAGTGCCTATTGATAACAAGGCAAAAATCTTTTTCCGTCCATATATGGACCCAGCGGAAATGCCAGATGAAAATTATCCTTTGTGGCTATGCACAGGGCGCGTTTTGGAGCATTGGCATACAGGGACAATGACTATGCGTGTGCCTGAGCTTTATCGAGCCGTGCCTACTGCGCTTTGCTATATGAATGACGAAGATGTCAAGGCAAAAGGGCTAAAACAAGGCGATGCGATTTGGATTGAATCAAGGCGCGGACGCGTTAAGGCAAAAATTGATGCACGGGGACGAAACCGCCCACCAAAAGGGCTTATTTATGTGCCATTCTTTGATGAGAATGTGTTTATAAATAAAGTCTGCCTTGATGCGACTTGTCCGCTGTCAAATGAGACGGACTTTAAAAAATGTGCGGTTAAAATTTACAAGGCGTAATTTGTAACGCAATTTTTTAAATAGGGGAATAAATGGATAAAAATAGGCGAAGTCTCTTGCTAAAAACGGCGCAAGGTGTTGGAATCTTTGCTTTTAGTGGGCTTATTTGGAGTAGCTATGTAAGCAAGGCAAAATCCGCGCCATTAGCTTTGCGCCCACCGGGTGCCAAAGCCGAAGCGGAGTTTATAAAGCTATGTATTAAATGTGGCAAATGCACGACATTTTGTCCATATCGGACGCTAAAACTTGCAAAGCCAGAAGATTCAATGCCTACGGGGACGCCGTATTTTATCCCACGCGAAGTCCCTTGCTATATGTGCGAAGATGTGCCTTGTGTGCCTGTGTGTCCTACAAAGGCGTTAGATTCGGCGTTGCTTGGCAAATCTAGCGAAGATTCGACTATGGATATTCGCAAGGCGCAAATGGGTGTGGCGATTGTCGATGACAAAAATTGCGTGGCGTATTGGGGGATTCAGTGCGATGCGTGTTATCGTGCTTGTCCGCTTATCGATGAGGCAATTAAACTCGAATACAAAAGCAATGAGCGCAGTAGCAAACACGCAATGTTGCTTCCTATCGTAGATAGCGATATTTGCACGGGTTGCGGGAAATGTGAAAGGGCTTGTATCACTGAAAAAGCCGCGATTATGGTTTTGCCACGAGACAAGGTGCTAGGTAGCATTGGCAATCACTACATAAAAGGCTGGGAGCGCGATGATGAAAAAAGGATTGAGCAAACCGCCCCAAAAGCAGTAGACAAAAAGGCAAAAAGCGCGATTGACTACCTAAATAAGGGGGAGTTATAAGATGAAAAAATATCGATTTTTGATTCTTAGGCGCATTACGCAGATTGCGATTTTGGTTGCATTTGCGCTGTGTGCGCATTATTCCTATCGCATTTTTCAAGGCAATTTGAATCAATCCACGATTTTTTGGGTAGTGCCGATGAGTGATTTGCTATCAATCGCGCAGATTTTTCTGGCAGGTGGGATTATCGGCTCTGAAGCGGTGCTTGGCTTTGTCATCGTGCTTTTTATTTATGGGGCGATTTTGGGGCGCGGATATTGTGCCTTTGTCTGTCCTATGAATCTAATCACAGATTTGGCAAACTTTTTGCGCCGAATCTTTACGCAAAACACCGCACCAAAAAAGCTAAATATCGCAAGGAAAGCAAAATACGGCGTTTTGGCGTTGAGTTTGGTTTTGAGTGCGATTTTAGGCACAGCGGCATTTGACTTAATTAGCCCCATTTCAATGCTACATCGTGGCATTATCTTTGGTATGGGCTTTGGCGTGTTTGGAATCTTGTGTGTATTTTTATTTGATTTATTCTTTGTGAAAAATGGCTTTTGTGGATATATCTGTCCGCTTGGAGCTACTTATGGGCTTGTGGGGAAATTTAGCTTATTAAAGATTCGCCACAATGCTGATAAATGCACCAAATGCGATAAGTGCATAGTGATTTGCCCTGAATCGCAAGTGTTGGATTTAGTAGGCGCAAAAAGCGGGACAATCAATGGCATTGATTGCATAAAATGCGGTCGTTGCATAGAAGTATGCGATGATAATGCAATGAAATTTGGAATTTATGATTTTGATATTTTAAAAGGAGGCAAAAAATGAGAGAAGTAGTAATGAAAGCACTATCTTTGGTGCTTGGGGTATTTTTGGGAGCTGTTGTGATAGGCTGTGGTGGTAGTGGAATTGATGATACTGAAATCGGATTCCGCACTACACCTGTTGATGAAGAGGGTGTAACTTTGCAAGATTTTACTTATGATGCTGCTCCAGCGGGAGAAAATCAAGTGATTGAGCGCGCATTTGAAAACGCTCCGCCTATGATTTCCCACGATGTCGAGGGAATGATGGAGATTACAAAGGATATGAATATGTGTGTAACTTGCCACGCGCCAGAGTATGCCACAGCGATGAAAGCGACACCTGTGCCAGCTTCGCACTTGTATGATACATTTGGCAAGAGTAAAAAAGTAGGTAAAGAGATTGTGGATAGTCGCTATAATTGCAATCTCTGCCACGCGCCTATGACAAATGCCAAACCGCTTATCGGCAATAATTTCAAGCCAAATTTTAGGAATGAAGTTGATAAAAGGAAGTCGAATTTGTTAGATGTGCTAAATGAAGGCGCAAAAATAAAATAAATGCGTTTGGCAATTTGTTCTGGGGTAATCATTTGCGCCGTTTTCACGCAAAACTGCGCTCTAATGTTCCCCAAGTTCTATTTCGCTTGTTTCGCATAAAAACGGCGCAAAGCCATACCGCCATTACTTCGATTGTGATTCGCGTTGCGAATCAGTTACGAATTTAGCGCGAATCTTTGACAAAGTTTTTGCTACTTTTGGCTTTTGCCAAAAGTAGAGTCCCCCTCCCTTGCAGAGTGGAATTAAGTGGGGGAGGGTAGATTCGGTGCGAAATCTAACGAAATTTTGCTAGAATCTACGAATCTAAAAATATGAATCTTAAGGAACTTGCAATGAAAAAAATCACATTATTTCTAACGCTAATATTTAGCTTTGCGAGTGTTGCATTTAGCGCGGATTTGACGCAAATAAATCCAGCGCATAAAATCACTGCCAAAGATTCGATAAACTACATTAGCACCTACAAAAACACGCTTTATATTTCCACAAATAGCGGCGAAGTAGAGATTTATAATGTGGATTCGCGGAAAAAAATCGATTCGATTCGTTTGCCAAATATCACGGATTTATGGGGCAAATCTAGTGCGCCACGCGTTTTTAATACGCACACGATGGATGGCAAAAAGATTTTGATTGTAAGCCAAGCCACTGCTGATAAATCAAATCTACATATTTTTAGCAATGGCAAATTGCAGAGTATCGATTTAGGCGAACGCTCAGATATTATCAAAAATGCCTTTTTTGTGAGCGATGATGAAGTCGTGCTAGGGATTCGTAGCTTTGAGATTTTGCGCTATAATGTCCGCACAGGCGCAGTTGTGTGGAGCGTGAAGCCAAAGTTTGAAGTTTTTACGGATTTGCGTATTAACGGCGATTTTGCGATTTCTACCACGGAGGGTGGGAGGATTTATCTTATCGATTTAAAAAGTGGCGAAGTGCAAAAAATTCTAAAAGGCGCGAATTTTGATTATATCTATATGCTTGACACAAGTAAAAATGTCGCACTCACCGCAGGGCGCGATAAAATCTGTGGCGTTTATGATTTGCAAAGTGGCAATTTTCGGCGCGTAAAAACGGAATTTATCGCTTATGTCGTGGGGATTAGCAGTGATTCGACACGCGGGGCGGTTAGCTATAATGAAAATGGCGATATTTTGGTTTTTGAATCGCAGAGTTTGAAGCAAATCGCACTGCTTATAGGTGGTAACGCACCCACAAGTCAAGTGATTTTTATGAATAATAGCAGGATTTTGGGGACTTTTGGCAATAATGAAGTGCTATTTTGGAATTTGAAGTGAGATTTGCGCATTTTTTGGCGCAAACTAAGCAAATCCAATCACATAAAAGGCAGAATATGAATATTTCAAGCATTATTATAAACACAAATGATTTAGAGCGCACGGCGGACAATCTGCGCAAAATCGAAGGCGTGGAAGTGGCGTTAATGGAGGGCAATACAATCATTGCTGTGATTGAGGCGGAGGATACAAGTGGTGAGATTGCCCTGCTAGAGCGCATCGAAAAGACGAAGGGCGTGATAAGTGCGGCTATGCACTATACTTATTTTGAAGATGATTTGCGCGATGAGATGGCAAGTATGAATAGCGCGGAAGCCCCTGAAAAGCTAAATGACGATTCAATCCCCATTGATAAAATGCCTTATAGTGGGAGCGTAGAAACTATGCTAAAAAAGGCAAAGAAAAAATAGGCGCGATTGTTTGGCAATTTGTCTTTGTGGGTATGCAATCCGCAGGATTTGTGAGCAAAGCGCAGTTTTTAGCAGTCCATATTCTGCATTAGCAAAATAAAAATCACAAAAATTTTTAATTCAAAAAACTTATAAAAAATAGCAAAATTTGATAGCGCGAAATTATAGTATTTTTGGTGTCCCCAATTGGATTCGAACCAATGACCTTTCGATTAGGAATCGAATGCTCTATCCTGCTGAGCTATGAGGACAAGCGGGATTTTAAAAACGGATATTTGAAAGATAGGGCGGATTCAAGCCCGACAGGCTCAAATCCCTTGCAGAAGTCGCCAAAAGTTATTTTTTTGTAACTTTCATTTTAGCAACTTCGTCTTTTAGTGCTTTACCAGCCTTGAATTTAGGCACCATTTTTTCTTTTGTAGTGTAAGTTTGTTTAGTGCCGGGGATTTTGCCTGTTTTAGCTGCTTGAACAGCAGTTTCAAATTTACCAAATCCTACCAACTCAACTGAATCTTTTTTTACTAGCACTTGTTTTACAGCGTCAGTAAAAGCAGAAATCGCTTGCTCTGCGCCTTTTTTAGTGTCGTAACCGCCAACTTTTTTCACCACTTCGATGAAGTCTGATTTGTTCATTTTTTCTCCTTTTGTTGAATTTTGTTTATGAACGGCGGAATTATAGGGAAAATGCAAATTTTTGTCAAGAGATTTTGCCCTAAATTGCGATATTTTGCGAAATTTGGACGCAAAAAATCGCCTATTTTTTGGATTTTTTATAGGCTGTAATCCCCCCCCCCGTAACTCCAGCGATTCACACCCATCAAAAAATTTACCCCAAAAAAATGCAAAAAAATAGCAAAATTTATTGTAAAATTGCGCTTTTTATGATTCAAAGGTTAAAAATTTATGACAAAAACGCATCAAAATCTTGCAAAATTTGCCTTAAAAATTTTTCTAATCATTATTTTAGTGGCGAATCTCTCGTATTGTAGCCAAGATTCGACCCTTGACTTGCTAAAAAATGCCCAAATCGCGCCAAATCAAATCACACAAAAGCCAACTTATTATGAGCCAAGTGATAGGGGCGCGTATTTGGGTTTAAGCGTGGGAATCATCGCAGTAGCAAGTTTTTTAGCAATGGGGACGCTCTATGTGCTCCCTGAATCCGTCTCAAATTGGAATCGCGCCGATATGAAATCTGGCAAAATTTTCAAAAAATACCGCCGCAATGTCGCAAACTCGCCTGTGGTAGATAAAGATGAGCTATGGCTAAACTTTGTCGCCCACCCTTATGTCGGTGCAATCTATTACTTGCAACCGCGAATGGCGGGATTTAGCTGGGCGGAGGGCGCGATTTTTAGCTTTGTGGCTTCTACATTTTATTGGGAATATGGGCTAGAGAGTTTTGCGGAAGTGCCCAGCTGGCAGGATTTAATCCTAACTCCCGCACTTGGCGCACTGCTTGGCGAAGGCTTTTATCAGATAATCCGCTACATTCATCGCAATGACAATGAGCTTTTTGGTAGCTGGTGGGTGGGAAAAATCGTTGTGTGGCTACTAGACCCGCTAGGCAGCCTTATCCAAAACACAGGACTTGGCGAACTCTTTGATATTTACAACAAAAATGCAAAGGCAGAGCTAATCACAACGCCCATTTTACCAAATGGCAAGGGCGGTGTGCAAGTGGGATTTGTAGTGCGATTTTAAAACTTATACGCATATCCTACAAATCCGCTATGACTCATACTTGCACTCCCTACACCGCCATAAATATCTATCGCACCTTTGGGGATTTTGCCATTATTATACAAGCCCCTATATGCGAAAAATAGCAAATGATGTCGTTTAAAGGAATACTGCAACCCCGCGCTTAATTTGTAGGCGATTTTGGTAGTCGTGGAAATTTTGTGCTTTGTGCTTGTCGTGGCTACGCGCTCTTTGATTGTGCCTAAAATCGTATTGCTCTCCAAACCCAAAGGCGCGATAAAAATCCCAAGCGTATGCGCATAAGAATCCAAAAAATCCCACACAAACGCCAAGTCCGCGCCATATCGCACATTATGTGCCTCCACATCTAGCGAAGTGTCATTATTGCTATTTTCGCTAGATAGCACGAATTTATTCTTAATGCCATACGATGAATAGCCCACGCTAACGCCAAATCGCAATCCCAAATGCGCCCAATCTCTATCCAAAAAATACCACTGATAACCAGCAATGATATTTGCGTATGAGCTTAAATGTGCGGTTTTTAGGACATTATCGCCCATTCCAATGCTAACTTTGGTAAGCCCTAGCCCATACTCAAAGCCCAAGAATCCGCCTGATTTTTCATTTGCATTTGATTGCCATAAAGTGCTTTGCTCTGCGGTGGATTGATTTTGCGTGGATTCGGTAGATTCAGCGGATTTTGATTTAAGTGATTTAGTTTTAGATTCGATAGATTCGGGTGTGGATTCGCCAAAAGATTCGGCAGATTTAGATTCGGCGGATTCAAATGATTGTGATTTAGCAACTTCTGCTAATAGATTCTGCCCCCACCCTAGACAAATTAGTGCCACAAATAATATTTTTTTCATCTTGCTCCCCTTTTAATAGTCAAAATCCCTAAATCGCGTATCGAACGACAATTTTTCCATTATATTTGACAAAAATATTGCCACCTTTTTTTACCTTGCGAAGATTCTGTCCGCCATCTTTTATGCCATAAAATGCTAGTCGTTTTTGCATTCTACCTTCCACGCTTACACGCGAAATATCGCGCTTTTTTAGCTCGTCTGCGACTTCTTTTGCGATATAAAATTGATTTAAAAAAATCTCATCATCGTTTGAAAAGCGATAAATTTGCTTGGAGAAAATAAGCAGTCCCGCTTCAAGCACAAGCACCGCGATGACGATAATAAATCGCCGTTTGTAATTTAGCTGAAATTGTGGCAATCGTAGCCGAATATCGCTTAAAAGCTGCCTTATCATTAGCGGAATCCCGCACAAACTCATAAACATAAAAATTTCTTTGTCAATGTCCTGTCGCACGGATAAAATGATACTTACAATAATGCTAGTCCCGCTTACAAAAAGCAGTAGATTTGCTTTGTATTTAGCAAAATTGCGATAAATCGTGTAGATAAAATACACAAACAGCAAGGGAGAGTAGAGTAGGGCAAATTCGCTAAAAATATCCAAAAAATTCCCACGCGGACGCCCAGAAATATCAACGCCAAACAAATATAAATTTAGCGCAAAACAAATGATAGCAAAGACTAAAATTTTTAGATTTACGCGCAGATTTGCGTAGATT
This sequence comes from uncultured Helicobacteraceae bacterium, assembly GCA_934668765.1. GTDB lineage: Bacteria > Campylobacterota > Campylobacteria > Campylobacterales > Helicobacteraceae > NHYM01. Next base: position 28,105 of record CAKUOH010000012.1, on the reverse strand, counting down.
CGTGCTATGAATCGCCTTTCATTATTTTCTTTAAAAAGTGCGTAAAAAAATAGTGCCAAAAATAGCATAAACGCGCTTTCATCGACAAATACAGCAAGTGCTAAAAATGGATATGTTATTTTTTTACTAATTAGCTCAATATAGCAAATCAAAAGCACAATAAAAAGCATTATAATGGATTCATTTAAAATGCTACCTTGCATAATCACACCCGGCACGATAGCGTAAATAACTACGCACAGCACCGAATCGCCCTTGTATTTTAAAAGGCGATTTGAGATGAGATAGATTAGCACCAAATTTAGCGCGTGAAAAAGCAGATTTGGGATTTTTAGCGCGAAATCATTTGCGCCAAATTGCGCTATGGAGAGATTTGCAAGTCGCGCGATTAGAGCTTTGTCTTGCTCTAAAAGCAATGCTTCTTTATAGCTGATACTTGCGCCAGAGATTAGATAGATAAGTGCAAATAGGCTTGAAAGCAATACGATTAAAAAATAAAAGTCGTATTTGTCAAAGCTAATGCGCGATTGTCCCTTTGTGTATTTGCCACTTTGTCCATTTGATTCACTTGAATCTTCTCGCAAAAAGGGCTGCACCCCGCACCCGCTCCCCCCAACTTCATTTAAATTGTGTTCCCAAAAAGCAGCCGCTTTTTCGCTTTTAGGGGGATAGCCTCGCTTATCAGCTTCTAGCAAAAAATCGGCGGTTGCACGAGACTGCAACCTTGAATCCGATTTTTCACACCACGAATCGGACGAGTTTTGGGTGCTTACGCACGAATCTAATTTAGATTCCCCCTCCCTTGCGGAGGGGGCTAGGGGGTGGGTAGATTTCGCACTTTTTTTGTTGATTGCACTGCATTTTCGCACGATTCTATCAATCAAACTCATCAATCTTATATCCCGCTTTTTTCAAGCTCTCCCGCACTTTATTTTGGTGCTCTTTGCCCTTTGTCTCAACCGTCATTGTGATAATCGCATCCCCATAATCGATAGTCGTAGAGATTCGATTATAGTCAATTTTGATGATATTTGCCTCCGCCTTACATAAAATCGTTGTCAATTTCTCTAAACTGCCCGGTTTGTCAATTAGAACGGTTTTAAACTGCAATTTGCGATGCGATTTGATTAAGCCTTTTTCGATGATTAGATTTAGCATTGTTACATCGACATTGCCACCGCTTAAAATTATGCCGACTTTATCGCTTGGCTTTGGGTAAATCTTATGGTGCAAAATCGCAGCCACTCCAGCCGCTCCAGCACCCTCAACGACTAGCTTTTGCTTTTCAAGCAAAAATAGCACGGCATTTGCGATTTCCTCATCATCTACCATTACAATGTCATCTACGCACTCTAAAATGAGCTTAAAATTTTTTTCATTTACATCACGGACAGCGATTCCATCGGCGATTGTATGCACGGATTTAGCGTTATGAATCACTTTATCGTGGAATGAATCAAACATCGCTCGCGCCCCTTGCGCGACAACGCCTATGATTTTGGTTTTGGGGCTAATATTTTTATAGACATTTGAAATGCCAGATATTAGCCCACCACCGCCCACAGGCACGATAACAAAATCTAAACTCTGCTCATCAATCATCTCTAGCGCGATTGTCCCTTGCCCTGCAATAATATCTTCATCTGCGAATGGATGGATAAATGTGAGTTTTTGCTCTTTGGCTAATTTTAGTGCGTGATTGCAAGCCTCATCGTAGTTTTCTCCAGCCAAAATCACTTCCGCACCCATATCTTTGGTGCTTTGGACTTTTAAAAGTGGCGTTGCTTCGGGCATTACGATAACGCAACGAATCTTAAAATATTTCGCGCTAAATGCCACGCCTTGCGCGTGATTCCCCGCACTTGCAGCAATTACGCCTAATTTTTTTTCAGCCTCACTCAAACGAGAGATTCGATTAAATGCGCCACGAATCTTATATGCGCCTGTTTTTTGGAGATTTTCTTTTTTTAAAAAAACCCTACATTGCGCAATTTCACTCAAACGCGGAGCAAAGCTAAACTCTGTCTTTGCGATAATGTCGCTAATCCGCTCCCGCGCGTCCTTAAACATTGCTAAATCTATCATTTTTATCCTTTGAATTTGTGTATTTTGTGAAATTCCTGTGAGATTATCGGCAGAGCGATAAGAATCCCTGATAAAATTATAAAGAAAATGCCTGTGATTATGAAAGCATTTGGCAAAGTATCGCCAAGCACGATTCCTAAAATCGCGCTAAAAACAATTCGCGTGTAATCAATGGGCGCGACAATCCCAGCAGGTGCGAAAGTATAAGCGCGTGTGATATAATACTGCCCGATTGTCCCCATAATGCCTACTACCGCGATAAAAAACCAGTCTCTAAATTGCAACACGCTCCACGAATCTTGCATTAGTAAAATCATCACAAAGCCCATTAGTGTCGCCATTAGCCCAAAGCTAAGCATAATCTCCAAATCATCAAAATATCCCTTTAATGCGCGAATGCTAATAAATGCAAGTGAAGCGAAAATCCCGCTTATGATTCCGCAAAAAATATTTAAAATAGGGAGATTTGAAGTCTGCGGATTGCTAATCAAAACAACCCCCACAAATCCCACGCACACACTTGCAATCTGCGCAGGGCTAAGCGATTCGCGCAAAATCAAAAATGCAAAAATCGCCGTCCAAATCGGCGCAGTCTGCGCAAAAGCCACTGTTGTGCCAAGCGGAATCGTTTCGACATTGTAAAGCATTGCATAAAGCGAAGTCGTGCCGACAAATGCGCGAAAGAGCAACTTTCCCCACCCGCCTTTTTTGTGATGATGCTTGTGGCGCGACTTTTTAGCGCGAATCCAAAGCATTAGCATCACAAATAGCGTCATCGTAATGCCACGAAAGAAAAGATTTTCGTGGATTGTGATATTTTGGGACAAAATTTTTAGTGCGGAGTTCATAAACGAAAAAAACAGCGCACCCAAAAACATATACAGCATTCCAAGCGATATGAGCTTATTTCGTGTCATCTAAAATTGCCTATTGTGCTTTGATTTGCCCCTGCAATAAGCTAAAAATTGCGGTGGCTTTATAAAAGGTGCGATTCTATTATAATTTCTTTAAAAAAACAATGTTTTTTATGCTTTGGTTTTCGCACTTTGGCTTATATAGATTGCAAATCCAAACAAAAACTTGCAATTTAAAAAATTTTGGCTATAATCGCACTTTTAAATTTTAATTTAAGGAGATTTTTAATGGCTTTGTATGATAGAAATTATACACAAGATGTGGGCGTAGAGCGCGTAAGCGAAAATGCGCTAGTTAGCTTTGTAAAAGAAACTTACAAGTTTTTTGCAGCAAGTTTGCTTTTTGGCACGATTGGCGCGTATATCGCACTTCCTTTTGCGCCAAATATCACAGGTGGCGCGATGCTTGGGATTTTTGTGCTTGAAATTATCTCGCTAATTGCGCTGATTTTCCTAAAAGACAAACCTGTGGTAAATGTGATTTTGCTATTCACATTTACATTCCTTACAGGCGTGGCGTTAGTGCCATTGCTTTATAGCGTCCTTGCGCTCCCTGCGGGGGTTAGCATAGTCGCACAAGCGTTGCTAGGCACTACAATCGTATTTGGCATTATGTCGCTATATGCGATTAAAACAAAGAGCGATTTATCAAGCTGGGGCAAAATCCTATTTATTGCTCTTATAGGCATTGTCGTAGCAAGTCTTATCAATTTGGTAGCGGGAGCATTCTTTGGCTTTCAAAACGCTGGGTTAGTTAGCGTGGTAATTTCTGGCTTTGCTACAATAATTTTTACGCTCTATATTGCTTATGATACGCAAAATATCATTCGCGGTCGTTATGATAGCCCGATAATGGCGGCAATCAGCCTTTATTTAGATGTTTATAATCTCTTTGTGAGCCTACTAAACATACTAGGCTATGCAAATAGAGAGTGAAAAACGGCTAATTGACGCGAATCTAAATCGTTTAAGAGAGGGGATTCGCGTCATAGAGGACATTGCAAGGTATATTTTAAATGATTTGCCTTTGGCAAGTCGGCTCAAAACTCTGCGCCACAGAGTGCGAATCAATAATGCAAATCTTGCGGATTCGTTGCTACAAAATCGCGACATACAAAACGACATTCTTAAAAAATCAAGCTCTAGTGAGATGAAGCGCGAAAATTTGCGTGATATAGCAATGGCAAATTTTAAGCGAAGCGAGGAATCCGCAAGGGTTTTGGAGGAAATATTTAAGCTAGATTCTGCAAAAAATTTTATGGTGGATTTGTGCGAATCTAGCAGTGAATCTAACAAATCTATTGCCCCTTGTTGTGCAGAATCTAGCGTAAATGGCGAAATTTGCGAGATTTTTAAGGCTATTCGCTATGAATTATACGACATTGAAATCGCTTATTTTAGGGCGATTAAAAAATAAAATAGCTTAATACCTATCACACAAATACACATACTCGCAGTATTTGCACGGATTTTTGCTTTCGCATTTACTAAAATCCACTTCGCCGCCTAACTCCAAAAGTGCCGAATCTAACATCGCTCTAGCCTCCGCCTCCGCCTCCTTATCCATAACAAATGCCTTGTTTTTTAGCAAATCAAAATAAAGGCATTCCACGCGATTTGCGCCATATTCGCTCTCAAAAGCAATCTTATAAATTAAAAGTTGCAAAAATCCCTCATTTTTCACGCTAAAATCGCGTTTTAGCTTATAATCGATGATTTGAATCGTCCAATCCACGCCATTTTTGTCCCCAATCTTATCCACTCTATCCACCACACACACAAAGTCAAAATCGCCGATTTTAAATTCTTTGCGTTGCTCTAATGCGATGATTTTCCTGCCGTTTTTAAGCGCGGATTTTTGTGCTTCAAAAAATGGCTTTAATTGCAAAAGTGTGATTTCTAAATCAAGTCTATCATCAATATTGCTTAATTCAAGCAGTGGCGCGATTTTGCGCAAATCAAATTCGCTCCCCATTTCGCGCAAAAATTTATGAATCTTTGTGCCTAAAAATTCCTCTTTTTCCTCGCTACCACGCAAATTTTTGCATAAATATGAAAAATAAAATTTGCGTTTGCATTCTAAAAATGTCTTTATCGCGGATGCTGAAAGCCTTGTTAGCAGACTTTTTGCCATAATCTTATCATCTATATAATCTTTTACGCGCTTTTTTGGGAAAAATCGCCACTTTTTATCGCCGCTAGATTCGACAAATCTTACATTTGGCAAAGAGCGTAAATCATTTGCCAGACTTGAAATAAGCGCGTTTTTGCAAAAGGCAATCTCCACGCGCTTTGTAGCATTTATAAGCATAAAATAATAATGCCTTTGCAAATCCTCTTTATCGCGCAAGGTTGGGAGGTTTAGGCGGGTGCGAATGGCGGAGTTTAAAAACATATCATTGTCATTTAAGCGCGGAATAAATTCATCGTTAAAATCCACGATAATTGCGCCTTCAAAGCTCATTGCGCGACTTTCAAGCACACCAAAAACGCCCACTTTTCCGCCACTATTATCATTTAGATTTGCCACACTTTGAAGCAAAAATTCAATAATCTCATCATTACTCAAACGCTCCAAAATATCCCGCATAGTGCGAATCTCAAGCTCATTTTCCAGCGTAAAATGCGTCAAAATATAATCAAGTAATTCTTTTGGATTCATATCATCACATTTTTTGCGCAAATCGCGCAGTTTTTTGATGAGCCTATCATCGCTAAAACCCATAGCGTAGTTAAGATTCCTAGCTTCATCAAAAAGTTGCAAATATTTGGCGAATTTTTCATCAGGCAAAATCACGGCAAAATTGCTTTGATTTTCGCTTTTATCGGTGTTTTCGTTAATATTTTCGCCAAGCCATTCATTGACTTTTGCAATCACCAAAAGTGCCTGACTTACGCGCAAATCAAAGCTATATAAATTTATGCTTTGTGTTTTTTGGTGCAATTTTTCAAGCTGTAAAATCTCGCCATTATTTAGATTAAAGCTGTATTTAAAGCCACAATCTAGCGAATGTCCAAGCATTTTTTGCAAAAGATTCGCATTATATTTCGTGCAAGTAAAATAAAGCACGATATTTGTAAAATCCGCGCATTCGCGCAAGATTCGCATCTCTTTGGTGCTTAAAACTCCGTCAATGTAGATAAAAATATGTTGATACGCCCTTAAATACGGCTCATTTAGGCGAAAATCGCTACTATAATCATAAAATCCGCGCTTTTTTAGCTCATCATTATACGCACCATAAATCCCCTCCAAAATCCGCAAATGGTCGCTGTAATCGCCGTAAGTGTCATTTGCATCAATGTCGCTAATTTTCACACAAGCGCAATCTAGCTCATCAAAAAATTTAAAGATAAAATTTGAACCCTCCAAAAAGCGCAGAAAAGTCGTATCAAAGCCAATATTCGTAATATTTGTGGCTTCAAAATTTTGAATGGCATTCCACAAAAAAAGAGAGCGCAGATTTTTGGGTAACTTCGCACCTTCAAAAATCACTATGTCATTAAAAAAATCGCCCACACTCTTGCAGGGCGCAAGGAACGGCGAATCATTACTTTGCTCTTTGCAGAAATTTAGCAATGCCCTGTGGCTTGAAAAAACAAATAGATTCATAGATTTTTGGAGATTTTTATAGATTTTGCAAAATCGTTTTTGTTATCTGCTCTTTGCTAAATCCAAATCGCTCAAACACCGCTTCGCCTTTGCCGCTACATCCAAAACTATCCATACCGATGACAAAATCCGCAAAGCGATACCATTCAATTCCGCGTGAAGCTTCAAGCGCGAAAATTTTGGGCTTTGAATCTTTTGCAGATGCACTTGAATCGCACCCCAAAATTTGCGCAATAAACGCGCTATCTTGCTTTATAAACAAATCAAAGCACGGCACAGAAACCACGCGCACAGCAACGCCATCTAATAGATTTGCAGACTCCAAAGCCAAATGCACTTCGCTACCACTTGATAAAATCACGCATTTTTTGCACAAATCGCCACGATTCAAAGCATTATCAAAATCCTTTACAATATACGCGCCACGCGAACAATCAATTCGTTGAGAATCTAAAATAGGCAGATTTTGACGCGACAGCACAAAAGCACAGGGGAGATTTTGTGCCAAAGCGATTTGCCAACACTGCGCATTTTCATTGCCATCACTTGGGCGAAATACTAGCAAATTTGGCATTGCACGAAAATGGCTTAATTGCTCAATAGGCTGGTGCGTTGCGCCATCTTCGCCCACGCCGATAGAATCGTGCGTCCAAATATAAAAAACGCGCAAGTGGCTAATTGCCGCGATTCGCACACTTGGGCTCATATAATCGCTAAAGACGAAAAATGTCGCACAAAACGGCGTAAAAAGCCCATAAGCCGCAATCGCATTGCAAATCGCGCCCATTGCGTGCTCCCTTATGCCAAAGTGCAGATTCGCGCCACGCGGAAAATCGCCACTATTTTTTAGCGCAGTATTGTTGGACGGGGCTAAATCCGCACTGCCACCGATAAATCCTTTGTGAGATTCGCTAATCGCATTTAAAATAATGCCATTTGTTACGCGCGTAGCGACACCTTTTGGATAGTCTGCCTTGCTAAAATGCGGGAGTTTTAGCGAATCAAAGTTTGGATTTAGTAGCGAATTAAGCAGAGTCTTTTTGCCAGATTTTTGCAGTTTTTCACACCAAATCTTATAGTGCATATCGCCTACTTCAATCGCGCTCTCAAAGGCGATTTTGACATCTTTTGGAATCGCAAATTCGCCTACAAATTCGCCCCCTGCCATTTTTTTAGCCCTATTTAAAATCTCTACCCCCAAAGGTGCGCCGTGAGATTTATGGCTACCCTCTAGCTCTAATGCGCCTTTTGCGATTTTGGTTTTAGCGATTATAAGCGTGGGTTTTGTCGCCTTTTTTGCGCGATTTAGGGCTGAATCAATTTTGCTAAAATTATGTCCATCAATTTCAATGACGCTAAATTTCTGCGCCAAAAACCGCGCCTTTATGCTCTCATCAAAAGCGATTTTCGCGCTCCCTTCAATTGTAATATCATTGCTATCATAAATCAAAATAAGATTATTTAGCCGATGGAGCCCCGCTAGAGAGCAAGATTCATAGCTTATGCCCTCGCTCAAATCGCCATCGCCACAAAAGCAATAAACCTTGTGATTTATAAGATTTTTGCCTAGCAGTTTTTGCGCGTATTTAGAAGCCATTGCAAATCCCACAGCGTTTGCAACGCCCTGTCCAAGCGGTCCTGTTGTCATCTCTATGCCATCAATTAGTCCGTATTCTGGATGTCCAGCCGTTTTAGAATCTAACTGCCTAAAATTTTTCAAATCCTCCAAACTTACATCATATCCGCTTAAATGCAAAAAGCTATAAAGAAGCGCACTTGCGTGTCCGCCGCTAAAAATAAGTCTATCGCGGTTTATCCAGCGTGGATTTTTTGGATTGTGGATTAGGTGCTTTGAAAGCACAGCAAGAAAGTCAGAAAGTCCCATAGCCACGCCGGGATGTCCGCTATTTGCCCTTTGCACCATATCCGCACTTAAAAATCGCAAGGTATTTGACATTTTAGATTCTAAATTCATTTGAATTTCCTTTTGAAGTCGCAAAAAATTAAAAGCAAGATTCTAGCAAAAAATGCTAAAAAATAATGCAAAAATTTAGGCGCATTCAAAGCAAATTAAAATTTGTCATTGCAAGAGAATCCGCAGGATTCTCGTGGCAATCTAAATTATGCGAATTTGTGAATCGTAAGAATTTTATAATCGCTAAAATAGATTGCTTCGATTTTCTAGCGAAAATCTCGCAATGACGGGGTTGTATTTGCATTTGATTTTTGTATTGTTTCGTCTTGCTATCGCAAGGTTTCGCAATAATGGGACTTACCCGCCCCCTTAATCCCCCTCCGCAAGGGTGGGGGAAATAATGAAGTGGATTTTTGTGATTTAATGTGTAAGTTTGGGATAGAGTGGTTAAATTAGCTAAATAAAGCCAAATCCCCCACACACACAAATAAAGTGTGGGGGATTTTGATTTGCATTGCTAACTTGATATTTGACAAAATTCGCGTGAAATTATAAAATTCGCACTTTAAAAAATTGTAATTTTGACGATTTTGTTCTTTTTAATTTTCAAAATACTTGCTCTTTTGGGGCTGATTGGCGTTCGACTAGGATAATTCGGCATTAGATTGCATACCAGTTTGATAAATCTGTAAAATTATCACCTAAATTTAAACGCTAACAATAGCAAACTTGCTCCAGCCTACGCGAAAGCTGCGTAGTCTTAACTAATCTTTCGGAGCGGGATTTGGCGGATTTCTAGCATTCGCTTAAATCTCTAACCTTTCGCTAGATGCGCTTTTATCGATATTTGGGGCGATAAAGGCAAAGTTTTACCCTAAATTGCTTATATTTGCTTTGAATCTTGGTAAGTATAAAAAGATTTTTAAGATTCGCCTTTAAGTATGTCGAGGTCTTTTGCTAAGTATTTTAGGACTGGGGTTCAATTCCCCACAGCTCCACCAAATTCTACAAATTTATTTAAAATTCACTACAATCACACAAAATTTACTATATAGAGTTTAAATTATGGAAATTCGCCTTGATTACTTGCAAAATCCACCGCTAGATAAGGCACTTACCGAGCTTATAAATCCAAATTTTACATTTAGCTCCATTGCGGATAAAGAGCATTTTGAGCGCGTAGAATCTGCGCGAAATGCCCTTAAAAAGCATTTTGGCAAACAATATGCTATGCCTTTTAGTTTCACTTCTAGCGGGTTTGTCGAGCTATTTTTGCAGTTTAAAAAAATCTATTTTCTCCCCACTTTGCATTATGAGATTCGCAGGGCATTAGAGATTGTGCGCCCATTTGTCGAGCTAATCGCGCTTACTTCAAGTGCGAAACTTTTGGAAGGCGATATTTTATTGCCAAGCGATAAGCAAAAAGATGAGATTTTGATGATTGCTCCGCTCATAAACGAGGACATTTTTAGCGTCAATCAAATCCCAGAGATTCGTAACGCAACCCTTGCGCTTGATATTAGCTATGCTCTTGCTTTGGGGCTAGAAATAGAGCGTGATAAAGCAAATATTTTACTTGTAAATGCCACTCCTTTGGGATTGCCACGCGATTTTGGGCTAATTATTGCTGATAAGATTTACACTTCTACGATTCACAAAAATGGCGTTAGCGAGGCGTTTTTGGGCGCGATAAATGAGCGCAGGGCAAAGAAATTTAGCGTGGATTTAAGCTATGGACTTTTTGAAAAATTAAAGTCGCTTTTTGGCAAGGATATTGATTTATTTACGCGCGATTTTGCCCCACAAACGCTTCCACTGCGCCTCCGCCATATAAACACGCGATATTTGATTGAGCATTTGTATTTGGATAATATCTTTATTCAGGCTTCCCAAGACTGCGCTTTGGGCTTTATAAAGCCATCATACACGCTTTTATCGCTTGGGTTTAGCCCAAAACAAGCGCGTGAGCTGTGCGCTGTAAGCTTTGAAGTGCTTGAAAATGCGGATTTGGTGGCGCAAAAAATCTTTGAATCTTACAAAATGATTAGGTTAATGGAGTTTTAAAATGATGAGTTTAGATAAATATTTGGAGTTTTTAAGTGGGCTAAAAGTCGCACACAAGGGCGAAAAACGCATTAGCATTTTAAAGGCAAAGGGGCGAATTTTAAGCGAAAATATCACTTGCAAGATTCCTATCCCGTGCTTTGATAATTCTGCGATGGATGGCTATGCGATTCGCTTTGAAAAGGGCGCAAATCCTTACAAAAGCTATAAGATTAAGGGCAGTATTTTTGCAGGCGATTCTAGCGAATATATTTTGCAAAAAAATGATGCGTTTTGCATTATGACGGGCGCAAAAGTGCCAAAAAACTGCGATTGTATAGTGCAAAAAGAAAAGGTTACAATTCGTGGCAATGAAGCGATTTTGCAAGAAAAACCTTTTAAAAATCAGTGCATAAAATTTTGTGGCGAGGATTTCAAAAAAGGCGAAATTTTGCTAAAAAAAGGCGCGGTTTTGGATTCAAATGCCATCGGCATTCTTGCAACACAGGGCATTAGCAAGGTGCGTGTGAAAAAGTGCGTCCAAATTATCATTTTTGGCAGTGGCAATGAAATCGCGCCCCTAGATTCAAAGCTAAAAAACAATCAAATTTATGATATAAATTCGCATTTTATCCGCGCAAATTTTGGGGAGCTAAATTGCAAAATCAAATACGGCGGGATTTTAGGCGATAGCGCAAAAACGCTTAAATCCGCACTCAAAAAAGCAGTGCAAAAATATGACATTATTATCACAAGCGGGGGCGTTAGCGTGGGCGATAAGGACTATATCCACGCGGTGCTTGAGAAAATCGGCGCGGAGATTTTAAATGACGGCATAAATATCAAGCCCGGACGCCCTGTGGTGCTATCAAAATTTGGTATGAATCGCAAAGATTGTTTTATCTTATCATTGCCCGGAAATCCCATAGGTGCGTTTTTACAAAGCTATTTTTGTCTGCCGATTTTGGTGGCGAAATTTAGCGGGATTGCGTTTAGGGATTTTGATTCGCTACTTGAATCGCACGAAATGCCAAATAGCGCGGATTTTAGGACGACAAAAGGCACGGCGCATATTATGCTTGGGAGCGTGAGCGATTCGCAGTTTGTCGCCTTTAATGGTGGCAAATATCAGGGTGCGCAAGTCGCCCCACTGCTTCAAAGTAGCGCGTTGGCGATTATTCAAAACAAAGATTTTGTCAAAAAAGGCGAGATAATTCGCATTTTGCCTTATAAAGCGCAAATCAACGCGTAATAAAGGTGGATTGCCACGAATTGACTAGCGCGATTCTTACAATGACAAATAAAAAATCCGCAGACTTGAATTACGATTCAATACCCAAATCACACCTTTAAAAAACCACCAAAAATATAAAACAAATTTATGCAAATTTTCGCTATAATGCCCGATATATTTACGCAAAAATTTGAATTTTGCGCTAAATGTAGTTTTATTTTTGGAGTTTAGGAATGAAAAAAATTCTATTTGGCGTGAGCGACACGGAGGAATGCAGAAAGGCAGTGGGTTGCCTTGTGAAGCTATTTAGTGGCGTGGCAGAGTTTGAGATTTCACTGCTTCGCGTGGTTAGCGAGGTGCTAGTCTATGCTGAATCTGGCGTTTATGATTATGAAAATATTGCTGCGGCGCAAAATGTCGAATCCGATGAGCTTTTGAGCGAATTTGAAGCGAAATTTTTAGAGCATAATATTAAGACGCATAAGATTATAAAGCGTGGAAATGCGGCTGATATTTTGCTAGAGCTTGCCGAAACGCACGATTTGCTAGTCATAGGTGAGAGTGAAAGCTCGATTTTGCACCGCATTTTTAATTCGCATCAAGATTTATTTATCTCAGCATCGCCTATCCCTGTGCTGATAGCAAAATAGGCGAGATACAAAGGAGGACAAAATGAAAAAGTTACTATCAACTTGTGCGATTATATCGGCACTATCAATTAGCGCAAACGCCTTTGAATTTGGCTATATGGGTAATCGTAGCTTTGGAATGGGCGGAGCTGGTGTAGGCATAGCAAACTCCGCGTGGGGATTGTATTACAATCCCGCCTTGCAAGGCGTGGATAATCGATTCAAAGTCGGCTATTCATTTGGTGCGCGAGTAAAAGAGCACGGATTAAGCGAAATAAAAAATTTTGATTTAGGTGCTATCGACACAAACTCTATAAACACCATAAACACGCTACTAAACGACAACGAAGTCGCACTCACTAGCGAAAATGGACTTGTCTTGCAAGTGCCTTTGACAGTTAGCGCACGACTTAGCCATAGCATTGGCGTGGGGCTATTTTACACAAAGCGTAGTGCGGTAAATTTCACAGGCTATCTCCAAACAAACACAACAGACATTAGCAACGCAACTAACGCCTTTATGGTTACAAACACGCTAGATACGCTTGAAATCCCATTAAGCTACACTATGCAGGTTTATACAGGCGGATTTGGGACTTTTCACGCGGGAATCGCACTAAAATACATCTACGCTGGGCATAGCTCTAGCAAGATAAAGCTTACAAAAGACACTAATATCGCAAATCCATTTAGCGACATTTTCAAATCGCCCACAGGCGCACGGACAAACACGGCTGGGATTGATATAGGTTTAGCTTATGCACTGCCAAATGAATGGCTAGTAATCGGTATAGTAGGGAAAAATCTAAATTCGCCCGTTCTAAAAGCGCAACGATTAGTTGATACAAACGGCGCACTTGCAAATAATGACAAGCTAAAAATGGATGCGCAATATCGACTAGGCATTTCTACAAGGGCGATTCCTATGACGACTTTGGCAATGGATTTTGACTTAAAGCCAAATTACGAATTTGGTGGATTTAATACCAAAGTAGATAGCACGGCAAATCCTGTGATTCGTAGGCAAGTGCAGTATATCAGCTTTGGGGCAATGCTAAATGCGGGACTTTTGGACTTGCGACTTGGCGCAAGTAAAGATATAAAAGAGAAAAATGCAAAGGATGGGTGGCTTTTTAGCGCGGGAGTGGGCTTTGGCTACTTAGACTTTGCATTTTTCACAGGCACAAAAATGTCAAAAGCGGTTAAAAATATCCCACAAGAGTTTGGATTCAAACTCGGCGGAAGTTTTAGCTTTTAGGGTGTGAGATGAGCAAGAAAGATTCAAGCAAAGCTACGATAAATATACTTACAGCTGCAATGGTGGTGTTTATGACATCACTATTGGCTGTTATTGGATTTATTTTTATTCATCGCCGAAATTTTGATTTTGTCGATGGGTGCTTGGTTCTAGCTGGTGTGATTGGATTAGATATGCTTATGTGTGCGTGTATATTGTGGATTAAAAAAGAAATTAAACGATTGGAGAAAATTAAATGATTGGTGTGTTTGTTTTGATATTTGCGTTTTTAAGTCTTGTTTTTTGTGTGTTTTTTATGGGCAAGGTTTTGACTACACACGATTAACGATTGGAGAAAATGAAATGATTGGTCTATTTGTTGTGATATTTGGAATATTGGGTTTTATATTTTGTGCGTGTTTTGCTCTAAAAACATTAAACTCAATATAGTTTTGGCGGATTTTGGTATGAGCAAAAAAGATGCGGTAAAATCTAAAATCAATGCTTTTATAGTCGCAATGGGTGTGATTTTAACGGTATTATTTGCGGTAATTGGCTATGCTTTTGTTACTTACGAAACGATTAGCTTTACTAAATGGTGCGTTGCGTTTGCAAGTATGATTGCGCTGATAGTGGCGTTTTGTATAATCGTATGGTTGATAAGCAAAGAAATTAAACGATTGGAGAAAATGAAATGATGGGTTTATCTCTTGTAATTTTTGGAATGTGTGGCGTTGCGTTTTGTATATTTTTTATGAGCAAGGTTTTGACTACACACGATTAACGATTGGAGAAAATGAAATGATTTTGGATTGCCACGATTTACATTCGCAAGTCTCACAATGACAAAGCAGAATGAATCGTCATTGCGAGATTCGCAAATGCAAATCAAAGCAATCCACAAAAATTAAAAGGGGGATTTTATGAAAAAATTAGCATTTATCGCGCTAATAGTTAGCAATATTTTCGCCCTAGAGTTTGGGCAGCTTGGCAATACTCCAGAATCTGTGGGCGGTGCTGGTGTAGCGTATAAGAAAAATGCGTGGGCGGTGTATTACAATCCCGCGCTTTTAGGCGCAAATCGCAAGGCAAGTATCGCATATAGCTTTGGCTTTGGCTATGCTGATAGCAATGTCCTAGAACTCGCCTCCATTGATATAAATGCACTAAAAAATATCAAAGATGAAGTAAATGGACTTACTAAAACTGCCACAGTTACCACACGAAATATTAAAGGTAGAAATGGGGGGGGGGAAAACAAGGGCAAATGGGACTAGCTGGAATTTTGCAAATTTAGGGCTTTTGGGCGATGTTTTGGCAAATCTTACAGGCACTAATGGCGCAGGTGGCGCAGGTGGGACAAAAGGCACAAGCGACGCAGACTTAAAAAAATATCTATGCAAATACTACAATGGAGGCAATGGTGGGACTAATGATTGCACAAGTAAGCAACTAAATGAAATAGCACAAGGGCTAAAACAAGACAATTTAGGCACTATCAAAAAAGACTTGCAAGACGCAATCAAAAAAACCGCAGGGGAAAAAGGACCTAGCGTAGGACTTGATATTTTAGATGACATTGTAAAAAATCTAGACCCAACTAATATTAAAGGATTAGTAGAAGGACTAAAAGATGGCACGGCAGATTTAAGCACTATTATAAACAAAATCGGCGGCGGCATAAAAATCTCCAAAGGCACTAGCCCAGCACTTGATAGCCTTTTTACCATTGTCGATACGATAAATAAAAATGGCTTAAATATCAGCTCAAATAACGGCATTGCGTGGCATATCAAAGGCAGTAAAAATCGTGGCGCAATCGGTATGGGGCTAATTGCAAATGTCTATGGATTCGCAGGTGTGGAGCTAGATAGCACACACAAGAAAATCATCATAAATGGTAGCAGTGGCAATACAGCAGGTGGCACAGGCAATAATAGCAATTACTTTGAAGTCGGCACAGATGGCGATAAGATAACTATTAGTGGTTCGGATGAGACAAAATTTAATAATAGCTCGGTTTTATCGCCAAATGCTAATCACAAGCTCCACGCAAATGGGCTACTTATCGCAGAAGTCCCTGTGGCTTATGGGCATACCATAGCACTTCCTATCGGCGATTTGCACTTGGGCGCGACTCTCAAATATATCTTTGCTACAAGTATGGATAATTCGCAAAAATTTGACTTTGAAAATCTTAAAATAGACTTTGGCAATATCAGCAACAATCTCCGCTATACGCATACTTTTGGGATAGATTTAGGAATGCTTTGGACTATGAAATGGCTTGGCGTGGGCTTGGTGGCGAAAAATCTAAATGCGCCACAGATAAATACCGCAAATGGCAAATATCGCATTCTCCCGCAAGTGCGCGCGGGATTTAGTGCGGAGGTGTGGAAGCTGACATTTTTGCTGGATATGGATTTGACGCCAAATAAGACGCTAGAACCAAATAAATTTAATCAAATGGTAGGCGGTGGCGTGATTTTAGACTTAAATTGGGTAGATTTCCGCTTTGGCGTGATGGGCGATATGCACAAAAATCCTTATGGACCCATTTTTACAATGGGTATGAATATCGTGCATTTCCTAGATTTTAGTCTGCAAACTAGCGCAAAACTCGTAGATTTAGGACAATACACAAATGGAGTGCGAATGCCAAATTATTTTAAATTAAACTTGGGCGGAAGATTTCAGTGGTAGGGTAGATTTGCCCGAATCGTCATTGCGAGATTTTGCGACTTTGTCAAAAGTTGCAGATTCGTGTGAATCTAAAATGAAAACTCCCTGTCATTGCGAGACTTGCGAAAGCAAGTCGTGGCAATCTATTTTTTTGGATTGTTTTGCCGATTTTATCGAATCGAATCGCCTTGCAAAATAGCAGATTTGTAATAATTTAGGATTTAGCAAAAATGGTTCAGTTAAAAAATATACAAAAAATCTATCCAAATGGCTTTCACGCGCTAAAAAATATCAATTTACGCGTGGAAAGTGGCGAGATTTATGGCATTGTCGGTTTTAGTGGCGCAGGAAAAAGCACTCTTATTCGCACGATAAATTTGCTTGAATCGCCTAGCGGTGGCGAAGTCATCGTCAATGGCAAGGATTTGCGGATGCTATCTCCCAAAGATTTGCGCACCGAACGACAAAAAATCGGTATGATTTTTCAGCATTTTAATTTGATGAGTTCAAAAAATGCCTTTGAAAATGTCGCCTTTGCGTTAGAAATTGCAAAGTGGGATAAAAGCGCGATAAAATCGCGCGTGGCAGAGCTTTTGGAGCTTGTGGGATTGAGCGATAAGGCGCATTATTATCCTAGTCAATTAAGTGGCGGACAAAAGCAGCGCATAGGAATCGCAAGGGCGTTAGCAAATCACCCGCATTTATTGCTATGTGATGAAGCCACAAGTGCGCTTGATACGAAAACTACAAAGTCGATTTTAAACCTATTGCGTGAGATTCAGCGCAGTCTAAATCTTACCATTATCCTAATCACGCATCAAATTGATGTCATAAAGGCGATTTGCAACAAAATGTGCGTGATTAGCAATGGCAAGATTGTCGAATCTGGTGCAGTGGAGGACATTTTTGCAAATCCGCAAGATGAAGTTACAAGAGAGCTAATTTCATCTCACGCTATGTGAAAGAGAAAATATCAAAAAGGACAAAAATGCTTGATTTTATAAATCTCTTTATCCACCCAAAGACACCATTTAGCGAGATTTTTGCTGTGCTTTTAAAGGCAATGGGAGAGACGATTTATATGGTGGGCGTTAGTTGTGCTATCGCCGTCCTTTTTGGATTGCCACTTGGAATCCTGCTTTGCATTACAAAGCGTGGGAATCTTACGCCATATCCAGCCTTAAACTTTCTAATCGGCGGGATTGTCAATATCATTCGCTCATTTCCTTTTATAATCCTAATCATCGTGCTTTTGCCACTATCTAGGCTTATTGTCGGCACAAGTATCGGCGTAAATGCGGCGATTATCCCATTAAGCATTGCGGCGATTCCTTTTATCGCACGACTTTTTGAGGGTGCATTTGATGAAGTGGATAAGGGTTTGATTGAGGCGTCAATAGCACTTGGCGCGGATAATCTCACAATTATAAAAATAATGATTGCCGAATCCTTGCCTTCGCTCATAAATGCCATAACTATCACAATCATCGGCGTTATAGGCTATTCAGCTATGGCAGGTGCAGTGGGTGCTGGAGGCATTGGCGATTTGGCAATGCGAATCGGCTACTACTCCTATCGCCCCGATATTTTGGCATATTGCGTGGTGGCAATAATCATTTTGGTGCAAGTGGTGCAAAGCATAGGCGATAGAGTTGTGAAATATTTACGGCGGAATCGGTAAGTTTTGCGGTTTTTAAACTTGCATTTGCCACAAGCAAATCTAAAATAGATACTTCACTCCCGCGCTTACGCTAATATATCGCTCATCAATCTCCCGCGAATCCACGCGCGACTTGGCAAGTGTCATTTTATATCCTGCATTTATGGTAACGCTTAGCGTATCTTTGATAATCGCAAAGTCCCCGCCCACAAGGAATTGCAAGTAATTTTTGTAGCCCTTGTATTTGGCAAGTTCAAATTTGCTCCCATCGCCCACAAAGCTCATATTTAGCCCATTTGAGAGATTTGCGATAAACTGCTCGAATCTTACTTGCGCGTAAAGATATTGATTGCGCTTTAAAAATGCCCGATATTCCGCGCCCAAATCTATGCTTAACTCAAAGCTATGCTGCGAATCAATCGCGCGTCCGTATTTCCCACTCTCTGCATAGCTAGGCGTATTTGCATAGTAGAGATTTAGCCCACCAAAGGGCTTAAAAAACTGCGACTTATAGACATTGAAAAGATAGCCATAATCCGCATTTGCGCTAAAACCAAAGCTGTGAAATGTCGCGCTTTGCGTGTATCCAAACATTTGCGTTTTGTAGTCATTTAGCGCGTAGTTGAAATTTAGAGAAAAGTCGATTTCGCTATTTTGCAAAAACGCCCTGCCATAGCCTCCCACGCCGATATTATGCGCTTTGCTTGCAAAGGCATAAGACACATTCGCGCCGATGATTATGGCGTCTGTGATTTTTGTGTCATATCCTGCAAGGATGCCATACGCGTTTGTTTCAATCCCGCCAAAGTCGCCAAATACCCCAAAAATCGAACCATAGAGATTGTTATTGTAGTCGATTAGCTGATTATATTTAAGTTTTGCAGCTTCGACTTGCTCATCGTAGTCGGCTTTCAAGTCTTCAAGTGTATAGGTTTCGTTTGATTCGGATTCGGCACTAGATTCGGAGGTGGATTCGTCAAAATTTGCAAATTTTATCAGCGGATTTTTGGGTTTTTGTGTGTTTAAATTGCGTTGTGCGAAATTATAATTTGGGCGCAAAATGTCGCTAAATGCGAGTTTGCGGGGCGTGGCGGATTTGTTAAGGCGATTTAGCGTATTTAGCGAGTTTGCAAGGTTTAGGTGCGAATTTTTCGTGTGATTTATCGCAACCGATTCGTTGCTTTTTTTTAAATCAGTGGCGACTTTTTGCGGATTTGAGATGATATGCGACAAAATTTCGCTTGAATCAAGTCTTTTTAGCGCATCAAATTGTGCGGTTTTGTCGCCTAGCGTAGCTAGTGCCTGTGGCGAAAGTAGCGAGTTTAGGGGCGAATTTGCGTTTTTAAACTCCGTGCTTATCACAATATAGTTATCTTTGTAGGTTTTGGTAAATGTGAGACTGTTTGAATCTTGCAGATTCGCATTCACATTGCTTGTAATTTTTAGATTATTTAGATTCGTGGGGCTTGAATTGCTCTTAATCACACTATATTCCTTTCCAAAAACAATGGGCGATAGCGAAAAATCCATATTTAGCGTGGATCGATTCGCGGTAATTGTGATATTATTTAGGTTTAAAGTTCCGCTGTGTCCGTTAATGTAGCGGACGATTCCACTGCCCCATTCAAATTTTTGCGCTGTAATGCTACCGCCACTATATGCGACAATCTCCCCGCCATTATTTTTTAAAGTCGTAGCATTTAAACTCCCACGAATCGCTTGAATCAACCCTGTATTTGTAAGATTCGCGCTCTCTAATGTTCCGCCCTCAATGCTAATAATGCTCTTTGTGCCGTTTTGCGATTGATTTGATTGATTTGTAAGATTCGTAATTTTTGCAGTGCCATAAATGATAAGATTCGCGCCTTTGTAGGTTTTCGTAGTTGGTTTATTGTCTTTATCGACATTTTGAATCTCTTGCACTTGATTTGTAAAATTCCCCGAAGTTGTTCCACCACTAATGCTAAAAGTCCCGCCGACATTGCTAATCGCACCGCTAATCGTCCCACTACTTAAATCAAAATTGCCATTATTTGTAAGCGCATTTGTAATCGTCCCGCCGCTCATCTTAAAGCTACCGCTGATATTTTGCACACTGCCTGTTATTGTCCCGCCTTTTAGCAAAATCACACCACCTGCTTCGTTTTTTAGCGATTTATTCGTAGCTACGATAAAATCCCCGCCGTTGATTGTCAAATAGCCCGTGTTTGTAAAATCGATTTTAGAATCCACCTTGCCACTTTCAAGCGTAAAAAATCCCCCTGCATTTTGGGCGGTTAGCGCAATATTGCAAGTTAATTGTCCGCCTGTGCAAGGGCAATTTTTGCTATCTTTATCGCAAGTGATAGTTTGCATCCCGCCTACTTTTATGGTAAGGTTTCCGCCATTATTTATCGTAAAATTTGCCAAAATCCCATTTGTAAATCCTTGCGTTTCTAGCTTGGATTCAAGCGTTAGTTTGCTATCTCTGCCAACATAAGAATTTATAAAACTTTTGACATTTAGACTCGCCAAATCGCCACCGTTTTTTATGGCAAGATTTGTCATATTATTAAAAGTCAAATCGCCGTTAAAATTGCCCGTGAAATTATTAAATTTTCCATAGTGATTAAAAATCCCACCGCTTATCGTGCCACTGCCTGAAATCGTGCCGTAATTGTAAAGATTTGCATTTGAATCTAGCGTGAGTTTCGCGCTCAAATTTGTCGTGCCGTAATTATAAAATGCGCTTGTGATTTCGTTTTTTGTGCCACCGCTGATTGTAAGTTTCGCGGTATTATATAAAGTCGCAATCGTATTTGTCCCGCCTGAAATAGTCGCTTCGCCTTTTTCATTGCTAAAAGTGGTAATTTGATTTGTGCCGTTTTCGATTTTTAGATTCGCGCTATTGCGTAAATTTGTGATTTTATTATCATTGCCACCGCTGATTGTCGCAGTCCCACTATTATAAAAACTTGTGATTTCGTTTTTTGTGCCACCGCTGATTGTAAGATTTGCATTATTTGATAGAGTTTGAATCGTATTTGTCCCACCGCTGATTGTCGCTTCGCCTTTTTCGTTGCTTAAAGTGCCGATTGTATGAGTGCCCTTTGAAATGGTTAGATTTGCTCCACTAGCATTATTTATCAAAGTTGTAATAGTGCTTGTCCCACCGCTAAAAGTTGCTTTACCGCCATTTTCAAACATTGTTAATGTTAGAGTGCCACTTGTGAGATTAACGCCATTGCTAGATATATTTTTGACGGCATTGCTTTGAAAAATCCCACCACTTACATTTAGCTGTGCGTTATTTTGCAATTCAAATATACCATTATTTTTGCCTCCCACATCGTAATTTATGCTAGTGATTCCGCCTTTAATATCCAAAGTGATAAGCAAATATAAATACGGCGGATTTGTTAGACTAGATAGGCTAGGTGCGAAAGTTAGCGTGAGATTGCCACCGCTAACGCTTAAATTATTTGTGCTATTTTTGGCACTTAATTTATTGCCACTTGATTTAATTTCAAAATTTACATTACCACTAGAAACATTATCGCATTCGATTTTATCGCCACTTGGATTACTGCAATCCGCCCATAGTGTATTTGCGTAGATTCCTAGCAGAATCCAAAGCGCGATTTTTTGCAAAAAAATTACTCACTTCGCAAAGTCGCTAGGGGATTTATTTGTGCGGCTTTGCGACTAGGATAAAATGATGACGCCAAAACGACAAGCACACCGCCTACAATTATCATCGCAAAGTCGATTAGCGATAAATATAGGGGCAGTTTTGAGCTACCATAGACATCAGCGGGGAGTGAGATTATGGGGAATGTGGATAGCAAAAGTAGCACCACACCTGCCAAAATCGCCCCAAAGATAATCCCGCTAAACCCTATCGCATTGCCTAGCCAAAAAAATGTCGCTTGAATATCGCGCTTACTTGCGCCAAGCGATAAAAGCAAGGCAATCTCTCGCCTACGCGTCATTATCACCATCATAAGAGAGCTAATGATATTTAGGGACGCCATTATTATGATAAGCATTAGCACGATGAAAAGGGCGCGTTTTTCAAGCGCAATCGCGCTAAAAAAGTTGCCATTTTGTTGCCACCAGCCTACGATACTTGTGCCCTGTGGCAGAGCGGATTTTATGGCTTCAATATCTTGCGTGGGATTTGATGAATATATATGAATCCCGTCATACACGCGCGAATCCACCCCACGAATCTTTTGCAGCTCACCAATATCGACATACATATAGCCCTCATCATAGGCATTTAGCCCTGAACTAAATGTCCCATCAAGCGAAAATCGGCGCATTTGTGGCATTAGCGACATACCACTTGCTTGAAGCTGTGTGAAAATAATCGTTACCTTTGAGCCAATGCCAATGGGCGCGGAATTTAGCGTGGAGTTAAACGCAGAATTTCTAATGGCTTTCTCGCCTAAAATAATGGAATTTTTAGTAAAGTCTAAATTTTCATTTTTTTCGCGCAGGACTTTGTTTATAGCGATTTCACGCTTAAAATCAATGCCAAAGATAAGCCCAGCGTTTAGATTGCTACCAAGTTTCACCGCGCCCTGTGAGCGGAGATATGGCGAAAATTTCAAATGCGGAAATTTGGATTCTAAATCCGCCAAAAGTGCCGAATCTACGGCATTTCTCTGCGTAGCAAAAATCGTAAGCGGATAATTCATCACAAAAAGTCGCTCTTCAAAATGCCTTATCATTCCCTCCATAATCGCCATCGCCACAATTAGCACCATAATCCCCACGCCCACACCTAAAAACGCTAAAAGTGCGGTGATAGAAATGAAAGGTTGCGTTTTGTCAAAGCGCAGGTATTTGGAGACTAAGAATTTAAAAAGCAAGGGATAGCCTTATCGCGTTGTATCTTTGACAATTTCGCGGGAGTCTCGCCACTCGCTTCGTCAATAGACTCCAAGTCTTATTTCCTTGCTCGTGGCTTCGCAACCCACGAACTTGCCTAAAACTACTTCCGCGCTTATGTTTAAAATTTAGATTCGTGTCGAATCGCCAAATCGCGTGAAAAACAATCGAAGTAATGGCGGTGTGGCTTTGCGCTGTTTTTATGCGAAACAATCGAAATAAGACTTGGAGTCTATTGAGTGCAGTTTTGTATAAAAACAGCGCAAATTGCATACCCCAGAACAAATTGCCCACACCGCAACTCATTTCGCTAACTCTCCCACTTTCGGTCCACTCTTCCCATGGCAAAGCTTATATTTCTTCCCACTTCCGCACGGGCAAGGGTCATTTCGTGCGATTTTTTTGGAGCGGATAGGCGTTAGCTTTGTCGCATTTGTCGTGCTATCATTGTCCTTATTAAACTCGACATTGTCATTTTGCGATTCCATTGACTCCAACATTTCACGCGCTCTTTCCTCGTCCTCATCGCTTTTTGCACGAAGTTTGATGATATGAATCATCTTTGCACTCTCTATTTTTAGGCTATCTTTTAGCTCCAAAAATAGATTATAGCTTTCCTTTTTATACTCGATGAGTGGGTCTTTTTGATTGTATCCGCGAAGCCCAATGCCCGTTTTTAGGTTATCCATCACATACAAATGCTCTCTCCACGCGCTATCAAGCACTTGTAAATATATGATTCGCTCAATCTCGCCCCTTTGTTCTGCATCTAAAACACTCATTTTGGATTCGTAATCACTCGCAATCTGCGCCAAAATCTGCTCTTTTAAATCACTTAGATTCAAATCTTGCGCGATATTTTGCAATGCCACGCCAAAAAATTCTGCGATTTGCGATTGAAGTGCGTCAAAATCCTCTATGTTTCCGCTCTCCAAATCCGTCAAATTTCCCAAGATATTATTTAGCGCAAATTCCCTATCCTCTGCGATTTTGTGGCTTAAATCGTAGTTTTCATCTAGTAAGCGATTGCGAAATTGATAGATTAGTTTGCGTTGCTCATTTGCGACATCGTCATACTCCAAAATATGTTTGCGCGATTCAAAGTGCAAATTTTCTACCTTTTTTTGCGCATTTTCAATGGAACGCGTGATAAAGCCAGACTCGATATGTTCGCCATCTTTTAGCCCTAATTTTTCCATAACGCCCTTAATCTTGTCGCTTCCAAAGATTCTAAGTAGCGAATCTTCCAAACTCAAATAAAATTGACTTGCGCCCGGGTCGCCTTGTCGTCCGCTTCGTCCGCGAAGTTGATTATCAATCCGCCGTGATTCGTGTCGCTCTGTGCCGATGATAAAAAGTCCGCCAAGCTCACGCACCGAATCTTCAATCTTTATATCCACGCCCCGCCCAGCCATATTTGTAGCAATGGTAACTACGCCAAGTTTCCCAGCGTCCTTGATGATTTCGGCTTCTTGCGTGTGATTTTTGGCATTTAGGACATTGTGTGGGATTCGCGCTTTTTTAAGCAACTCGTGGAGTTTCTCGCTCTTTTCGATACTCGCAGTCCCTATCAAAAGGGGCACTCCCTTTTTATGAAGTGTGATTACTTGCGCACAAACGGCGTCAAACTTTTCTTTTTCGCTTTTGAAAATCAAATCATTGTAATCCTTGCGGATATTTGGGACATTAGTAGGGATTGAGATAACATCAAGATTATAAATCTGCAAAAACTCACTTGCCTCCGTTTGCGCCGTGCCTGTCATACCCGATAGCTTTTCATACATTCTAAAGTAATTTTGAAAGGTAATATCCGCCAAAG
Organism: uncultured Helicobacteraceae bacterium; assembly: GCA_934668765.1. Lineage (GTDB taxonomy): Bacteria > Campylobacterota > Campylobacteria > Campylobacterales > Helicobacteraceae > NHYM01. Next base: position 3,399 of record CAKUOH010000012.1, on the reverse strand, counting down.
TTTGGCTTTCCTCTCTTATATCTACCATTTCTTTTGCTTCAATAGCTTGATGCAATCCCTCGCTAAATCGCCGTCCCTCGCTTAATCGCCCTGTAAATTCATCAACGATTATGACTTCATTGTCCCGCACGACATAATCTTTGTCCTTTAAAAACAAATAGTTTGCCTTCAACGCTTGGTCTAAATGGTGCGCTAATGCGGCATTTTCGATATTGTAGAGATTTTCGACTTTAAAAAGCTCTTCTGCTTTTTTAATGCCTGATTCGCTAATCATAATGGCGCGATTTTTCTCATCTACGCTAAAATCCGTATCTTTGACTAGCTTTAATGCCACAGAGTTCGCTAATCCATAGTTTTCTAACTTGCGATTCGCAGGTCCAGAGATGATTAAAGGTGTCCTTGCCTCATCGATTAAAATCGAATCCACCTCATCGACAATGGCAAAAAAATGCTCTTTTTGGAATTGATTTTTTAGGCTAAACTTCATATTATCGCGCAGGTAGTCGAATCCAAATTCATTATTTGTGCCATAGATTATATCGCATTCATATTGCGCCATTTTGCTCTCATCATCACGCTCATTGCCCGTGATTACGCCGACTTTATAGCCCAAAAACTCATACAAAATGCCCATTTCACTCGCATCGCGCTTTGCCAAATAATCATTCACCGTTACGATATGCACCTGCCTATCAATCATCGCATTTAGCGCGACTGCAAGGGTTGCTACAAGCGTTTTACCCTCGCCTGTTTTCATTTCAGCGATTTTGCCATCGTGCAAAACCATTCCGCCGATGATTTGCACATCAAAATGTCGCATTTTTAGGACGCGCTTGGAGGCTTCGCGTGTGATTGCAAAGGATTCAGGCAATGCGCTATCAAGCGCGGAAATGCCGATTTCATTATACTTTGCTTTTGTATGGGCGCGGAGATTTGTAAATGCTTCTTGCAACTGCGAATCGCTTAAAGATTCAAAGTGTGATTCAAGAGCATTTACTTGCTCTAATTTTTTGCGATATTCTTTTAACATACGCTCATTGCGCGTCCCTACGATTTTGCCTAATACTTTTTTTATCATTTTTTACCCACATAAAATCGAAAATTTAAAATTCGCGGATTTTAGCATATTTAATCTAAATAGAATTATAATTGCGAAATTTTTATGGAGAAAAATGATGAAAAAATCGAATTTTTTTGGTGTGCTTTTTGCGCTAATATGCGCGAATCTTATGGGTTTTGCGAATCTAGCTGCCCAATCTTTGCAAAATATCACAAGCATAAGCGCGGATTTTACGCAAGAGATTAAAAGTGATGAAAACGAAGGCGCGATTAAATATAGCGGTAGTTTGGTGGCTAGGGCGGATTCAAAGGCGTATTGGCGATATGAATCGCCTATGAAAAAGGAAATTTTTGTAGATAAAAAACGCATAATGATTTATGAGCCAGAGTTTGAGCAAGTTATAGTGAGCGATAAGGTGGATTTGGATTTTGTGGCGATTTTGAATGCGGTGCAAAAAAAGGGCGATTCGCAGTGGGAGAGCATTGTCAATAATCAAAAATTTATCATTACTATGCAGGGCGACAAACCGCATAAGATTTCATATAAAGATGAGTTGGATAATGAAGTGGTGATTACGCTAAAGCGCGTGGTGCTAAATCAAAAATTTAGCGATGAAGTTTTTGTGTTTAGAATGCCTAGTAGCGTGGAAGTAATATATCAGTAGATTTTACGGTGAATTTGTAAGATTTGCATTAAAAACTTGCATTTTAAGACAATTTTTATCTATGCTAAAAACTACGAAGCAAAAATTTTATTTTTGGAGTTAGGAAAATGAAAACTATAAACAATCCCCATTGCGGACGGAAAGTAAAGGAGTGGGTAAAATACCTTATTTTGTCATTATTTATAATGGGTGAGGAATCACTAAAATAGTCGCTAAAATAATTTACCTTACGAATCGTCCGCTATTAAAGCTACGATTCATAGTAAGTATAAAAGAATCACAAATTATTGCGTGATTTTTGCTATAATGCGCGGAAATTTTAAAAAAAGGATTTAATATGGATATTTTGGATGATTTTAAAAAAGAGATTGGCGATGGATTCGTAATCGTGGATTTTTATGCGCCGTGGTGTGGGGACTGCGTACGGATTAAGCCGATTTTGGAGGATTTAGCGCAAAATTATAAGGTGCATAAGGTAAATATCGATGAGCAGGAAAATTTGGCAAACGCATTTGAGATTAGCCGAATCCCCACGCTGATTTTTTTTAAAGCTGGGCAAGAAGTCGGCAATCGCCTTACAGAGCCAAAATCAAAGGCTGAGATTGTAAATGAAATCGAAAGGATAAAATGATGAGAAAAATTTTTTTAGCTTGTGTGCTTGGGATTTTTGCGCTTTATGGCGCAGGGATTCTAAATGAAGATAATGCGGTTAGCGTGGAGAGCGAGGAGATTTTGCCACAAAAAGCGGAGTATAAAATCGTGCAAATTGTGATAAATGGTAAGGTTACACAAGCCACAGAAGGCGCGATTTTTGGCGTTGATGATACAAAAATCTACGGCAATACGGGCTGTAATAGCTACTTTACAGATTTTAAGCGCGTGGATAGCGAAAATATCGAAGTCTCCACAAACGGCGGCGCGACAAAAATGATGTGCGATAGGGATTCAATGGCATTTGAGAGTGCGTTTTTGCAAAATCTTGTGGGGAGATTTAGTATTACGAAAAGTGGCGATAAGATAAGCCTAACTAGTGATAAAATGCAGGTGGTGCTAGAAGAAAGTAAATGAAATGCCCTAACTTGCCTTTACTATTTGATATAATGGGGGAATCGTAAAATTTCTAACCCTCTCCCTTGTGCTAGGGTGGTGCAGGGGATGAGTAAATACCTCGTCATTGCAAGAGAATCCGCAGGATTTGCGTGGCAATATAAAATCAAACGAATTGTCATTGCGAGGCAGTGTGAGCATAGCGAACACAACGAAGCAATCCACAATAAACGCAAATAAATACGCAAATCTAAATGATTTAATCGATTCGTGGATTTGCAAGTGTGGGTTCGGCTCTTTCAAAGACTCGCAATGACGAAAAAGAGCATAATTTTCACGCAGAGAATTTCGCATTCCCCCCCCCCTCCCCTTGCGGATGTGGATTTCTTTTATTTCCCCCTCCCTTGCGGAGGGGGATTAAGGGGGTGGGTAGAATCTAATATTTACAAGAGAATCCGCAGTATTTTCGCAACAATCTAAAATCCAACGAAACATCATTGCGATGGCGAATCGCAAGATTTACCCAAAGCAATCCACAAAAAATCCAACTAATTCCCCCTCCCTTGCGGAGAGTTTTGCATTTGATTCCCCCTCTCTTGTGAGTGGGGACAAAGGGGGTGGGTTTAAC
>CAKUOH010000011.1 GCA_934668765.1 uncultured Helicobacteraceae bacterium | reverse complement strand
TATGGAAACTATGGAAATAGAGTGATGAGTAATGGCGGTGGATTTGAGTGGAGAGTGGGGTGGTAGGTTGGATTTGCAAGATTTTTTAATAAAAATGCAAAATTCTTTTATAAAAATGCTTTTTATAAGCTATACATTAAAAATTTTTTTGTATAATTCGCACTTTTTAATTTAAGAGCATTAAGGATTTATGCAAATGGCAGTGATTGATGACTTCGAGGTAAGTAGCGAGGAAAAGAAAGAGTTTGAATCGTGGTTTCAAAGCCCACAAGGTGGCGAAAGTGGCGGTAGCCTAAAAAAAGGCAAAATCATTAAAATAAATGATGATTTTGTGGTGGTTGATATAGGCGAGAAAAGCGAGAGACGGCTAAATATTAGCGAGATTAAGGGCAAAGATGGTGAGTTGCTTTTCAAAGAGGGTGATGAGATTGATTTGCTTGTTAGTCGTGGTGGAATCTCACACAAAAAAGCGCAAAGAGAGCTTAAAGTTAGGGAGAATATCGCATTTTTGCGAGAAAAATACGGCGAAAATATTAAAGATAAAGTCATTGAAGTAACGATTCATAGCAAAGTAAAGGGCGGATTCATCACTCTTTGGCGCGATGATGGTAGAGAGATTGAATGCTTTTTGCCCTTGCGTGAATCTGCGATGAAAGCGGACGCAAAGCCCAGCGATAAGCCCATTCGCGTTTGCATTACTAGACTAAATGATAGTGGCATCTCTATTTCAAGGAAGCGATATTTTAATATCTCCGACAAAGATAAAAAAGAGAAAATCAAAGAGATTCTAGCAGGTGGCGATATTTTGCGGGGCGAAGTGGTAAGCATTACGGCTTTTGCGATTTTTATAAATATCGATGGCGTGGAGGGAATGATTCACGCAAGTGAGTTAAGCCACAAAGATTACGCAAATCCAGCACAGCTTTATAAAATCGGCGATGTCGTGGAAGCAAAAGTGTTAAAATTTGATGAGGCAAAATCTAAACTCTCTCTTTCTATCAAGGCACTTACAAAAGACCCTTGGGAGGATATTGCTACGCAGTTGCAAGTGGGCTATATGATAAAGGCGATTGTAAGTAGCATTCAGCCTTATGGCGCGTTTATTGACGCGGGTAATGATATTGAGGGCTTTTTGCATATCACTGAGATTTCGTGGGAGAAAAATATCAAAGACCCAAGCGCGTTTTTGAGCGTGGGACAGGAAATTGATGTGGAGATTATTGAGCTTGATCCTATTAAAAAACGACTGCGCGTCTCACTTAAAAAGCTACTTGATAAACCTTTTATGCAGTTTGCTAAGAAACACAAAGAGGGCGACATTTTGAGTGGCGAGATTGCTACGATTACGGATTTTGGGGCGTTTGTGCGATTTGGCAATATTGATGGATTGCTTCATAATGAGGATTTATCGTGGAATAAAAAAGAAAAATGTAGAGATAAATTAAAAGTTGGCGATAAAATCGAAGTTAAGATTTTAAAGATTGATAGAGAAAAAGAAAAAATCTCACTATCGCGCAAGGCACTGCTTGAATCGCCGGTGGGTGCATTTACAAAAAGCCACAAATTAGGCGACATTGTGAAAGGCGAAGTCGTGGAAATCAAAGACTTTGGAATCTTTGTCAAACTTGCTCCAAATATCGATGCACTCATTAAAAACGAAGATTTATCGCCACTAAAAAAAGAAGAAATTAAGCTAAAAGATAATATCGAGGCTTGCATTGCGCACATTGATACGCAAAATAGCAAGATTCGCCTATCTGTGCGGAGATTGGCGCGTAAAAAAGAGCAAGATGAAATCAAAAATTACAACAACGATGATGACAAAATGACTTTGGGAGATATTTTAAAAGACAGGATTAAATGAACTCTATAACAAATGTGCTGTTATTTTGTGTATCGATTGTGCTACTTGTGATGGCGTTTGTCGCGGTAAATGTCTATGTCAAAAAGTTGAGTTTAGAGGATTTAGGCGATATGCTAACTCCTAGTAATATTATGGCAGGTATTGATTTGGCGTTTGATGCAAAAGATTCGGGCGCAAAAAGTGCGAATCTAGCCGAATCTAAAAGCGATTCAAATCTTTGGAGTAGTATTTTTGCCAAAAAAGAAATTCCGCATTATCGCTATCCCGCGCCTGAAATGTTTATCGCACTAGATTTTTCGGGTAAAAATCGCACGGATATTTTGCAGATTAGCAATTTAGATTCGTATAAATTTTTTTGCTTAAAAGAAATTTTAAAATCTAATAATATACAATTCACTTACAAAATCCAAAATCAAAAGGCGACTTTGGAAATCGTGCTAGATTCAGCACAGAAACGGGCGAATCTTTTAAGCGAACTAAAACGATATAATATCGCTTATCGCATTAGCGCAAGTTAAGCGAATCTTAAAAAGAAAGGATAGAAAAAATGGCATTTAAAATCATCGTTTGCGACCACATTCATAGCGCAGGGCTAGAGTTTTTAAAAAAAGAAAAAGACATTGAAATGGTGGATTTATCAAATCTCCCAAAAGATGAGCTTTTGACAAAGCTAAAAGACGCAGATGTGGCTATTACTAGAAGTTCTACGGAAGTGGGCGAAAAATTTTTAAGCGCAGTTAGCAATCTAAAAGCAATCGTTCGCGCTGGTGTTGGCGTGGATAATGTGGATATTGAGGGCTGCTCCAAAAAGGGTATAATTGTGATGAATGTCCCCACTGCAAATACAATCGCAGCAGTCGAGCTAACAATGGCACATATCATAAACTCCGTGCGTAATTTCCCGGGTGCAAATCATCAGCTTAAAATTGAGCGCAAATGGAAGCGCGAAGATTGGTATGGCACAGAGCTAAAAGATAAAAAGCTAGGCGTAATCGGCTTTGGCAATATCGGCTCACGCGTTGCTAAACGCGCAAAGGCATTTGAGATGGATATAATAGCTTATGACCCTTATATAAAGGAATCTGTGATGATTGATGCAGGTGTGAAATGCACCAAAAGTTTAGATGAAATCCTAAAATGCGACATTATCACCATTCACACGCCCAAAAATAATGAGACGAAAAATATCATCACAAAAGCGCAAATTGATAAGATGAAAGATGGCGTAATTCTTATAAATGTCGCGCGTGGTGGGCTTTATAACGAAGATGATTTAATATCTGCGGCAAAGAGTGGCAAGATTCGGTGGCTTGGCGTAGATGTGTTTAATAAAGAACCTGCGGTGGATAATCCCTTGCTAGATTTGCCAAATATCTATGTAACGCCCCACATTGGCGCAAATACTTTGGAATCACAAGAGAAAATCGCCCTTGAAGCTGCAAGTGCCGCTGTCGAATCTGCGCGTGGTTCTAGCTATCCAAACGCGCTAAACTTGCCTATCAAAGAAAGTGAATTGCCGCATTTTATGAATCCATATTTAGAGTTGGCGCAAAAACTTGGCTTTTTTGTCTCACAAATCGCAAAGGACGCGATTCGTTTATTAAAAATCACTACAAGTGGCACAATCGCGCCTTACGCTGAATCTTTGAGCGCGTTTGCTACACTTGGAATCTTAAAGCACTCGCTTGGCGATAGTGTGAATTATGTAAATACGGCATTTGTGGCAAAAGAGCGCGGTATAAATGTCGAAGTCGCCACAAAAGAGAGCGATTCAAGCATTTATAAAAATCTGCTAACCATAAAAATCACTAGCGCAAAAGGCGAGGAAATTGCAGTGAGTGGGTGCGTGTTTGATGAAGACAAATTGCGCATCGTAGAAATCAACGGCTTTGCGATGGACATTCCGCCACAAGGCAAAATCGTGCTTTTCAAAAATACCGATGTGCCCGGCGTCATCGGCAATATAGGCAAGATTATGGAGCAAAATAATATCAATATCGCTGACTTTCGACTTGGGCGCAATGACAAGGGCGAGGCGTTGGCAATGATAATTGTAGATGATGATATTTCAGATTCTACACTTGGCGAACTTCGTAAAATCAAAGCTGCGCTTTCTGTCAGCTATGTGGTGATTTAAATCTATGGGCGTTATTTTAGACGGCAGGGCGTTAAGCGACAAGATTCAAAGCGAAGTCGCCCTTGAAGTCGCAAATCTAAAAGCACAAGGCATTTTCCCTAAACTCTGCGTGATTTTGGTAGGCGAAAATCCCGCGTCTTTAAGCTATGTCAATATGAAGCATAAGGCTTGTGAGCGCACAGGCATTGAATCGCAAATCATAAAGTTTGATGAAAATATTTCGCAAGATTTTTTGCTTGGCGAGATTGCAAGGTTAAATGCCGATAAAAGCGTAAGCGGGATTTTGGTGCAACTGCCCCTGCCAAAGCATATAAATACAGATGCAATTTTGGAAGCGATTTGGGTAAAAAAAGATGTAGATGGGTTTCACCCGTATAATGTGGGACGACTTTTTTCGGATTGTAAAAATTCCCCCTCCCTTGCGGAGGGGGACAAAGGGGGTGGGTTTAACACTCAAAATAATAGTAGCACAAAATTTTCAAATAACGAATCTACCCACCCCCTAACCCCCTCCGCAAGGGAGGGGGAATATAATATCCCTATTCTTGCTCCCGCCACGCCTTTGGGCGTTATGGAACTACTCAAAGCCTACCACATTGAAGTTAGTGGCAAAAATGTCGCCATAATAGGTGCTAGTAATATCGTAGGAAAGCCACTCTCCGTGCTTATGCTAAATGCAGGGGCGACTATTAGCGTGTGCCACATTTTGACAAAGGACATTAGCATTTTTACCAAAACTGCGGATATTGTGTGCGTGGGCGTTGGCAAGGTAAATCTAATCACAGCAGATATGATAAAAGAGGGCGCGATTGTGATAGATATAGGCATAAATAAGATTGATGGCAAAATCAAAGGCGATGTGGATTTTGAGCGCGTGGCGCAAAAATCTAGTTTTATCACGCCTGTGCCGGGGGGTGTGGGACCAATGACGATTGCAATGCTACTTAAAAATACTTTGCTTTGTGCAGAAATTTTGACAAATTCTAGCAATTTGTCTTTTGGTAATCATTGCGTAGATTTGCAAAATTTCGGGGCTTCGCAGACTTCAAGTCTAGTCTCATCCCCAAAATTTTGCAAAAACTCCACAAGCACTACCGCAAATACTTCGATTGTTTGCAACGAAAAATCTGCCAAAAACGCAGAATCTACTTCAAAAGGACAACAATGAACTTTCTTAAAAAACTCTACGCATTTTCTACCACTTGGATAGGCACAATTATCATCGTGCTATTTCTTATCTTTTTTGTAGCACAAGCCTTTATAATCCCATCGCGCTCAATGGTAAATACGCTATATGAGGGCGATTTGCTCTTTGTGAAAAAATTTTCCTACGGCATTCCCATTCCGCGAATCCCGTGGATTGAAGTCCCTGTTTTACCAGATTTTCGTGGCAATGGACATATTATGGAGGGCAAACGCCCCACACGCGGGGAGATTGTGATTTTTATCCCGCCACATTTGGAAAAGACTTATTTTGTCAAGCGCACTTTTGCGATAGGTGGCGATGAAGTGGTAATGGCAAAGGACGGGCTATATTTGCGCCCCGTTGAAGGCGATTCACTGATAAATGACAAATACGCCGACTTTGAAAAGCGCGAATTTATGGGCAAAGCATTTGTAAAAAATCCTTTTATGCGCGAATTTAAGGGCATTCATTACAATCCCACCGATACGATTTCTTATAATATGCTTCTTATTCGCGGTGGTGCGATGAAGCCATATCAAGCGAGCAATGGCGAGATTTATTTTTACCACAAAGTCGAAAGCGACCATTTTTTTATGGTGGGGGATAATCGCGATGGGAGCGAGGATTCGCGCTTTTGGGGCAGTGTGCCATACCGCGACATTATCGGCACTCCGTGGTTTATTTATTTTAGTCTAAATCTAGCAAATAGCGATGAATCCAAACTTGGTGCAAAATACACTTACAAAATCCGCTGGGAGCGAATGTTTAAAGGTGTGGAGGGATTAGAAAGATTAGCTGAAAAAAAGGTAGATTCTGTAAATAGTGATAAAATCGCAGAAACTTCCCCATCCACAAGGGAATGGGAATCTAAAGATTCACGCGAATCTAAAGGCGCGAAAGATTAAAAATGCCCGACTTTAACCCGCTAGATTTAGTTATAAAAATTGCCGTTTTGCTTATCGCAATCATTGGGCACGAGATTATGCACGGATTAGTCGCACTAAAATACGGCGATACCACAGCAAAAATCGCAGGACGATTAAGCATAAATCCCATAAAGCACATTGATATTTTTGGCTCTATTTTACTGCCTTTGGGATTATTTTTGCTAAATGCGCCATTTTTGTTTGGCTGGGCAAAGCCCGTGCCTGTGGATATTCGCAAAGTGATTGAAAATGGCGATTATAACGGCGCGATAGCCGTCTCTTTGGCTGGAATCGCCTATAATCTCTGCCTAGCCCTTATTGCTACGATTTTATTAAGGACATTTTTTAGTGGCGAGTTGCAGGGATTTAGCGTGATTGTGGCATATTTCTTAATGCTTTGCATAATCTATAATGTAGTCCTAGCCGTTTTTAATCTACTGCCGATTCCGCCACTTGATGGCTCACAAGTAGTGGGATATTTGAGCCTAAAATTTGGGAGCGACAAAATTCCGCTGTTTTTCAATAAAATAGAGCGATTTGGGATACTTATCGTAATGGCAGTGCTATTTTTTGGTGCGAAATTTTTGGCAATCCCCATAAACGCGCTAATAAATCTATTTTTAGGCTAAATTTGGAGGACAAAATGACTTGTATTATAGGTTGCGACCACGCGGGGCTAAAACTCGCAAATGAGATTTTGGAGCATTTGCAGGGTAGCGCATCAAAAATTATCCACATTTTCCCGCAAGATGGCGTGAGAGTGGATTACCCAGACTATGCAAATCTTGTCTGCAAGGAAGTTTTGAGCGAAAGCGCGCAAAATAAAAACGCCTTTGGTATTTTGGTATGCGGGAGCGGGATTGGAATGAGTGTAGCAGCAAATAAGATTAAAGGCATTCGCGCCGCGCTTTGCATAAATGAATATATGGCGCATTACGCAAGGGCACATAATAACGCAAATGTGCTATGTTTGGGAGAGCGCGTAGTGGGAAATGGCGTGGCACTTGAAATTGTGGATAAATTTTTAAGCACGGAATTTGAAGGCGGACGACATAAGATTCGTGTGGAAAAAATAAATTTAATGCAAGAATAAACGCGCTAGGGGGCGAATCTTTGTGAGTGCAAATAATGTAAATATGGCGACAAAGGGCACGATTCGCCATTCATTTGACAAAAAATCGCTATCTTACGCTAAAAACTGCTCTTTGCAAAATGAAGTCGCAAAAATATTACTAGATTTTTGCGAATCTTGGCACTATAAAAAAATCATTGATTTGGGCGCAGGAAGTGGCAATGTGGCTTTGAATCTAGCGCATAGCGTGGATTTTTTGCTTGGCATTGATAACGCGCCAAATATGTTAGCCTTGCACCCACGAAAACTATCACATATCGCGCAGATTCGCTTGATAGTGAGCGATTTTGAAAGCTATGATTTTAGCGATGACTTTGATTTGATTTTATCTAGCTCATCATTGCAGTGGGCAAAAAACTTGGATTTATTATTTAAAAGACTTAAAGATTCGATTGAATCTAGCCACAAAAAATTTGCCTTTGCCATTTTTACTAGCGAATCATTGCGCGAATTACACGCATTTTTAGACACGGCTTCGCCACTAAAATCAAGCAGTGAGATTTTAGCAATCGCACAAAAATATTTTTGCATCGAATCTAAAATCCAGCATTTTAAGCGCGAATTTTCCACACGCGATGAGCTTTTAGCATATCTTAAAAATTCTGCTTTGCTTGGCGGTGGGAATCTTGCATTTAGGGACAAAAAACGCCTTAAATGTGCTTTTCCACACACAGCACTAAATTTTGAAGTGCTATTTATTAAAAATTAATGGAGGTAACAATGAGCGCAAAATTTAAAAATACCCCCTCCCTTGCGGAGGGGGTTAGGGGGCGGGTAGATTCCACCGAAAAAAGCACAAAATCTAACAAATCCACAGAATCTACCCAAAAAAAAATCGTATTTTCGGGGATTCAGCCCACAGGGAGCATTCATATAGGCAATTATTTTGGTGCAATCAAATCGTGGGTGGCAAATCAAGATATTTATGAAAATATCTTTTGCGTGGCAAATTCTCACGCCATAACCGTGCGCCAAGACCCTGCCACGCTACAAAATGAGACGATAAATCTTGTGGCTATGCTACTATCTTGTGGCATTGTGCCTGAAAAATCAAATCTTTTTATCCAAAGCGAAATTGACTATCACCCTGCCCTAGCGTGGATTTTGGATTGCAATATTTTTATGGGCGATATGAGTAGAATGACACAGTTTAAGGATAAAAGCGCGAAAAATGCCAAAAATATCAATGTCGGGCTTTTTAATTATCCTGCGCTTATGGCATCAGATATTTTGCTATATAACGCGGATTTAGTGCCTGTGGGGAGCGACCAAAAGCAGCATATTGAGCTGACACGCAATGTGGCGGAGAAATTTAATAGGGACTTTGGGGAATGTTTTAAAATCCCTGACGCGCTAATAGTGCGTGAAGTGGCGCGCATTATGGGGCTTGATAATCCAAATATTAAGATGAGTAAAAGTGTAAAATCCCCAAATCACGCTATATTTTTGCTAGATTCACCCGATGATATTACGCGTAAAATCAAACGCGCAGTAACGGATTCGCAAAGCGAAATAATATTTGATGAATCTCGCGCAGGGCTTTATAATCTGCTTTGTATGATGGAGATTTTAAGTGGCAAAAGTCGCGGCGAAATTGAGAGCGAATTTAGCGGAAAGGGCTATGGTGCGCTAAAAAGCGCACTTGCTGAATTGCTAATCGCCGAACTTACGCCAATCCGCGAAAAATACAATGATTTGCAAAAAAATAGGGATTTTGTGATGAGTGTGCTAAAAAAGGGGCGCGAAAATGTAGAGCCGATAGCAAGAGAGACTTATGAAAGAGCAAAAAAATTAGTAGGATTATTTTAAAAATGCGCGTTTGTCTCGTGAGTGGCTTTCGCGGGAGATTTATTGCTCACTTTGTCAATCCACAAGATTTGTGAGCGTAGCGAAGCAGCCATAGACCCCAAAAGTCTTATTTCTTTGTTCGCAACTGCACAAACCACGAAATCCGCTCACGATACTTCCGCACTTGGATTTGTTCCCATCTCTTGCGCTAGGGTGGCGCAGGGGGTGGGTTGTCATTGCGAGAATCGCGATGGTAGATTCGTGGCAATGACATAATTTCTTACATTTTTGCTACGAATCTACACATTTTTACTAAAAAATTTAAAAAATTTTAAAATTTTTTTTTTTTTTTTTTTTTTTTTTTTTTTTTTTTTTTTTTTTTGATATGCGCGTAATTTGCCCTATTTTGCGACAAAAGAACTAACTTTTATTTTATTAAAGAGAGCCGAATCTGCCCTACCCTGCGTGATTATATCAAAAATTATATATTACGCAAATGTCAAAATTTAGACTATAATTCACGCGCAACAAAAAGCGAATTCATAAAAAGGAGGTAAATTATGAAGCGATTTATAGGACTTGTTGCGATTTCATTTGCTCTAACTAACGCGATAGCCGATGAAAACAAAGATGAATTTTTCGGTTATAGCGGTGGCGTAGGGACTTTTAGCAAGTTTGGTTTTAATAATGCCAAAATCGATACGACTAATGGCAAATATCCCACAGAGAGCTTTACCACGCTATTTGGGCGAATCGATACGACTTATAATTTTAAGACGTTGATGGATAGCAATGCGATTGACTCGCTTAAAATCGGCGTAGGTATCGCTGGGGGGGGGGGTAATCTATGATTCAACTTCAAAAGATGGGCTTGACGATTGGGGCTATGGCAACTCACGCAGAGGTAGCGGATTAAACTCTGCTTATGTCGGTGCGTGGTATGGCAATGGCAAAGTAGGCGGTAGTGGTGGCGGTGTGCGCAATTATATTTTACATAACACATATTTAGACTTCCAAAGCGCGTATTTTAACCTAAAAGGCGGTAGATACGAATCGGCAATGGATTATTTTTCAGGCTATACACAAGGATTCAATGCTGATGTGCATTTCAAAGTCGCACCAAATGATGAGCTAAAATTTTGGTGGTTTAGCTCGTGGGGAAGGGCATTTGCTTACTCGCAATGGTTTTTGGACTTTTATGCGCCAATTATACTTGACAAAGAAACTAACAAAGGCATTCACTCAGGCGGGATTGATTATGTGCATAATTCGATTGCCACAAATAACGGCGTAAAAGATGGAATGAGCATTTTATTTCGCCCTTGGACGCAATTCTATGCTTCGCTATTTAACGCTGCGGGTGGAAAGCTAGACTATCAACACTACTTTGGCAATGGCTATGGCGTGGGACTAACGATTCAAGGCTATGCGTTAAATCTAATCGGCAATAAAAATGTCGTTAAAACAGGTTTAAGTGGCAATCGAATCGATAAACTTAGTGGAAATCTAAATGCCATTTTAAAAGCATATATGTTTGATTATAATGTGCGTTTAGGAATCTATAAGAATTTCGGTTCTGCAAACTCGCATATCGGCACTTATGGTAATCCGCTAGGGATTGACCAATGGACTGCAAGCGTCTATGACAAAGGACCTAGCCTAAATGACATTACTTCACGCAATGCTTTTAGCGTATGGCTATCAGGAGGTGGAGCGCACGGCAATGAAGTAGGGACATTTAGCTGGGAAATTTTAGGTCGATATACAACCGCACCTAGAAGCGATGAAGCAAGTGTGGCACTATTTTTAAATCAAAGATTTAACAATGGATTCGCACTTGGATTGAAACTAGAATGGTTTAGCGATACAACAAAAGCGGGATATACTATCTATGGCAATACTGCGCTTACCAAAAACCGCACCGATGATAGAAGCCACGCGTTTGTAACGCTGGATTACAATTTTTAAGGAGGTAAATTTTGAGTATTAAAAATGGAATGCGATTCATAGCGATTTTTGCGCTATTTTTTATATGTACACTTTGGGGTGAATCATACTCCGCTAAAGTCAAATCGCTTTATTTGCCAAACAATCCTAAAGCCGTAGGGCGACTTTTACCAAGCGTGGAAGTCAAAATGCTAGGCGAAAAGGACGGCAAAGTAGAAGTTGAGATTAGCGGGTGGATAGAAGATGGTGTCCCAAGTGCCATCTATTTCGTGCCAAATCGGCGAATCTTAGTCGCAGGGATTGACAAAAAAGCTACTTATGACTTTGATAGTGGCAAAAGTGTCGAGGACGGCAGGAAAAAGTGGATTTTAATCAAAGCAAAATTCTTAACCGATAAGGACGGATTTAGCGATGATTTGGATTCAATGTATAAAAGCGCGGAGGAAATGTTTAATACAAACTGCGCGATTTGCCACAAACTCCACAATCCAAAGGAATTTAACGCAAATCAGTGGCCTAGTATGGTAAATTCTATGCTTAGCAGGACGGCGATTTCAAAAGAAGATAGCTATCTTTTGATTCAGTATTTGCAAAAAAACGCAAAAGATATGCCATATAAAAAATAAGGAGAAAAAAATGGAAAGAAGAGGATTTTTAAAGGCAAGTGCATTGTTTGCAAGTTTGCCACTAATTGATAATGTAGTAGGACGCGGACATCTAATAGCAAAAGGACTAAAAGGTGGCTTTAACACTGAATTAGTCAAAAATGGCGAAGTGATTACGGGAGCGCATTGGGGGATTTTGAAACTTGGCATTAAAAATGGCAAGATAATTTCAAGCCAAAATGCGATTCCTAAAAAGACGCTAAATCCTTTGCAAACCGTTACGGGCGATTTGATTTATGCGGATTCTCGGGTGCTTTATCCAATGGTGCGAAAAAGCTATTTGGAAAATCCCAATTCGCCTAAACCTGAATTGCGTGGCAAAGATGAATGGGTGCGCGTGAAATATGAGGACGCAATCAAACTTGTGGCAAATGAACTTAAAAAGACCTACAAAGACAAGGGTGCAAGTGCCGTATTTGGTGGAAGCTATGGGTGGTATAGCCCGGGCAGAATGCACAATGCGCGAATCTTATTGCAAAGATTTTTGGGAATGGCTGGTGGCTATGTCGGCTCGACAGGGGACTACTCCACAGGTGCTTCACAAGTCATTATGCCACACATCGTAGGGACTTTGGAGGTTTATGACCAGCAAACTTCTTGGGAATATGTATTAAGTGAGAGCAAAATCATCGTGCTTTGGGGGATGAATCCATTTGCAACGCTTCGCGTAGCGTGGGGAATCCCTGATGGCGAAGGTATCGAATACTTCAAAAAACTAGCAAAAGCAAAGGGCAAACGAATCATTCACATTGACCCGATTTTCAATGAGAGCGCAAAAGGACTAAAAGCTGAGTGGATTGCACCACGCCCAAATACCGATGTGGCACTTATGTTAGGAATCGCGCACACAATGCACACCACAGGCAAATACGACAAAGACTTTGTAGAAACCTACACAGAGGGCTTTGATAAATTTGCTGAATATCTCACAGGCAAAAAAGACGGCGTTGCAAAAGACGCAAAATGGGCATCAAAAATCAGTGGCGTAAGTGAAAAAACCATTAAACAACTTGCAAAAGATTTCTTTAATAATCGCACAATGCTAATGTCTGGCTGGGGAATGCAGCGCGCTCACCACGGAGAGCAACCGCATTGGATGCTAGTAACTTTGGCAAGTATGATTGGGCAAATCGGGCTTCCCGGTGGAGGATTCGGGCTATCATATCACTACTCTGGCGGTGGCGTAGCGACTGCAAAAGCTGCGATTCCTAGCGGTATGACTGCTAGTGCGACAACTGATGAGAGTAGAGGCTCTGAGTGGCTTGCGACTTCTGCGAAATTCAATATCCCTGTGGCGCGAATCGCAGACGCATTGCTAAATCCGGGCAAAATCATCGACAACAACGGCAAAAAGGTAACTTATACTGACATTGATTTCGTGTATTGGTGCGGTGGCAATCCATTTGTCCATCATCAAGATACAAACACACTAAAAAAAGCATTCCAAAAACCACGCACATTTGTGGTAAATGAGATTTATTGGACGCCAACAGCTAGAATGGCAGATATTGTTTTACCAGCGACTAGCACTTATGAGCGCAATGACATTGCAATGACGGGCGATTATTCAAACCTAAATTTAGTCCCTATGAAACAAGCCGTAGAAAAACAAGGGGAAAGCAGAGATGACTATCAAATTTTCTGCGACTTGGCAGAGGAATTTGACATTTTGGATAAATACAGCGAGGGCAAAAGTGAAATGGCGTGGTTAGAGGAATTTTACAATGTCGCACTAAAACAAGCAAAATCACAAAATATCCCTTTGCCTGCGAGCTTTAAGGAATTTTGGAGTGCAAATAAAGTCATAAATTTTGAAGTGCCTTATGAAAATACGGAGTTTGTGCGCTTTAAAGATTTTAGAGATGACCCGATTCTAAACCCGCTAGGGACGCCATCAGGCAAAATTGAGATTTACTCAACTACCATTGAGAAAATGAAATACGATGATTGCCACGCACACCCTGCGTGGTTTGAACCTGCTGAGTGGCTTTTGATGAAAGAAAAAAGCGCGGAATTTCATTTAATAAGCACTCACCCTGTGGATAGATTGCACTCACAGCTAAACAATACAAGTTTGCGCAAAAAATACGCTGTCAATGGGCGCGAACCCATTTGGATAAACACAAAAGATGCCAAACGAAAAGGCATCAAAAAAGGCGACATTGTGCGTGTGTTTAACAAAAGGGGCGAAGTTTTGGCAGGGGCTGTCATCACAAATGACATAAAAGAGGGCGTAGTGCGATTGCCAGAAGGTGCGTGGTATGACCCAAATAGCAAAGGGCTATGTCGCAATGGTAGCGCAAATGTGCTAACGCTTGACATTCCTACCTCCAAATTAGCAAATGGCAATATCGCCCACACCGCGCTAGTCAATATTGAAAAATATAAGGGCAAAGCAGAAGCGGTTGAGGTATTTAAAGCACCAAAATACACAAGCAAAGGTGTGTAAAATAGCATAGATTCGCGCTTTTTAGGCGCGAATCGTGCAAATTTAATTTTATGCAAATCTACTACGAATCAAAAATAATGGAATTATTTTTGCATTAAAAAGATTTATGAAAATGAAATCTTTTAATCTTTTAGTCGAGCAACTTGAGCAAATCCCAAGCATCGGGCGTAAATCTGCACTCAAAATCGCCTACACACTTGCTATTGAAAATAAAATCCTAGCCCTAAATATCGCGCACTGCATTGAAAGCGCGATTCAGAATGTGCGCTCTTGTGAGATTTGCGGCGGTATGTCGGAGGGCAAGATTTGCGATATTTGCGAGGATTCGGCGCGTTTGTATCACCAAAGCCTTTGCATCGTGCAAAATCCAAAGGATATTTTGACATTAGAAGAAATAGGCGTTTTTGGTGGGAGCTACTTTGTGATTAGTAGCGTGAAAGAGGTGGATTTCGCAGATATTCGCGCCAAGATTCGCACTTATAATAAACAAGAGATTATTTTTGCGTTTTCGCCTAGTTTGAGTAGCGAGGCGATGATTTTATACATTGAGGATAAGTTAAGTGGCGAAAATCTTGTGTTTTCTAAAATCGCACAGGGCGTCCCTACGGGCGTGGGGTTAGATAATATTGATAAGTTGTCATTGCAAAGGGCGATAGAAAGTCGCGTAAAAATTTAGGCGCGTTATATATTTGACGCTTTTAATGAAATTTGAAAAATTCTCACTTGATATAACCAAAATCCAAAGCAAACCCAAAAAATCCACGCAAAAATATCAAATTAAATGATTTTTTTGTTAAAATGCGGATTTTGAAATTTTATATATTTTGTTTGCACGGAACAAAAAATGCAGGGGATAAAAAATGCAAGACATTTTGCTAGATGATAATAAATTTTGGTGGCGATTCAAACAGCGATTGCGCCTATATCTGCCCTATATCATTATGGGAATCTTGCTTAGTTTGCTTTTGTGGCATATTTTTGACTTGCTAATTGGCAATAAAAGTCTAATTGTTTTGCTTGAACTGCAAGAGCAAGAGGACGCGCTTAAAAGTAGCATTAAGTTTTATCAAAGGCAAAATGCCTATTTGCAAAAAGAGATTTTCGAGCTTATCGGCGGGTAATTTTAAAGCAAAATTAAGGATAGAGTTTGAAACAAATTATATTGATTGTGGCGATTTTGGGATTTTGTAGCGTTTTAAGCGCAAGGGAAGACCCATTTACGCCTGTGGTTGTGCCAAAAGATTCGATTCGTCCATATTATGGCGAAACTAGCGTGTTTGATACTGCGCAAATTGAGTTTCCTAGCTCAGCGCGTTTGATTAAAAAAATCGAGGTAACTTTTCAAAATATTGACGGCTCTATTCAGACTAGAAGTGTCGCAGCGCGCGGGCGAATCGATTGGCGAATGCCACTTTTAATCTCCCAAGTGCTAAACAAAAATCAGATCGCCAAAGTGAAAACTATCGACAACAAAACGCCCCCGCCAAGCCATAAACCCACAAAGACTATGGTAAAAGCAGTGGATATTCCTGTGGATTCTAAAGAAACGATTGTGCGCGAAAGCGAAGATTCGGCTAGGGATATGAGGATTTCTGGTGGAGCGGTGGATTTGGTGGCGGGGAATTCAAAGGATTTAAAACAAGAAAATGTGATGATTATAGCGCAAGATTCAAGCGATAATTCAACTAAAACAAAGCAAGATTCCACACAAGAAACCAGCAAACCACACCAAATAAGGACAGATTCTGTGCAAGATTCGACTAGAAAGGCGCAAAATACGCAAGATTCGCGCCAAAGTAAATCCGCGCCCTACTCCGTTAATGGAAACAGCATTTTTATCGCATATCAGGGTAATTTAAAGCGACATTACATTATGCAAAATCCATATCGAATCGTCCTTGATTTTGAAATCAACAAAAAATATTATAAGAAAAATCGCTATATAATCAATCAGCCCTACTTTAAACGCCTGCGTTATGGGCTTCACACGAGCTTTTTGCGAATCGTGTTAGAATTAGATGGAAACTATGTCTATGAGCTAGAAAAACGCGCAGATGGGGTTAAAATCAATGTCAAATAATATCGTGCTAATCGGCTTTATGGGCTCTGGGAAAACCACGATAGGCAGGGAAGTTGCAAGGCTAAAACAAACTATTTTACTTGATACCGATAGTATTCTTGAGGTAAATGCGGGAATGAGCGTAAATGAGATTTTTAGCAAGTTTGGAGAAGCGCATTTTAGGGAGATGGAAGTTAGTCTTTGCGAATTTATCCGCAAAAATGTCCACAATGCTGTGATTGCCACAGGTGGCGGGATTCCTGTGAATTATGATTTGCGCGAAATCGGTAGCGTGTTTTATTTGCAATCACCTATCGAAGCACTAAAAGAGCGTATTTTAGAAGATAAAAGCAATGTGCGCCCACTATTTAGTCGCTTTGAGTTAGCAGAGGAACTATACAAACGGCGCATTCATCACTACGAAAAACAAGCGGATTTTACGCTAAATGCGCTTGATTCGATTACGCAAATCTCAAAGCGAATCTGTGATTTGTATTTATAGGGACAAATCTTAATTTAGCGCGAATCTAAAAAAAGCGCAAAATGCGGATTTTAACAAAACTTCAACATAAAGGATTTTTATGCAAAAAAGAGCGATTTTAAGCGTAAGCGATAAAAGTGGTGTGGCGGACTTTGCAAAAGGACTTGTGGAGCTGGGATTTGAGATTTTAAGCACGGGCGGAACTTTGGCGCATTTGCGTGAAAATGGTATTAGCGCAACTGATTTGAGCGCATATACAGGGCAAAATGAGCTTTTTGATGGGCGTGTAAAAACGCTTCACCCAAAGATTCACGGGGGCATTTTATATAAACGCGATAATACCGCTCACACGCAGTCTGCAAAGCAAAACGATATTTATCCCATTGATTTGGTATGTGTGAATCTATATCCATTTAAGCAGACTACAAATCGCACAAATGACTTTGATGAAATTATCGAAAATATCGACATAGGCGGTCCTAGTCTTATTCGCGCTGCGGCAAAAAACTATGAAAGCGTCATCGTTGTAGTAGATAGCGCGGACTATGGGCGAATCTTGGAGGTATTAAAGTGCGATTTAGTAAATCCACAAGAATCGCTTGAATTTCGGCGCAATCTTATGATAAAGGCATTTTCGCACACAGCGGAGTATGATAGCTTTATCGCAAATTATATGAATGCGCGGTTTAATGGCGGTTTTGGCGAATCGCATTTCATTGTCGGCAAGAAATTTGCCACCACGCGCTATGGGGAAAATCCGCATCAGCGCGGCGCACTCTATGAGTTTGAAAATGCGTGGAGCAAGGATTTTGTCGTCCTAAAAGGCGAGGCAAGTTTCAATAATTTCCTTGATATAAATAACGCGCTTAAGATTGTCAGCGCGTTTGATAAAAATGCCATTTGTATCGTAAAGCACGGCAATCCCTGTGGTTTTGCGATTAAAGATGATTTGGTGCAATCTTACAAATGCGCTTTATCTTGCGATAGTTTGAGTGCGTATGGTGGCGTGGTAGCGATAAATGGGCGACTAGATGCACTTTTGGCAGAAACTATGAAAGAAGTCTTTTTTGAAGTTATTGTGGCGCGAGAGGTGGATTCGGCGGCTTTGGAGATTTTTAGCGATAAAAAGCGAGTGCGAATCTTTACGATGAGCGGAGATTTTTGGGATAGCAATTCAAGCGTGATTCAAAGTCGCAATATGGATTTTCGCAAACTAATGGGTGGATTTTTGCTACAAACGCAGGATTTTATTGATGAACGCGAGGTTTTAGAGGCAAGGCAAATGGGCGAGTGCAAGGCAAATGATTCGCAAATGCAAGACTTGCTAATCGCACACAAAATCGCCGCTTGGACGAAGTCAAATGGCATTGCCTTTGTCAAAGATAGCGTTTTACTAGGCATAGGAATGGGGCTTACAAGTCGCGTAGATGCGGTAAATCTAGCCATTTCAAAGGCAGAAAAAATGGATTTGGATTTAAGTGGTGCTAGCGTGGCAAGTGAGGCGTTTTTCCCATTCCGTGATAGCATTGATTTACTTGCGCCTTGTGGAGTTAGCGCGATTATCGAGCCGGGCGGAAGCATAAGGGACAGCGAAGTAATCCAAGCTGCAGATGAGCACAAAATCGCGCTATATTTCAGTGGCAAAAGGCACTTTTTGCATTAGGTGTGCGGACAATTCGTTTTTGGGTGTGCAATTAGGTGCGTTTGTCTTTTTGTGATAAATCGGGGAGAGTGATTGAAGAAACTGCGCTATTGCTTGTTTTGTCGCAATCGCTTTCTTGCGAAAGATCAGTATGACAAGCTAGGTTTTTGTCATATTAAGGCTTTGAAAAAGCCGTCAAATCCATATTGTCATATTGAGCGGAGTGCGCAGCACAAAGCGAAATATCTCTATCGCTGTTCTTTTGAGATACTTCGCTTTCTTGCGAAATCTCAGTATGACAAGCCACTTTGTCTTTGTGAGACTTGCTTGCAAGTCGTGGCAATCCATTTCTTTTTTCATCTTGCTGCTCCATTGTCTTGCGCCTTTGCCATTTGGCGAATTTCGTCTAAATTGCCCTTGCTAGCGACAAAGACGATAATGTCTTCAAATACCACTACTGAATCTTTGTGCGGAAATGGTTGTAATTTATCTAAAATGCCTGCTTTGTGGAGACGGAAGATGAGAACTTTTGTTATTTGTTTTTCTTTAAATTCATCATTAAAGTAAAATCCGCATACTTTGAAAATATCTTTTTGCATTGTGTAGCCAAATACACTTTGCATATCCCATCTAGGAAATAGATTAAAACCCAAGAAATCGCTAGGTGTTTCTACTGTGCCAAACATTATCCCACAATACTGCTTATTGTAGCTAAATTCATCAAGCTGTTCTATCCTATCAATAACACGGTTGATAAAACGAAAATCTTTTTCCATAGAAAGTTTTTGCATTTTTTGCGCATTTAGCGACTGAATCACACAAGCCCAAATGATAACGCACGGTAACATAAAGCATAGGTTTTGCCATAGAGTTTGTGCGCGGGCAACTTGTGCTACCAGCTTAAAGACAAGGGCGATTATAAGCACACGCAAAAAGAGTAAGCCATAAAATTCAGTTACGATACTTATGCTTAAAGTTTTAGAAAGTATGATATGGTTTGACTTGCTATAATCATTCCACAAAGCACAATCAAAATGCTTAATTTTGCGCCTTTGTGTAGCTTTGAGCCAAAAAGCAAAAACAACAATATCGCCACAAACACACCAAACAAAATAGCTATAAATTCAGGCATAAAGGCGACATTGTAAGCAAATAAATGCTCAAAAGCTAACTTAATGGCAAAGATAATGCGCTCGGGCAAGTCGCTTAAAGCTATCATTTGATTGTTGTATTCATTTTGGGCAATGTCAAATTTTTTGAGTATATCAAGCACGATTTTATAAGAAAGTGCCGCAAAGGCTACGGAGATGATAAGAAAGCGCGATTTATGAAGTGAAAGTTTTAAATCGCCTTTATTGTCAATGATAATGGCGATGATTCCACCACAAAGCAAGATAAGCGCGGTATCAATAAATGGCTGATAGCTTGCTATGCCCCAATGAATGCAAAGGACTGACAAAAGGCAAAGGGAGTAGGGTTTGAATTTGTGGTAAGGTTTGTTTAAATTTGGTAAAATGCTTAGTGAATTGTGGCTTTTTTGCGCGTTAAGTGAGTGGCAAAAGTCGCCCCCCCCCCCCATTTTGAGCGGAATTTATGCTAAATTCGCCTGCTTTTTTAGCTAAAACAAAGCCTAAAATGCCGATTGCCACAGCGATGAAAAGCCCTACAACTTGATAGGTAAAATACATTCTAGCAAGGGTAAATGGCGAAAGTGTCAGCACGCAACCCACAAGTACCCAAATCCATACTTTGCGCGTGATATTAAGATAAACACAAAGCAAAATGCTAGTTACGCTAAGAGCCGCAAAGGCAAGGACATTGTTTAAGATAGGTAGCACCAAACCTTGCGTGAGATATACCGCAATGGCATTTTGCGTGTATCGCCCTTGTCTTACCATCCAAGTTCCCATTGTGCCGCCAAATGTCGCATCCCAAGACTCCTTACCCCATAAAAATTGCGCCGTATCAAACCCAAACACCACATTACACGCGATAAACACAATCCAAAATGTATGACGATAAAGCGGATTTATGTTTTTGTAGCTTTGATAAAGGATTTGTGGTAAAGATTCGGTTTTTATCAAGTAGAAAAATCTAGCAATTTCATTTTGAAATATTTTGCAACAAAATAGCATTAGTGTGAATAAAATCATAATTATGAGATAATATTTGATGATGCCTTTTGGCAATGGAGCAAAATCCATTTTAAAACTCATCGCTCCTAGATTCGCACCCAAATCAAGCGCAAGTTTTTGCGTGGTGGTGAAATTTAAACGGCGATTGTGGCTTTCTATGCTTTTAATCGCACTTGAATCAATGCCACTTGCCCACGCAATGTCTTTTATGTCGATATGCGAAATAGTCCGTGAGCGAAGCAAAAAATCAAGGCGCGAAAAATGCACCCACGCTTCGTAAGCGTAAATTTGCGATTTGGCATTAGATTTGCTTTTAGATTCGCTACTCAAATCTAAATTTAACTCTATGCTTTTAGATTTATCGAATTTTGTTAGCGTTAGATTCGCGCTCTCTACCTGCGAATCTGCCCACTTTTGCAATGCAAAAGTCGCACTTAAAAGCACAATCGCAATGCCACTTAAAACAAACAACGCAATTTTCGCCCATTTGGGGAAAATATTACCAAAATTTAGATTTTTCATTTGATTTATCCTTTCATATCTAAAAAATTTATTGAAATTATCTCAAAAGATATAATGCAAGAGTGATTGCACCAAACAAAAAGCCACCAATAGCTATTTGTGTCGTGATAATCCACTTTAGCAAATCATATTTTAGCTCATCAAACTTCTTATTTACATCGCCTTTTAGTGCCACGACATCATTTTTCAAAGCCACAATATCGCTTTTCATTGCCACAATATCCTCTTTAACAATCACAATATCGCCTTTTGTAGCCAATCTATCCAAATCCTTATTGCTCTGCTCTAGGATAGAATCTGCAATTTCCACAAAATCATTTTTAATTTTTGCACGATTTTCGCTAGGAATGCTAGAAAAATTCGTGCTGATAAAATTGTCAATCAAAATTTTAGTGCTTTTATTTAATGCTATCATTTTAAATCTTTTGCGATAAAACTATAATTTAACATTATATTAACATTATAGCATAAAAATCGCAGTGATTGCCATACGCGAATCTTAAAATTTTCACACCCTAAATTCCCCACTTTTGCCACCACTTTTACTTATTAGACGGATATTTGAAATCACCATTTTTTTATCCACTGCTTTTAGCATATCATAGATTGTAAGAAGTCCGATGCTTACGGCACTTAACGCCTCCATTTCCACGCCTGTTTTGCCCTCGCATTTGACTTTCGCGCTAAAAATCACGGTGTGATTCGCCTCATCTAGCACTGTTTCGCAATCCACTTTGCTTAAAAAAAGTGGGTGGCACATAGGTATAAAATCACTAGTTTTTTTCGCTCCCATAATCGCTGCCACAATCGCCGTATCAATGACTGAACCTTTGGCATTTGTGTTATTTTTAAGCGCGGAAAAAGCGTCCTTATTCATAGTGATTTGCCCCTCTGCTATGGCTTCGCGCGCCGTGATATTTTTGGCGGAGACATCTACCATTGTAGGATTTTTGTGTTTGTTGATATGTGTTAGCATAGTTTGTCCTTTCACTAGAATCTATAAGTTATTTGAATGCGATAATTGCTTAAATCTTGTTGCGAATTTATAGGTTTTGCGCTTGATTCGCCTATAATTAGATTTACGCTTAAATCCCTTTGCGTGATAAAATATCCCAAAGCGTAACCCAAAATCGCCCCGCCAAGCACTTGCAAAATGGTATGCTTTTCGGCGACCACGCGCGAAGCCCCTGTAAGCGAAGCAAGGATTAGACAAGGAATCCCAAGCGCATTGCCATATCGCTTCTGCGCAAAACCCGCTGCGACAAATGCACTTGCGGTATGTCCACTAGGGAAACCCTCGAAAGCTCCGTTATTTGGGCGTTGTGAGATTCGCGCGGCATTTGGATTTTTCTTTGCGATGCCATAAAAACTATATTTGATGATAAATATCGCTCCCAAAGCACTTGCCGTGCTTACTGCAAGCCATCCCAGCCCCTCAAAGTCCTGCGTAGCAAGCGGATAGATTGCCACAAATGCGGGGAGAAACTGCATAATATCGCCATAAATCTCAAAATTTTTGGCGTGATTTATGGCGTTTGCAGAGTTTATCGCACCGCACAAAAGCGCAACACAAAGGATTTTTTTATAAATTTTCTTCATATCGCACCAAAGTGCCGTTTTTAAGTAAATTGATTTTGCCATTTATCGCAAATATGCGATTGATTTTATCGCTTGAATCGCTATGTTTTTTGACTTTTTCTAGCATTTTTGCGTAGGCATTGATTAAAAAAAGTCGCATTTGTTCTTTAAAATCTGCGTAATTTAGTGCCTTTATATGCTCATCAATGGCGATTCCTAGCAAATCTTTATGCTCTAATTCCCCGTGTTTTAGGGCTAAAAACGCCTCTTTATGTGTAAAAATACCCTCATTTAAATATTCTAATGCAACTTCAAGCAACGCATTATCCTCCAAAATAGATTTTAGTAGGATTTCCTCTGCGTTTGAGGTATTTGCGAATCTATAATTGGACGCATTTGAATTTATAGATTTATTGCGCAAATTTAGCAATCGTGGCGCGATTTGCAGTGTATTTGCCACAAAGTCCTTGTATTCATCGCGCAAAAGCGGGGAGAGATTTTTCATAAAGTCCAAAATCTCATTTAATGCTTTCTCTTTTTGCAGTGGATTGCCTAAATCAAAGCGATTTGCAATGGTTTGAATGACAAATTTGATAAATGGGATAGGCGTAGAAAATAGCTTTTCTAAATCCGCGATTTTGCCATCCGCTACCATATCCGCAGGGTCTTTGCCATTTTCAAAAATCACCACACCACCATTTTTATTTGCTAAAAGCAAAGATGCCTTAAACGCCGCATTTATCCCCGCATTATCGCCATCATAGCAGAGCAAAATATCCACTTCGCCACGACTAACAAGCGGAATATGCGATTGCGTGAGCGCAGTGCCTAGCGTAGCCACAGCGTTGTTAAATCCCGCTTGATGAAGCATAATCACATCAATATAGCCCTCTGTAATGATAATTTGCCGTTTTTTAAAAATGCCATCTCGCGCAAGATTGTAGCCATAAAGTAGGCGTGATTTATTAAAAATCTTGCTTTGTTGAGAATTGATATATTTTGCAGTTTTTTCATTGCCCAAGATTCGTCCGCCAAAGCCCACAGCCTTGCCATTTGTCGCATATATGGGAAATATAATGCGCCCACTAAATCTTGCAAAAAATCGATTCGCATTACTTGAATCTCGCCCAATCACGCCAATTTCTAGCAATTTATCTAACGGCATTTGATTGCGTGTCAAAAACGCGATAAAATCCGCACTCACACCACTAAAACCAAGTTTAAATTTTGCAATAGATTCATTGCTAATGCCACGATTATGCAAATATTGCAAGATATTTGAATTTTGTCGTAAGAGATTTTGATAATAGCTAACAATCTTTGCTAGACTCTCATCTAGCCCAAAATCAAGCGGTTTTTTGTCAGTATAAGTTAGCGTGAAATTACACAAATATGCAAGTTTTTCAACCGCTTCGGCGTAAGTCAAATTTTCAATTTTCATTATAAAGCTAATACTATCTCCGCCCTCGCCACAGCCAAAGCATTTAAAAATATTTCGCGCAGGATTTACCACAAAGCTAGGCGTTTTTTCATCGTGAAATGGGCAACACGCCGTGTAATTTGCACCAGAGCGACGAAGCTCCACATAGTGGCTTGCAATCTCATAAATATCCGCTCTTTGTTTTAATTGTTCAATCGATTCGCGCTCAATCATCGCTAAAATTTTGCCTTTTTGTAAAGATTTTAAAAAAGCGCATTATAGCGGAATTTGATTTAAGAGTTTTAAATCTTGCGAATCTAGCCAAATCCGCCACTATAATGCAGGTTTTATTAGGAAATTTGTGCTGTTACTTTTTGTGATATATAATTTTATATATAGCTAATATAGGGCTTTTTAAGATTTAAAATATCATTTTATGCCTAAAATTCGACTTGTGATTCAAAGATTTTGGGGAAATATATGGATTTTTTGGAGCAGGTTTCAAATATTTTAGGCACGAATCGCCCGCACGATATAGCGGTGGATAAATCCCTGCTTGTTGTGGGAAGCGGTGATTTGGTGCAGGAATTTGCAATATTAAATCGCGATAAATTTGAAATTACAATCACTCCATTTATAGAGCATTACAGCGGGAGTTTGGGGCATTTTCGTGTAAGTTTTGACGAATCTAGTGTGGATTCACGCAAATCTCAGGGTGAATCTAACGCAGATTCGCACGAATCTAGCGAATCCAAAAATCAAACTTTCGCGCAAATCGCATTTTTTAGCGCATTTGACAAAGCCAAAAAGCCACAATTAGGCGTTCATTTTATAGATGATTATGAAAATAATGAAGCGTTATGCGATGAAATTGACGCGCTTATCGGCGATTTTAGTTTTGAAAAAACGATTTTGTTTAATGAGAAAAAATGTCAATATTTTCATAGAGATAAGACGGAATTTTCCTACTGCGCGGAGTGTGTGGCGGTTTGTCCTACGATGGCAATTAGCACAAATGACAATGCGCGTGAGTTGGTTTTTTCGCAGATTGATTGTATTTTGTGTGGTAAATGCGTGGCAGTTTGCCCTAGTGGCGCAATGAATAAGGCAAATGCGACATTGCCAAATCTTAATAAAGCCCTAAAATTTTACAAAGGCAAAATCGCCGTTGTATGCGAGAATAAGGGCGATTTTGAAACATTTAGCGCAAATCTAAACAATACAAATCTAGCGCAAGATTCGCAGAATTTATCGCCACAAGATGAATTTGTGTCCTTTGCGCCGTTAATTTTACCAAGTGTAAATATGCTAAATGAAGCGTCCTTGCTGTCAATTTTGCAAGAGAGTGGGCGAATCTGTGTGATTTTAGGCGAGATAGATTCGCGCCTAAAAGAATGTGCGGATTTTATAAATGAGCTATATAAGCGTGCGGTGGGACAAAAGGCGGTTTTTATAAGTGCGCTAGATTTGCAGGATTTTAGTAGCATAGAAAAAACGCAACTGCCATATTATCACTATGAAATTAGTGATGATGAATTTTTGCGCCAGATTCTTGCGAATCGTGTGCGATTCTTAACCAAAGAGCGTGATTTTGGAGTGCTTGAAAATAGCGCGAATCTTATCTATACGAATTTGAAAATTGATGCAGACAAATGCACTTTATGCAATGCCTGTGTAGAATCTTGCAATGCAAAAGCCCTAATAAACGCAAAAGACAGCTTTACGCTTCTATTAAATCCATCGCTTTGCACGGCGTGCGGATATTGCGTGGATACTTGTGCGGAAAACTGCCTTGAAATGAGTTTAAATGGCTATGCTTTAAACGAATCTTTCCTAAATTACAGAGTTTTAGCGCAAGATGAGCCATTTTGTTGCGTGGAGTGCGGGACAATCTTTGCGACAAATAAATCGATAAATAAAGTCAAAAGCATTTTAAGCCCTGCATTTATGGGCGATTCAATCAAATTAAAATCGCTAGAATGTTGCGAAAAATGCAAGGTTAAAATTATGTTTGAAAAGTCAAGCAATTTCGTGGGTGGTGCGAATTGAAGCGCGTTTTAAAGTCAAAAAATCACGCACAAGTGGATTCAGTCGCAATTTTTGCTCTAAATCAAGCCCGTGCGCTTTATTATGACTTTTTTGCAGGATTTTTTCTCTTTGAATTGTTAGATTCGCGCTTTAATTTATTTCAAAAGCAAATCGATATTTTGGTGAGTTCGCCACTTGATAACGCGGATTTGGCGCATTTCGCAGCACTAAAAAGCTACATTGCAAAGGCAAATCCAAGCGATTTAAAGCGCGAATATTCACAGACTTTTGACATACCATTTGGCGCAAAAGGCGACAAAAGGGACGAATCTAAAAAGCACGATTCGCAAGATTTACGCGAATCTAGCGCAAATTTGGATAAATATGACAACGAATCTGCCATAAGCGATGAATCCGCCGAGTTTGAGCGACTTCACAAAACGCTAAACGCCCTCCCAAAAGGGCAGATTTTTCTGTATTTGTCGCATTATGTCGAGGGTTGCTTAAATGGGAGCAGTTTGCTAAAAGCAAAGCAATTAGTCAAGCAAACGCCATTTCGCCTAAATAGCGATGGATTCAAAGAGAGTGAGGAGCATTTTGGATTTTTGCTACTTTTTATGCGATATTTACTGCAAGATTCGGCGCAAGATTCACGCGAATCTAAAATCAATCCAAATGATTTTTTCAACGAATGTCTGCGTCCAATGGCATCCATAATCGCTACTTTGCTTACAAAGCGCGATGATTTGCCTTGCTATTATCACATAGGCGTGATTTTGGCGCATTTTATTGCATTAGAGGAGGAAATATGTAGCTAGGCGCGAATCGTAATTGATATTTTTACTCAAATTTTTGTAGCTAAAAGTTTGCGTAAGAGTATCAAAACTCTTAAATTTTCATTAAAGGAGATGGAATGTCAAATCAAAGCAAAGTCGCTTCTCGTAGGCACTTCATAAAGGCTGCGGCTCTTGGTGGAGCGGTTGTGGTGGCAGGAACGATGACAGGTTGCTCTAACAAAAGCAAGGCGCAAAGCGCAGTTATCAAAGGAAAGAGCAAAAAGAGTGAGATTTTGTATCGGGGAGATACGCAACATTGGCAAGCGTATTTTGAAGTGGCAAAGTAAATTCGCAAGTAAAATTAAGGGAGAGAAAAAATGAGTGAGATTAAAACAAATTCACGCCGTTCATTTCTAAAATTCTCTGCATTAGCTGGTGTAGCTGGCATTAGCGGAGCTTTTGGCGATGATAGCAAACGCGTGATTAGAGAGGCAAAAGAGAGTGAGTTAAAGCAAAAATACACCGACATTAAGCGCGTGAAAACGATTTGCACACACTGCTCGGTGGGCTGTGGAATCATCGCCGAAGTCAAAGATGGCGTGTGGGTGCGACAAGAACCCGCACAAGACCACCCCATTTCTTTGGGCGGACATTGCTGTAAGGGCGCGGATTTAATAGATAGGGCGCGAAGTGAGACGCGTTTGCGCTATCCTGTGGAAAAAAAGGGCGGAGAATGGCAACGCGTTAGCTGGGAAGATTCTATGGATAAGATTAGCAAAAAGCTAATGCAGATTCGCGAAGAGAGCGGACCTGATGCGGTTATGTGGATAGGAAGTGCGAAGTGCTCAAATGAGCAGATTTATTATATTCGTAAGTTTTTAGCATTTTTTGGGACGAACAATTTAGACCACTGCAATCGCGTCTGCCACTCGCCAACCGTGGCAGGTGTGGCAAATGTCTTTGGCTATGGCGGTATGACAAATCATATCGCTGATATGATGTTTTCAAAATACATTCTAATCATCGGCGCGAATCCAGCGGTAAATCACCCCGTTTCAATGGTGCATATTTTGCGCTCCAAAGAGAGAGGCTGTAAGCTTGTGTGTGTAGACCCGCGATTCACAAAGACGGCTGCAAAATGCAATGAATTTCATCGAATCCGCAGTGGCACAGACATAGCCTTTGCTTATGGGCTTTTGCACCATATCATCAAACGCAAACTCTATGATGAAAAATATTTGCGTGAGCGCGTAGATGGCTATGAGGAAATCATCAAAGAAGCGATGAAATTCCCACCTGAAGAAGTGGCGGACATTACGGGCATTGACGCGGATACGATTCGCCATATAGCAGAAGAAATGGCAAAGGCAAAACCTGCTTGTATTATTTGGAATCAAGGGCTTACACAGCACACTGTTGGTAGCTCAAATACGCGCATTATGCCTATTTTGCAAATGTTTTTAGGCAATATTGGCAAAAACGGCGGAGGCGTAAATATCTTGCGCGGACACGACAATGTGCAAGGAAGCTCTGATATGGGCGCAAATCCAGACATTTTGCCCGGATATTACGCGCTAACAGAGGCAAATTGGCGACATTTTGCAAAGCATTGGTATGTGGATTATGAGTGGCTTAAAGGGCGATTTAAAAGCAAAGAGATGATGGAAAAGACGGGATATGCGATTACGACTTGGAAATTTAATATAACTGATGAGGAAAATATCGCAAACAACGGCAATGCAAAGATTCGCGCACTAATTGTGATTGGCACGGGAATGACTACCGCTTCGCTCTTGCATTTGCACCAACAAGCACTAAATGAAATGGAACTTGTGGTATTTATCGACCCCTATGTGAATGATTTTGCGGTTTATACAGATAAGCCTGATGGCGTTTTCTGTTTGCCTGCGGCAAGTCAAATGGAGACTAGTGGCTGTCTAGCGGCGACAAATCGTAGCTATCAATGGCGAAGCAAAGTCATTGAGCCGATGTTTGAATGTCGCCCCGATGAAGAGATACTCTTTGATTTTGCAAAAAGAATGGGCTTTTTGGAGGAATTTCAACGCGCACTTTATGAAAATGCTAAAAAAGATGGACGCGATAAATTTATATGGCCAGATGATGCGACAACCGAAATGGCGCAGTCGATTCGCTCGATAGGTTTGCAAGGAATGAGTGCGAAACGGCTAAAAGCGCATCAAGAAAATTGGCATTTGTTTGATAAGGTAACGCTTGAAGGCAGGGGAGCATTTAAGGGCGAATATTATGGATTGCCTTGGCCTTGTTGGAGTGATAAACACCCAGGGACGCCTGTATTTTATGATGATAGCAAGCCTGTAATGCGGGGTGGAATGGGATTCCGCGTGAATTGGGGAGAGAAAAGTCAAGCCACAGGCAAATCTATGCTTTCCCCGCATAAATTGCCAAATGCAAAAGTCGCTGGGCATCCGCCTGTGAGTGCTGAAAATATCGAATCTTTGGGCGCAAAACTCACACCTGCACAAAAAGAAGCGATAAAAGGGCATACCGCCACAATCGGCTTTGGCAATAATATTTTGGCAGAAAAGGCACTTGAAGCTGGACTTTGCCCCTATGGCAATGGCAAGGCAAGGGCAGTGGCGTGGAATTATTACGATAAGATTCCATTGCACCGCGAGCCATTGCATTCAGTTAGGGGCGATTTGGTGGATAAATATCCTAATTTCCCTGACAAAAAAGACCATTTTAGGGCAAATATCAAATATCGCTCAAGGCAAAAAGAAAAAGATTGGGTAAAAGAATATCCTATCAATATGCTATCTGGGCGAATGGTAGCACATATGGGCACAGGTGCTGAAACTAGAAGTGCGAAATATTTAGCAGAAGTGGAGGGCGATATGTTTGTGGAGATTCACCCTGATAAGGCTGCGGAGCTAAATGTCAAAAACGGCGATTTGGTATGGCTTTATGGCACGATGGATACAAAAATTTTAGTCCCTGTAAAAATCTCGCGCCGTGTGGATTATAATAGTGTTTGGCTACCGCAAAACTTTTCTGGATTAGACCAAGGCAAATCGCGCCTAGATTTGTATCCAAAAGGCACAGAGCCTTATGCGATAGGCGAATCGGCAAGTATGGTTAGTAGCTATGGATTTGATTACAATACCGCGTGCCCTGAATCTAAATGCGGTTTGTGTAGAATCGAAAAAGCATAATTTAAGGGGGATAAAATGAATGAAGAAATGTTTGGGTTAAACGAATCTCCGCATACGCGGGTAAAATTTTACTGCGATGAAAATCGCTGTATTGATTGCCACGGTTGCGATGTGGCGTGTAAAGAAGCGCATCATTTGCCTGTGGGCGTGAATCGTAGGCGCGTTGTCGTGCTAAATGAAGGCATTGTGGGCGCAGAAAAGGCGATTTCAATCGCGTGTATGCACTGCGCAGACGCACCTTGCGCGAAAGTCTGCCCTGTGGATTGCTTTTATATCCGCGCTGATGGCATTGTGTTACACGATAAAAAAACTTGTATTGGTTGCGGATATTGCCTTTATGCTTGTCCTTTTGGTGCGCCACAATTCCCAAAAAGCGATGTCTTTGGCTCACGCGGTGCGATGGATAAATGCACATTTTGCGCGGGAGGACCAGAGGAAACGCATAGCGATGAGGAAATGCGACTTTATGGGCAAAATCGCATTGCAGAGGGCAGAGTCCCCGCGTGTGCGGCTATGTGTAGCACAAAAGCATTGCTTGCAGGTGGGAGCGAAGCGGTAAGTGCAATAATCCGTGAGCGCGTCTCATACAAAGGCAGTGGCGCACCTGTAATCCCATATTCGTGGCAAAAAGCGTATAATGACTAGATTTGCGAGGTGTTGGCAATGAAAAAAGCTACAAAAATTTTTAGCGCGAATCTTGCGTGTATGATTTTCGCATTGTTGCTATGCCCTAATCTTGCTTTGGCAGATGCGGAAAATAGCGATTTTCACACGATTGATTTGGGCTATAACAAAAATATTTATGGTGTTAGGCAAATTGAAGCGATTAAAAATTGGGGCTTAAATACGCAGACTTCGGGCATAGTAAGTAGCTCGGTTTTGCTTGGTGAGGGATTAAGTGCAGAGCGACTTACAAGTGGCGAATCTATCACGGGGATTCGCGCGATAAATGGACTTGGCGAACTTTTCACAATTTTGCAAGGCAAATATTTTGCGATTATTTTTCTATGTGTGATTTTGTTTGTGCCACTCGCATTTTTTGGGCATTACAAAGCCATCGGTGCTAGGCATTATAATCACAACTCAAAATTGCGCGTTTTTAGCAAGTATAATATTTTGGTGCATTGGTTTGCCGCTGTGCCTTGTATCGTTATTTGTGTAACGGGGCTTATGATGGTTTTTGGCGCGTATTTGGGCGGTGGTGCGCTAGTGCGATTCGCAAGAGATTTGCACGGGCTTTGCACACCCATTTTTGCGGTATTTGGGACGCTTATGTTTGCTATGTGGGTAAAAGATTGTCTGCCAAAAATGCACGATATAAAGTGGTTTGCGATAATGGGCGGATATTTGGATAAAGCAAATCGCGTAATCCCCGCGCATAAATTCAACGCTGGACAAAAGATATGGTTTTGGATAGCGACAATGGGCGGTGCGGTTATGATAATCACAGGGGCGATTATGTTTTTTCAATGCGCCAACATTAACGCACTGCGCCTAACAGCGATGATTCACAATGTGATGGGCTTTGCGTTTTGGGCTATGCTAATCACACACATTTATATGGCGGCATTTGCCATTGAAGGTGCAATAGAATCTATACTCAATGGCAATATGGGCGAAGAGGAAGTCTCAATGCTGCATAGTTTGTATTATGAAGATTTGAAAAAAAGTGGCAAGTTGGAGCTAATTCGTGTGGCAGGGCATTAGTATGGAATGTATAAGAGATTTATCGCAAGATTTGTGCGAATCTAAATCACGCGAATCTTTGTGTGAATCTAGCCTTGAATCAAAGTGCATTTTAGATTCGGATAATTTCATCGAATCTAGTGATTTTGTCATTCAAGTGCCGATGATTTGCGCAAAATCAAAAAATGCAAGTTTTAGCGCAAACTTCACAAATGAAAGCGATTTTATCATCAAAGAAGAGCGCGTTAGCTTTTATCTAAATGGTGTGAAAATTATCTCTACGATGTGTTTGCCAAACGACCAAGATGCGCATATTTTGGGATTTTTGTTTAATGAAGGCGTGATTGAAAAATATAGCGATGTCAAAAGCATAAAAATCGCAAATGACGGACTGTGCGTCTTTATGGAGGCAAAGATAAATGAAGCAAATATCACAAATCTATACCACGAAAAAACGCTTACTTCTGGCTGTTGCGTGGGAGTTAGTGCGAATTTTGAGGGGCGGATTTTGCAAAAATTTGTCAGCTCCAAAGCACGATTTAGCCTTGAATCTTTAAGTCAAAAAATCGCCGAGTTTGAGAGGGATAGTGAGCTTTTTAATCTCACAGGTTGTGTTCATAAAGTGATGATTTTTTGTGAAAATTGTGCCTTTGTGAGTGAAGATATAGGGCGACACAACGCGCTTGATAAGGCAATCGGCAAGGCGATTATGGCTGGTGCTGATTTAAGTAGTGCGGTGCTAATTGTAAGCGGGAGGCTCTCAATGGAGATGGTAATCAAATGCGCTATGAGTGGCATTCCGCTAGTCATCTCACGCGCTGCCACCACCGCGCTAGGCATAAAATCCGCACTAAAATTAGGCATAACCTTGATAGGCTTTGCAAGAAATGGCAAAATGAATATTTATACACATAAAGGCAGGATTTTGATTTAGATTCTACGCAAGATTTTTAATAAGAATCTTGTAGGTGTTTTTAATAAAAATGCCAAAGGAATCAAAAAATTAAACTTTGGAGTCAATACAAAATCACTATTTATTTTGTTGTGAATTACGATAAAGCGGATGCTGATAGTCCGTTTTCTCACACGCACTTAAAAATAATGCAAATGATAGCACCGCCATTAGCAAAGCGATACCTTTAATTATGCTATTTTTACTATTTTTCATTGATAACCCTCCACATTTTTAATTACTGTTCTTTTTTAATTATCGCTCTTGGACAAACTCTATGATTGCCATCGGTGCGGCGTCTCCGCGTCTATTTTGCACCCTATGAATGCTTGTATAGCCACCATTACGATTTGCAAATTTGGGTGCAATTTCGGTGATGACTTTTTTAGTCGCGCTTTTATCTTGCAATTTCGCAAAAATCTGCCTATGTGCGTTACTTTTATCATCGCCCTTTGCTGTGGTAATAATGCGCTCAATATAGCTTTGCAATTCCTTTGCTTTAAATAGCCCTGTGGTAATTTTCTCGTGTGTGATTAACGAAATAGATAGGTTTTTTAGCAATGCCTTTCTATGCGAGCTGGTGCGCCCTAATTTTCTGTAATCATTTAAATGTCTCATTTTAGTTTCCTTTGTTTAGTTTTTTCATAATCATTTCTTTAACGCTATTTGGGAGATTCGCGCCGACTTGATAGCCGATTTCTTTTAATTTATCGACAATCTCATCATAAGACCGTTTGCCTAGATTTTTAATATCTTTTAACTCGCTCTCTTTCATTAAAACAAGCTCACCAATATATCTTAATCCCTTTTTATCAAGACAGTTTGAGCATCTCGCGCTAAAATTAAGCGTATCGATTTTTTGAAATAAAATCTTATTTTCATTTGATTCAGGCTCGGCTTCTCTGGTCGTGCCACTAGAAATTTTAAGCTCACTTCTAAAAATATTAAGCTGCTTATCCATAATCTCCATTGCATTTTTAAACGCGTCAATCGCACTCAACCTGCCATCAGTCTCAATATCAAAGACGACTTTTTCAAAAGTCGGATCATCTTTTACAAGCACATTTTCAATCTCATAGACGACATTTTTCACAGGCGTGAAATACGCATCTATGGGGATAAAATTCTCCAAAATCATCCCACGAATATCCTCACTTGCGACATAGCCAATCCCACGATTTATGATAAGCGAAAAGTCGATTTTCGCATCATCGTTAATGGTGGCAAGATAGACATCGCTGTTAATAATATCCACTTCGTCATTTTTCAAATCATTGCCAAGCAAAACTTTTTCGCCTGAAAATGAGTAATTTACCACGACTTGATTGCTGTCTGGATTCTTAATCACAAATTGCAATTTACGCAAATTTATAATAAAAAGCGACACATCTTCGGTAATCCCACGAATCGAATCAAACTCGTGCGAAACGCCCTCAATCTTAATGCCGATAATCGCATAGCCCACAGAGCTAGTCATAAGCAGTCTGCGAATCGGGTGGGCTATGGTTATGCCATATCCTGTTTCAAATGGATATGCGGAGATTTTAGCGCGATTTTGCGAAATTGGCTCTACATCGATATTTGTAGGCACAAAAGGAAAAGTTTTAATAGTTTTCATAACACCACCTTAAAAAATCTTATTATTTAGAATACAACTCGACAATTAGTCTCTCTTCGATAGGAATCACAACCTCTTCTCTTTGCGGTAAGCGCGTGAAAATGCCAAAGCATTTGCCTTCATCGACATCCACCCAAGGGACAATGCCTGTTTGCTTGGTAAGTTCCAAAGAACGCTTGATTTGTGCGTTATTTGTGCTTTTTTCTTTGACGCTAATTTTCTGCCCCGCTTTTACCACAAAGGACGGGATATTTACGCGTTTGCCATCGACTAAAATATGCCCGTGCGTTACAAGCTGACGCGCGAATCTACGCGTAGTAGCAAATCCCATACGAAATACGACATTATCCAATCTACGCTCTAACAAAGTGATGAGATTTTCCCCTGTATTGCCCTCGATTCGATTGGCTTCATTGAAAATAAGCCTAAATTGTCGCTCAGAGATTCCATACATAATCTTTGCTTTTTGTTTCTCACGCAACTGCAATCCGTAATCGCTAATTTTCCCGCCACTTTGTCCGTGCTGTCCGGGTCCGTATTTGCGCTTGTTTATGGCGCATTTTCCTGCTAATCGTCTCTCGCCTTTCATATCAAGATTCACGCCGAATCTTCGCTCTAATTTTTCCACAGGTCCTAAATATCGTGCCATAAATGCTCCTTATACGCGTCTTCGTTTTGGTGGTCTGCAACCATTATGTGGCAGTGGCGTAACATCTTTTAGCCAAAGCACTTTTATGCCCTCAACTGCGCCCACGCTTTTTACCGCAGTCTCGCGCCCACTGCCCGGTCCTTGAATCTTAATGCCGACTTCTTTAATGCCAAATTCCTTTGCTTTCATTAGCGCGGATTCGACTGATTGCTGTGCGGCATAGGGCGTGGATTTTTTACTGCCTTTGAATCCTAGCGCACCAGCCGTGCTCCAGCAAAGCACATTGCCCATTTCATCGCTAATGGTTACAACCGTATTATTAAAAGTCGCTGCAATATGGATAATGCCCTTTGCAATGCTTTTTTTAGCGGATTTTCGCTTTGTCGCTTTTGCGTTTGTCGCTTTATTTGTCGTTTTTGCCATTATTACTTCCTTTCATTATTTGCTACCTATGGTTTTGCGTTTGCCCTTGCGGGTTCTAGCGTTGTTTTTAGTTGTTTGTCCGCGCACAGGAAGCCCTTTTCTATGGCGAATCCCGCGATAGCTCCCAATCTCCATAAGCGACTTAATATCCATCGTAACTTTCTTACGCAAATCGCCCTCTACAATGTAGCCCTCTTGAATCTTTTTGGCAATTTTAGAAACCTCATCTTCACTTAAATCACTCACGCGCTTATCAAAGGACAATCCCACTGCATTCAAAATATCCCGCGAACTTTTCAAACCAATGCCATAAATATAAGTCAGTGCGTATTCCACGCGTTTTTTCTTTGGCAAATCTACACCAGCAA
The DNA here is from genome assembly GCA_934668765.1 of uncultured Helicobacteraceae bacterium. GTDB lineage: Bacteria > Campylobacterota > Campylobacteria > Campylobacterales > Helicobacteraceae > NHYM01. The sequence continues at coordinate 31,201 of CAKUOH010000011.1, read as the reverse complement.
TCCTAGCCATTTTCTATCCTTGTCTTTGTTTATGTTTGGGTGTTACGCAAATTACGCGAATCACGCCATTGCGTTTGATAATCTTGCATTTATCACACATTTTCTTTACCGACGGTCTAACTTTCATTTTCTCTCCTTTAATTTAAATTCCCGCGAATCAAAAACGCGAATTATATAATTTCATAGTTTAAATTCTACTTATATTTTTCATCTAATCGTTTTTGAATCTCAACTAACTCTGGCTCTTTTTGAATGTCCTCATTTTTGTAGCGCAAAGTGATTCGCCCCTTATCAATGCTATATGGCGTAAGCTCTAATTTCACAATATCGCCTGTTAGGATTCGTATATAGTGCATTCTAAGCTTCCCTGCAATGTGGCACAAAACGACATAATCATTTTCTAGCCCTACGCGAAAAGTCGCATTGGGCAAAACCTCAATGACTTTGCCATAAAGCTCAATCACATCGTCCTTTGCCTTTTTCTTTCTCTCTTTATCATCGCGCTTTACAGCCAAATAAAACCTCCCTTAAAATGTAGATTCGTAACTCAAATCTCTGTCAAAATCACAGGCTTTGAATCTATCATTGCGATTGTATGCTCGTAATGTGCGCCATTTAGCCCGTCCTCTGAGATAACCGACCATTTATCATCCAAAATCTTTGGATTGCCATTTTTTTGGCAAACCATAGGCTCAATGCAAAAAACCATACCATTTTTGATTTTGGGACCTTGATTCGCCTCAAACTCAAGGAAATTTGGAATCTCTGGCTCTTCGTGTGGGCGAGTGCCGATTCCGTGTCCGCAAAATCCGCGCAGTGGCACGAATCCCCGCGCAATAATCAAATCTTCAAGTAATTTGCTTAATTCTTTAAATCGCATACCGACTTTTAAGTTATCAATCGCACTTAAAAGCACGGAATGCGAACAATCAATGACTTTTTCATCACTATCCTTAATCGCACCTACACCAAAGGTAATCGCGCCATCGCCAAACCACCCGCCACATTCCACGCCAATATCCACGCCCAAAATATCGCCATCTTTTAGTTTATATGAATCAGGGATTCCGTGAATTATAACTTCATTTACAGATAGACAAATGGCTTTTGGGAATCCATAAAGCCCCTTAAATGACGCTCTTGCGCCCTTTGATTGTATAAAGTCATCGGCAAGATTATTTAGCTCTTCTAAGCTAACGCCTTTTTTAGCATTTTCACGCACGACATTTAGCGCACCAGCTACGATTTGACTAGGCTTTCTCATTAAATCAATCTCTTTTTTATTTCGTATTGCAATAGCCATTATAGTCCTGTCGCACTTAACATTTTGTATTTATTCATATAAATCTGCGCTTCGATTCGGCGCATCGTATCGATTGCCACTTGCACGACAATAAGCACCGCAGTCCCACCAAAGACAAAGGGAATCCCAGCACTTTTTAGCACCATCCAAGGAATAGTCGAAATACACGCCAAATAAATCGCACCCCAAAAGGTAAGATTACTTGCCGTAGTGTTTAGAAAATTTGCCGTTCCCTCGCCCGGACGAAGACCAGGGATAAATCCGCCCTGCCGTTTGAGATTTTCGGAAATATCTTTGGCGTTAAATACAATCGATGAGTAGAAAAATGCAAAAAACACCACCAAAATAAACATTAGCACATTATAAGCATAGCCATTCGGGCTTAAAAAATCTGAAATGGCAAGCATTGTCTTATTGCTAGAAGCTTGCAAAATCGTAGATGGGAAAATCAGCACCGCAGAGGCAAAAATAGGCGGAATCACACCACTTAAATTCATCTTAATAGGAATGTAATTCATAATGCGTTTGTTTTGGTTTTGCATAATGATTTTTCTAGCGTAGCTAACAGGGATTCGCCGCTCGGTAAGCTCAACATATACAATAATAAAAATCGTCCCAAGCACTATGGCTAACATCAAAATTGAGACGATAATATTTATCTCGCCCTTGCTAATAGAATCAAATGTCTGCCCAATGGCTGAAGGAATCCCAACGACAATCCCCGCAAAGATAATAAGACTTATGCCATTTCCTATGCCTCTTTGCGTAATTTGCTCTCCAATCCACATAAGCATCATCGTCCCTGCTAACATAGATACCGCAGAAATCAGCACAAACATATTACTATCAATCAAAATCGCATTGCCATAATTGCCCTCCAATGCTTTTAGCCCAATAGAGACACTCACGGCTTGAACTAGTGTGATTGCAATGGTGGCGTAGCGAATGATTTGCATATATTTTTGCATACCATCGCGCTCTTTTTTTAATTTGCCTAAATTTGGAAAAGTAGCAGCAAGCAACTCCATAACGATTGACGCCGTAATGTAGGGCATAATACCAAGTGAAATAATGCTAAATCGCTCAACCGCTTGTCCGCTAAACATATTAAATAGCCCAAGTGCATTGTTTTTATTGCTATCAAAAAATTGTTTTAGCACATCTGCATCAACGCCGGGTATGGTTACATAAGCCAAAACCCTATATGCAAACAAAAATGCAAGTGTGATTAGAATTTTATTTATTATGGTTTTATTCATTCTTTGCTCTTATTTTGTCGCTTCAGCTTTTTGTCCGCTAGTGGTAATCTTTTCATCTTTGATTTTATTTGCCAAATCTTTTGCTTTTTTGCCAATTAGTTTGACTTTTTTAACTTGCGCCGAAAAGCCATAAGCGTTTTTTAGCGATTCAAGTGTGATTTCGCTTAAAGATTCAATCTTGCTTGATTTATCGACATTGATTACCAATGGCTTTTCTACGCGACTTTTGAATCCCACTTTTGGCAGTCGCCTTTGCAATGGTTGCTGTCCGCCCTCAAATCCGATTTTTTGTTTATAGCCTGTCCTTGCAGTTTGTCCTTTGCCACCGCGCGTAGCAGTTTTGCCCATACCGCTACCTTGTCCGCGCCCTACTCTTTTGATGGATTTAGTGCTGTTTTTAGCTGGTTTAATTCTCTCTAACATTTCTCTGTCCTTAAAATTTATTTATGCTTTGATTCTACTTAAAGCATCAATAGTTGCACGAACGACATTGTAAGGATTGCTTGAGCCAAGCGATTTTGTCAAAATATCCCTAATTCCAGCAAGCTCAATCACAGGACGCGCCGAGCCACCCGCAATCACGCCTGTCCCCTCACTAGCGGGGCGAAGCAGAATGCGACTTGCATTATATTTATGCTCAATATCGTGAGCGATTGTCGTGCCTTTGATATTTACTTTAATGATATTTTTAAACGCATCATCGATTGCCTTGCGAATCGCATCGGGGACTTCTTTTGACTTTCCTAGTCCAAAGCCTACAAGCCCTTTTTCATTCCCCACAACTACAAGAGCGTTAAAGCGGAATCTGCGTCCGCCTTTTACAACCTTTGTAACGCGCCCAATATTTACGACTACTTCTTTGAATTCTTCTTTATTTATTTCCATTGCCTAAATCCTTTTAAAAAACTATGCCATTTTCGCGTAAGCTATCCGCGAATCCCGCCACAACGCCGTGATATAAATATCCGTTTCTATCAAATACGATTTTTTGAATCCCTGCGTCTTTTAGGCTTTTGGCAAAGACTTGCGCGATTTTTTTCACATCTTCTTTATTATTTTTTAAGCCCATTTTTTTGCCATCGACACTTGCAAGTGTGAATCCCTTTGTATCATCAATGGCTTGCGCGTAAAAGTATTTGTTTGAGCGAAATATGCTTACTCTAGGCACTTGCGAATCGCCTGTGATTCGCCCACGAACTCGTGCTTTGCGTTTTAGTGTCAATCGTTTTTTAAGTCTCAAATCTGTTTCTAGCATTTTATAACCTCACTTAATTTTTTAGCCACTTTTACTTTTTGGCTGTTTTTCCTGCTTTGCGTAAAATCGTTTCTTCGACATATTTCACGCCTTTGCCTTTGTAAGGCTCTGGCGGACGAAATGCGCGAATCTCGGAAGCAATCTGCCCGATTTGTTGCTTGTCATTGCCTTTTAGTGTGATGATATTTTTGTCAATATTTACCTCTACACCATCTGGAATCTCATAATTTATCGGGTGCGAAAAGCCTAAACTTAGCTCCAAAATCTTGCCTTTTACCGCTGCTTTGTAGCCCACGCCGTTAATTTCAAGCTGTTTGCTAAAGCCACTTGTTAGCCCGATAACGATATTATTTGCCAAAGCGCGATAAGTCCCCCAAAATGCGTTTAGATTCAAACCTTCGCTTGAATCTTCTTTTAGCCCAAAGCTTAAAACACCATCTTTTAAAGAGATATTTACGCGATTGTGCGTCTCTAACTCTTTTTGCGATTTTGGACTTTTGAAAATGATTTTAGAGCCTTGCACAGCGACTTCTAAACCCTTTGGGATAGTGATTGACTGCTTACCAATTCTTGACATAATTTCCTCCTACCAAATACTGCAAAGTGCTTCGCCGCCGACATTATTTTTGTAGGCTTCGTCATTTGCAATCACGCCTTTGCTTGTGCTAACCACAATCGTGCCATAGCCGTTTTTAAAGCGTTTTAACTCATCGCGCGACTTATAGATTCGGCGTCCAGGTTTGCTAATGCGCCTTAACTCGCTAATTAGCGACTTGCCATTTTCATCATAGCCCAAAATCACGGTAATATCTTGTTTGCCGTCCTTATTATTCACGCGGTAATCCTTAATAAATCCCTTGCTTTTAAATACTTCCAAAATAGAGACGACAATTTTGGCATAATATAGATTCGTATGCTCTAATCGCCTCATAGACGCATTTCTAATCCTAGTGATTGAATCTGCAATTATATCATTTACCATATTTTTTCCTTTTTGCTTTTTGCTTACCAGCTAGACTTGCGAAGTCCGGGGATTAAGCCCTCGCTCCCCATTTTTCGCAAACAAACCCTGCATAACTTGAAGTCTCTATACACAGACTTTGGGCGTCCGCAGATTTGACACCTACTATAAGCTCGTGCGCTAAATTTCGCCTTGCGTCCATTTTTTGCAATCATTGATTTTTTTGCCATATTTATCTCCCTTTTGCAAAAGGCATACCGAATGATTCAAGTAACTTAAATGCCTCTTTGTCGTTATTTGCCGAAGTTACAATCGTAATATTCATTCCGTGCGTAACCATAATGTCATCATACACCACTTCAGGGAAAATGAGTTGCTCTTTAATCCCAAAGTTATAATTGCCCCTGCCATCAAATCCATTGCGTGGAATCCCGCGAAAATCTTTCACTCGTGGCAAAGAAATGACAATTAGCTTTTCTAAAAAATTGAACATTTTTTTGCCTCGAAGCGTTACTTTCACGCCCATTGGCATTCCCTCACGCATTTTAAATCCCGCCACAGATTTTTTGGCGTGAGTAATGATTGCCTTCTGCCCTGCGATTAGTGAAATCGTATCGGCGATATTTTGGATAATTTTCGCATCTTTGGCATAATCTCCTGCACCCACGCTTATCACAATCTTTTCGATTTTGGGGACAAGCATAGGATTTTTAAAGTCAAATTCTTTCATCAATTTTGATTTAATTTCTGTTGCATAAAGCTCTTTTAATTGATACATTTTACTTCCTTACAGCTTTTTAACATTTGATATATGAATGGGCTTTTCTTTTGTGATAAATCCACCTTTTGGATTGTCATCGGTGGGTTTAATCGCCTTTTTGACGACATTGCAACCCTCAACTATCACTTGCGATTTTTTAGGCAAAACCTGCAAAACTTTCGCTTCCTTGCCCTTGTCATCGCCTGTGATAATCTTTACCATATCATTTTTTTTGATAGCAAATTTAATCATCTCTTACCTCACTTACAGCACTTCTGGTGCTAATGAAACGATTTTCATAAAGTTTGCATAGCGCACTTCTCTACCCACAGGACCAAAGATTCGTGTGCCGATTGGCTCTTTTTTAGCATCCAAAATCACAGCGGCATTATCATCAAATCGCACCGATGAACCATTATCCCTATGAATCTCTTTTTTTGTGCGGACAATCACGGCTTTTACAACATCGCCTTTTTTGACTTTGCCATTTGGTATCGCCTTTTTTACGCTTGCTACAATCACATCGCCAAGAGACGCATATCGCCTATGACTACCGCCCAAAACCTTAATACACATCAATTCTTTTGCGCCACTATTATCGGCTACATTCATTCTAGTAAAACTTTGAATCATCACTCAACTCCCGCGCTTATGGTTTTATTTAGCTTGAATGCTTTGTTTTTAGAAATGGGTTTGCATTCGATTGCCTCAATCACATCGCCCACTTTGCACGAATTATTCTCATCGTGGATAATGTATTTTTTGAATCGCTTGACAATCTTGCGATATTTTGGGTGAAGCACTTTTCGCTCAACCAATACGCTAAAACTCTTATCGCCACTTTTCTTTATGACTTTGCCTTGAATTAGCCGTTTGAAAGATTTTTTCTCGCTCATTTTTACTTCCTTTTTCAACTTGCACTTGCGCTTTTAGCCGAAATCGCCGTATTGATTCGTGCAATCTCTTTGCGAACCACAGAAATCTGTGCGAAATCCGTCAGCTGCATAGTTTTTAACTGCAATCGCAATTCAAAAAGTTTGAGCTTTTTTTCTTTTAAAAGCGACTGCAATTCTTTAATATCTTTGTCTTTTATATCTTTAAATTTCAATACATCAGTAGATTTCATTTTCACTCTCGCTTGTTATGATTTTTGTCTTAAATGGGAGTTTGCTTTGCGCTAGTGCCAAAGCCGCTCTAGCCAAATTTTCCTCAACGCCCACCATTTCATAGATGATTCGTCCCGGCTTGATATTCATAACCCATTTTTCAACAGCACCCTTACCTTTACCCATACGCGTTTCAAGTGGCTTTGCAGTGATAGGCTTATCAGGGAAAACGCGAATCCAAATTTTTCCTGTCCTTTTGATATGCCTTGTCATCGCAATCCTAGCTGCCTCAATTTGACGCGAATCAATGCGCCCCGCCTCCACAGCTTTGATGGCAATATCGCCAAACGCAATTTTATTGCCACGAGTAGCTTTGCCACGATTGCGCCCTTTCATTTGCTTTCTATATTTTGTCTTTTTAGGCATTAACATAGCTTAATCCTCTCTTTATTTTACTTATCTCTTGCTCGTTTTTTGCGGACTTCAACTTCGGAGTCTTTTTTCTCTACTTGAATGCCTTTTTGCAAAATCTCGCCTTTGAAAATCCACACTTTCACGCCGATAATCCCAAAAGTCGTCATCGCCTCTGCGAATCCATAGTCGATTTTCGCACGGAGCGTATGAAGTGGCACTCTGCCCTCCATATACCACTCCGTCCTAGCCATTTCAGCTCCCGCCAAACGCCCAGCGACTTTAACTTTAATACCTTTCGCGCCAGACTTCATCGCGCTTTGCATTACTTTTTTCATTGCGCGTCTAAATGCAACCCTACGCCCTAACTGCATAGCGACATTTTCAGCGGCTAATTGTGCGTTTGATTGCGGTTTTTTGACTTCTTTGATATTTATGGCAACATCTTTTTGGACTAATTTTTTAAGTGATTCTTTGATTTTTTCAATATCCGCACCTTTTTTGCCTATGATTAGCCCCGGACGCGCTGCAATTACGGTGATTTTGATTTTTTTTGTGGTGCGCTCGATGATAATCTCGCTAATCCCCGCATAGTAAAGCTCTTTTTTGATAAACTTGCGAATCTTATGATCCTCGCCAATATTAAAAGGCGCAACCTTTTGCGATGGAAACCATCGTGATGTCCAATTTCTATTGATGCCTAATCTAAGACCGATTGGATTGACTTTTTGTCCCATTTACTTGTCCTCATCTTTATTTTTAGTTGCTTTTGTTTTAGTTGTGCTTGGTTTTTTGGTCGCTTTTTCTACGCTTGATACTTTTGGTGCTTTGGGCTTTGTAGCCTTTGAATCTTTGGTAGTTTTTGCGTTTTCTGCCTTTTCTACTTTCATAATTTCTTTTTTAGGTGCTTTAATTATGGCTTTTGTAGATTTACTACTAGATTTAGCACTTGCAACTTTTGTGCTTACTTTTTTACTTTCTTTGTTTACTATCTCTTTTTTAGTCGCCTTTGTTTTGGCAATTTCCTTAGCTTTGGCAATCTCACTTTCAGTGGCAACCTCTACTAAAATGTGCGCCGTGGGCTTACGAATCATATTTGCCCTGCCCCTAGCGCGTGGCGACATTCTACGAAGCACGGGACCGCTATCAATTCTGCAAGATTTTACAATCACACTTTGTGCATCATAGTTACCATTAGCAATCGCAGACGCTAGGACTTTGTAAATAACTCTTGCTGCTTTATTTGGGGCAAATTCCAAAGTCGCTAATGCTAACTCCGCATTCATTCCTTGAATCTCCCTTGCGATAAGCCGCGCTTTAATGGGTGATAATCTAATGTATTTTAATAATGCTTTGCTCATTTTTGCTCCCCTATTTGCCTATTTTCTTTTGCACGGTGCCTTTATGCCCCTTGAAAGTCCGTGTAAGCACGAACTCGCCAAGCTTGTAGCCGATATGCGATTCGGTAATATACACAGGCACAAAAGCCCTGCCGTTATGAACATTAAAGGTTAGCCCTATCATTTCAGGCGTGATTGTGCTTCTACGCGACCAAGTTTTAATGGGCTTATTATCCTTACTTTCTTTTGCTTTGGCTACTTTTTTTACCAAATAATCATCAACAAATGGACCTTTTTTAACTGACCTTGCCATTATTTTTTCCTTCTTGAAATTATTAGTCTATCACTAGCTTTTTTACGCCTTGTCTTATAGCCTTTTGCTGGAGTTCCCCAAGGCGAAACAGGGTGTCCGCTTGGTCCTGTTTTGCCCTCACCACCGCCGTGTGGGTGGTCGATTGGGTTCATCGCGCTACCACGCGTTTGTGGGCGAATTCCCAAATGTCTCGCCCTACCCGCTTTACCTAGCGAAATATTGATATAATCCTCATTGCCTATGCTACCGATAGTTGCGCGACATTCTTCTAAAATATATCTCATCTCGCCACTAGGCATTTTGATGATGGAGTATTTGCCCTCGCGTCCCATAAGTTGCGCACTTGCTCCCGCACTTCTAGCAATCTGCCCACCAGCACCCGGATAAATCTCAATATTATGGATAATACTCCCTAGCGGAATTGCCTTTAATTTCATCGAATAGCCGACTTTGACATCAATGCCTTCATTTGCCGCTAAAATCTTATCACCGACTTTTAGTCCATTTGGTTGCAAAATATATCGCTTTTCGCCGTCTGCATAGTAAATAAGCGCGATTCGACAATTTCTAAATGGGTCATATTCGATTGCTTTTACAATGCCCTCAATATTTAGTTTATTGCGCTTAAAGTCAATGATTCGATATAGCTTTTTTGCTCCACCCTCTTTGTGGCGCGAAGTAATCCGTCCGTTATTATTGCGTCCTGCGGTTACTTTTAGCTTTTTAAGCAAAGAGCGCACACTCGCTTTAGCGGTAATATTGCTAGAACTAAGGCTTGTCATAAAACGCCTACTTGGTGTTGTTGGTTTATAGGTTTTGATAGCCATTTATTTTGTCCTTTCTTAAACTTTATCGATTCACACTTTAAGCGATTCTATTTTCGCGCCCTCTGGCACTTTGATATAGAATTTCTTAAAATCCGCTCTTGCGCCTTTCACGCCACGAAATCGCTTCACTTTACCACTCTGTCGCAATGAATTGATTCGCAAAGGATTAAATCCAAAATATTCATTAAAAATCGCACGCAGTTGATTTTTGCTGACATTTGTAGCAGTTTGCACTACGATAATGCCACTCTCTTGCTGACTTAGGGATTTTTCGGTATACATTATTGATTTAATATCTGTTATATCTGCCATTATTTACCACCTTTTATAAGCTCATCAAACGCCGCTTTTTCGATGACTACGCATTTAAAAACCGCGATTAGATAGGCATTGACTTCATCTAAATCCACCAAATAGCAATCCTGTAAATTCCTAAACGCCAAAAAAGTCTCATCGCTATTACTTGCCGTTACAAAGAGTGCGTTTCGTTCATTTAGACTTTTGAAAATCTTAAAGGCGTCCTTTGTCTTACCACTCTTTACATCAAGCGAATCCACCACAAAGAGCTTATTCTCCACTGCCTTTTGATAAAGTGCGTAATTTAGCGCAAGTCGCTTTTGTTTTTTGTTTATCTTAATGTCATAGTTGCGATTATTGCTTGGTCCGTGTGCTACACCACCGCCGACAAATACAGGCGAAGTAATGCTCCCAGCCCTAGCGCGTCCGCCACCTTTTTGACTCCACGGCTTTTTGCCACCGCCACTAACTTCGCCCCGTGTCTTTGCTTTCGCGCTATTTAGGCGCAAAGACGCCAAATAAGACTTTACATACAAATATAAATTATGCTCTTTAATTTCCGCATATTCAGTAGGCAACGCAATATCAGCGGATTTTTTAAAATCTTTGTCTAAAATTATTGCTTTACTCATTTTTTAATCCCTTTTTATTTAGAATCTAACTTGAATCTACAATCTAAAATCATTTTATGATTCGGATTCGCCCAAATGCGCCATCATAGCCCGAAGTTGAGCCTTTTAGCACTATAATCGCACTGTCTTTATCAAATGACAAAATCTCACTTTGCACACTTACTAGCTCATCGCCGTAATGTCCAGCCATTTTTTTGCCCTTTTGGACGCGTCCGGGCCACTCTCTATTTCCAATAGAACCGGGAGCGCGATGAAAGCGCGAACCGTGCGCTGCAGGACCACCTTGAAAATTCCACCGTCTCATCACTCCGCTATATCCGCGCCCTTTGGTTTTGAATGATACTTTCACGCGCTTTGCGGATTCTAAAACACTCAAATCCAAATTGCCGACTTCTTTATTTGCCACACTCAAAGTTGCGAATCGATTAAATTCTTTGGTGATATTATATTTCTTTTGTTGCCCTGCTAGTGGCTTATTGAACGCCTTGCCTTTTTTATATGCCACGATTGCCTTGCCATTTTCTAGCAATTCACATACTTTTGAATCTACGATTTTTAGTAGCGTAACCGCTTGACTTTTTTCGCCTAGCGTCCTACTCATACCGATTTTTTCTACAACAAATTCCATTTTTCAAATCCTTAATTTATAAAGGTTACTTCGACTTCCACTTCAGGTGCCAAATCAAGCCCCATAAGGCTATCGACTGTATCTGGCGTGGCAGACATTATGTCTATGATTCTGCTGTGAATTCGCATTTCAAATTGCTCACGCGAATCTTTATTGATATGCGGAGAGCGCAAGACGGTGTATTTTCGCTTCCTTGTAGGGAGCGGGATAGGACCGATGATTTCAGAACCCGTGCGTTTTGCAGTCTCTACAATCGAGCCAACCGACCTATCAAGCACTCTATGGTCGTAAGCCTTTAGTTTTAGTCGCATTTTTTCCATAATTTTAATATCCTTACGGCAAAGCCTAGTTTTTAAAAAAGGCGAAATTCTAGTAAAAATTTATTGCAAATGTCAATATCAAATCAAGCAAAAACCGCAAATTTATAAAAATTTATTTCCTTTTTTTTAGGATAGATTCGCAAATTTTTTGCCAACCCACAACTATCCATAACTAAATGTTACAAATCTAACAATTTTTTGCGTTTTTTAATGCAAATCTTAATGATTTATAATCTTACAGATATTTAGGTATGTATTTTACAAAATTGAGGAGAATCGCCCCGTCATTGCGAGATTCGCTTACGGACCCTGCAAATCCGCAGGATTTTCGTGGCAATCTAAAACTCAATCTTTCGGCTTTGTTAGCTTTTTATTTAGCAATTTATTATTAAATAGTGGGTTTATATTTGGCGAAAGCTTGTTATTAAGGCGTGTGTGGCAACTTATGCAGGTGTTTAGCGCGGTATGCTCTTTGATTGCGATAGAGTTGATTTTATTTACGCTATGGCACTCAAAGCAGTCGCGCCCACAGCCATTTGTAGTCATTTGCGATTTTAACTTTTCAGGCGTGTGGCAGATTTTGCAATCAAGCATAATTTTATGTCGCTCATCTTTATAATCAATGCTAAAATGACAGCTCGCGCAATCTCCGCCACAATCAGCACTTGCCGCGCTAAAAAAGAGCGCGAAAAATAGCATAAATTGCTTCATATCCCAAAATCCATAAATCTAAAATTTATCATAAAACTATGCAGATTCGTCCTAAAATCACTCTTTTTAATCGTGTGAAATGTATGCAATCCCACACGATACGCCACTTCAAGCCCCAAACCCTGCGCTATATCCGTAAAAAGCGACAAAGTAGCATTTGCGCCGTGAAAATTATGCTGCGAATCGCCATCTTTGTGATTTAGCAATCCATAGCTTACCGCAACACTTGGGATAATACGCCCAGAAAGTGCGCGATAGCCTAGCTTTACGCCGATATTGATACTATAAAATTCCCCTGCACTGCCATCTAAAGCAAGTCCAAAAAGCAAGGCATTATCCACAAAACTCCACCCTCTATCAAGTGCGAAAAATGCGCCGTGATTTAGGTATTTCGCGCTTAAAGAGTGGCGTTTGGATAGCATTTGATAGCCCACCGCAAATGCGCCGAATGTATCGCCTAAAATGGGTGCGGGGGCGAAAATGGAGCGCGAATCTTGCTTTGAATCTTTGGTTAGATTTGTGGTAGATTCGGACGAATCTTGCGAATCTTGGGGCGATTGGATTGCTTCTGGCATTCGCCCTAGCAATGACGAATCGGTGGTAGATTCGGCTATATTTGCGCTATTTGCATAAAGCAATCCACACATAAGCGCACACACTATGATTTTTAGATTCACACTCAAATCCTAACTGCCATTGATTTCATCATAATGTTTATGGTAAATTTCTTGCATTTTATCGCGCAAATCATCATACCATTTTGGATTGCTAAAATCTGGCGTATAAGCTTCTAGGCAAATCGCCCTAGCACTCCGTGAGCGCACTTCTAGCGTTGATGTATCAAAAAGATTGCGCGTATTTACCACCACTATGGGCTGAATTTTTAACTTGTATTTTTCGATGAGTAATTTCGCGCCATTTTTAAAAGGTAAAAACTCACGCCCACCCTTGCTTCGTGTGCCTTCTGGGAAAATGGCTAGGATTCGCCCCTCATTTAGCTTGTTTTTCGCTTCTTTGATAAGATAAATCAGCGACTTTTTGTCCTCTCTATCGATTAAAATCATCTTTGGTGCTTTTAGTGCGTGCCCATAAAGTAGGACTTCACCTAACTCTTTTTTTGCCACCCAGCAAATATCCCACGGATAGTAAGCCTCCAAATAGCCTATATCCATAATGCCTTGATGATTTAGCACCAAAATCTGTGCGCTTTTATCAAAGTCGCCGATGCGCTCCATCTTAAAGCCATTTAGCCAAAAAAATATGCGACTAGTCTTGCGCACGGGGCGATTACAAAAGCGAAAAATGTAAATATTTAGTATAATTATTGGCAAAATGATTGCCGTGCTAAAAGCCGCCCAGATTCCACGCACACGGTTCATTTTCTGCCTTTTATTTTACGCATTTATGCCCTTTACTTTACACTTGCCTTTTCAACCCAACCTGTTTTGTTTTCAGGCGTGAGAATCTTTATATAATCATTATGCCGACTAATGATTTGCACTTCCGTATTTGCGGGGATTTTGGCGATTATTGTAGAATTTGTCGTAGGCAAGATTCGCAAATAACTATCATTTTTCATCAAACTTTTTTCGTTAATATTAACAGAAATCACTACAAAAAGTAGCAGCAAAACGCCCACCACAAGCAAAGATACGCGAATCTTAAATGGGATTTTGCGAATCAAAAACGCCACAAATAGCACAAAACTCAATACCAAAATAACGATATTTTTAAAAATCAGCACCTTATTTATTGGCGCGATTTCTGGGTTAATGCTAATTTGCGCCTTGTTTATGGCATTTTTGATATGCTCTTGCTTGTAAGTCTGCGAGTTCAAATCAAAATACTCAAAATTAACCGTGGCTACTTGATTTGGCAACACCACATAATAAATCCCGCTACTGCGCGAAATGCCCTCATTTATGCTCTCAAAGCCCTGCTTTTTAAAACCTGCGATTTTAAAATCCTCTAAATTCGCCCACTCCGCGCTTAAATCCAAAATGATAATATTATTTTTCTCATCAAATTGCTTCACGCTGTGATTATTGACTTTTAGATTTTGCGCGACAACGCCATTAAATGCTTTATGATTCGCGCGTAAATCTATCGCCTCGCCAAGAGTTTCGCTACTTACCGCGCTGTCGCTTGAATCCTCGCTATCCACAATCACTTCGATTTGCGGAAACGCAAACTTTTTATCCACAATCTTAAAATAAATCGTATTTTGCAGTGAGCCGTCCTCTGTTTGCTCCCACGATGAATCTGCGTTTTTTATAAGAATGCCATTGCTATCCAAAAAGCCCATAGAGCGAATCTTGGCGTCCTCAAGCACAAGGACGCTGTATTTCACGCCCACAATTTCGCCGATATAACGCAACTCTTTGGGTTCAAGCACTTCGCTTTTGACATAAACAAGTTTGCTTTGAATCTCTTCGCTATGGATTGTGCTGTATGGCGCAAAAAGCGCGAAAATGGCAAGTAAGATTTGTGGGGCAAGATTTGGCAGTTTGGCTAAAAAAAATCGTAGTGCAAAAATGTGTCGCATTGGCATTCTCTTTAATCGTTGAATTTATAATTTGCGGAGAGTTTTAGGGATTCGTGTGAATCGTGCTTTGAATTGTGAAAATTTGCCTCGTTAGATTCGCGTGAATCTTGCGAATCTATGGATTGCTTCGGCAATAAATCGACTTGCAATGACGAAATGGTGTGCGAATCTATTTCGTTGGATTCACGCAATTCCAAATGCGATTCATTTGATAGATTCGCCGCGTTTGGCGCATTTACACTAAAAATATCTTTTAGCATTTTTGCCCCATCATCGCTACCCAAAATGCACTCCACAGCGCGTTCGGGGTGTGGCATCATACCAAAGACATTTTTATTTTCATTGCAAATCCCTGCGATTTGCGCCACAGAGCCATTTATATCGCTAGTATATTTTAGCAAGATTTGATTTTTTACGAGCAATGCTTCAAATCCCGCACTATCAATATAATAATTACCCTCTGCGTGAGCGATAGGAAGCCTTATTTTCTCACGCATTGCATAGCTTTTTAGCAGGGCGTTGTTATTATTGCAAATCTCAAACTCGCCAAGAATGCTTTTATATACAATATCCTTATTTCGCATAAGCGCACCGGGGAGCATTTTTGCCTCGCAAAGTATTTGAAAACCATTGCAAATCCCAAAGACAAATCCGCCATTGTCCGCAAATTCGCGCACTGCTTTCATAATGGGCGCAAACTTTGCGATTCCACCGCAACGCAAATAATCCCCATAGCTAAAGCCCCCGGGCACTATGACTAGATTCGTGCCTTGTGGCAGGGCAGTTTCTTTGTGCCATACAATGGCACATTCTGCACCTAAAACTTGCGCAGAATGCGCTATGTCAAACTCGCAGTTTGTGCCTAAAAATCGCAGTATTACTATCACTAAATCACTCTTATGCCAAAATCTTTATTTTGTAGTTTTCAATCACGGGATTTGCTAACAAATCTTTTGCCATTGATTCTAACTTCTCTTGCGCAAGATTCGCGTCATTTAAATCCAAATCCAAAATCATTTTTTTGGTAATTTTCAAATCTTTCACACAATCAAATCCAAGCGTTTGCAGTGCATTAAAAATCGTCTTTGCCTGTGGGTCTAAAATGCCATCTTTTAGCGAAATCTCAATCTCTGCTTTCATAAAATGCCTTTAAAATCGCTACGAAATCTAGTGTGCTATTTCACGCTTTGGATTCGTGATAGGACTTCTTTATACGCTTCGCTAACGCTACCTAAACTTTGACGGAAAATATCTTTATCCATTTTTTTATTGCTATTTTTATCCCAAAGTCTGCAACCATCAGGGCTAATCTCATCAGCTAGTAAAATCTCTCCATTTTCATCTCGCCCAAACTCAACTTTAAAATCAATAAGGCGTAGATTCGCCTTTGCAAAAAACTCCACCAAAACGCTATTTATTTTTCGCGCCGTTTTTTTAAGGAAATCAGCCATCTCATCGCTATCGATAATCCCCATTATTTTGCAATGCTCATCATTCACAAGCGGGTCATTTAGCTCATCATTTTTGTAGTAAAACTCAACTATGGGAAAATCTAGCTTTTTGCCCTCGTCAATGCCTAGTCGCTTGGTAAGCGAACCTGTGGCGACATTGCGCACGACAACTTCAAGTGGGATAATTTTCACTTTTTTACACAACATACTATTTTCATCAAGCGATTCAATAAAATGCGTTTTTATGCCATTTTGCTCCAAAAGTTTAAAGGCAATCGTGCTAATTTGACAATTTAGGCTACCTTTGCCTTTTTCATTGCCTTTTTTTTGTGCATTAAACGCTGTCAAATCGTCCTTAAACTCGGAGATAATTTGCAAATCATTGTCTGTCGCATATAGCTTTTTGCCCTTGCCTTCGTATAATAATTCTAATTTTTTCATTATAAATCTCCCTATAAAAAATTATTTTGTCGCCACGCTGATTCTGCCTGAGATTCCTACAACCGTTAGCACTTTTAGCGCGTCAATCGCACTTTTTAGCTGAATGTCGCGGTAAATATCCTCGCTTGTGATAACCTTGCTTTTGTTATCTTTGGGCGATTTTGCGCTTTGTTGCGAAGCAGTTTGCGCCCCGCTATCCAACTTTTCTAGCTCGTTTTGTAAGTGCTTTTTTAAATCCGCTTCCTTTATCGAAAAATCATCGCCATCTTTTGGCACAGGACCGGGATATACGACAATATCTGGCGTAATGCCCACAGCTTGAATCGTCCGCCCACTAGGCAGATAATACCGCGCAGTTGTTAGGCGCAGAGCATCGCCATTATCGCTATTATCAAGTGGCAGGACGATTTGAACGCTACCTTTGCCAAATGTATTTTCGCCCACGACTATCGCTCGTTTATGGTCTTGCAAACTGCCTGCCACAATCTCACTTGCACTCGCACTACCGCCATTTACTAACACCACAAGGGGGATTTTGGCAAACGGAGCTTTGCCATTTGCGTTAAAATCCTCATTGTTGCTTTTAATCTTGCCTTTTTGTGAGACGATTATGCCCTCTTTTATGAAAAGATTCCCAAGTCCTACCGCTTGCTCCAAAAGCCCCCCCGGATTATTGCGCAAATCTAAAATTATCCCACTTGCCTTACTATTTTTGATTAGCGATTCGACATTTTTGGTTACTTTTTCATCAAAGGTATTCACGCGCAAGTAAAGATAATTTGTATTTTCTATCTTTTTGGCATAAGTAGAGTTAATCTCAATGGTGTCGCGCTGTATATCAAAAATGAGCGGTTTTGATTCTCCTTTGCGGATAATGGTAAGTTTCACACTCGTTTTTTTCTTGCCACGCATTAGATTCACAGCATCATCAATCGTCATATTTAGTGTGCTTTGGTCATTAATCTTTAAAATCACATCACCTGCTTTTAGTCCTGCTTTATCGCCCGGTGTGCCTTCAATAGGCGAAATGATGGTAAGTGCCGAATCTTTCATAGAGATTTGAATCCCTATGCCATCGAAATGCCCACTAGTCTGCACCTTTAAATCCGTGTATTCTTTGGGTGTTAGATATGCCGAATGCGCGTCTAAATTCGTCAAAAGTCCGCTGATTGCCTTATTGACAATCTCATTCATAGGAATGTCATCGACATAGTAATTTTCGATATTTGAAATTACCGTGCGAATCTTGCTATATCCATCAAGGCGCGACTGATTAGAGTTGCTTTTAGCAAAAAGGTTGCCAAACAAAACCGCACTTATAATTAAAGCAGAGCCAAAACCTGCAAGTAAGAATCTGTAATATTTCATTTTAATCCCTAATGTGTGTGATTTGAGAGCCATCGCTCGTCCATAAAATTAGATTTAAACGCGGAATTCTAGCAAAAATAAAGTTTAAATTTAATTAAAATTTTGCTTATTTTTTGGCTTTTTTGTGGATTTTTTCACTCTTTCATCTTTGGCTTTATAGTGTGCTTTTGCAGCGTCATTTTTGCCACGGCGAATCTCCTCTAGCTTTAAATCCTGCTCCAACACCACAAACACATTGCCCCTGTCATTGCCCTCAGTCGCCCACGCTATGTTAAACCACTCGCCCCACTTTTCTGTAAGCATTTCATTTGCCTTTGCCTTGCCGTGCTTATCGGCGTATTGTAGCCATATTAAGCGGCGGACGATTTCCCTGCGCTCCTCGCAACCTTTTTGCACTCCGCCTTGTTTGCAACCATTATAAAAATCCTCGTTGTCGTTTTTTAGAATCGACCATCTTTTCATATAATGCTTGTATTTTTTCACTTCATTATTGCTCAAATGCCCAGCACTAGCGCAAACCACCGCACCACAAATTACCAAAACGCCTAAAATAAGCCCTCTCATAACAAATCCTTATCCGCTAAAATTTTAAAAGTGAAATTCTAGCGTAATTATATGAAATATCAAGTGATAATGTGGGATAAAAGAAAGATGCGATTCGCATTTGTGATTTGTCGCCCTGTCATTGCAATGCAAAGCCAAAACAATACTACGCCACCTTGTCATTGCAATGCTTTGAAAAAGCAAAAGCACTCCAAAAGCCCCTCCATTCGTCATTGCGAGGCAGTGGCGATAGCCACAACGAAGCGATCCAAAATTTCCCCTGCCCTAATAATGGGCTAGGGGCGGAGGTAATATAAATTTATAATCCCTCCCACCGCCCACATTCATGGCTAACGCAAATGCGCAATCTGCTAGAATTTATATGCGTAAGCAAAAAGTCCGCTATGCTCATATTCGTGCTTACGCCGGGATTATCATAAATATCTGCCGTGCCTTTGGATATTTTGCCATTTTGATGCAGGTATCTATATGTAAAAAGTGTTAAATGGTGGTGCTTATACATAAGCTGTAATCCTGCGCTAAGTTTATAGGCGATTTGTGTATTTGTGGCTAATCCATTTGTATCGGGCAATAATACTGTATCAACAATTTGAATGCGTGAATATTTAGTAAAATTACCTGAAACTGTCTCGCTCTCAAATCCTAACGGCGCAATATAAATCCCAAAAGTATGTTTCGCTGAATCTACAAAGTCCCACATAAAGCCAAAATCTGCTTCATATCGAATGCCACCCGCACTAAACTCTACATTTAAGGTTTCATCGGTTTTATGGGCGAATTTATAATTATAACCCAAAGTATAGCCTACATTCATACTAAAGCGAAATCCCAAATGCGCCCAAGGCACATCTAAGAAATAATATTGATAGCCAAAGATTAGCTGTGGATATATGGTAAGCAAATTTTTCTTTAAGCCACCATCATTATTGCCAAACTTCATCTTAGCAACGCCCACGCCAACTTCAAATCCCAAAAATCCACCAGATTTTTCATCTGCACTGACAGACCAAAGGCTACTGCCTTGCTCAGCATTAGGATTCGCGGTGGATTCGGTAGATTCGTTCAATTCGACTTTGGCGGATTGCGCCTTTGTCGTGCGGATAACATTAGCATTAAAGCTACTAATAATAAATTTTTCATCATTTATCCTTATTTAATAGCTAAAATTTATAGGCGTAGCCTACAACAAAGCTATGACAAGGTTGCACTACAAATCCCACAGTCGTAGAAGTGCTTTGTGAGTAGCCACTAAATACTCTGCGATACCTATATCCCAAAAATACCAAATGTTTATTATTGTAGTAGTAATGCACACCTGAGCTAACTAACCAAATAAATTTTGTATAAGAAGTCAAATCAATACTTTCTGCCGAACCAGATGGAGTTACGCTACCAAAAAATCCAGCGATTTCAAAACCTATGGGCTTAAAATACCACCTACAAAGTGTGCTTTTTATAATCCAAAAAGTCCCATATAAATGCTGGTTCTACACCACCTTGAAGTGAGTGTGCCGAAACGGAATGTGGAGTGCTCCAAGAGTAATAAGAAACATCTGCGCCGTGATATGAGCCTAAATATCCTCTAATTCGTAGTCCTAAATGAAAGTATGGATAATCTGTAAAATACCATTGATAGCCACCAAATATATTGATATTTGGAGAAATGCCTGTGCCTGAAAAACCACCTTGTAGATATACTGAAGTTTCGCCAAATCCAAGCTCTGCGCCTATAAATCCGCCTTGCTTATCCTTTGAGCTAGTTTCCCACCAGCCTTCAGCAACTTCAATTTGCCCCCCCCCAAGCATTTCTAGTGGTAGTCTTTGTGGATTTGCTATCTTTCTTTGCGTCCTTTGCAGGGTGCTGCGCCTAATGTTCCAAAGAGTATGGATACCGCGAAAAGCGAAACCATAACTCGCCGAATACTTTGCCAAAAATTTATGGCATTGTGCTGTGAAATCATTATGATTATCCTTTATTTTGTGATAAATTTTGCGTAAAACGCAAGGAGCAATTCTAGCACAAATCTTATGAAAATGTGTATAAATTATGGATTTTTGTAGAAAAAAGTGAAAAATAGCTGTTTGATTCGCTGATTCCATAGCGAATCGGTGGTAATATTTTATCTTTTTGGATTGCTTTGATTTGGCTACTCCGAATCTTGCAATGACGAGAGAGTAAAGAGACTCTACTTGTTGAAAAAGCAAAAGTAGCAAAAACTTTTATAAGGATTCGCCCACGCTGTCATACTGAGGGCTTTAGCCCAAAGTATCCACTTTGGCGAATCGTGAATCAAGGGCGAATCGCTCACTTTGATTGAACTTTATGGTTGATTTGCTTTTGGGATATTGATTCCGCCCATAATTTAGATTCGAGCGATTTTGGATACTTCGCTACGCTCATTTTTCTCGCAATGATAATAAAAGTCCCACTCCTTTGCGCGTGGTAACGCCACGCTTTCCCCCTCCTTTACGGAGTGGATTAAGGGGGTTGGTAAATCCAAAAGTCGCAGATTCTAGCAAAGATAGGATTTTATTTTAAATCCCCGCAAATAAATCCGTGCTTAAATATCGCTCACCTGTGTCATTTAAAATCGTTAGGATATTTTTGCCTTTGTGTTTTTTTGCCAATTCTTTTGCGACAAAGAAGTTCGCGCCACTTGAGATTCCAACTAACAATCCCTCTTTTTGTGCCAACTCACGCGCACTTGCAATCGCATCATCTGAATCCACGCAAATCACTTCTTTATATAGCTTTTGATTGAGATTATCAGGCACAAATCCCGCGCCTATGCCTTGAATCTTATGCGCTCCAGCTCTACCCTCGCTTAGCACAGGACTATCTTTTGGCTCGATTGCATATATTTCGATATTTGGGTTATTTTGCGCTTTTAGCATTTCGCCAATCCCGCTTAAACTCCCACCTGTGCCTACTCCTGCGGCAAAAATATCTATTTTTGTTTTGCCAAGTGCATCCAAAATCTCCCTTGCAGTCGTGCTTTTGTGAATCGCAGGATTGCTAGGATTGCTAAATTGATTTAAAATCACGCTATTTGGGATTTCTTTTTGTAGCTCATTTGCTCTCTCTACCGCGCCTTTCATTCCCTTTTCTTTGGGCGTTAGCTCTAGTTTTGCGCCAAAAATTTGCATTACTTTTCGCCGCTCAATGCTCATTGATTCGGGCATTGCGATGATTAGTTTTATGCCAAGCGCAGCGCACACACTCGCTAATCCAACGCCTGTATTGCCACTTGTAGGCTCGATGATTGTCGTCTCTTTTGTAATTTTGCCACTTTGAAGTGCGTCATTTATCATTGCAAAGGCGATTCTGTCCTTTATAGAATGCACAGGATTCATAAACTCGCATTTGACAAAGATATTTGCGTCTGTTTTGATATTATTGATTTGCAAAAGTGGTGTATGTCCGATGATTTCCGTTATATTTTGATAGATTTTCATTGTTTTTTCCTTTAATTTTTGAAGTTTATTTTTAAAAAAACGAATTGTAACAAATAAAACTAATCTAAAACTTAAATTTTTCTAAAAATGCTATAATACGCGCTTTGTTTTTGAAAATCACAATTTTTGGGGCAGAAAATGAGCGTTTATTTTGCGCGAATCTTTGCAAAATCATTGGTATTTTTTGTGTTTTTATATGCGGTAGATTTTGGCTTTCGGGCGTTTTTTATCGCATATATCGGCATTTTGGGCGGGAATCTAGGCACATTAGAATCAAACGCGCAAATTTATCAGACTTTTATCAATGGAAGTCGCTATTTTGGGCAAATAATCGGGGTTTTGAGTCTAATTGTATTTATTTTGTTACTTTTTTGCCACCGCATTGATTTAGGCGTAGATTTTAGCAAATCAAGTGTGCCAAACCGCCTAAATCGCATTTTTCGCAAGATTACTTTTGGCTTTATCGCGCTTGTGCTAACGCTAATTTGCTTTGTAAATATCGCAAATATGGGCTTTTATCAAATCTATGGCGATACTTTTAATGCGAATCTTTTGGGACTGATTTTTGATGATAGGGGCGCGATTTTTCGCACCGCAATGGGCGGACAATACAATCTCACGCTTAAAATTCTTGCGTGGATTGCGATAAGTGCGGCACTTGTGGTTGCCATAAGTGCGATTTTTCGCAAGATTGATTCGGCAAAATGGGCGAATCTAGGCGCAAATCCCGCGAATCCAAAAAGCACAAAATTCACGCGATTTGCCCCAAATATAAGCGCAATCGCACTATTTTTAATATTTGGATTTGCCACACTCTTTGCAATAAATGGGCATTTTGGCTTTAATGGCATAAGTTTAGGTAAAGAGATTCGTCCCGTTAGCAATACATTCCTACGCAAAATTACCACAGGTGCATTCCGCGACTTATACATAGTATTTTTGGGTTATCGCAAAATCGCACACTCCAAATTTAGCGACTACGCACAAGGCGAATCGCCCCAAATTGTGGCAAAAAAATTTACGGCGCGAAATTTTAGTGGCGATAAATCTTTGGGCGAATCTAGCGATATAAATTTACTAGATTTGCTTCAAAAGCGCGTGAATCGCGAAGATTCAAGTGATTCGCAAATTCAACACATTTTTTACATTATCGCTGAATCAATGAGCGAATGGCACTTTGATAGCAATTTTGATAAGCTCAAATTAAGCAGTGAGCTAAAAAAGTTAGCAAAGCAAAAGGGCGGATTTAAGGCAGATATTTTCTTACAAAATGCGGGTAGCACGATAAAAAGCTTAGATGTGCAAATAAGCGGTTTATTACAGACAGATATTCCTTTGAGTTTGCTTGCGGGGCGATTTGATAATATTGCGTTTGCACCTGCGGTAATTATGCGTGATTTGGGATTTGAAGGGAGCTTTTTTTACGGCGGGAGTGGTTCGTGGCAGAAACTCGATAGCTTTGTAACAAAGCAGGGCTTTGTCCGCATTCTCTTTGGCACTGACATTGTAGAAAACGCCAT
The DNA here is from genome assembly GCA_934668765.1 of uncultured Helicobacteraceae bacterium. Classification (GTDB taxonomy): domain Bacteria; phylum Campylobacterota; class Campylobacteria; order Campylobacterales; family Helicobacteraceae; genus NHYM01. Next base: position 7,733 of record CAKUOH010000011.1, on the reverse strand, counting down.
AAATAAGGGCTATCCTGCGCCCTATCAAAATGCGTGGGGAGCTTATGATAATCATCTTTTTGCCTTTGTGCGCGATAAAATCGCTGCCGAATCGACTCTCAATCCAAACCTTAAAACTTTTAATATGATTATGACAACTTCCAATCACCCGCCTTATGACGCTCCTGTGGCGGATTTTGGTGCGCCAATGGAGGCGATAAAAGATTTCGTAGAAAATGCGCCAAATTTTAAGCGCAAAGCCGTGAGCGAGAAGATTTTGGCGCATATTTGGTGGCAAGATAAAGTCATAGCTGGATTTGTGCAAGAGATGAGTGCGAAATTCCCGCGTAGTCTTTTTATTATCACAGGCGACCATTATGATAGGGAATATCCATTTGAATCAAATGCGAAAATCACTAATGCCGTGCCTTTGATTGTATATGCGCCATCGCTAAATTTTATCCCACGCGCAAAAATCGGCTCTCATATTGATATAACACCCACGATTATAGAACTTGTCGCACCAAGCGGTTTTAAATATGCAAGTTTTGGACAATCACTTTTGAGTAGCAATGCCAAAAATCTCCCCTCCCTTGCAGATGGGGCTAGTGGGTGGGTAGAATCGCCATTTGCACTAGGATTTAACGCAATCGCCACTGAAAATTTCATCTATGACGGCTTTGGCGTAGAGTATTTTAGCGATACAAAGGGCGCAGATGACAAAGCCATTGCAGATGCGCTTTTTATGCAACTAAAACGCGCTAAAGCTTTAAGCTGGTGGATTTATAAAAATGGATATGTGATTCCAAATGACGCCAAAGTGCCACAAGATTCGCAATAATAACGCAAAATCCCTAAATTGCGTTAAAAAAATCATAAATCACCTTGCAAATCGTCCCGCCCACCACAGCCAAAAACACGGCTTTGATGAAACGCCCATTTCATTTTGGTAGGCGATTTGATAAAAAACGATAAAGGAGCTATTTTGCTAGAGAAATTTTTGATAACAAATAATAATTATAATGCGATTTTGGCAAATCCTGCGCGGTTAAGAGAGCATAAGATTACTAAAATTTATCTGCGTGATAGGAATCTATCGCCTACAATTTTTCGTGCGTTTTTAGAGCTAAAAAATGTCGAAATTTTTGTGAATTATACCGAATCGCCCGAGCTTTTGTCGCATAAAAATATCCATTTAAAAGGTAATGAATTGCATTTGGCAGGGCGATTCAAAGGCATAAAAGTTTTGTCTTATTCTGCGCATAGTTTGGAGGATATTATACGCGCACACGAATCTAAAATCGATTATATTTTCATTAGCCCCATTTTTGCAGTAGCGGACAAAAACGCACCTTTGGGATTAGAGATTTTTACGCAAATCCCGTGCGAAGTAAAGCCCAAAATTTTTGCATTAGGGGGCATAAATGAGGACAATATCAAAGACTTTGAAAATCTAGGCATTCGTGGAGTGGCTGGGATTCGCGCATTTGGCAAAATCTTTGAGTAGGATTTAAGCGCAAAATCCAAAGCAAATAGCCCAAACGCGCTTTGATTGTTAAAATGCTGGAACAACCTCGCCTTTATAATTTTCCTCTAAAAACTTCTTTGTTTTCTCGCTTGTGAGCACGTTTTTTAGTTTTAGCAAGTTTGGATTTTCAATGTCTTTGCTTCGCACCACCAAGATATTTGCATAAGGTGAGCGCGAATCTTCTAAGAAAATCGCCTCTTTTGCACTCATTCCTGCCTGAAGTGCGTAGTTGCCATTTATCACCGCAGCATCGACATCATTGATGACTTTGGGGAGCATTGCCGCATCTACGGATTTTATTTTGAGTTTTTTGGGATTTTTAGCGATGTCCATTTCGGTTGCAAATAAATTACTCACATCTTTTAGCTTGATAATTTCATTATCATTTAGCAAGATTAACGCCCTGCCACCATTGCTAGGGTCATTTGGAATCGCAATCGTTGCGCCATCTTTTAACGCGCTAATTTCTTGTATTTTTTTGGAGTAAAACCCGATAGGCTCGATATGAATCTTTGCAATCGATTTTAAATCTAATTTCCTATCCTCTGAAAGTTTATCCAAATACGGCTGGTGCTGATGAAAATTCGCGTCCAACTCGCCGTCATTTAGCGCAATATTTGGCAACACATAGTCGCTAAACTCCACGATTTGCAAGTCTATGCCTTCTGCTTTCAAATCGTCCTTGATATTTTCCAAGATTCGTGCGTGTGGATTGGGTGTCGCGCCGACTTTTAGGACGACTAAATCGCCTTTATTGCTTGAATCTACCGCACTTTTATCCGTGCTAGATTCAGCTGAATCGCCACAGCCACTTATCACAAACGCCGCCACTGCCGCAAAAATCAATGCTAACTTTTTCATAAACTATCCTTTCAAATTTATCTAAAAATGCGAATTATACACTCTTAAACGCAAAAAATCTATTAAAAATAAATCCGCTGATTGTGTAAAAAATCCCTGCGACAATTTGGGCAAAATATTTATTTAGCCCGTAATTTAGGCAAATTTCAAGCACGGCTAGATTGATAAGATAAGCGCAAATCATCACAATCGCAAAGCGCGAAAAGTCGCGCCTATGAGAGTTTTTGCTCTCAAAAGTAAAATGCTTGTTTAAAAAATATGACAAAATAAATCCGCAAAAATAACCGATGAGATTTGCCACTTGAGGCGTAATTTGCGGGATTTCAAGCCACATTAGAAAAAAGATGATAGAAAAGCCAAAAATCGTATTTATCACGCCTACAAATAAATATTTGCCAAAATATTTGCTAAAAAATGGACGCAAAATCGCACGAATCTTTTTCATTTTGTCCCTAATTTTTGTGAAAATTTCACGCGGATTCTAGCTAAAATATCGCAAATGAAAAAGATTTATATTGAAATTAGCGATATTTGTGGGCTTAAATGCTCGTTTTGTCCTGCGCCAAAAGGGATTCGTGGTGTGATGAATTTGGAGCTTTTTAGAAAGGCAGTAGCCGAATCTACGCACCACACGAATCTAATCACACTTCATATTTTGGGAGACCCGCTTTGCGTGGAAAATTTGGAGCAATATTTAGCGGTGGCAAAGAATGCGCATCTAAAAGTCGAAATTACCACAAGTGGCGCAAATCTTGCAAATCTAGGCGATTTTGATTTGCTTTTAAATGCGCCCATAAAGCAGGTAAATTTTTCGCTTGACGCGCTAAATGAGCTAGAAAATAGGGATTTTTTATTAGCGCAAATTATTGATTTTTGCAAATATAAAAGGCAGATTCAAAGCGAAATTTTTGTAAATCTACGAATCCAAAAAAGGGCGCGAAATAGGGATTTGGTAGCGTTTTTGGAGCGCGAATTTGGCGATTTTGGTGTGAAAAATTTGGAGCGATATTTATGCGATTTACAAGGCAAAAAATGCGAATTACGCGTGAAATTAGGCAAAAAGATTATTATTGATTTTAGGGAAGTTTTTGCGTGGAATCTAAAAGGTTTGGATTGTTTTGGCGATAAATCGCCTCGCAATGACAAATCCTTCGCTGAATTTACGCACGGCACTTGCCTTGCGCTAAAAACTCACATAGGCATTTTAGCAAATGGAGAAATCGTGCCGTGCTGTATGGATTCACAAGGGATTTTGTCGCTTGGCAATATCAAATATACCACGCTAGATTTAGCACTTAAAAGCAAAAAGGCACAAGAAATGCTTAATGGATTTCGTCAAAATCGCATTATTGAGCCATTTTGCAAAGTTTGCGATTATCGAAAAGTATTTGATTCAAAACCCAAATTTGCCGAAATTACGCTATAATTTCACATTTTTTAAAATAAATGGGTGGATAGTGAAAAAGTTACTACAAAAAATCTTATTATGCGTTGCGATAGGCATTTCAGGCGTAAATGCGGGAGATATTGATGTTTGGGGACACGCTGGAATATCGTGGCAAATAGACTTCGCAGACAAAGGTTACACAAAAAGCTACGGCGGATTAAGCGCAAGTGTGGGATTTGATGCTTTGTGGCAAAATGGCATAGCCTTTGGAATCGGCGGCTGGGGCGGATATACGATTTATAATAGCAATTATCCCAAAGAAAACAAAGCAAATGGCGCGTATAAAACTTATGGCATAATTAGCGATTTTTATTTTTCATACACACACCCTGTGGTGCAAATCGCGCTTGGACGATATGATACGAATAATATCAAATACGAATGGTTTAGTGGGCAAAACGAGGGCTTGAGCGTGGCTGTGAATATCCTAGATTTTATGCGTGTGTGGGTGCTGTATTCGTTTGAGCAAGCATTGCAATTTAAAAAGCTAAATCGCGAGACTACGGGACAAATGAATGCACTTTGGAATTTCAAACGCCACAAATCAAATATCGATGATAAGCGCGATGAGCATCTAATCGCCTTTGGCGCGGACTTTTACTTTGCAAAATATTTTAAAATATCGCCTTACGCTTATTTTGTTACAAACAATTTTGGCGCAACAGGTTTTAGCGCGGATATGGTTTTTGGCAGTTCTGAGAAATTCCACTCACAAACGGGCTTTCAATACACATTTGTAGATAACTTGCGCGGGGGCGATTTGCTAGGGCACTTGCTTTGGATAGAGCAAAAATTCGGCTATGATTGGTTTTATTTTGGCGCAGGATATTACAAGACTTTCAATAATGGTGTGGGCGTTTTGACGCAGTATGGCGATAGTTCGCGCTTTTATGGCTCTGTGATTGCGCCTAGCAATTATTATGCTGGAGGCGAGTATTTTGGGAAAAATCAAAGCGTGTGGTATGTATTTTCTGGCGCAAGGCACAATAATTTTAAGGTGGATATTTTATATGCAGGTGGCGGATATAAAGAGCTATCCGTATTAGCGTCCGTTACTATTTTTGAGCATTTGGAATTTGGCGCAGGATATGTGGATTTGGCAAATGTGAAAGGCGACAAACGCAACTTTGTGATTTCATTTGTAAAGGCGATTTGGTAGGGTTTTAGCAAGATTTATTAAGATTCGCGCCTAAATTTTGCAAATTTAAATTTTTTTTAATCAAAACTACGGCACAATTCGCATTTTTAATTTTAATTTACAAGGAATTTTTATGGCAAATCATAAATCAGCGGAAAAAAGGATTCGTCAGACTTTGAAGCGCACAGAGCGCAATAAATACTATCGCACAAGGATTAAAAATCTCTCCCGTGCGCTAAATGAAGCAGTGGATTCAAGCGATTTAACAAAAGCACAAGAAGCGTTAAAAGTCGCAAATAAGGACATTCACAGCTTTGTAAGCAAGGGGATTTTAAGCAAAAATACAGCTGCGCGAAAGATTTCTAGGCTAAATGCTAGAGTAAAAAAACTCACCCAAAAATAAGATTCGCCCCTTTTTGTGTGCGAATCACGCTTTTAGATTTGGGTATATTTTTGCGTGAATCATATTAAGATTCGTGGCACAAAGGGCAGATTTTAGATAAATGACTGAAAAATTACTCCCACTTATCAAGCGATATGATGAATTGAGTTGCGAACTCACAAAACCTGAAGTTTTTAATGATGCAAAATTGCTTGGCAAACTCTCAAAAGAACAAAGCGATTTAGAGGAAATTGCGTTAAGCGCAAAAAAATATATAGATATTTTAAGGCAAATTGACGAAAACAAAGCACTTTTGGATGATAAAGAATTAGGTGAGTTGGCAAAAGATGAATTAAAATCACTTGAAAACACCAAAGAGACGCTAGAATCCCAAATCACTATCCTACTAATCCCCAAAGATCCTAATGGCAATAAAAATGTATTTTTAGAAATCCGCGCAGGCACGGGAGGCGATGAAGCGGGAATCTTCGTGGGCGACTTGTTTAAGGCGTATTGTCGCTACGCGGATTTACGCAAATGGAAAGTCGAAATCATAAGCTCTAGCGAAAACAATGTCGGCGGCTACAAAGAAGTCATTGCGCTAATTAAAGGCGATGGCGTGTATTCGCGGCTAAAATTTGAGGGCGGGACACACCGCGTCCAACGCGTCCCAGAGACAGAATCTCAAGGACGCATTCACACTTCTGCTGTAACGATTGCCATAATGCCTGAAGTCGATGATGTGGAGGTAAATATCAACCCAAATGACTTAAAAATCGATGTGTTTCGTAGTGGTGGGCACGGCGGGCAAAGTGTCAATACTACCGATTCAGCGGTGCGCGTTACGCACATTCCTACGGGCATTTCCGTCTCTATGCAAGATGAAAAATCCCAGCATAAAAATAAAGATAAGGCATTAAAGATTTTAAAGGCGCGAATCTATGAAATGGAGCTAGAAAACAAAGCAAAAGCAGAGGGCGCAAACCGCAAAGAGCAAGTCGGCAGTGGCGATAGGAGCGAGAGAATCCGCACTTACAACTACCCGCAAAATCGCCTAACCGACCATAGAATCAATTTGACACTTTATAGTTTAGAAGAAATTATGCTCTCAGGCAATTTGGATGCGATTATTGAGCCACTTATAACCTACGCCCAAAGTGAAGCGATGAGCGGGGAGTAAATGGCATAGACAATCGCGCCTTCTACCACCCCACTCTCCACTCAAATCCACCGCCATTACTCATCACTCTATTTCCATAGTTTCCATAAAATGCAAGTGAAAATTCCATATCAAAGTCTTTTGATTGTAAGATATAGCTTCCAGCTATATTTAAATAAGCTAAAATTAAGTCATTATCAAGTGTCATATTGACATTGCGAGTGTTATTAAATGCAGCGATTTTAGATTTAGCTAATTTATTTGCAGTGGCATTTGCTTTTACTCCAAGTCTAGTATTTAGTCCCCAAAGTCCTGCGTTTGTATTAAAATATTTATCATAGTTTAATCCCAAATCCACATATAGCATATTATAAAGCGCAGATTTATAAATATCATCATAATTAAGAGCATTTATTGTAATTTCATCTGCATATAATCCTTTATAATCAATTCCCACTTCTAATCCTAACAATCCATCATTCCTAAAATCCCATTCCTTACCATAACTCACACTTACACCAAAGCCAAATGAATTTGGTTTAATCTTATCCCCTTTTGTCATTGTTGATTGCACTTCATTTAAAAAATAATATCCATCAATTCTAGCTTTCACATACATATCCCAAATCAAATCTAGCTTATAATTTGCTCCCATATTTAGATTCATAGTAGTTATATTAAATATAGTATCATTACTATCTTTTAGACTCGCATAGCTAAATATAAAATGCGCACCTAATGAATTACTATCATTTTCCTTGCCATTAAAAGCAGTAACGAATCCATACTCTAAACCTGATAGATTACGATGCCCAGATTCAAAGAAATAATTATGCTGGACAAAGGGCGTTAGAATAAAGTAATATTTATCATTTTGGTTTGTGCGATTTATAGTTTGATTTGTGATTGTAGTGCGATTTGTTAAATCTATTGAATTTGAATTATTGTTTGATTGATTTGTGCTTCTTGTATTTAGATTTTGTGTGGAATTTCGCATTCGCCTTTGTCTTTGCTCTTGTAAATCTGCTAGTAATAATGAATTGCTTTTGTAGGCAAAAGATTCATTTTGTTTAAGCAAAAGGATAGATTCCCATTCATTTACGCTAGGGTAGCTCAGTGGGTGGATAGATTCGTTATTTGAAAATTGTGTGTTATTTTGAGTGTTAAACCCACCCCCTTTGTCCCCACTCACAAGAGAGGGGGAATCAAATGCAAAACTCTCCGCAAGGGAGGGGGAAT
>CAKUOH010000010.1 GCA_934668765.1 uncultured Helicobacteraceae bacterium | reverse complement strand
GGATAGAAGAGGCAATGCCGCTTTGCCACGCGCAAGCACGCTTAATCAATGCAGCAGTGGTCGGTGTATAAAGTAAATTTGATGAAAAAACAAATCGATATAAAAATCGTTGATTGGTGGGATAGTGTTGATGAAATAAATTTTAAAAATGAACCTTTGATACAAACTCTACAAAAGCATTTAGGGCATAAGTATGAGTTTAAATGGAATGATAATCCAAAATATTTAATTTACAGCGTGTTTGGTGATTCGCATTTGGCGTATAGTAAAGATTGTGTGCGGATTTGTATCGCTTGGGAAAATATAGCAATAGATTGGAATCTTGCGGATTATGGCATTAGCACTTATTTGATGGATTTTGGTGAGCGTTGTTTGTCGTATCCACATTATCTTTTATATTTGCAAGATTTAAAATTCGCGCTTAAAAAACATTTAATCTATGATAAAAAAGAAAAATTTTGCTCTTTTATGGTAAGTAATGGAAGTGCCGATAAAATTCGTGATGAGTTTTTTGAAAAGCTGTGCGAATACAAGAAGGTTGATTCGGGTGGCAGATGGAAAAACAATATCGGCGGTGCATTTATTAAGGATAAAAATGCGTGGTTAAAAAACTATAAATTTAATTTATGTTTTGAAAATTCTTCGCAAAAAGGCTATGTAACCGAAAAGATTATTCAAGCCTTTACTGCTGGGTGTGTGCCGATTTATTGGGGTGATGAGAGTTTATGCGATGAAAAATACGCAAAATTCCGCCCTATATTTAACCCCAAAGCCTTTATCAATGTGCATAATTTTGATAGCATAGAATCCGCGATTAAAGAAATAGAGCGCATTGATAATGATGATAGTGCGTTTGAAACAATGCGAAAAGAGCCTATTTTCCGCACGGAATGTTTGGAAGAATTTTTGGGCGAAAAATTTGCAAATGGGGGGGGGCAGAAAGGGAATACAGATGATATTTGGAGCGCGGAACATATCGATTCTACCATCGAATCAATGACAAATCACGCAGAGCAGATTTTGGCGAATTTTTTTGATAATATTTTCACAAAAGGGACAAAACAAATCAAATATGGGCAGCGTTTAAATGCGTATTTTTCGCAAAGGCAAAGCGAGAGAATTGCTCTTATGCGAACGATTCGCGTTAAAAACGCACTTTGGAAGATTCGCCATATCGCCATATCGCCATTAAAATGGATTCGCGCATTATGGCGCAAAATAGCGTGGCGATTTTTAAAATCATAGCCGAATCTTTTGCGTTAAATCATTTTTTATGCGAATCTAGCGCGAATCCAAACCGCCACATAATTTTTATTAAAAAATATTGAAATATCTTATTTTTTTGGTTACAATTTCGCTTTTTATTTGAAAATTTCAAATTTTGCGGGAATAGCTCAGTGGTAGAGCGCGACCTTGCCAAGGTCGAGGCCGCGGGTTCGAAACCCGTTTCCCGCTCCAAAAATAAATAATATTAAATCATCATTTTTTTAAATGCGAAATCAAAGCTCGGGTGGTGGAATTGGTAGACACAAGGGACTTAAAATCCCTCGGATATTGCATCCGTGCCGGTTCAAGTCCGGCTTCGAGCACCACGATTTTGTGGCGACATAGCCAAGTGGTAAGGCGTGGGCCTGCAAAGCCTTGATTCCCCAGTTCGAATCTGGGTGTCGCCTCCAAACATTTATTTTTTACGCTTATTTTTATGCGAATCTTTAAGCGCGGGAGATGGCTGAGTGGTTGAAAGCGGCGGTCTTGAAAACCGTTGAGGGTAACACCTCCGGGGGTTCGAATCCCTCTCTCCCGGCCACGAATCTACGATTTATACTTATAAAATCCATAAGAATTTTTGTTAAATTAAGCGTTTAATTTCTCTTTAAGTAGCTCATTCACCCTCGCAGGATTTACGCCTTTTGCGTTTTTCATTACCTGCCCTACAAAAAAGCCAAAGAGTTTATCCTTGCCGTTTTTATATTCTGCGACTTTATCGGCATTTGCGCTTAGCACGGCTTCAATCGCCACCAAAATCGCGCTATCATCATTCACTTGCGCCAAGCCAAGAGATTCTATCAAGCTATCGATTTCTAACTTCGCTCCATTTTCATCTACTCCGCGTTTCTCTACTAGCACATCTAAAATATCTTTGCCACTTTTCCCGCTTATCGCACTTGATTCTACGCGCTTTACAAGAATCGCCAAAGTCGTGCTATCCACCCCACAAGTTTGCAGGGTATTTTCCCCTTTTAATCGCCCTAAAAGTTCATTGCCAAGCCACACAAACGCTCCCTTGCCACTCGCGCCATTTTCTATCATAGATTCAAAATACTGCGCTAATTCTAGCTCATTTGTCAGCATAGCCGCATCTTTTGGTTTCAATCCAAAATCATTGATATATCGTGCTCTTTTTTCATCAGGCATCTCAGCGATTTGCTGCCCATCACGCATTAGATTTTCATCGATAAAGACGGGCAATAAATCAGGGTCAGGAAAATAGCGATAATCCGCCGCTTCCTCTTTGCCTCGCATAGAGCGCGTAACGCCATTTTGCGTGTCAAATAATCGCGTCTCTTGCACCACTTCGCACTCATAGTTACCATCTTCCCACGCCTCGCGTTGCCTTTGCACCTCGTATTCAATCGCCTTTTGGATAAATCTAAATGAATTTAGATTCTTAATCTCCACGCGTGTATAAAGGCTAGAATCGCCACGCGGACGGATTGAGACATTTGCATCACAGCGGAAACTGCCTTCTTGCATATTCGCATCGCTAATACCTAAAAAGCGGACGATTGAGTGCAATTTCTTTAAATAAGCCACTGCTTCATCGGCTGAGCGCATATCTGGCTCACTTACGATTTCTAGTAATGGTGTGCAAGCGCGATTTAAATCGACTTTAGAGTAAGCATCTTCGTGGATATTTTTGCCTGCGTCTTCCTCTAAATGTGCGCGAGTTACACCGATAGTCTTGTGCGTTGCGCCATCAGATTCAGAATCTATCTCAATTTCTATTGTGCCCCGTCCTACGATAGGAATCTCATATTGGCTGATTTGATATGCCTTTGGTAAGTCGGGGTAAAAGTAGTTTTTTCGCGCAAAAATTGAGTTTTGATTGATTTGGGCGTTTATCGCCGTGCCAAATTGAATCGCCTTTTTTACCGCTTCTCTATTAAGCACGGGCAATGCCCCGGGCAGTGCCAAACAAGTGGGGCAGACATTTTTATTTGGACTCTCCCCAAAGCTCGTAGCGCAAGAGCAAAAGATTTTAGTTTTTGTATTGAGCTGGACATGGACTTCTAGCCCGATGATTGTTTCAAATTCCATTATGAATCCTTATCATAAAAATAGCGTAATTATAGCATAAGATTTTCAAGGCAAATGCCAAATTTATGCTATAATGCGCGGGAAATTATGGCGTGAAATAGCGCAAAAAAGGATTGTTTTGGCAGTTAGGCATATTAGGTTGGATTCGCGGGATTTTGGGATAAATTATAAGATTGTGGATAATAAAAGCGATTTATGGGTGCTATTTTTGCACGGCTGGGGCGCAAATAAAGAGCTTATGGAAAGCGCGTTTGGAGCGCGATTTAAAAGCGTAAATCATCTTTATGTCGATTTGCCCGGCTTTGGTGGTAGTGAGAATAATTTTGTGCTTGATTCGGCGCATTATACGCAAATCATAAAGGCATTTTTGGATTCGCTAAAAATTGCACCAAAGATTATCATCGCCCATAGTTTTGGCGGGAAAATCGCCACGCTTTTAGCTTTGGAATCGCAAGATTCGCAACAAAATTTGCAACTAGATTCACAAGATTCGCCAAATCCAAAAAAATCCGCCCAAGATTCAAAGCAAGATTTGCTACAAATCCCCGCCCTTGTGCTTTTATCCTCCGCTGGTTTGCAAAAAAAACAAAGCAATAAAGTAAGATTAAAAATAAAATTCGCTAAAATTGCAAGGATTTTTCACCTAAAAGCGCGATTTTTGGTAAGTGCGGACGCAAAGGATTTAAGCCAAAATATGTATGAGAGCTTTAAGCTCGTAGTGCGTGAGGATTTCACGCAAAAGTTTGCAGAGTTACAATCAAAAACGCTTATTTTTTGGGGAAAGGACGATGAAGCACTGCCATTATATTTGGGAGAAAAAATGAAAGATTTGATAAAAAATTCGCGCTTTTTTGCAATGAATGGCAATCATTTTTTCTTTTTAGATTCGCAAAATGCCGAATCTATCGAAAAAATCACTACAAAAGAATTAGGATTTTAAAATGGAATTTTTGAATTTGCAAGCCGTTGAAATATCGCGCATAATTACCATTGCAGCGCATTTTATCTTTATGCTGACAATAGGCTTTTATCTTATGCAAAATCTGCAATGGTTTAATTACAGCGTGTGGCGCACTTTTACCAAGCATACGAAATATAAATGGCATTTTATTTATTTGTTTGTGCCTGTCGGGCTTTATTTTGCGTTTGAATATTATGGATTTGGGCAGTATTTTTGCTTTTATCTTGCGATTCATATAATATTGCTTAGTGTGTGGTATTATAGGCTTGATAAAAAGATTGTTTGGACAAATCGCGTAGAACGATTTTTCATCACGCTAACTATTTTTCTAACCATTGATTTTGTGCTTGAGTATCTATTTGAGTTGCCACAATATTCTAGCTTCATCGCGCTTGTAGTTGCGCTTTTGGAATCTAAAATCAGCGAGGCAATCATTATGCGACAATATCGCAATTTGGCATTAGAGAAACTTGCTTCAATGCCAAATCTAAAAATTATCGCCATAACGGCGTCCTTTGGCAAAACAAGTATGAAAAACTTTATCCACGCACTGCTTTGCAAGAAATATCACGCCTATGCTACGCCCCGTAGTGTGAATACTATTAGTGGAATCATCGCAGATATAAACAATAATCTCCCCGAAGAAGCAGACATTTACATTGTCGAGGCAGGAGCGCGCCAAAAGGGCGATATTGATAAAATCGCCAAATTGCTAAATCACCACATCGCAGTCATCGGCGAAATCGGCGAAGCGCATTTGGAGTATTTCAAAAGCATCGAAAATACCAAAGAAGCAAAATATGAGATTTTAAACTCCGAGCGTTTGGAGCGCGTGTATCTTTTTAAAAACAATGAATTGCCCGAGATTCAAGGTGCGGAAATCGTGCGATTCCCAAGCGAAGTAAAAAATATCGATTCAACACTCAAACACACGAAATTTAGCCTAAAAGTCGGCAAGGAATTTGTAGATTTTGAAACCAAAATTTTGGGGCGATTTAATATCATAAATATCGCAGTGGCAGTCGCTATCGCGCAGGATTTGGGCGTATCTACCAAAGAGATTCAAAAAATCATAGAAAATCTCAAAGCCGTAGAGCATAGGCTAGAAAAAATCGAAGTCAATAGTAAGCTAATTTTAGATGATAGCTTTAATGGTAATTTTGGCGGAATGGAAGAGGCGATTCGTTTAAGCGCACTGCATAAAGGTGGCAAAAAAATCATCATCACGCCCGGACTCGTAGAGACAAGCGTAGAAAACAACACGCGCCTTGCGCTTTTGATAGACAAAACCTTTGATATTGCCATAATCACGGGCGATTTAAACTCTGCGATTTTGGCGCGAAATATCACAAACGCGCAAAAAATCATTTTAAAAGACAAAATGAATCTAAATAGCATTCTCTCATCTTTTTCGCACAGCGGGGATTTGTTGCTATTTGCAAATGACGCACCGAATTATATATAAAGCACGATTGAATCTTTAAAATGCTTTGGGCTAGATTTGCTTAAATCTTAAAAATTCCGCCATTGCGGAAAAACGCAGTTTGGGCAAAGTAAGCAAAGCGCAGTTTCTTTAGTAATCCGCAAAAAATAAATTTTTTAAACTAAACTTAAATCAAAAGCCCTTTGGATAACTCAAAGAAACTTCGTTTTGCCACGAATCTCTGTTGCGTTTTTCGCAATGATGGCTATTTTATGCTACAATACCGCATTTTTATCTTAACAATCACAAGGATTCGCAATGGATATTTTATATGCGCCGTGGAGGGAGGCTTATTTTAGCGATAAGCCAAATGAATGCGTGTTTTGTGGCATTTCAAAAAGTCCGCAAAATGATAGTGCTAACAAAGTCATTTTTCGCAACGATGAGCTTTTTATCGTTATGAATAAGTTTCCTTACACGCCCGGGCATATTTTGGTTGTCCCGCACACGCATACAGATTCGCCTGAGAAATTACCTAGCGACATTTGGCTTTCGCTATTTAAAACTGCGCAAGATTCGATGCAAATACTTTATGATTACGGCGCAAGTGGCATAAATATGGGTATGAATATCAAGCAAAGTGGCGGAGCTGGGATTCCTGCGCATTTGCATTTGCACTTGCTTCCGCGATGGAGTGGCGATACAAATTTTATCACTTCTATTGCAAATACGCGCAGTTACGGCATTGATTTTGACAAAGTCTATGAGCGATTTAGCGAACTTGCAAAGAAATATTTGCGCTAAATCAAAGAAAATTCGCAAAGTTATAGTATAATTTGCGAATTTAACTTTTAAGGAGAAAAAATGGCACCGAGTTTTTGGAATGTAGTGGTTATTTTGGTGGTGATTTTGCTGCTATTTGGAGGCAAAAAAATCCCTGAGCTTGCAAAAGGCTTGGGCGCAGGAATCAAAAACTTTAAAAACGCTGTAAAAGACGATGAAGAGGATTCAAAAAGTAGCGTGAAAACAATCGCAGGAAAGGAAGTAGAAGACAAGCCCACACAAGCAAAAATGCAAGATGAACAAAAAGTATAAATTTGGGTGTTAAATCTTGCGAATCTTGTGGCGTTTTTACACGAATCAAAGGCAAATCTAAATGTATGACAAAGTAAAGGGCATTTTAGATTCGGCATTTGGGTGCGATTGCATTCTAAATATCCCAAAAGATTCGCAAATGGGGCATTTTGCCACGCCTTTGGCTTTTAGCCTTGCAAAGAGTCTTAAAAAAAATCCTAATGAAATCGCGGTAGAATTAAAAGAAAAACTAGTGAATCTCCCGCAATTTAGGCAAGTTGAAGTTATTAACGGCTATGTGAATCTGCATTTAAGCGATGAGTTTTTAGCGCAAATGGCGCGGGATATTTTAAAAAATGGCGATTTGCAGGGCGAATCGCAATGCAAATCCCAAAAAATCTTACTAGAATTTGTCAGCGCAAATCCCACAGGACCGCTCCATATTGGACACGCAAGGGGTGCGATTTGGGGCGATACACTAGCGCGAATCGGACGCTTTTTAGGGCATACAATCATCACAGAATACTACATAAATGACGCGGGAAGCCAAATAGAAAATTTAATGCTATCCGTGCTAAATGCGCTAGGCTGCGCACAATTTAGTGATACAGAAGCGCAAAATCTTTATAAAGGCGAATATATCACGGATTTAGCAGATTCTGCAAAGGCGCATTTTGGCACAGAATTTTTTGAAAATAGCGCAAATCTTGCGAATCTAAAAGATTTTTGCGTAAATCAAATGCTTGATTTAATCAAAGCAAATCTAAAAAGCGCAAATATAAAATTTGATAATTTTATAAGCGAAAAATCGCTAATTACAAAGCTAGATTCGACATTAGAGCGACTAAAATCAAACGGCGCATTATATGAAGTTGAAGGCAAAATATGGCTAAAATCCACTGCCTTTGGCGATGAAAAGGATAGAGTGATTGTGCGTGAAAACGGCGAACCCACCTATCTAGCGGGAGATATAATCTATCACAATGACAAATTTTCGCGCAAATTTGACAAATACATAAACATTTGGGGTGCAGACCATCACGGCTACATCGCGCGAATCAAAGCAAGCGTGGCATTTTTAGGCTATGATTCAATGCGCCTTGAAGTGCTTTTATCCCAAATGGTAAGCCTACTAAAAGACGGCGAACCTTACAAGATGAGCAAACGAGCGGGGAATTTTATTTTAATGCAAGACATTATCGATGAAATCGGCATTGACGCACTGCGATTCGTATTTCTAACCAAACGCGCGGATACGCATTTGGAATTTGACTTATCAACGCTAAAAGCGCAAGATTCAAGCAATCCTATTTTTTATATAAATTACGCAAATGCAAGGATTCACACGCTTTTAGGCAAAGGGAGCGCGGATTTGGGCAATTTTGATTTTGCGAAGTTAGAAAATGAATGGAAAGATTTGCTATTTTGCGCCCTTTTATTGCCACGAATCTTAGAAGTCGCATTTAATGAAAGGGCAATGCAAAAACTGCCTGAATATCTTAAAAATCTCGCCTCCAAGTTACATTTTTGCTACAACTCTTTTAAGATTATCGGCACGGAAAATGAAAGCGCGATTTGCAATATCCTAAAAGTCGTTTCACACTCTATCACAACGGGATTGCGCCTTATGGGCATAACCGCTAAAACCAAAATGTAGATTTACTAAAAAGGGTGCAAAATGGGTGATTCAAACAAAAATATCGATGAGATTCAAGTCGCAGTCATCGGCGGTGGGAATTGGGGACGCGCACTATCTTATGCGTTTAGCCAAAAAAACAATGTCGGCATTGTCTCACGGCGCAAGTTGAAATTTTTAAATGCCATCGCCACGCATAAAGTTACGCAAATTAGTTTGCAATCCGCCCTAAAATGCAAATACATTGTCATTGCCATAAAAAGCGAAGCAATGCGGACAATGCTAGGCAAAATGAAATTTTTGCCCGAATCTATCGTGCTAATCGCATCAAAAGGCATAGAAGTGGAAAGCGGGGCATTTATGAGCGATATTTTTGATGAAGTTTGCGCTAGTAACAATGCAAAGCACGAAAAAGTGGGTTATCTTATGGGACCAAGTTTCGCAAGTGAAGTGCTAGAGGGAATGCCCTGTGCGCTTACGATTCATACAAAGGCGCAAATTGATGAAGTGGCTAAGATTTTTCCAAATTTTATTAAAGTCTATATGAATGATGATGTGATAGGCGGGGAAGTTGCGGGAGCTTATAAGAATATCATTGCCATTGCGGCTGGGATTTGCGATGGTTTGCAACTTGGCAATAACGCAAAGGCTTCGCTTGTCGCGCGTGGGCTGGTTGAAATGGCAAGGTTTGGGGTGTTTTTTGGCGCGAAAGAAAGCACATTTTTAGGATTAAGTGGGGCTGGGGATTTATTTTTGACGACAAATTCCATTTTATCGCGCAATTATCGCGTAGGCAATGCACTTGCAAAGGATTTGCCACTAAATAATATTTTGGATAGCTTGGGCGAAGTGGCGGAGGGCGTTTTTAGCACAAGGGCAGTGATGAATCTAGCCAAAAAGCACAATATTTATACGCCCATCGCTTCGCAAATCTATGAGATTTTAGATGGGAAAAATCCGCGTTTAAGCGTGAAAGAATTGCTTTTGCGTGAGTTTGAGGATAGTTATACGCTTGATTTTTTGAAATAGGCAAAATAAATTTGCACTTAATAAAAATTTAACATTTGCTAGGTAGAATCCCTACTTCCTAAAATCTAAATCAAATAAGGAGAAAAAATGAAAAAAGCGTTAGTTATGTTACTAGCAGGTTTATTTTGTGTGGCGTTGAATGCGGCGGATTACGAGATTGACAAGACGCATTCGCAAGTGGAGTTTAAAATCAAGCATTTAGCAGTTAGCAATGTCAAAGGCAACTTTGGCAAATTTGATGGCAAAGTGAGTGCGGATAATGGCAAACTAACCGCGCTAAATGGCGAAGTGGATATAAATTCGATTGACACAAATAATAAAAATCGCGATGAGCATATCAAAGACCCTGATTATTTCGATGCAAAAAAATTCCCCAAAGCGACTTTGAAACTAGTGAAATTGCAAGGCGATAGCGGGACATTTGATTTGACAATCAAAGGCGTTACAAAGCAAGTTAGCCTAAATGTCGAAGTTTTTGGCGTAACCAAAGATGAGAGAACAGGACAGGAAGTAATCGGGCTTAGCCTAAATGGCAAAATCAATCGCAAAGATTTTAATATCGCCAAAGGCACACCAAATGCGGCGTTAGGCGATGAAGTGAATCTTACAATCGATATTGAAGGACGAAAATAAATAGGTGCGATTGTCTCGTGGTGGCTTTCGCGGAATTCGGCGCACTCAAACGCTCTATGAATCATTAGTTTTATCTTGTGTTTTCGTGCTTGAAAACCCACGAAATCTACTCACGATAATTTCGTGCTAGATTTGCTTAAATTTATTTTTCGCCTTTGGCGAAAAATCTTAAAATAATTTCCCCCTCCCTTGCGAATGGGGATTCATTCAAATTGCCCCCTCCCTTGCGGAGGGGGATTAAGGGGGTGGGTAAAATTCAGTCATTGCGAGGGCTACAGCCCGAAGCAATCCAAACCTTAAAGCAAATCGCCCCCGTTTCGTCATTGCGAGACTTGCGAAAGCAAGTCGTGGTAATCCAAAATAAATAAAATCCGCACGACTTGCAAATCCTTACAAAGCAATCCAAACTATATTCATCGCAAATCACACTAGATTTACCATAGATTCGCCTCACATTTACCCAAAATCCTACGCGAATCTAACTAAAATATAACGCTCTTATTCCTTGCATTTCACACAAAAATCCACATTTTATAAAAAATTATAACATTTAAGAAAACTTTAAGGGGGGGGGCAATTACAATTACGGCTTATTTTAATTTTAAAGGAGAGAATATGAACATATTTTTCAAAAATGGCACTATCGGTGTTAATGGCAGTAGGATTCGTAGGTTGCGCGGGGACAACGGTGGGCAACAAAATCATCGGCGAGAAAAACGAAGTCGAGCTTACAAGCTCGGTAATCGTAGGCAAAACTACGAAAAAAGAAGTCTATGAAATGTATGGTGAGCCTACAAAAAGTTTTGGTAAAATCAATGCGACAATGATTGGCAAAGGTGCTAACGATAGAGAAATACTTATGCGTGGGCGAATCGACAATGAAGAGTGGAAAATCTCAAACCCCAAAACCGCAAGTTTGATAATGTATATGCACCAAAGCGCGAAAAGCAACAGCTACAATCCTCTTGCAGGTATATTTATGGATAAAGAAGTCAGCGCAACGATTAAGGCGTTTTACATTGGATTTGACGAAAATGACATTGTAAGCGAACGCTGGTATTCTACGCAGAAAATAGACGGCTCTAAAAGCGCGTTTTAGTTTTGCTTTTGCGCTTTAAGTCTATGCGATAAGTGGTGTTTGAATGCAAATAAACGCCACTTTGAGCTAAAACTTTACTGATAAAATCTATACATTTGCAAATCTTATCGTCATTGTGAGACGATTTTAGCGAATCACGCAAATCTACCCCCCCCCCCTTAATCCCCTCCGCAAGGGAGGGGGAAATTTCGTCATTGCGTGATTTGGCGATTCGCTAAATCACGGCAATCCAAAATAAATAAAATCCGCACGACTTGCAAATCAAGTGCATTTAAAATTTATAAAGTCGCAACGCATTTAACACCACGCTTATCGATGATAGCCCCATCGCAATTCCTGCTATCATCGGCGTTAGCGCAAAATTCACTCCAAAAATATGTGGAATCCCCACTGCCAAAGGAATCGCACACACATTATACAAAAAGGCAAAGCCCAAATTTTCCTTTATGTTGCGAATCGTTTTTTTGCTTAAAGCAAGTGCTTTCTCCACGCTTCCCAAGTTACCATTTAGCAAAATTATGTCGCTTTGCTTTATCGCAATATCGCTACTAGAATTAAGCGCAACGCCGATATTTGCGCGAGTAATGGCAAGTGCGTCATTTATACCATCGCCCACAAAGCCCACGATTTCGCTACGCTCTTGCGCCCTAGTGATAAAATCTAGCTTATCTTGTGGCAGTTGCGCGAAATAAAATTCATCGATTTCACAAAGTTGCGCCACTGATTGCACACTTTTTTCATTATCGCCACTTAAAATAACGCTTTTTATCCCTTGTGCGCGGAGATTTGCGATGAGATTTTTGGCATTTGGACGCAGATTATCAGCGATTATAAAAAAGCCCACACACTGCGAATCTATGCTCACAAAGCAAGTCGTATGCGGGATTTGCGCGGATTTTTCCAAAACGCGCGAATCTATGGCACACGATTCGCCTACAAAATCCGCAGAGCCGATTGCGACTTTTTTGCCATCAATGATTGCGCTAATGCCCTGCCCTGCGATTGTCTGCACTTTGGCGATGTTTGGATTCGCACTTAAATCCACGCCCAAATTCGCGCTAGATTCGCGGATATGGCGCAAAATCGCCTTTGCGATTAAATGCTCACTTTGGGATTCAAGCGCGTAGATTAGTGCGAAAATATTGTCATTGCGAGATTCTGCGAATGCAGAATCGTGGCAATCCACGCTAGATTCACGCAAATCTACCCACTCCACCACGCGTAAATCCCCGCTTGTGAGCGTCCCCGTCTTATCAAAAATCATTGTAGTAATTTTGGCTGCCACCTCCAAACTCTCCGCGTTTCTAAAATAAAATCCGCGTTTTGAAGCGATACTTGTGGCAACTAGGATACTTAAAGGCGTGGCAAGTCCCAGCGCACAAGGGCAAGAGATTAGCAATGTCGAGCTAAATACGATAAATGCCTTATGAAAATCGCCACTTGCCACATCCCACGCGATTCCTGCGCACAAAGCCACGCAAATCACGCTAGGCACGAAATACGCTGAAATACTATCTGCGATTCGCGCTATGGGGGCTTTTTTGACATTTTGTGCTAATGCAATGATTTTGCTTATCATCGAATCTTGCGCTAGATTTTTGACTTTTGCGCGAATTTGCTCCCCACAATTCACGCTCCCGCTGTAAATAAATGCGCCTTGCATTCTATGCTTATGCCTACTTTCGCCTGTGATGACGCTTTCATCGATTTCGCAAGATTCACTCACTAGCTCACAATCCACGCCAAATGCTGCGCCTTTGGGGACTACGACAATATCGCCTATTTGCAAGGATTCCACGCGCACTTCTAAAATTTCTCCATTTTCAAGCACTTTTAGCGCGGTTTTGGGAGATAGATTGATAAGCGATTCAATCCCGCGTTTTGCGTTGCTTGTGGCGATATTTTCAAGTCTTTTGCCTAGCATAATCACAGCGATAATTACCCCAGCACTCTCAAAATAGAGATTGTGAAGCAAGTGCGGAGATTCAAAACCCAAACGCAAAGCCATATACGCACTAAACGCAATCGCGCTAAAACTCCCCAAAAACACAAGCGAATCCATATTTGGCACAAGCCTAAAAAGCGCGTTAAAGCCTTTGGCATAGATTTTGCGTCCAGCATACAGGATAGGCACAAGCAAGGCGATTTCAATAGCGCAAATTAGGGCTTGATTCGTGGCTATAAAGTCTGAAAATATCGGAGAATCACCCCAAATCATCGCCCCCATACTCACGCAAAATAGCGGAATCGCAAAAATAATAGCGATAAGATAGTCGTTATTTTGCGCCTTTGATTGAGTGCGATTTGTGAAAATCTCCGCGCCATAGCCTAGCTTCTCAATCAGCGCAATTATGCCTTGCGAATCTATGCGCGATTCATCAAAAGCCACATTTGCGCACTCACTGATTAAATCAACTTCGATACTTTTGATAAAATCCTTGCGCTTTAAACTTCGCTCAATAGACGCAGAACACGCTGCACAGCTCATTTTGCTAATCTTTAATTTGATAGTTTTCACTTTTACGCGCCTTAATAAAATAATTGCGCGATTCTAGCAGAACTTTAAGCTAACTTTATATTTAAAATGCTAGAATTGCGCTTTCATTTTTACAAAAATTCAAGCGCATTTATCCTTATTTAGTGTGGATTTAGATGAATCCTTAAAAAAGAATGCGCTAGTTTAAACTAAATATTAAAAGGAGAAATTATGGTAACAATGAAAGATTTGCTTGAATGCGGTGTGCATTTTGGGCATCAGACGCGTAAATGGAATCCAAAGATGAAAAAATTCATCTTCTGCTCTCGCAAAAATATCCTCATTATTGATTTACAAAAGACTTTGCGATATTTTCGCTATGTTTATAGTATCGTGCGTGAAGCAAGTGCGGAGGGCAAAAGCATAATGTTTGTCGGCACGAAAAAACAAGCTAGTGAGACCGTGCGCGAGTATGCAAATAGCGTGGGAATGCCCTTTGTGGATTATCGGTGGCTTGGCGGAATGCTGACAAATTTTGGGACAATTAAGAAAAGTATCCGCCGTTTGGAGCTAATCGAAGAGATGGAATCTAGCGGACAAATCGAGCTTTTGACAAAAAAAGAAAAATTGAGTTTGCTTCGCAAAAAAGAAAAATTAGAGCGATATTTGGGCGGTGTGCGCAATATGAAGCGACTGCCTGATATGATTTTTATCATCGACATTGTGCGCGAACATATCGCTGTGGAGGAAGCTAGAAGGCTTGGCATAAAAGTCATTGCACCACTAGATACGAACTGCGACCCTGATAAGGTGGATTATCCCATTCCGGGCAATGATGATGCGATTCGTTCGATTCAACTATTTTGCAAGGAAATCACAGAGGCAATCATCGAGGGACGCGAATCTAACAAAGATGAAGTTAGCACAGATTCGAGCAATTACAATGACAAAAATGACGAAAATTTCGAGGAAATGATGGAAAAAATGAGCGAATCAGATATAGATTCAGCTCAATCAAATGAGGTGCGCTAATGGAAATTTCAGCTTCTTTGGTAAAAAAACTGCGCGATATGACAGATGCAGGGATGATGGACTGCAAAAAGGCATTAGTCGAAGTCAAAGGCGATATTGAAAAGGCGGTGGAATATTTACGACAAAAAGGACTATCCAAAGCCGCCAAAAAGGCAGATAGAGTTGCCGCAGAGGGCATAATCGCGCTTTTTAGCGAAAATGGACGCGCCATTATGGTAGAAATTAACAGTGAGACGGACTTTGTCGCAAAAAATGAAACCTTTAAAAATCTCTGCACCAAAACGCTAGAACTAATAAATCAAAATAACATTAACGACATTGAATCGCTAAAAAACCTAAAAGTCGATGGCGTCCCCTTTGATGATTATCTAAAAGGCGAGATTGCCAAAATCGGCGAAAATATCGTGGTGCGCCGAATCGCGCTATTAGATTCGACACCAAATACCATTGTGGGCGCATATCTGCACTCAAATAGCCGAATCGGAACACTTGTCGCGCTAAAATTTAAAAATACCGAATCCAAAAGCAAACTAAAAGAGCTAGTAAATAATCTTTGTATGCACGCAGCGGCGATGAAGCCAAAAATCATTAGTGGTGAAGGCTTTGATAGCGAGTTTATCGCCAAAGAAAAAGCTGCACTCATCGCTGAAATCAAAAAGGGCAATGAAGAGTTGCAAAGACTTGGCAAAACGCTAAAAAATATCCCTGAATTTGTAAGCAAAAAAGAGCTAACGCCCTCCGTATTAAGCGCGAAAATCGAGGAATTTAAAGACAAACTTCGAGCGCAAAAAAAGCCCGAAAATATGCTTGATAAGATTGCAAGTGGAATGATAGAGCGATTTATCGCTGATAACACTTTGCTTGACCAACGACTTAGCTTTTTGGGGCAGTATTTTGTGATGGACGATAAAAAAAGCATTGAGAAAATTTTAGAGGAAAAAAGTGCCGAGCTTGGCGACAAAATAGAGATTGTCGAATATGTGCGATTTGAGCTAGGCGAGGGCATTGAAAAGGTTACGGGCGATTTTGCTAAAGAAGTTGCAGAGCAAATGAAGTAGATTCGGGGCTTTGAGTGCGCAAAAAAGCGCGAATTTTTTGCGAATCTGTCGAATCTAAAAGCAAATTTATAAAAAGGCGCGAAAATGAGCGAAGTTTTACTAAAAGCGCAAAATGTGGGACATAGCTTTGAATCGCAACTTTATGACAGCGTAAATCTCACGCTAGAATCCACCAAAACTATCGCCATTTTGGGCGTTAGTGGCTCTGGCAAATCCACACTTATAAATAATCTATCATCATTTTTAAAGCCAAAAAATGGAAGCGTTTTTATCGGTGGAAGCGATATTTACACACTTAAAAGCAGTGAAATTTTGCGTCTGCGCCGAAATGTCATTGGCATAATTTTTCAATTTCACTATCTTTTTCGAGGGTTTAGCGCATTAGAAAATCTGCAAGTGGCGTCCATTTTGGCAAATCAAGCGATTGACAAAAATTTACTTGAATCCTTTGGAATCGCCCATATTTTAAAGCAACAAATCGGCGAACTTAGTGGCGGACAGCAGCAGCGGCTTTCAATCGCGCGAGTGCTTACCAAAAAGCCTAAAATCATCTTTGCCGATGAGCCTACGGGCAATTTGGACGCAGAGACGGCACATAGTGTAATGGAAGTCGTTTTTAGCTATGTAAAATCGCAGAATGCTACAATGATTGTAGCGACACATAATTTGGAGTTGGCGAAAATGTGCGATAGGGTGTTTGAGCTGAAAAATTGTGCGCTAGTTGAGAGCGCAATTTAGAATATGTCGTGATTGCAAGAATCTGCTTTGGGCATAGATTCGCCAAATTTGCGCTTTGATTCGTGCTATAAATCACAATCAAAGTAATAGTAGCGCAAATCGCATACCCAAGATACAAATTGAAAGGCAAAGATGGAACTTTTATCGTATTTAAGCGATGGCAATGTCGCAAATTTTTTACTTCTAATCCTGCGATTCAGCGGCATTGTCGCATTTTTTCCATTTTTTGATTCACGCCTAATCCCTGTCAGCGTAAAAGGTGCGATGATTTTCTTTTTGGCACTTGTTTTTTACCCGCTATTGCCACCATTTGACACAAACATAACGATTTTAGAATTTATCATAGCAGGTTTAAGCGAATTGCTGTTTGGCTTTATCGCGGCATTTTTCTTGCAAGTGGTGTTTAATGCAATCGCTTACGCAGGGGAGCTTTTGGGGTTTAGTATCGGTATGAGCGTGGGAAGCGCGTATGACCCTGTGAGCGGGGCGCAAAATCTCATCATCGCGCAGGTTTTGAGCCTTGTGGCAGTTATGGTATTTTTGGCACTAGATTTTCATCATATCGTCTTTTCACTCATCGCAAATAGCCTAACTGCCACGAATCTAGGCGGTTTTGCGTTTAGCGAAAATATGCCTTTGTATGTGTTAAAGGCTGCTGGTGGGATTTTTGTGATTGGATTTACCATTGCGTTTCCTGTGGTGGGCATTATTTTGCTATCAGAAATCATCTTTGGTATGATTACGCGCACTCACCCGCAGTTTAACTTGCTAGTGGTTGGGCTTCCACTAAAAGTCGCCATCGCCTTTGTAGTGCTAATAATCGCGCTTCCTGCGATGATGTTTCATTTTAGAGAAGAGATTTTGGTGGCATTTAAGATTGTGGCAAGATTTATGGGATTATAAGCGCATCGCGATTCAAAGATTCACATAAATTTCACAACCATTTCACAAATCTTTGTAAATATTTCATCGCCAAAAATAAAATTTAAAAGGAGAAAAGATGAAAAAATTGGCATTAGGTGTGCTTCTATGCGCAAGTGGGCTATTTGCTGGCGGTATGGATTTAGATGGCATAATTACGGCGGTGGATAACAATAACAAAACCATTACGATTAACGGCTTTGTGGTGCAGATTTTGCCACAGACAAAAATCAAGCTTGATGATTGCGGGATTTTTGGGACGGATTTGGCTGGAAAATTTGTGGATTTGAAGCAAGGCGCGTTTGTGGAAGCGGAGGTTTTCCCAAATATGACAAGCGTGGCAGGGCAATACGCCACGCAAAATGCAGGGAGCGCGGGTGCGCCTGTATATATCGCGGAGGAAGTCGAGCTAAAATGCGTTAAAAATCGCGCATATTAAGAATTTTGTGCGAATCTTGCTTTGAGATTCGCGCAAAGTGAAAATTCTACACATTCTACATTCTTTCATTAAAGTTAGATTCGATAGAATTGCGCCTTTAAAGATTCTAAATGTTTAAGGGATTTTAAGGGCGCGTAAAAATGAATAAATACCTACAATCTTGGTTTGAGATTCGCAATATCGTGCGTGAGTTTATCGCTACGCCAAATTTATGCAAAGCCTTTTTATATGGAATCGCTTTGTATGGAATCGCGCTTTTTGCCCTGATTCGCGGGGATATTTATTATTTAGATGATTGGGGCAGTAGTTCTAGAGAGACTACTTGGAATCATTTTAGTCGCTATTTAACGACATTTATGTTAAATAATTTGGTGTCGTTTGGTAAAAGTTCGATTGATTCATCGCCACTGCTTCAAATAATTGCTGTGATTTTTATCATAGCTTCGGCTTTGATTTTGTTATATCTCATTCGTGGCAAATTCGATTTTATCGGCATTGTAGCAAGTTTGCCTTTGGGATTAAGTCCATATTTTTTAGAAAATCTCTCATATAAATTTGAAAGTTTAACTATGAGTATGGCATTATTTTTTGCGATTGTGCCATTTTTATTTAAAGAAAAAATCCGCATTTTTTGCGCTATAAGCGTGGTTTCGCTTATTTTTATGTTTATGACTTATCAAGCGGCAAATGCGACATATATCATTTTAAGCCTTTATTTTGCATTTAGCGCGTTTTTTATAAAAAGGCGCAACTTTAAAGAAAGTGTGTTATTTTTAGGCATTTGTGCGATAAATCTCATTGTGGCGACTTTGATTTATAAATTTATCATTGCAGAGCCTATTAACACATATACCACCACATATACTTCCGATAAAATAATCGCGCTAGATTCGCACTTTTTTATCGGCATTTGGGCAAATCTTTCCACTTACGCCACCACGATTTTTAATGATTTCAAGCAAACGCCTTATATTTGGCTTATTTTGCTAAATTGCTGTTTGTTTGTAGCAAATATTGCACTTCGCACGAATCTACCCAAAATAGCTTTGATTCTTGGTGTGACTCTATTTCTCACGCTTGGATTTGCGCTATCTTTTGGGCTTTATTTGGTTTTGCAAAAGCCCATTTTTACGCCACGCGCATTTTATGGGTTTAACGCATTTGTGGCAGTGATTGCCATTGCAAATGTTTCATTTATGTTGGCAAAATCTCTGCCCGCACACGCGACAAAATATATCCTTTCTGCCCCCCCCCCATTTGCCAAAAATACTGCATTACATTTCCTGCGTGGTGGCAGTGATTATGGCGTATTTTCTAATAAGCTTTGCAAATATCTATGGCAATGCACTTAAAAAGCAAGATGAATACATACTTTTCAAAGCGGAATTGCTAATGCACGATTTAAGCAACAAAGTTCCCCCCAAAAACGCTATGATAATTATAGAAGGTTCTATTGGATATAGCAAGGCTACGCAACGATTTATCGACAAATACAGCGACATTTCGCGTTTATTAAAAGAATACAAAAATACGAATTGGATTGTTTGGGCACTTGAACACCTAAATGCCCCTTATAGCTTTAATGACAGCGAAACTTGCAATTTTATAAGAGAGCGATTTGGTAGCGAAGTGATTTTTAAAAACGCCTACCACACGATACAAAAAGCAAAATTCTGCTATATTGTTACGATAAAATAAGTGATTTTGGGAGTAGAAATGAAAAAATATATGGATTTTTGGAACGAGATTTGGCGAATCGTGTGCGATTTTATAAGTGTGCCGAATCTAAAAAGCGCGTTTCTTTGGGGAATCGCTTTGTATGCAATCGCGCTTTTTGCCCTGCTTCGTGGCGATATTTACTATATTGATGACTTGCAACATAGCATAATTGATAATAGCAACGCAAATACATTTAGTCGCTACCTAACCACATTTACATTAAGTGGCGTTGCGACTTTTGGCAAAGGGACGCTTGATTTATCGCCACTACCGCAGATTTTTGGTATTTGCCTTGTGATAATCTCATCTATGATTTTAATCTATCTCATTCGTGGCAAATTTGATTTTATCGGCATTGTGGCAAGTTTGCCTTTGGGATTAAGTCCGCATTTTTTGCAAAATCTATCTTATAAATTTGATTCGCTAACAATGGCAATGGCATTATTTTTTGCGATTGTGCCATTTTTGTTTCAACGCAATAAGCGCGTTTTTTGCGTGGTGAGCGTGATTTCGCTACTTTGTATGCTTATGTGTTATCAAGCCGCAAATGCAACTTACATAATTTTAAGTCTATATTTTGCCTTTTTTGCCACATCGCAGAATCTCAAGCAAAGCGCGGGATTTTTAGGCATTTGTGCGGCAAACCTAATCATTGCAACTTTGATTTATAAACTCATCATTATGCAGCCTGTAAGTGAATATATTATCGCCTATACTTCTAATAAAATGCTATCTTTGGATGCTCATTTTTTTGTGGGACTTTGGGCGAATCTAGCAGAGTATGCAACTACGATTTTTAATGATTTAAAAAATATGGCGTATATGTGGCTAATTGCGCTAAATTGTGTGCTATTTGTGGCAATGGTAGCGATTTGCGCTAATCGCCCTAAAATTTTTGTAGTTTTTGGTGCGACTCTATTTCTCACGCTTGGATTTGCGCTATCTTTTGGACTGTATATCGTGCTAGAGAAAACAATCTTTGAGCCACGCACATTTTATGGATTTAATGCGCTTGTGGCAGTGATTGCAATCGCAAATATTTCGTTTATGAATCAAGTAGATTCGCACAAGATTCGCGCAATTTTGCATTATTTTTCTTGCACTTTGGCGATAATCACTGCATATTTTCTTATTAGCTTTGCAAATATTTATGGCAACGCACTAAAAAAGCAAGATGAATATTTGGATTTTCGTGCGAAATTATTACTGCAAGATTTAAGCGATAAGATTCCGCGTGGCGCAATGGTGGATTTAAAAATCTACCTTGATAAACACCCTGTGGCGCAAAGATTTGCCGAAAAATACGGCGATATTTCGCGCCTAATCCCCAAAGTAGCGGAGAATGATTGGTTTTTCCATTGGCGAGTGCGCCACCTAAATGCGCCCTATAATTTGGAAAATAGCGAAATGTGCGCATTTTTGCTAGAGACATTTGGCAGTGAAATCATCGCCAAAAATGCCTATCACACAATCACAAAAAGCAAATCCTGCTACATTGTTACGATAAATAAGTAAGATTAATGAAAAAATATATGGATTTTTGGAGCGAGATTCGCAATGTCGTGCGTGAATTTATTGCTACACCAAATTTATGCAAAGCCTTTTTATATGGAATCGCTTTGTATGGAATCGCGCTTTTTGCCCTGCTTCGCGGCGATATTTACTATATGGATGATTTGAATAGCAGTATTATTGATTTGAGCTGGAATCATAATAGTCGCTATTTAGGGACTTTTCTTTTGAATGATTTAAGCACATTTGGCAAGGGTGCGCTTGATATGTCGCCTTTGTTGCAAGTTATCGCCGTGTGCTTTGTGATAATCTCATCTATGATTTTAATCTATCTCATTCGTGGCAAATTTGATTTTATCGGCATTGTGGCAAGTTTGCCTTTGGGATTAAGTCCGCATTTTTTGCAAAATCTATCTTATAAATTTGATTCGCTAACAATGGCAATGGCATTATTTTTTGCGATTGTGCCATTTTTATTTAAAGAAAAAATCCGCATTTTTTGCGCTATAAGCGTGGTTTCGCTTATTTTAATGTTTATGAGCTATCAAGCTGCAAATGCAACTTACATAATTTTAAGTCTATATTTTGCTTTTAGTGCGTTTTTTATAAAAGGGCGTAGCTTTAAAGAAAGCGTGGGATTTCTTGGTATTTGTGCGGCAAATCTCATTGTGGCAAGTTTGATTTACAAACTCACCATAAATCCCATTGTTCCACTTGGAATCTCTGATAAAACAATAGCCCTAAATAGCCACTTTTTTATCGCTGTGTGGGCGAATCTAGCAGAGTATGCAACGACAATTTTTAATGACTTTAAGCAAATGGCGTATATGTGGCTAATTGCTCTAAATTGTGTTTTGTTTGTGATAAATGCTACGATTTGCACAAATCGCCCTAAAATTGTTGTAATTTTTAGCGCGTCTCTATTTCTCGCACTTGGATTTGCGCTATCTTTTGGGCTTTATGTGGTGCTAGAGTATCCACTCTTTCACCCACGCGCATTTTATGGATTTAACGCATTTGTGGCGATTATCGCTATCGCAAATATTTCGCTTATGAATCAAGTAGATTCGCACAAGATTCGCGCAATTTTGCATTATTTTTCTTGCACTTTGGCGATAATCACTGCATATTTTCTTATTAGCTTTGCAAATATTTATGGCAACGCACTAAAAAAGCAAGATGAATATTTGGATTTTCGTGCGAAATTATTACTGCAAGATTTAAGCGATAAGATTCCGCGTGGCGCAAGTATCACAATCGATATTTCGCAAATCGGCACTGCGCCCGTAACTGCGCGATTTTATAGCAAATACGGCGCGTTGCTACTCATTCCGCGCCTTGCAAGGCAAGATGATTTTTGGTTTAATATGAAGTTACGCCACCTAAATGCGCCCTACAATTTTGGCAATGATGAAATTTGCAACTTTATAAAAGAGATTTTTGGTAGTGAAGTGATTTTCAAAAACGGCTATCACACAATCGAAAGGGCAAAATCGTGTTATATTGTTATGATGTGGTAGTTCAATGACAGGATTTTTTACCCACCCCCTTAATCCCCCTCCGCAAGGGAGGGGGAGTTTTGACTCACACAAATCTTATGAATCGCACAAAAAACAATCGAAGTAATGGCGGTGTGGCTTTTGTATTTGTAAAAATTTTTGGGATTGAGACTAGACTTGGAGTCTGCGAAATCCCAAAAATTTTTACAAGTGCGAAATCGCATACCCCAGAACAAATTGTCCGCGCTTTTTACTCTTTATCGTCCTTATAAATCATATACGGCGCATTACTTTTTTGCGCTGTGCGCAGTGCGTTTATCGCGCAATTTAGGCTATCTTCTGCATTGCGTTCAGGTTTTAGTTTGGAAATCCCTATATTTAAATCCAAGTGAATCTCGCGCTTATCCAAAAAAACATTCGTATTTTTCATCAAGTCAATGAGCCGTTCGCTTGCCTTTTGTGTGCTAAATAAATCCGAGTGCTTTAATAGCATACCAAAGATTCCATTCCCCACATAGCCGATGACATCGCTTCGGCGCGAAGTTTTTAGCAAGAGTTTGGCGACTGTTTTCATCACAATTAGCGCGGTGGTTTGGTCATTTTGCAAATAGCGCGTAACGCCAAGTGGCAAAGACATCATTATAATCGTGCTTGTGTGGGCGAATTTCTCTACCATTTTTTGCTCATTTTGCACCAAATAAATGTAGTAGCGTTTATTATAAGTGTTGAATTTGGAATCATACATCGTATTTGTGTTGATATTTTCCAAAATCTTGTTGCATTTTTGGTATAAAATTTTTAGTTGATTGATTTGATTGTCAATTTGGTGTTGGATATTTTTGCTCTCTTGCATAAATTTTGCAGGATTTGGGTTATCGCTCTCCAAGTCCGCTGACCAGCGTTTTTCAATGTCATTCATAATCATTAGATTCTTATAAATCGATGAAGTGCATTTCATAATATCGCGCGTGTTTGCAAAGGCGGAATGAATGCTTTTTTCAAATGTGATATTGCGCTCATCATCGCTATGGTCGTCCGCTGCCTCCATAAGCTCGTGGATTTTCTTTTGGAACTCAATATCTTTGGTGTTTAAAAGCGTCTCAAAATATGTCTGGTAGTTTAGCGGGAGCGGGGCTACTTGTTTATTTAAAAGCGTTTTAAAAACTTCGGTAGAAAAATTCTCTATGCTAATGGCTTGCTCGGGTGCTTCGATAGGTGGCGATTCGCCACTTTCACTAGTTGAATCCGCGCTTGGTGCGTCCCCTTGCAAGATGTTGTCGATTTCACTCTCGTTTGTTTGCAGTCTAATCATCTTTCAAAAATCCTATAAAAACTCACTTTAAACTTTTGCCTAATACATCGTCAATTATACCATAATCTTTTGCCTCTTTCGCGCTCATAAAAAAATCTCTATCTGTATCGCTTTGAATCTTTTTTATATTTTGCCCTGTGTTTTTGGCAAGAATCTTGTTTAATTCACTTTTTTGATACAAAATCTCTTTTGCTTGAATCTCAATATCGCTCGCCTGTCCTCGCGCCCCGCCCAAAGGTTGATGAATCATAATCCTAGCATTTGGCAGCGCGTATCTCTTGCCTTTCGTCCCGCTACTTAAAAGAAATGCACCCATTGACGCCGCCTGTCCTATGCAGATAGTGGAAATATCTGGTTTTATATAATTCATAGTATCATAAATACTTAATCCGCTAGTAATCACGCCACCGGGCGAATTTACATAAACAAAAATATCTTTTTGCGGGTCTTCTGCCTCCAAAAACAGCAACTGCGCGATGATTGAACTTGCCATCATATCATCAATCTCGCCACTTAAAATCACCACTCTATCTTTTAAAAGCCGTGAATAAATATCATAACTGCGCTCACCACGACTTGTGCGCTCAATCACATAGGGGATATAATTCATTTTAAATTTCCTTTAATTTTTGGATTCAGACTTTTTGGATTGCTTTGATTTACTGCGCGAATCTTGCAATGACGAATCAGACGCATTTTTTAGCGTAGAATCTAAAATATGATTTAACACCTTATTTTCCAAAATCGTCATTTTTATGGCAGGGAACATATTGTTTTCCTCATAAAATTTTGCCAAATCCTGCGGATTTTGTCCGCGCATCATCGCTTCATAATATAGCATTTGATATATTTCATTATCTGCGACTTTAATATTATGCACCTTTGAGTATGAATCCACGATAAAAGTTAGCTTCACGCTTTTTTGCGCCTCGCTACGGTAAGATTCGCGCTTTTCTTTTGCTTTGTCTCTATTTTCTTGCAATTCTTTTAATTCATCCGCATTTAAGCCCTGCAAGGCATTTCTAAATATTATATCCATTTCTTGCTCGATGATATTATTTGGCAAATCAAAGATGATGTTTTTAAGTAGATTTTCTACCAAAATGGGCTTTGCTTCGTTAAATGCGTTGTTTTTTGCTTCATTTTCAAGCTGGGTTTTGATAAATGCCTCCAAATCTTCTAGCTTTGCCTCTGTATTATTTGAAAGCACTTTTTTTGCCAAATCATCGTTAATGGGCGCAGATTCGCGCTTTTTTACGGCATTTATCTTAACTTTAAATTCCGCTTTTTTATCTGCTAAATGCGCCGCGTAATCTTTTGGAAAAGTTAGATTTAGGCTCTTTTCATCGCCTTTTTGTAAGCCCACTAGCCCATCTTCAAAGCCATCAATAAAACTTTTTGAGCCGATTTCTAGCTCAAAGCCTTTCGCGCTCCCACCTTCAAATGCTTCGCCATTGATAAATCCATCAAAATCAATATTTGCCACATCGCCATTTTCGATTTTTTTATCCGTCTCTATCAAATCTCCGCTATTTTTGGCAAAAATCGCCAACCTTTCATCAATCGCCTTTTTATCGACTTTTTTAAGATTAAGATTCGGCACGGAATCCACGATATTTTCTAGCGAAAAGCTAGGTATAACGCCGAGTTTTGCTTCGTAAGCGATTGTGCCATCATTGCCTACTTCAAATTTATCAAATATAGCCGTGCCAATAATGCTACTTTGTGCGATATTTTCTGCCTTTAAATTCGCGCTAATGCTGTCATTTAACGCTTCGTTTTGCGAATCTTGCTTGATTTGCGCGTTATAGCGTGATTCGATTACTTGTAGCGGGACTTTGCCCTTTCTAAATCCGTCAATTTTCACGCTTTTGCTTAATTTTTGCGCGATTTTGGCGCGTTTGGCATTGACTAAATCCGCGCTGATATTATCTTTTACCACGAGATTTGCGCTGTCTAACTTTTGGATACTCATAAAAACTACCTTTAATTAAAAAATAAATTGGTATTTTATCAAAATTCTACCTATAATTTCAAAGTTAAAACTATGATTTTTTAGGAATCTAAATGCCGCTCTCAAAGTTAAAAGAAAAATTGCAAACCAAAATCGACTTATCGCCATACTTTGGGGAAATCGTGCAAATAAATGAAGATATTATCAAAGCGCGTGGGCTAAAAACTTCTATCGGCGATATTGTCCGTGTGCGTGGCGCAGAGAGCAATATTAGTGGCATTGTAAGCGCAATAGATATTGATTCATTCTCCATAATCCCCTTTACTTCCACGCACGGCTATAAAATCGGCGATAAGGTTTTTGTCAGCCAAAAGGGACTAAAAATCGGCGTGGGAGACGCATTGCTAGGGCGAATCGTAGATACTTTTGCCAATCCTATCGACAATAAGGGCGAAATACCAAAAGATGACTTTGTGCCTATTTTGAGTGCGCCGATTCGTGCAATGAATCGCGGACTAATCGATGAAATTTTTAGCGTGGGGATTAAGAGTATCGATGGATTGCTGACTTGTGGCAAAGGGCAGAAAATGGGGATTTTCGCTGGAAGTGGCGTGGGAAAATCCACGCTTATGGGAATGATAGTGCGCGGAAGCAAGGCGCAAATCAAAGTCATCGCGTTAATCGGGGAGCGCGGACGCGAAGTGCCAGAATTTGTGGCAAAAAATTTGGGTGGCGACTTGGAAAATACCATAATTGTGGTGGCAACGAGCGATGATTCGGCGTTTATGCGGAAATATGGCGCATTTAGTGCGATGGCGATTGCGGAATATTTTAAAAATAAAGGGCACGATGTGCTTTTTATAATGGATTCAATCACTAGATTCGCCCAAGCACAGCGCGAAATCGGGCTAGTTTTAGGTGAATCTCCAGCAAGTAAAGGCTATCCGCCATCTGTATTTGGCATTTTGCCGCAACTAATGGAGCGCGCAGGCAAAGAAGATGGCAAAGGCTCAATTACTGCGTTTTTTACGATTTTGGTGGAGGGTGATGATTTGAGCGACCCTGTGGCTGACCAAAGTCGTAGCATTTTGGATGGACATATCGTGCTTTCACGCGATTTAAGCGAAAAGGGCATTTATCCGCCTATTGACATTTTAAGCTCTGCTTCGCGGTTAATAAATGACATCGTGGATAAAAATCAGCTTGAGAGCATCAAAAAATTTCGCAATATTTACGCGCTTTTGAAAGAAAATGAGATTTTGATACGAATCGGCTCTTATCA
Source organism: uncultured Helicobacteraceae bacterium (assembly GCA_934668765.1). Taxonomy (GTDB): domain Bacteria; phylum Campylobacterota; class Campylobacteria; order Campylobacterales; family Helicobacteraceae; genus NHYM01. Next base: position 41,841 of record CAKUOH010000010.1, on the reverse strand, counting down.
AAAAGGGAGCGATAGAGAGCTAGATTACGCCATTGATAGAAAAACAAAAATGGATAAATTTTTGGCGCAAGATTCGGGTGAATTGCTAGATTTTAAGGCAATTTGCAAGGAATTAAGTGAGATTTTTAAGTGAATTTTGGCGTAGATTTGTGTGGAATCTAGATAAATGTTATATTTACACAAATCCAAATCGCCTTAAAATCAATGATAATGCCTATGATGGTGCTTGTGTGCTTTGTGCTTTGAAGGCACAATGATTTTCTCTTTGACTATTGTCTTTTGCGCGACACTCGCTCCACAGCCACTAAAGCCAAGCACGATTCCTAGCGCAAGGCAAACAAGCAAAATTTTCGCACACATTTCACGCCTACCTTTTTGGTGGTTTGTTTGGCGATTTGCGTGGGTTAGATTCGCGTTGTGGCGTGGCTATTAGCGATTCCAAACACTCATCAATTAGCGAATCAAGCCCATTTTGCGCCGAATCTAACTGCGATTGTTGAAAAGTAAGCATTTTGCTATAAAGCGCGTTAAATTCCCGCGATAGAGCATTTTTGTCGCCATTTTTTAGCGCGGTGGCAAGTTTTAGCGAATCTTGCTTTGCGCGTGGCGTGAAATTATCCGCTATGTTGCCACCAAAAGAGATAATCCTATCGATTCGCCCATAGAGATTGCGTTGCTGCGTTAGCTCACTAAACTGCTCGTCCAAAAACGCAATATCTTGCATTTTTTCAAGCAACTTTGCTCCGCCACTCACGCCCTTTTTTGCTGATTGATTTACACTTTGGATTCGCGCCTCTAGTGCCGCATTATACGCCTCTGCTATCGCTTCGCGTAGCTTTGCCTTATTTACATTGCTAGGATTTTGCAAATACGCCTTTTGTGCGTCATTTATAAGTGCGTTAAATTTGCGCTCCCGCACTCTGCTTTCAGGATTCACAGGCACAAACTCCGCGCCCACATTGATAAAATTTGCGATGATTTCAGCTAAAATCTCATCTTTACTTAGATTTTTCGCACTATTTTTCCCGCCCTTTGATAGCATAAATCGCTCACTTGTGAAACGCTCCAAACTAGCTGTGATTCGCCCATTTCGCAAATCCTCCGTCTCTTTGATATGCACTCGTTGCTCCTCCAAAAACGCCTCATAATACGCACTTAACGCCTCGCGCAATGCCTTTTCATTGTGTGCACTCTTATTTTGATTATACGCGTTTATTGCCTTTGCCACGATTTCGCGCTCATTGCCTTTGTTATTATCCGTCTCCAAATTCATAAAGGGCGGATTTTTGCCACGCTTTACACCATTTAGCCACGCATTTATATTTTTATCACGCTCTTTTTCGCGGGTGGCTAACTTCTCTTTTTTCTGCGCGATAACAGCGTCATAACTGCTATTTAGCGAATCTAGCAAGTTTTGCTTATTTGCCTCGCTAGGATTTCTCTTATATTGCGCGATTGCTTTTTTGGTGCTCTCACTTAGTGGCGGATGCTCGCTCTCTGCTTTTGCACCGAATGCCACGCTTTGGGCTAAAAATACGCCCAAAATCACTGATACAAAATACCTCATTTTAAACTCCTTGTTGTAATTTTTGTGAATCTATTTTTTAGATTTTTAGATTCACGGGCGAAATTTTGCTTTGTGTTTGTGAAATAGATGTGAAATTTTGTGTGTGAATCTAAAAATTTCACAAAAATTTTGGTTAGATTCAAAGAAAATGCAAGGAATTTTACCTATAATTGCAAATTTTAGTTGCAAATCTTAAACCGCACTAAAAAAATATCATTTTAAAATTGAAGGAGAAAAATAATGTTTGAATTACGAAAATTACCCTACGAAAAAGACAGCTTTGGGGACTTTTTAAGTCCTGCTACATTTGATTATCACTACGGCAAACATCATCAAACTTATGTAAATAACCTAAATAATTTGATTAAAGGTGGCGAGTTTGAGAATGCTGAGCTGTATGACATCATCAAAAAGGCAAGTGGCGGATTGTTTAACAATGCAGCGCAGGTGTATAATCACGATTTTTATTGGGATTGTATCGCACCAAATGGTAGCGAAATGAGCTCAGAGCTAAAAGGCGCGATAGAAGCGGAGTTTGGCGGTGTGGAAGCATTTAAAGAGAAATTTTTAAACGCTGCCACTACGCTATTTGGCTCTGGTTGGTGTTGGCTTGTGTATAATTTAGCAAATAAAAAGTTAGAGATTATCCAAACTAGCAACGCACAAACACCCATCACAGAGGACAAAGTCCCACTTCTTGTGGCAGATGTGTGGGAGCACGCATATTATATCGACCATAAGAATGCGCGTCCTGCATATTTAGATAAGTATTTTGCGCATATAAATTGGGCGTTTGTAAGCAGTGCGTTTGAGTGGGCAAAAAAAGAAGGCGTAGGCTCAATAAAATTTTATATTAACGAGCTACACGGCAAATAATCTTAAAGTTGTGAATCTTGGATTTGTATTTTTAAAAAAAGGATTCCAAATGCAAAAACTTTTCAAACTCTTTATATTGGCGTTTTTTAGCTTAACGATTGCTAATGCGCATATAATTACTGATATGCGTGGTAAGCAAATTAAGATTCCAGAAAAATTAGAACGGGTCGCAACAATTAGCGATGGTTTTGTAGAAGGCGTAATGACGCATTTAGGTGTAGTGGATAAAATTAGTGCCATTGGCTCTTGGTCAATGAAGCGCGATTATAAATATTCTTTTGAAAGCGTTGATGGTAAATCTTACACTGCTAGGGGCTTACACACAATGAAGTATTTGCACCCTTGGCTTAATGATTTACCTTGCTTTAACTCTCCACAAGGCGATATTATCAACTACGAAACACTTGCAAAGGCAAATCCGCAGATTGTGATTTTAAGGGTGGGCGATTGCACGGTTTCTGGTGGCTCATATTTTAGGGGCGGCGACCCAAAGGCATTAGAAAAAACCATAGCAATGATAGAATCTCTTGAAATTCCGCTTGTTGTGCTATATTCCCCGACTTATTATGGCAAGGCAGAGCTTAGCACAATGAAAGAAGAGATGCGTGTAATTGGCGATGTATTTAAACAAAAAGAAAAAGCACTCAAATTGTATGACTATCTCCACTCCACAGAATTGCTTGTGAAAAAGAGAACAAAAAATATTAAAGACAAAGACAAGCCGAAAGTCCTTTATTTTGGTCTAAATTCCGTTGCTAGAAAACAAGGTGGCTCTGGAATGGCATCTGGTATCACAACCCCTGAATCTTATATCATAGAAAATATCGCAAATGCCAAAAACGCATTTCGTGGCAATGGAAACAATATTATATTAAGCGGAGAGCAAGTTTATGCCATTGATCCTGATGTCATTTTACTCCCTACGCAAAATGGCTATCACCCTGCAAACGAACTATTAAGTGCGCCTTATTATCAAAATTTAAAAGAGTTAAAGGCAGTTAAAAATAAACGCGTTTATGCGCTTCCTTGGACTCCGATGAATTGCTCTAGGCGTGTGGAATATCCGCTTGATATTCTAATTATTGCAAAAGCGTCTTATCCAGATTTGTTTAAAGATATTAAAGTGCATAGTTTTGCACTGAAATTTTATCAAGATGTATATGGCGTTGATAAAAAAACCGCAAAAGCCCTAAGAAGCGAACAGTTGCTAGACTGGACTGTGGAAAATGATTTTTAGCCCATTAGGTGATGTCCGCAAAATCATTATCCTAATACTTCTTGGCGTGTTGTGTGTGGCGATGTTTTTTGCAATCACTTCTGGGAATTCTTATCTATCCTTAAATGCTGTTTTGAATATCATTTTATTTAAGGTTACGGGCTATCATTTAGATTCTATCTCTGCTCGCGATATGGCAATCGTGTGGAATATGCGTATGCCACGCATTTTGATGGCTGTGCTCTCTGGGATTGCGTTAGCTACTGCTGGTGCGCTTTATCAAGGCTGTTTTAGAAACCCACTTGTAGAGCCTTTTATTTTAGGGGCTTCATCTGGGGCTAGTTTTGGTGCTGCCATTGCCATTGTCTTTCCTGCACTTTTTTTGCCTACGCAAATTTCTGCATTTTTGTTTGCGCTTCTTGCTGTGATTATCGCCTATACACTTGCACGACAAAAAGGCGAGATAAATACCGTAGGACTTGTGCTATCTGGTGTGATTATAGGCTCTGTGTTTTCCGCACTTGTTTCTATTGTCAAATATCTATCCGAAGATACGCAATTAAGGGAAATAACTTTTTGGATGATGGGCGGACTTTACCACGCTAGTTGGAGTGATATTTTTATCAATACTATTGTAATTTTGCTTTGTTTTATTGTTGCTTGGATTTTTGCTTGGAAACTTAACTTGCTATCAATAGGCGATGAAGAGTCTAAAAGCTTAGGCATCAATCCAGATAAATACAAAACGATATTTATCATAACTGCGACTTTGATGACGGCGATTTGCGTTTCAAGTGTGGGAATTATCGCTTGGATAGGCTTAATGATGCCACACGCCGCAAGATTGCTTGTAGGACCAGATAATCGCTTTGTGATTCCTATTGCTTCGCTTTGTGGTGCGATTTATTTGCTTATTTGTGATACGATTGCAAGGACGCTTACTAGCGGAGAGATTCCTATTGGAATCATTACTTCAATCATAGGTGCGCCATTTTTGATTTGGATTTTACGCGCAAAAAGTGGTCGTTTATTTATGTAAAGAATGATAAATGTTAAAAATTGAAAATTTAAGCTTTTATTATGCAAACAATCACATTTTAAAAAACCTATCTTTTAGCGCAAATAAAGGCGAACTTTGGGGATTGATGGGACCAAATGGTAGCGGAAAGACGACTTTTTTAAAATGCGTAATGGCTTTGCTAAAACCTGCATCTTGCCATATTTTAATCAATGGCGAAAATTACCACTCTATAACCACTTCAAAAATGGCAAAACTTATCGCCTATGTCCCACAAGAGCATAAGCCACCCTTTCCTTTTAGCGTAAAAGAAATCGTTTTAATGGGGAGGTCTCCATATATGGGCGGAATCTTTGGATTAAAAAAAGAAGATTTTGATACTGCTTATGCAGCAATGGAGCTTTTAGGAATCCTAGATATTGCCGAACATCCCGTTACTTCATTAAGTGGTGGGCAACGCCAACTTACACTAATTGCACGCGCTCTAGCGCAAAATGCACCGATAATGATACTAGATGAGCCAACAAGTGCGCTAGATTTTCACAATCAAATCTCTATTTGGAAAATCTTAAAAAAAGTTGCAAAACTTGGCAAACTTGTCATTGCTTGTAGCCACGACCCTAACCACTTGCTTTGGTTTGCTAGCCACACACTTGTATTAAAAAATGGCGAGATTATAGCTTCTGGCAAAACACAATCCATAATTACCCCAAAACTTTTAAAAGAAATCTACAATAGCCAATACTCCATCTCAAAAATAAACAACAAAAGTATAATTCAGCCCATTTTTGATACCGAATCTATATAGGGCTAAAAATATCAATAAATTAACCTTATAAATTATATTGAGCCTTGACTGCTTTGGCGAATCTATGATTTGCCTCGCAATGACGATAATTTATGTTATGATTGCGCTTTTAAATTTAAATTTTGCAAAGGATTCCAAATATCAAAAAATTTCCCACAATTTCCAAAGATTCGCACTCCATTGCCCAAACAATACGCCGAAATTTATGAGAGTTTTTACAAATCAAATAGCAAGGGCGATACGACAGCTAGTAGCGTAGCGCAGAGAATGGAGCGGTGGCTTCATAAAAAAGTCGCGCTTGATATACGCGGTTTGCAGGGCAATAGGATGCTAGAAATCGGCGCAGGGACGCTAAATCAGATGGAATTTGAGCGCGATTTTAACCATTATGATATTATTGAGCCATTTTCCGCACTCTACAAAGATTCGCCAAATCTGCCCAAAGTGCGAAAAATATATGCGGACATTAGCGAAGTGGCAAATGATTTTAGCACAGATTCAAATGGGAAAAAAATCCGCTAAATAAGGGCGATTCCGCGCTATACTCTTCACAAACATTAGATTCGCCACAAAATAAACTTTACAATCGCATTATTTCTTGCGCTGTTTTGGAGCATATTTTGGATTTGCCTCGTGTGGTGGCGATTTCGTGCTTATTACTTGAAAATGATGGTGTATTTTCGGCTTCCATTCCTTCGCAAGGACGATTCCTTTGGACGCTTGGTTACAAGGCGACTACGGGGTTAGAATTTCGCCTAAAATATGGGTTAGATTATGATGTGATTATGAATTATGAGCATTGCAATAATCAGCGTGAGATTATTGCGGTGTGCGAGTATTTTTTTGATTCCACGCAAAAATCGCTCTTTGGGATTTGTGATAAATTAAGCCTATATACGCATTTATCTTGTCGCACTCCGCGCAAAAATAGTGCAAGGGAATATTTGGCGCAGTGTTAATTTTCCTGCAATTTGCTTAAAATAAAATGGTTATTTTTTGGTAAAATTGCAGTATTTTTATGCGGGGATTATAATGAAAAATTGCGTATTCCTAACATTTGCCTTTATTTTATGTGCGGGGATTTATGGCTTTAGCTTTTGGCTTGGATTCCCCGGATATATTTATGATACGGATACCTTTCGTGTGCTAGATTTTGTGTTAGAAGACTTTGGACCGCCGATGAATACGCTATTTATTTGGCTTATAACGCTTATTTTTGGCAAACATACATTTTATTTATTTCTGCTAAATCTAATCACGCTTTATTTGGGAATCTACTTTCTTATCGCTGGATTTTATTTGCGATATAAAAGCATTTTTAGCCTTGCCCTGCTACTCATCGCATTTATCGGCAATATCTATTTAAGCAATTTTATTTCGATGAATTATGTCCTAATGGCAAATTTTATATTTTGCGCGTATAGTGGGATTTTATTGCTGATTTTGGCAGGGGAGCGAATCGCAAAAAAGATTCGAATCGTTCTTTGGATTCTCATATTTGCCTTATTATTTTTAGGGCTTCTTTGGCGACATAATGCCATTTTTAGCGCATTCCCTGCGTTTTTTATAATCATTTATTTGTGGTTAAGAAATCGTGGTTTAGATTCATTAGATTCAAAAGTATTTGCCAAAAAATTCGTAGGATTCGTAGCATTAAGCGCGATTATTTGCCTTGCTATCGTGGTAGAGTTACCCAAAAGAGTGCCTAAAAAATATGACGCATATCCATCAAACCCAATATTTTTGCTACAAATCGCAGGAGCTTGTGTGCCAAGCGATGATTCAAACTGCTTTAAAGATGAGTGGTATTTTTTTGACGGCAGAAAAAGCGCGGATTTTAGTCATATCAAAAACGCCTACCACAGCAACTCTTTGATGGGCGATTTTTATAGCTGTGGGTGGAATATCATTGAATGTGGCAAATTAAATGGACTACATAGCGCGTGGATAAAAGCGATTTTAAAACATCCGCTAAATTTTCTAGCCCACGAAGCAAGGTTTTTCAAAGCTATGTGGTGGCAAAATCCACGCGATGATGATATAGATAGTTTCGCTCGTTCGCTAATCAAAAATCCCAAGCGAATCCAAGCAATGCCACAGGATTCATATAGGCTAAATATCTTATCAAACTATCCGCAAAGTGAATGGAGTATAGCTTTTAGTCCGCTAAAAGAGCGAATCTATGCGTTTTTTTATAATAATTTGCCCATTTTTAATCACGCGCTTTTTGTGGCTACTTCGTTTGTGCTGCTTGTGATTAGCGGATTTTTGATTGTGCGGTGGCGCAAATGTGAGTGCGATAAATCTTTGCTAATTTTTACTTTTGCCACTTCGCTTACTAGCTTTGCAAGTGCGATTATAATCGCAGGAATGACGATAGTAGCGTGGTCGCGCTATATGAGTCCTGTGGCTATTTTTAGTATGATTGCACTTGTGGGCTTTATAGCATTATGCCTTGAGATTCGCGCTAAAAGGGTGCAAATCTAGTGCAAATCATAGATGATAATGCTAGATTCGCGTGAAATTGTCAAGGCATTTTATTTTTTCTCCACGCCTTCGCATTCGCGCTTTGCGCCTTCAGCGTTATTTTTAAAAATATCCCAAAAGGGAAAGTCCCTGCATTGTGCTGGGCGCACGGGGTAAATGGTGCATTTTTTGCAATCATCAAAAAACACACACGCAAAGCCACTTGAATGTGGTTTTTCAGTTAGCGAATATTTTGTGCCGATTTGACGGACGAATCGCGCTGTAAAAGTCCCAAAATCTAGCCCCAAAAATTCTGCGATTTTTTCCATTTCGCCTTTGGTTAAAAAAATGTATCCGCTTTCCCCTATGCAGCATTTTCCCCCGCACTCACTGCATTTTGATGGATTAAAGCTAAAATCAAAGCCATCTTGCGTGAGTTTTTGTGGTAAATCTTGCGTAGATTCGTAAGTGGATTTGCGATTAGATTCGCTAGATTCGCATATTTTCATAATTCACTCTCATTTATTTTTATGCTATGCGTTTTGCAAAATGCAAAAATTTCCCTTGCCTCCGCGCTATGCTCGGTATCTACAAAGTTAAAAATCGGCGGCATTACTTCCAAATATTTCTTGCTAAAATCCGCGCAAATCATCGCCAAAGTGGCGTTTTTTTTGGATTCAATCCTTGCATTTTTTTTAGGATAGACAAACTGCAACGCACTTATATTAAAGCCATTTTTTTGCAACACGCTAAAAACGCCCGCCAACGCGCTACTTTTATAACAAAAAATAAATTTGCCTTTGGGCGAAAGTGTGGTTTTAGCGATTTTGACAAGCGATTCAAAGGGCAAATTTTCGCTTTTTTTTGCCAAAAAGAGATGATTCTTGCGCGGTGGTGGCGAAAATCTATCATAAAAAGGCGGATTTGAGATGATAAAATCAAATTTTTTTGTGCGCATTTTTTGCAATGAATCACTACTAGATTTAAGCAAATCCAATCGCGATTTAATGAAATCTGCGCTAGATTCGTCTAATTTATCGCAAAAATCAAGCACATTTCCGCAAAAAATCTCCGCATTTATGTTATTAAAATCTGCATTTTTCTTGCATAATTTGGCGTTAGTTTCATCAATGTCAATCAAACTCAAATCCACGCTAAAATCCCGCCCACAGAGCAATCCTAGTATTCCACAACCCGCACCAATATCCACTACACTCACGCCATTTTTCAAAAATCTTGCAATAAACGCATACAAAAACAAACTATCGCTATTGTAGCAGTAGCCGTTTTCTAGCTGATATAGGCTTAATGTGGCTTTATCCATAGTGCTATGTCCCCGCCTATGCGACTTGCGTGTAGAATGCACCCACCAAAATCGCTATAAAAGTTCCGTCCCACCGCGATTTTTGGTGATATAAAAACAAGCAATAAATCGATTTTATCTCTAAATAGCGCAAAACTGTCCGCGCCACCCTCAATTATGTTAAAGCCACTCGTAGGGAGATTTTCAATGCGCTCATAAAAGGCAATCTTGCGATTTTTAATGCTATGAAAGCAAAGATTTGGATTTTTGCATTTTTGCAAACTCTCTGTGTGTCCAAATACGCAAATATCAGGGGCTTTTTCGCCACACATACGCGAATCTAGCAATGGATTGTCATTTAAAATCGTTTTGCTAGAAATGATGATTCTATCTGCTATGGCGCGGAGTTTGTGTGAAAAATAGCGCGATTTTTCACTTGAAATAATGCCATTTTCAAAACTACCATTTAACCTTTGAGCGATTTTAAAGACGCGCAAACGCCTATTTTGGCGCAATCTCTCAAATGGATATAGCAAATCCGCGCCCTTATCTTGCAAAATTCCGCGCACTATTTTTGCGCCACTTTTTGCCAAACTCTCTGCGCCACCGCGTGAATCTGCGCTCTTTTCGTCTGCGCTAATAAAAATTTCTCTAAATTCCAAAGCCCTTAAAAGCTCTGCACACGGGGGCGTTTTGCCGTAGTGATTGCAAGGCTCTAGCGTTACAAATATACTACAATCGCGCATTATTCCGCCGTGATTTGCCACCAAAAAATCAAAAATTTCATTTGCTTTGTGTAGATTTTGCAACGCTTCAAAATCTCTACCTTTTAGCGCAATGTAGGCATTTTTAGCCGCATTTAATTCCGCGTGTGGCGCACCTGATTTTGAGTGTGAATCAAGCGACAAAATCCGCCCATTTTTATCTAAAATAAGCGCACCCACGCTAGGATTTGGCAGGGCGAGAAGCTGATTTTCCCACGCCTTGCGCAATGCTAAATCCATATAAAAATCTAATTCCATTCAAAAATGCTTTTTGCCTTTTTAATGTCGCTATATGCGTAAGATTCGCCATTTAGCGTGAAATGCGAATCATTTGCACTATCCAAAATTCCACAAATTTTGCTTTTATCTTGCATAGTGATTTGGATTTTTTGATTTACAAAGCACTGAAAATGGCGCGGTTTGCTTAAAGTCCGCTCTAGTCCCGGGGAGCTAACCTCCAAACTATACTCACTCTCAAAAGGCTCATAAACATCAAGCAATGGGGAGAGAATCTCGCTAATCTTTTGGCAATCATCGTGCGTAATGCCCTGTGCGCTGTGAATACAGATACGCAAAATTAGGCTGTCATTTTCGCGCACTACTTCAATGTCAAAGAGATTGTAACCGCTAGATTCGACAATTTGGGCGATTTGGGTGGAGAGTTTGGAGTCAATCATTGTGTGCTTTCTTTGAATTGTTTTGCTTTGCCACTGCCTTGCAATGACGAATCTTGCGCATTTTCTTTTGCGTGAATCTGCCTAAAAATCGCCTCTAATTTATTTATTTCTGCCAAACTATCATCAATGGCAAATGTAAGATTTGGCGTCCTATACCACGATAATTGCGCTTGCAGATTCGCCTTAATCACACCACTAGCTTTTTTTAGCAGTTTTAAAATCTGCGCCAAATCCACTTCGCCAAGCGAGTTTTTATCCAAAAAAACTTTCGCTACTTCCTTGCCCCTAGAGCATTCCACACGCGTAATGGCGATATTTTTTAGTCGCGTATCCTCCAAGTCAAAAAGCACCTCTTGCAATGCCTCTTGCAAAAGCGATTGCGATTTTAGTAATTTCACATTCATTATTTTGCCTATATTTGCTGTTGTTTGAAAGTCTCTTTGATAACTTCAAAGCTATCGCCGACTTTTATATCATTAAATGAATCTAGCATTATCCCGCACTCATAGCCTTTGCTGACTTCTTTGACATCATCTTTAAATCGTTTAAGCGATGAGATATTGCCTAAATGTAGCACTTTTGCTCCGCGCAATAATCGCACTTTATCCCCACGATGCACGATGCCTTCAACCACAAAGCACCCCGCAATTATACTTCCCTTGCCTACGCTGAAAATATCGCGAACTTCGATATTGCCGATGATTTCTTCCTCCACAATCGGGCTCATCATTGCCACCACAATGCCCTTTACTGCATCAATCAAATCATAAATCACCGAGTAGCTTTGAATAGAGATGCCAATTTCTTTTGCCTTGCTTTTGATTTTGCCAAGTGGTTTTACATTAAAGCCCAAAATATAGCAATCATCAACGCTTTGGACGCTTTGGGCTATGTCAATGTCGCTTTCTGTGATATTTCCCACGCTTGAAGCGATGATATTGATTTTGATTTCATTATTGCTTAATGATTCAAGCGAGACTTTGATAGCTTCCAAACTGCCCTGCGTGTCGGCTTTGATGATTAAATGCAGTGGTTTTAGGCGCGCACTTGCGACAACGGAGCTTAATTCATCTAGTGAAACCTTTGTGCTACGGCTTAATTCTTTGGTGCGTAAGTATGATTTGCGCTTCATTGCGTATTCTTTTGCTTTAGATTCGCTCTCAATGCCGACTAAAATCGCCCCTGCGCTTGGCACTTCATTTAGCCCTGTAAGAATCGCCACTTCGGATGGTTTTAGCTCATCTACGCGCTCTCCATTATCTTTGATTAGCGCACGAATCTTACCATAAGCAGTGTCCGCCACCACGCTATCTCCCACTTTTAAAATACCCTCTTGCACGATAACCGTTACAATGGGACCCTTGCCTTTATCCAAACTGCCCTCTAACACGACTGCTTTTGGTTTAGCAAGTGTATCTGCCTTTAATTCAAGCAACTCAGCTTGAATCAAAATCGTATCTAGTAGCTCATCGATTCCTGCGCCACTTTTCGCGCTCACAGGCACAAAGTCTAGCTCCCCACCCCAATCGCTTGGCATATAGCCGATTTCAGCCATTTCGGTTTTAAGTTTGTCGGGATTTGCACCCTCTTTGTCCATCTTATTCATCGCAATTATCATCTGCACTTGCGAATCTTTGGCGTGAGTGAGTGCCTCTTTTGTCTGCTCTTTTACGCCATCATCGGCAGCTATTACGATTATAGCGATGTCAGTTACTTGCGCCCCACGCGAACGCATAGCGGCAAATGCCTCGTGTCCGGGCGTATCGATAAAAGTTATTGCCTTGCCATTTTTCTCTACCATATACGCGCCTATGTGCTGGGTGATTCCGCCACTCTCCATTTTGCTAATGCGCGATTCGCGGATATAATCTAAAAGCGAAGTTTTCCCGTGGTCGACATGTCCCATAATGGTTACCACAGGGGCGCGAGTGATGAGATTTTTGGTGCTAGATTCGGCAGTGTTTTCTAAATATTCTAATGCCTCATTTTCCTTTGTGGTTTCGATTTTTAGTCCAAATTCCTCTGCTAAAATCTCTACACGCATTTCATCCAAAAAGTCATTTTTGGTTACCATTTCACCCATTTTAAATAGCGTAGAGATAATATCCGTGATTTTTAAGCCAACCTTATCGGCAAATTCATACACGCGAATGCCATCGGGGATTTTGATAATGTCATTTTTAAGCGCACTTGCCTCGCTTTGCGCCTTTTGCGCCTCCCGTCTATGAAATCCACGCCCTTTTTTCTTGCGCTCCCTTGAGACGCTATCAAAAAACCACGGATTTGCCCTCTGGATATGAATCCTATCGGTAATGCGCTCTTCAGGCTTCTCTTGCCTTTCATCGCTTTTTTCATCGCTCATATCAAGTAGCATTACCTCATCGTCATCATCGATATTCGTATCACCCAAATTGCGATTTAAATCAATCTTTTGCTCATTTGTGTGAATCTTTTTGGCGGCTTCTTTTTTTCTGTCCTTTTTGGATTTGTATTTTGGTGCTTCTTCATCGCCAAAATCCGCGCTTGGGTGCAAAATCTTATCGCGCAAATCCCGCGCCTTGCTTAATTGCTCTTTGGTAGATTTTTCTTTTTGTGTGCTTTGCGTGTTTTTTGAGATTATAATAATTTTGCGCGTCTCAATCTTTTTAACTTCTTTTTTTGCTTCTTGGGTGGCGGATTCTTGTTTTATTTCTGGTGATTCGGCGGATTTTTGCGAATCTTTACTTGAATCTTTTGGTGTTTCATCTATTTCTTTTGATTTTTTTGTTTTGGTGGTTTTTGTGGCTTTCGCGCTTTCTTTAGATTTAGCTACTTTGTCGGATTCTGTTGTTTTTTTCGTAGCAGTTTTTTTAGCAGTGGTTTTTTTAGAATCTTTATCCGAATCTTTTGCGCTTTCTTTGGATTTAGCGGATTTGTCAGATTCGGCTGTTTTTTTGGTGGCTTTTTTGGCGGTGGTTTTTGTCGTAGTTTTGGGCTTTTCAGGGACTTTGCCTGTGGCGATATAGTTATAAATCACTTCTGCATCTGCAGGTGAGACGCTACTTTGGACGCTTTTAATGGTAATGTCAATCTCGGCAGCCTTTGCCAAAATCTCCTTTGTCTGCATTCCTAATTCTAATGCAATGTCTGCTACCTTTACTTTTTGCTCTGCCATATTTGCGCACTCTCCTTTAGATTCGTAATATTTGTTTTAAAGATTTTTTGCAAAATTTTTTCGCAATTTTTGGTTTTGGTGCAAGATTCACATAGATAAAAGCTCCGCCCAAATCCGCTAAATGCAACAATCTTGCCATCTTTTACCTGCAATCTTTTAAGCAAATCTTGTGCGAATCGCTCACGACACGCGACACACATTCGCTGCATTATCGCTTTTTTTTTCAAATCCGCCACCAAAAATCTCGCAATTATACTATAAAATACTTATGCCATTATTATCAAATTCTAGCTCTAAAACGCGAAATTCGCCAAACTTTTTTGCCAAAGTAGAAGCGATTTTTGGTGCATCATCGCGGTAGCAAATGTTTAAAAAAGTCGAGCCACTGCCTGATAAAACGCTCATTAACGCGCCATTTTTCATTGCTTCCTTTCGCACAGAAAAGAGTGCGGGAAGCAGTCCCATACGCAAATCTTGGTGAATCTTATCATCGCCCACGACTTTTAAAAGCTGCCACCGCTTTTGTGCGAAAATCGAAGCAATCATTGATGCGCGTGAGAGATTAAAAATCGCATCTTGCAAAGCGATTTGACGCGGAATCGCCTTGCGCGAGTGCCTTGTCGAAATGGGCTTATTTGGAATCACCACCACAGCCTTAATATCGCTAGAAATCTTTGTTTTTATATAAAAAACGCGATTATTTTTTAGCATAGCGACATTAAACCCGCCATTTACCGCAGGCGTGATATTATCTGGGTGCTTTTCGTATTTCAACGCACGATTTATAATCATATCTTTGGTGTATTTTGCGCCAAGCATTTGAAACGCACTTACAATCGCCCCCACAATCACGGCAGATGACGAGCCAAGTCCGCGCGAAATAGGAATGCGATTTTCCAAATAAAAGCTAAAATTTTTTTGCAAGAAGTTTGGCTTTGGGGCTTGGGGATTTGCAACCTTTGGATTTGCGGGGTTAATTTTAAAATTTGTGGCTTTTGTGGTTTTTGTATTTTTTAGATTCGTGCTTAAAGGCTGTGAATCTTTGGTGCTTTTGTTTGAATCGCCCGAATCTTTTGCCGAATCTTTTTTGTGCAAATCACTCATTTCCCCGCTCTCTATCGCCTCGCAGGTTTCTTTGAAAATTTTGATGAAATTATTATCTTTGATTAGCTTTGGGATTCCCTCGCCCTCGCCTTTGATTTTGATGCTTTGCAAGATTGAAGGTTTGATTTGAAAGTCGTTGTATAGGGACAAAGCAAGTCCTAGGCTATCAAAGCCCGGTCCCAAATTCGCACTAGTAGCTGGAATCCTAACTATCATCGTAATCCTTAAAATTTTAAAAAGCGCAATTTTAGCATAAAAATCTTGCGATTTTTGACTTTTATGGATTTTAGATTCGCACAAAAATTGTTTATATTGCTTGTTTATATTTTAGGTTTTATTTGGTTTTAGTTTATCTTCTCGCACACGATTATGCACTCATCGTTCATCGTCCGTGCTAAAATGCCTTTTTTGTTTGTTGGGGAGTTTTTATAGGGCATTGCTTTATTTGAAATTTTGCGTTTTAGTGTGGTAATGTGTCTAAAACAATTTGCACAAAACACTTCGGCGATAAATTTATCCGTTGGCAGTGTGATATTTTTTGTCGTGCGATTGCCTACCACAAAAAACACCTTGCCACCGATATTGACAGAATTTACAAGCGATTTAATGCTGTTTTCTAAATCAAAATAAAAACTTGAAATCTCCAAAGCCCTTTTGTTATCAATCTTTGCAATTTCACTAATACACTCTTTTATGCAGGTTTTATCATAAAGTTTTTGCGCTTTTTTGCCACCCAAAAGCTGTGCGTCAATCTTTCTTGCCTGTGTAAATCCTAGCCATTCGTTGATAAAGGTTGAAAACTGCCCATAAGCCACGGTCGTTTTAGAATCCCCATAAGGTGGGCTTGTAAGAATGGTGTCAAATTTTTTGTCGCTTTTCTTAAACGCACTAGCATAAATATCAAAAGAAACGCCCCGCAATTTTGGCTGATAAAATGTGAGATAATTTTGCGTTATGGATTCAAGTTTGCGCATAAAAATCTCAAAAACGCGTGGCTTATAAGATTTATAATCTTTCATTCTAAAAAGTTTAAATTCATTGTTTCGCACAAAGCTAGATTCGCGTAATGTCTCGCTAAAAGTGAGCATAAAAAGATTTTGAATGCGCTTGTCAGCGATATTTTTCACAAGAGAAAAAATGTAAAGCAAATCATTTTGTGCGTTTTTTTCTATCCAAAAATCAAGGTTTGTAATGTGTGATAGTGGCGAAGAATCAAGTGCATTATCCTGCTTTTGTAGATTTTGCAAGTTTTCTATTTGCATTAGTAAGTGATTTTTTTGTGCTAAAAGCTCACTAGTTTCTATAAATTCAAGCCTTGCTCTGCTTATCATCACTGCCAAAGGATTTAAATCAAAGCCTACAAAGTCCTTAATCCCGTATTCTAACCCACTCACAAAACTGCTACCACTGCCACAATACGGGTCAAGTAAATTTGTCTTTTTAGCATTAAAATCTTTTAGCAATTCCACACCGATTTGAGGTAGCATAGTAGCGGGGTATTTATGCAAATTTGGATACATTGAGGCATAAGATTGTCCAGCAAAGTCGTATTTTGCGCTAAAATCTTTGATATTTTCTGCAAGATTTGACATTTTGGATTCTTTATAGATTCTTGCGCACATAATCGATTATATGGCTTAGTGGCTTGATAAATCCGCCCGTCTTAATATTTTTGCCAATAAAGGCGCAGTCAAAAAACTTAAACATTCCCCTATGCTGTGGATTATTGATTTCATTATAAAAATTCACCGTCGCAAAGCATACAAGGGGCAAAATAGGCGGATTATAAGCAATGTCGTATTTTTCTTTAATAGCCGAATCTGCGTTTGCGATTTCCATTAAAAGTTTCCATTTGTAAGTTTGCCCCGCCCTTTCGCGCAACGAAGTTTTTAAGGATAAAATCAAACATTTTTTAATCTCGTTTGTAGAATCTAAACTATAAATTACCAAATCTACATCAGGCTTTTGGCTCTCTTGACCCACTTTGATAAAAAAGAGTTCTTTATAATGCGGAATTTGCGATATTTTAGAAGTTATGAAAATACTTTTGGCGACATTGCCATTTGCTTTGTTTTGCAAAAACACCCAAATAATAAGGCTAGAAAATGCCCCACCTGCTATGCTTTTTCGCGCTTGAGAAGCGTCTTTTATCTCGCATTTTGCGATTCGCTCTTGGATAAGATTTTCTACGGCATTTTTAGAATCTATCAAATACTCATAAAGATGATTAAAGCAATCTTGTAGTGTGATTTTGCCCGTGCGTAAATCCGCGCTAATGGCTTTTAAGATAGGCTTCATATAGTATTTATTCTCTATATCTTGCAGAGTTTTTAGCTCATCGTTATTTAGCATAATCCTACCTCAAATAATGCGACACAAACTTTGACATATTATCCATTATTTCTCCGCCTTTGCGGATTCCTAGTCCGCAGGATTCATAAGCAAAAAAGACATTTGGCTGATAGAGTGCGCCTTTATGGCTATTTAGCTCATAAAATGCTTGATAAAGTGGCTTGTAGTTGCCATAATCTCCGCCTTTTGCGGATAAAATCGCGCCTTTCTCGTCCAAAATCTCCACATTTGCGCCCTCTCTCCCAAATGAGACTTTTTTGACTTGCTTTTTATTTTTTAGTGGTTCAAAGCTAGATTCAAGCAAGAGCGGGTGATTTGGAAACAAATCCCATAATATTTTTAGCATTCGTTTGCTTTGAAAAAGTAGCGTGTATGCAGGATTTAGAAAAATCGTATTTTTATTTGCAATCATTTTATTTATAAGCACGGCAAGTTCAGGCTCATCAATGCTAATAATCTCCCAAGGTAGCAGTTTAAACAAAAATTCATATTGGCAATCGCCGTAATACGCGCCATTATTTTCATCAAAAATCACTTCATCAATATAGGCAAACTCCGTCTTTAATCCCGCATTTTTGGCGCATTCCATCAAAAATCTAGTCGTGCGCTCTTCTTCGATATTGCCACGAATACTAGAAAATAGCACACCCCAGCCTTCATACATTTCATCAAATCGCTCCAAATCCGCGCCCAGCGTAATCATTCGCTTAAAATTATCGCTAATGGCATCAAAAATATCGTTGAATTGTGAATCGGCATCCATTTTGTTGAATTTTAGCAATGCCCATTGAATAAGCGCGGATTCATAAAGCAAAGTAGGCGTATCGGCGTTAAATTCTAGCAATTTTATGGGCTTCCCATCAAATCCACCCGCAAAGTCAAATCGCCCATAAATATGCCAATGCACTTCATTTTCCCAGCTTTGCTTTATGCTATCAATTAGCATTGTAGGAATATCTAGCTCAAAAAAGAGATTGTTTTTGATGACAAATTCCCCAGCCTCCACAAACATATCATAAAGCTCATTCCCTGCGTTATAAAACGCCTCCGCTTCTGCCTTGCTAATCTCCACTGCTTCATTTGCGATATATGGCGTCCTATCGGCGTCCGTGTGCCATTCTAACCCGATATTTTCTAGCGCGTCCTTATCTAGCGGCTTTAAATCAATGATTTTCATTTACAAATCTCCCATAATTTTTTGTGCGTTTTTGTAGTCTGCCTCCGTGTCAATGCCGATTGATTTGGTTTCTACTTTTGTCATAAAAATCTCTTTTCTGTGCCACAGAGCGCGGAGTTGTTCTAATTTTTCAATGGATTCTAATGGCGATTTTGGCAAAGCGCAAAATTCCTCCAAACTCCACGCAAAAAA
This sequence comes from uncultured Helicobacteraceae bacterium, assembly GCA_934668765.1. Classification (GTDB taxonomy): domain Bacteria; phylum Campylobacterota; class Campylobacteria; order Campylobacterales; family Helicobacteraceae; genus NHYM01. Next base: position 23,167 of record CAKUOH010000010.1, on the reverse strand, counting down.
GCCATAGATTCCTATGTGTCCATTGTATTCTAGTGATGAATTTGTGGTTTTAAAATTAGAATATCCACCCCCTTTGTCCCCCTCCGCAAGGGAGGGGGAATCAATGTAAGCCCCTCCCCTTGCGGGAGGGGTTTGGGGTGGGGTATTTTCTGCTGAATTTCTCTCAAAAGGCACTACACTGCGCGAAAAATATAGCGCGAAATTATCTTGGCTTACTACGACTTTGACAAGATTTGAATCAAGTGCCTCCGCCTTGCTTATGCCTTTATAACAGCTTGCCATAAAATGCGTGTGGCGCATTGAATCTATTAGCGAATCTATCACGCTTTCTTCTAAAAATGGCTCATCGCCTTGCAAATTTATCACAATCTCATTGCGGGGCAAATCAAGCTCCCGTGCGGCTTCTGCGCATCTATCCGTGCCACTTGAATGTAGCGGCGAAGTCAAAACCGCGTGAATCTTATGCGCTTTGCAGACTTCTAAAATCGCCTCATTATCGCACGCCACGATTGTATCATCGATTTTTTCGGCATTTTTTGCCGTGTGGATTATAAGCGGGATTCCTTTTAATGGGAGCAAAAGTTTATTTGGCAACCTTGTGGATTGCAGTCTTGCTGGGATTATTATCATATTTTGCCTTTAAATTTAGGGTGATTTTTGTAAAAAATTGCGAAATTCTAGCGACTTTTAGCCCAAAGGGACATTAAAAAATGCCTTTTAAGGTTAGAATTTTTATTTTAAGCTATAATTTTTGCGCTTTTTTATGAAAAATCATTAAATCTACAAGCAAAAGGATTATTGTTGGATAGTTCGCCGAGTCAGTTGCTAATGATAATATTGGCATTGTTTTTTGTCGCGTTGAATGGGTTTTTTGTTCTCTCGGAGTTTGCGATTGTAAAGGTTAGACGCTCCAAACTTGAAGAGTTAGCAAAGAAAAATAAAGCAAATGCAAAGCTTTCTTTGAAAATCACAAAGTCGCTTGATACTTATCTCTCCGCCACACAGCTAGGAATCACGCTTTCATCGCTTGCACTTGGGTGGCTTGGTGAGCCAGCCATTGCAAAGGTGCTTTACAAGGCATTTGGTGGATTTTTTGGGGATAATACGATTTTGCTTCATTCTATTAGCTTTGTCATTGCTTTTACGATTATCACATTTTTGCATATCGTATTTGGGGAGCTTGTGCCAAAGTCCATTGCGATTGCCAAAGCTGAGCAATCCACGCTTTTTGTGGCGCGTCCGCTGTATTTGTTTCGCAATGTATTTTTCCCTGTGATAAAGAGCTTTGAGATGATGAGTGGCTTTTTTTTACGGCGAATCGGCATTGAGGTAAGCGAATCAAACGAAAACGCCCACAGCGATGAAGAAATCAAAATCATCATAGGGGAAAGTCTAAAAGGCGGATATTTGGATTCGATAGAGAGTGAGATTCTAAAAAATGCTGTGGATTTTAGCGATACAACGGCAAAAGAGATTATGACGCCTAGAAAAGACATCGTGTGCCTTTTTGATGATAATTCCTATGAGGAAAATATCCAAATTGTCCGTGATACGAATCACACGCGTTATCCTTACTGCAAAGAGGGCAAGGACAATGTGGTGGGAATGATTCATATCCGCGACTTGCTTCAAGCGACTATTGACACAGATGCTAAAAATAAGCGCGATTTATCAAAACTTGTCCGCGAACTAATCATCGTGCCTGAATCAAGCTCTATTTCAAATGTGCTAATGAAAATGAATAAAAAACAAATTCACACGGCGTTAGTTGTCGATGAGTATGGCGGGACGGCTGGACTGCTTACAATGGAGGATATTATCGAAGAGATTATGGGCGATATTTCCGATGAGCACGATAAAAAGATTGAGGATATTAAAGAGATTGACGCACACACTTATGAAGTCGATGGAATGCTTGATTTAGATACGATTGGAGAGCAGATTCACACGACATTTGGCGATGAGGTAGAGCAAGTAACTATCGGTGGATATGTATTTAATCTACTTGGCAAAGAACCGCTTGTGGGGGATAGCGTGGTGGAGGGCGACTTTAACTATGAAGTGCTAGAAATCGATGGAATGCGAATCAAAAAGCTAAAAATAACGCGACTAAGAGATGAAGTAAATGACGATGAAAATGGCGAGTAGATTCACGCTTTTTTAAATTATCACTATTTGTGGGTGCGTGTGGAAAAATACATAGTAGCGTGGCGTGAGATTCGTAATATCACGCACGATTTTATAAATGCGCCACATTTACGCAAAGCCTTTGCGCTTGGATTTGTGCTTTATGCACTCGCACTTTTTGCGCTAATCCGTGGGGATATTTATTATACAGATGATAGGATTCACTGCGTTAATGATGGGGTATGGAATTATAGTCGTTATTTAGCGACATTTATTTTAAATGTTTTGGCGACTTTTGGCAAAAAAGCACTTGATTTATCGCCACTACCGCAGATTTTTGGCATTTGCCTTGTGATAATCTCATCTATGATTTTAGTCTATCTCATTCGTGGCAAGTTTGATTTTATCGGCGTTGTAGCGAGCTTACCTTTGGGTTTAAGTCCGCATTTTTTGCACAATCTATCTTATAAATTTGATAGTTTGACTATGAGTATGGCATTATTTTTTGCCATTATGCCATTTTTGTTTCAAAGCAATAGGCGCGTTTTTTGCGTGGTGAGCGTGGTTTCGCTTATTTTAATGTTTATGAGCTATCAAGCTGCAAATGCGACATATATCATTTTAAGTCTATATTTTGCTTTTAGTGCGTTTTTTATAAAAGGGCGCAGCTTTAAAGAAAGTGTGTTATTTTTAGGCATTTGTGCGGTAAATCTAATCATTGCAAGTTTGATTTATGGGCTTACAATAAATGATAGCAATATGGGGATAGGCGATGCCTACGCTTCGCACGAAATAATCGCGCTAGATTCGCGCTTTTTTATCGGCATTTGGGCGAATCTTTCCACTTACGCCACCACGATTTTTAATGATTTCAAGCAAACTGCGTATATTTGGCTTATTTTGCTAAATTGCTGTTTGTTTGTGGCAAATATTGCACTTCGCACGAATCTACCCAAAATAGCTTTGATTCTTGGTGCGACTCTATTTCTTATGCTTGGATTTGCGCTATCTTTTGGGCTTTATTTGGTTTTGCAAAAGCCCATTTTTGAGACACGCGCATTTTATGGCTTTAACGCATTTGTGGCAGTGATTGCCATTGCAAATGTTTCATTTATGTTGGCAAAATCTATGCCCGCACACGCGACAAAATATATCCTTTCTGCCCCCCCCCATTTGCCAAAAATACTGCATTACATTTCCTGTGTGGTGGCAGTCGTAACGGCGTATTTTCTAATAAGCTTTGCAAATATCTATGGCAATGCGATAAACAAGCAAGATGAATATTGGGATTTTCGCACAAAATTGCTTTTAAGTGATTTAGGCAAGGTTGTCCCAAGGGGCGCAAGTGTTATGATAAGCATAGAAAATCTTGCAAATAGCAATCACCCTGTGGCGCAAAGATTTGCCGAAAAATATGGAGGGATTTCGCGCCTAATCCCTAGTGGCGAGATAAATACTCATTTGTTAGGCGGGTATGAATCTGCTATGATGCTTGGGGAATTTTGCAATAATGCCAAAGGGCAATCTAGTGGCGAAATACTACTAAAAAATGCCTACCACACAATAAAGCGCGTAAAATTATGCTACATCGTTACTATTCGTTAGATTCTTGGCAGACAAAGCAAAATTTTAGATTCACACTCCACGCCGTCATTGTTAGAGCGAATCTTAGATTTGCACAAAGCAATCTATCATTACGCCGTCATTGCGAACAAAGTGAAGCAATCCAAAAAAATACAACATAGATTGCCACGACTTGACTGCGTCAAGTCTCGCAATGACTATAAGGTTTAAATCGCCACGAATCTGCGCTATGCACAAATGCAGGGCTTACAAGCAAGTCTCGCAATGACGGGATTCTTTATTGCGATTCGTTTTTGATTTAGTGGCAAATTTGGGGCGACTTTACTTTTTCTTTCTTTTTGCACTTAAATCTTTTGCGCTTTTGCTTTTTGCTTTTGCCTTTCCTGCGATGATGAATCGCAAGGCGTTTAGTTTGACGAATCCTTGCGCATCTTTTGGGTTAAACACAGTATCTTCCTCAAATGTGCTGTATGCGACATTGAAAAGCGAATTTTTGGATTCGCGCCCTAGCACAATCACATTGCCTTTGTATAGCTCTAATCGGACGATTCCGCTGACATTGCGCTGTGTTTTGTCGATTAAGGCTTGAAGTGCTTCGCGTTCAGGGCTAAACCAATATCCACTATAAATCAAACTCGCATATTGTGGCATTATGCTATCTTTTAAGTGCGCCTCTTCTCTATCAAGCGTTAGCGATTCGATTGCGCGGTGTGCTTTTAGATAGATTGTCCCGCCGGGCGTTTCATAGCAACCGCGTGATTTCATTCCCACATAGCGATTTTCCACCAAGTCTAATCGCCCGATGCCGTGCTTTGCGCCTAGTTTGTTTAGTGTGTCCCAAAATTTTGCAGGGCTTAATTTTTTGCCATTTATTGCCACACCATCGCCGTTTTTAAATTCGATAGTGATGATTTCGCTTTGATTTGGGGCTTTTTTAGGATTCACACTCCATCGCCACATAGATTCTTCGGGCGCAAGATTAGGATTTTCAAGCCCCAAGCCTTCATAGCTGATATGAAGTAGATTTGCGTCCATCGAATAAGGCGATTTATTTTTTTGCTTTTCGATTCTAATGCCTGAATCTTGCGCGTATTTTAGCAGTTTCTCGCGGCTATTTAAGTCCCACTCTCTCCACGGGACGATGACTTTTATATTTGGATTTAGCGCGTAAGCCCCTAACTCAAATCGCACTTGGTCATTGCCCTTGCCTGTCGCGCCGTGTGCGATTGCATCGGCTTTGGTTTTATTTGCGATTTCTACCAAATGCTTTGTGATTAAGGGACGGGCAATGCTTGTGCCTAGCAAGTATTCGCCCTCATAAATGGCATTTGCGCGAAACATAGGGAAAACAAAATCAGCGATAAATTCTTCGCGTAAATCTTTTATGAAAATATTGTCCTTTTTGATTCCCAAAGAGAGTGCCTTTTGCCTAGCGGGTTCGATTTCCTCACCCTGCCCAATGTCTGCGGTAAAAGTGATTACTTCGCAACCATAATTATCGCCAAGCCATTTCAAAATCACGCTTGTATCAAGTCCGCCACTATAAGCCAAAACGACTTTTTTAATGCTTTTTTTTGCCATTTTTTACTCCATAAATTTAAAATTGCGCGAATTTTAGCAAATTTTACGCAAAAATTGCGCTATATTTTTAATGTGAATCTTACAAAGATTTTTGGCAAATCTAGTGCGAATCTATGTGTGATTCGCCCAAATCTCCCCACGAATCACAAGTAAGATTCACGCAATCATCTTGCTTTTATACGCCAAAATCCCCATAATATTTAACGCCACAGCCACGCATAAAAGCAAGATTATGCCCTCCCAAAACTCGCCAAAAAAGTCATTGCAAATGCCTACCAAAAATGGTCCCATTGATGCGATGATATAGCCAAAGCCTTGCGCCATCGATGAGAGTTTGGCTGCGATTTGGGTGTTTTGGCTTTTTATGCTAATAAATAAAAGCGCAATTCCAAAGACACCACCCATTGGGATTCCAAGTGCTATCGCGCTAATGTAAAGGGCGATTTTTGAGCCAGAAAACAGCAAGATTCCATAGCCTATCACATATAATCCGCACAAAATCGCCATATAGTAGATTCGCCACTTATCACGCAAATAGCCATAAAATAGCGGTCCAAAAAGTGCCACAGGCGCGGCTATTATTTGGGAGAATAGTAGCATTTGTGAGCCATAATGCTGCGAATAGCCAAGCGAAGCGATGATACTTGCATACCACGCAAATGTGCTATAAGCCATAGTGCTTTGAAGTCCCATAAATAGCGTGATTTTCCACGCGCTTGGATTTATAAAAAGATTTTTTTTAAGTGGGATTTTTTGTGCGTGGCGGGAGATTCGGTGGTTTTTGATTTGTGGCATATATAAAAAGATGGCAATCACGCTAAAAATCGCGCAAAATCCTAGCGTGTGCTGAAGCCCGATTTTTGCAAACAAAGGCAGAGCGATAAAGATTCCAAAAATCGTAGAAATATTTAGGACTAGTGAATAAAGGCTCATCATTGAAGTTACTTTGTGTGGGAATTTTTCTTTGACAAAGCTAGGGAGAAGCACATTTGCCACTGCGATTCCCCCGCCTAAAATCGCCATTCCTGCAAAAAGCCCATAGATTCCGCCATAACTTCGCATTAAAATGCCTACTATCATTAAGATTAGCGCGACAAGCATTGCTTTTCGCCCAGAGAAAAATCCCACCACAAAGGCAATGCTCCCAAAGCAAATCACAGGAATCGCATTTAAAAATCCAGCCATTGATGAGCCAATGCCATAAAATGTCTTTATTTCTTCTACAAGCGGTCCTATCATCGTAATGGGAAGTCGCAAATTTAACGCCACAGCGACTAGAATCAAACAATTTATCCAAAAAATTTTTTGCATAATAATCCTAAAATACGAGAGTTTTTAACGCAACTGCTAAAAAGTAATTGTGTAGTCAAAAACGCTTTATAGTGCAAAAATCTTTAAAAATCAAGCTAAAAGGCAGAAAATTTGCATTTTTTTTGTATAATTGCGAAATTTTAAATTTGCGAGAGACAAAATGATAGAAAATCTAGCCAAAATAGACCAAATAACAAGTCTGCATAAAAATAACGAATTGCAATTACTCTGCTTTAAGCTTGATAAGGACGGCGATTTATACGCGACAAATGTCTTTAAGATTCGCGAAGTTATTAAATATGATGGCGACATTACCAAAATCAGCTATGATAAAACTTCCTTGCTTGAGGGGCTAATCACGATTCGTAACCTTACCATTCCGCTTGTGGATATGCGAAAATGGTTTTATTATGATGTGCATAATAAAAAGAAAGATATTTCTATGCGTGTAGTGAAAAACAACGAATTTAACGGCGACATCATAATGATATGCGAGTTTTCGCGCTGGACAATCGGTGTGCGAATCTATGAAGCAGATAGAATCCTAAATAAAAAATGGACAGAAATCGAGCAAAATAGTGGCATTGTCGGTAGCTCTAATAATAACAAACTTGTGGGACGCACACGCTACTATGATGGGAGTTTGGTGCAAATCGTGGATATTGAAAAAATGCTTGTTGATGTGTTTCCGTGGATTGATGAGGAAAAAGAAGAGGAACTAAGACGGGTGCGCAAAGTCCAAAGTCAAAAGACGATTCTAATCGCTGATGATAGCCCTGTGGTGCTAAAAACTATGCAGCTCATTTTAGATAAGCTAGGCGTAGCGCATAATGACTTTATCAACGGCAAAAAATTGCTAGACCATTTATATGACGCGGACACGGATTTATCAAGCATTGGTATGATAATCACAGACTTGGAAATGCCAGAGACTTCGGGCTTTGAAGTGATTAAGCGCGTGAAAAATGACCCGAATCTTTCGCATTTACCTGTGGTGGTAAATTCATCGATGAGTGGCAGTAGCAATGAAGAAATGGCTATGTCGCTAGGCGCAAATGAGTTTATATCTAAATCAAATCCGCTAGAAGTGGAAGCCTGTGTCAATAAATATATGCGCAATTAGGCGCGAATCATAGAATTTGATTTTTAGATTCTATAAGAATCTCAAGGCTTAAAAAATGCAAAAAAATACTTTAATGAAATACAGCAATTTCGCGCTCTTTTTGCTCTGCCTAGCGGTGTTTTTTGCATTTTTTGATAAAAGCAAAATTAGCACAAATATTTTGGATTTATTTCCCAAAGTGGAGCAACGAGAGCTAATTGACATTCATTTAGATTTAGTTTCGCAAAATGAGCTTTTAATCGCACTGCCAAATGATAAAAACGCAAAATCTGCGCTAGATTCTGCAAAAAAAACCAAAAATTCCCCCACTATTGCTAAAAATACCCCACCCCAAACCCCTCCCGCAAGGGGAGGGGCTTCTTATAATTTCCCCTCCCTTGCGGAGGGGGCTAGGGGGTGGGTAGATTCTGCGATAAATGCAAAAGATTCTGTGGTTTTAGACAAACTCAAATCCATCGATAAAATCACGCAAATCACGCATTTAAAGGACAATATTTATTTGCTAAATTTTTCCAAAGATATAAATGCGGAGGATTTTTATAATGATTTTAAAGAATCTACCAAAGATATAAAGGGCATTCGCTATTTTTCAAGCGATATTTTGCGCCTAGAAAATAGCAATGCCATTTTTAGCGATGTCAATATCATTATGGCAAGTTCGATTACATTTTTGGTGCTTTTATATCTCTTTATCTTGCGAATCCCATTTTTGTCGCTAAATACGCTACTTACGATTATTTCGGCAAATCTACTTGGCATTACTGCACTTACGCAAATCTATGAAAATGTCAATATTATGGCATTAGAATTTGGCGTGGCTATCGGCAATTTGGCAATCGATTATATGCTTCATCATCATTTTTTTAGGTGCTATATGCACCATTTTAGGTTTAATAAATCCGTGTTTTATGGATTTATCACTAGCTTTATAGGCTTTTTTATTTGCCTTTTTATCCCTTTTCCGCTACTAGCGCAACTCTCACTTTATGCGATGATTTGTCTGCTTGTATCGTATTTGAGTTTTGGGATTTTATATCAATTTATCGGCTTTAAAAAGCCCATTTTTTATCGCAAGATTCGCCGTTTTCGCCGCCCAAAGATTAGTAGCAAAATCATTGCTGTGATTGCTGTGATTTTACTTGGTGTAAGTGCGCTGAATTTGGAGTTAGATTATAATTTGGAAGGATTGGATTATCAAAACAAGGCGCGTTTAAGCGATAAAGCGTATTTTAAAAACGCGCTTGGGGAGAGTGTGGAGATTTTGATTTTTAGCGATTTTCGTGAATCTCTGCCACAAAAAGCAATGCAAGTCGCACAACTCACGCAAATAAAAAGCGACATTCGCAATTTGGCGATTGTAGAACACAATGATAAATTTTACAGTGCCATTAGCGTGGAGGGCGTGGATTTACTTCAAAGTTTGGATTTTGTGGAAACTCGCTCCATCGAAACGCTAAGCAATGAAATTACAAGTGGGATTTACAAGCCTATGCTTTTGATTTTGGCTATCGTCATCTCATCGATGATTGCAATCGTGCTTTTAATCACGCGCTCACTCACAAGTCTAGTGTATATCATCGCGCCATTAGCGGCGATATTTTTATATTTTTTAGGCATAAAAGTAAATATTATGCACCTTTTTTCGCTTCTAATCGTAGTAGTTTCGTCAATCGATTATGGCATCTATGTAAAAGCGGAGGGCGAAAATATCAAAACACTCCACGCTATAATTTTTTCAGCCCTAACCACAATCGCGGGATTTGGCTTTTTGTCTTTTAGCAAGATTCTTGCGCTAAAAAGCTTTGGCATTACCATTCTAATCGGGCTTGGCGTGATTTTGCTATTGCTTTTATTTCAAAGACGCAGTGCGTTTCGCAAAAATTTAACACAAAAAGGATAAAAAATGCTCCAAACCATAAACTTATCAATGCGCTATCCTACCAAAAAACTCTTTGAAAATGTGAATTTGAGTTTAGATTCAGGCAAACGATACGGACTTATCGGCGCAAATGGCGCGGGAAAATCCACGCTATTGAAAATATTATCAGGCGAAGATGAAGCCACAAGTGGCGAAGTTATCATCGCTCCAAACGCAAGATTAGGTGTATTAAAGCAAGACCAATATGCCTATGAAACTTTAAGCCTAAAAGATGCCGTGCTTATCGGCAATAAACGGCTATATGACGCGATAAAGCGCAAAGAATGGCTTTATGCAAACGGCGATTTGAGCGATGAAAAAATCAATAACGAATTAGGCGATTTAGAGATGATTTGCGCAGAAGAAGACCCTACTTATGAATGCGAAGTGGTGATTGAAAAGATTTTGGAGGATTTGGGATTCCCCGCTAAAAGCCACGAAAACCTTATGAGTAGCCTTACAGGCGGAGATAAATTTAAGATTTTGCTTGCCCAAGTGCTATTTCCAAAGCCAGAGATTTTATTGCTTGATGAGCCGACAAATAACCTTGATTTGCCATCAATCGCGTGGCTTGAATCTAATCTCAAACACTATGAGGGCGTAATCGTAGTCATTAGCCACGATAGACATTTTTTAAATTCTATCTGCACGCATATTTTGGATATGGATTTTGGAGGCGTGCGCGAGTTTAGCGGGAATTATGATGATTGGTATATCGCTAGCACGCTTATCGCCAAGCAACAAGAGGCAGAGCGCAACAAAAAGCTCAAAGAAAAAGAGGAATTAGAAAATTTTATCGCACGATTTAGCGCAAATGCAAGCAAGGCAAAGCAAGCTACCAGCCGCCAAAAGCAATTAGAAAAGCTTGATATTTCCGCGCTTAAAGTTAGCTCACGGCGCGACCCTAGCATTGTCTTTAAGCCAAATCGCACAATCGGCAATGAGGCGTTAGAGTGCGAAAATATCAGCAAATCTTATGGCGAAAAAAAGGTGCTAGAAAGCGTTAGCCTAAAAATCCTGCCAAATGATAAAATCGCGCTAATTGGTCCAAATGGCGTGGGGAAAAGCACTTTGTTGCAGATTTTAGTCGAAGTTTTGAATCCAGATTCTGGCTTTGTGAAATGGGGCGCGACTACGCAGAGAGGCTATTTCCCCCAAAATGTGAGTGAGGAAATCAAGGGTGAAGAGACGCTATTTGAGTGGCTTCGGGCATTTGATAAACGCAAAGAAGCAGGGGAAATCCGCAATGCTTTGGGGCGAATGCTTTTTAGTGGCGAAGAGCAAGAAAAGCAAGTAAGTCGTTTAAGTGGGGGCGAGAAACATCGAATGGTGCTAAGTAGGCTAATGCTTGAAGGGGGGAATTTTTTAGTGCTTGATGAGCCCACAAACCACTTGGATTTGGAATCAATCATCGCGCTTGGCGAAGCATTGTATAAGTTTAGCGGGAATGTGATTTGCGTTAGCCACGATAGAGAGCTCATCGATGCGTATGCAAATCGCATAATCGAGCTAGTGCCACGATTTGACGCAAATGGCGCAAATCTCCCCGCGCAAATCATCGACTTTCGCGGGAGCTATGAGGAATATTTGGAATCTAAAGGCGAGTGATAGATGAGTAGGCATAACGAAGTGATGAAAAAGCTTTATGGCAAGATTTTGGGAATATATAATAGCGATAAATATAAAAACTACCGAGAGCAAGAAAAGGTAATTGAAAAAGTTTTTAGTGAAAATGGAGTTTTTACTAAGTTAGGGCAAGAAAATCTGCAACAAATTGTGCTACTAAAGGTTTCTGTGTTGGATAGCTTTTATAGCACTAATCTTGCAAAATTTGGAATCTATGAAGTCGCAAAGCATATCGCCGATTTGGAATATAAAGAGCAAATCCACCAAAAAATACGCAATGCCAACCCCCAAAATTATGATGAGCTAAAAGGCATTATTAAGCAAATTGCAGAATGTGAAAGACAAGATGGTAAGCAAAAAGTCTTTTACTCCTTTGCGACAAAATATTGTTTCCACCACAATCAAAATGCCTTTAGAATCTATGATAGATTTGTGCGTGAAGTGTTGGTATTTTTTAACAATGGCAAAAGTGATACAAGCAATAAGTTTGCGGATATACCTAGTGAGCTAGTAGGCACAAATTTTTATGGAAAAAAGCTCACAAACAAAGAGCTTAAGGACTATGATACATACGATACATTTCTCCAAGCTATTGATGAGTTTGCCAAACACTACGGGCTTGAAAATGAAACCCCACAACATCGCAGAGATTTAGATCATTTTTTATGGATTCTAGGGAAAACGCAAATCTCCCCACGCAAATCATCGACTTTCGCGGGAGCTATGAGGAATATTTGGAAAGCAAAGGCGTTTAATGGTATTTGATAAGATTCAAAGATATATTGATGATTTGCGTGGCATTATCGTAGCGGATTTGTTTGTGAGCGTGGGAATCGCATAGTTGAGTATTATTTCAACGATATTCACCCAAAAGGTAGCAATGGCGAATTAAACCCTAATGCTTGGCTAGGCAATGCAAAAATTTAGATTAAATCAAAACAATAGATGGATATTATAGGCGGAAAGTGCAAGATGAAATGCTTTTAGATTCGCACCATAAGTGATTTTATTTTGGAATGATTTTATTTGTAATCTCTTCTATCGCTTTTTTGCTTGAATCTTGCAAGGCATCAAAAATCATTTCGCCACTAAAATCATCTATTTTGCTTTGTTTGGTGATTATGCCACTTTGTAAAATGCTACCATTTTGATAGATTTGATAGGCAAAGCTTACCACTGCGCTAGATTCAGCACTTGAATCCGTCGCACGATTCGCATTAAAATTTAGCAATTTTATGCGTAAAAACTGCTCTAATTTGATTCCGCTAAAAGGCGGTGTGATTGCCTTTATGCAGTGGTTTGCGAAGTTTTTGATTAGCATTGATTCAAGGCTTTGTTTGAGATTGTCATTTAGGCGGACGCCATCTAAATTGCGAATGCGATTGCCTTCTTTGTAAAAAATATTGCGCCCTGCAAAACTCTGCGGGATTTCGATATTTTCAAGCGCGATTATCGTGTATGCCTCGCAATTTGGGGCATTTGCCACTATATTATCTAACTCATAATAATCCACCTTTGGCAATTCACTTTTTAGATTTATATCCACACACGCGCTAAAAAATACACTTATTGTCGCCATTAGTGCGAATCTTGCGCTAATAAAAATGTTTCGTAATATTGTCATTTCTTTTCCTCTCTATAACCAAAAATCGTGTTGTATGGGTTTGTTTCAAAGTTTTGCAAGGTATTATTTGCATTTTTGGCAAAGACTTCAAATTCGCCCATAGCGCGTTCAATCGACATCAAAGTCGGCATTAGTGTGCTTCGCAAGTCATATTCGCCCTGCGATACTTTATAGTTTAGCGAATCAGCGATTTTGCCTACATTTACGATGATTTGCTCAATGTCTTTGGAGTTGCGCCCCAAACTTTGCGCCAAAATATTGATATTTTTCATTGATTCATTTAAGGACAGCAAAATCGCAGCGATATTTTTGGCATTATTCTCGCTTAAAACTTCATTTGCATTATCTAGCAAATAATCCACTTTGCCCGTGATATTTGGTATGCTCTCCATCACCGCCGAGAGTGCCGAATCGCTATGGATTCGCAATACCGCCTCATCGCTTGAATCGCCTATAAATTCTTTGCTTTTGTCATTTTGGATAAGCGCAAGAAAACTAGCACCCAAAATGCCATTTTGCTCCACACGCACAAGCGAATCTTTTTTCACAGGCAAATTTTTTAAGATTTCAAGCGTGATTTCTATTTCCTCAAAATTATTGTCCTTAAAAGCGACATTTTTCACGCGCCCGACATTTAGCCCTTTGTATTTGATAAGGCTATCTTGCTTTATGTTTAAAGGGCGTTTGGTGTAGCTTTTGTAGATTCGCACTTCATCTTTAAAAATCCCCGCTTCGCCAAACCAAAATATAAACATCACAAATCCAATCAGCGAGAACATAAAACACGCGCCGATGAAAATATAATTCACTCCTCTCTCCATAATCGCTCTCCTCTCTTTGATTTTAGTAGCGTATCAAGCTGTGCCGTTTGGCTATTTTTAAATTCTGTCAAACTGCCCTCAAATGCGATTTTCCCGCTATCAAGCAATATGAATCTATCCGTGGCATCTTTTATCGAATCCAAATCGTGCGTAACCATAATAATTGTAAGCTTAAATTCATCGCGAAGGCGAATGATGAGTTTGTCGAAATTTTCCGCACTTTGCGGGTCAAGCCCACTTGTTGGCTCATCTAAAAACAAAATCTCAGGTGCAAAAACAAGCGCACGAGCAAGCCCCACGCGCTTTTTCATTCCGCCACTTAACTCATAAGGCATCATTTCGCACACAAATTGTGGCAAACCAACGATATTTAGGTAATATTGCGCGATTTCATCAATGACGCTTTTAGGATAATTGCTATATTCCTCTAGCATAATGCCGACATTATCAAGCACGGTTAGGCTAGAAAAGAGTGCGCCAAATTGAAAGAGAACGCCACAGCGTTTTAGTATCTTATCCCGCGCGTTGTCATTTGGCAATGTGCGTAAATCGCTATTATTTTTGTCATTGCGAGATTTGGCGTTAGCCAAATCGTGGCAATCTATATTTTTTTGGGATTGCTTCGATTTACTGCGTAAATCTCGCAATGACATAGTGTTAGATTCGCTCCAAATATCCTCCCCAAATATGCGAATCTGTCCCTTTTCTGGGCGTTTTAGGCAAATCATCGTGCTTAAAAGCGTGGATTTTCCGCTTCCACTTCCGCCCAAAATACCAAAAATCTCGCTTTTGCGGATATTAAAGCTAACATTTTCTTGGATAAATCTATCTTTGTATTTTGTGTAGAGATTGCGGACTTCTATGATATTTTCCACTTGCTAAAACCTCAATTCCGTGAAAATCAGCGAAAATAGCGCATTTATGATTATCACGCCAAAAAGCGCGCAAACCACGCTAGTAGTCGTTTTTTCACCCACGCTTTGCGTATTGTCCTCCACACGAAAGCCAATAAAGCACCCAATCACCACGATTACACTCGCATAAAAGGGAGCTTTGATAATGCCTGTCCAAAAGCTATTCATTCCCACAGAGCTTTTTAACTGCGCAATATAGTCGCTAAATCCAATATCAAAGCCAAAATTCAAAAACACCATACAGCCAAAAATGCTAACCAAATCCGAGAGAAAAACCATTAGCGGAAAGCTAATCACAAGCGCGTAAAATCGTGGCAACACGATAAAATTCATCAAATTTAATTGCATTGTTTTCATCGCGTCAATCTCTTCTGTCATTTTCATAACGCCAATTTGTGCGGTATAAGCGGACGCACTGCGTCCTGCCACAATCATCGCCACGACAAAAGGACCAATTTCGCGCAGTGTGAGCTTTGCTGTCATCTCAACGCTCAATTCCACAAAGCCCATTCGCGCCAAAGTCGCCGCACCTTGATAGGCAATAACGCCACCTACGACAAATGATACGATAAAAATCACAGGCATTGCGGTAATGACGCTATTAAAAATGTGATAATTGATTGCGGCAAAGCGAATCTTGCGTGGATTCATAAGGGATAAAAACACAAAATAAATTAAAATCCCCATAAAATTCAAAAAATCCAAAAATGTCGCCCACCAGCCATAAAGAAGCATTCCAATCTCTTTGCTGCTTTTGGTAAAAAAATCCTCTTTTTTTACGCGTTTGATTGTGCTATCTTTGATTTCAATTTCTTGCAATAGCTCTAAAATGCGCTTTGCCTTGTCGCTATTAGCGATAAGCGTAAGTTTGCGCGAATCTTTGGATAGATTTTTCCTATATCGATAAAGAAAAATAAGAAAGGTTGAATCAAACTTGGTAATATCATTAAGATTTAGCACGATACTTTGAATCGCTGGATTTTGCGCAATATTTTGGAGCGACAAAATATCATCTTTGGCGATAAATTTATCAAATGTGCCTTTTAGGATTAGCGTAGCAGTGGTATTTTGAATGCTAGATTCAATCATTTTTTGCCCACTTTGGATTGCTTTGTGCGAATCTGCGATTTGCCCACGCAATGACGAAGTATGCGTTGATTTGTCATTGCGAGATTTTGCAAAGCAAAATCGTGGCAATCTACTTTTGCCCACTTTAAGCAAACTTTTGGAGCACAATCGCTAAAAATATGTAGTTTTTTTATTGCCAAATCAAGCGCGATTATTTGCGAAAATTGCGCAAGTATCGTGCTTTGAATCGCTACTAGCGCATTTTCTAAATACAAAAATTGATTGTTTTTAAAGGTTGTCAAAATAATTTCACGCAAAGTGGCGTAATCCACTATTCCCCCATCCCTTGCGGAGAGATTCTCCAAGCATTCCCCCTCCCTTGTGCTAGGGTGGCGCAAGGGGTGGGCAAATTCACACAAATCCACTTCATATTTTAACGCCAAATCCACCTCCAAATCCTGCGCTTTTGTCCGCTCATTTGGCAAGATTCCTATAATCGCACTCACTTTCAATCGCTCCAAGCAAATCTCAAAACGCATTTATAAAATCTTGCCCTCTTCGTGCTTGATTAGTCGCACAATATTTGGAATATGCGTGTAGATTATCAATATCAGCAAAAGCACCATAGGCGTGTGTGTGCCGATTTGTGCCATTATTGAAATGCTAGGTGGCAAGTCCATATATGGCGTGATAAAAGTTGTCAAAATCCCCACGCTTACGCCAATTAGCGATGATAGTGAGCTAACCTTGAAAACCTTGCCGATGACAAACCACGCCAAAAGCCCGATTGCCCCCTCAAATGGCACAAGCAAAATCACTGCACCGATGGTTGTCGCCACACCCTTGCCACCATTAAAGCCCAAATACGGGCTAAAACAATGTCCTAGCACAGAGAGAATCGCCACCGCCCATTGCGTTTCAAAGCTTAATCCACACAGCTTTGCCACCAGCACGACAATTAGCCCCTTTGTCGAATCAAGCAAAATCGTCAAAATCGACATATATTTCGCACGGGGCGTGATGTCTTTTAGCGCACGATAGACATTTGTAGCTCCGATAGAGCCACTGCCGATATTTAGCAAGTCGATTTTATAGCCCCATTTTACGATAATGTAGCCAAAAGGAATCGCGCCCACAAGGTAAGCGATGAGATAAAAAATGACATTTATATTGCTTAATGCAGTGGTAAAAAAATCTAATATTGCCATAATGTCGCCTTTTATTTGGATTTTCCTTTGTAAAATTTCGCGCGACATTGTAGCAAAAATTTATGATAGAATCACAACTTTAATATTTTGCCACTGCTTTTTATTAAGCCCACGCTTTAGACATTGCCTTTTCGATAGTTTTATATGGTTTGTTTAAAAATAAACTTGATGCTTCGATGGCTTGATAAAGTAACATTTTTGCGCCATCAATGGTTTGAATCTTGTGCTTTTTGCCACGAATCTTGCCACATTTTTTGGCAAGTTCTAAAAAGGGACATTTTTTGCCATACATTAAGTCAAAGGCGATTTTCGCACCATCAAAAAGCTCCGCCAAAATCGCCGAATCCAAAGGCAATTCGCCATTTATCGATGATGAAGTTGTATTTACAATCAAATCATATTGCGATTCGCCACCGAGATTCGCACTAAATTCATCAAAACTAGCGCATTCAAAGCCATTTTTCCTAAAAAAATCTAGCCGATTTTCGCTGCGATTGATAATTTCCACGCAAATCCCGCGCTCTTTTAAGATAAAGGCAATAGCCCTTGCACTGCCACCAGCACCGATAATTAGCGCGGTTTGTAACTTTTCGCGCTCGATATTGCGATAAAAGCCCATCGCATCTGTGTTATATCCAAAAAGTCGCTCTCCACGCCGAACGATGGTATTGATTGCGCCGATTTTTTGCGCGATTCCAACAATCTCATCACACGAATCTATCGCGATTTCCTTAAATGGAATCGTAATATTTGCCCCGCTTAAACTGTATGCAAAAAATTTCTCCCTAAAATCACGCGCATTTATGGTGGATTCTAGCAAGATTCGCACATACCTTGCGTCAATGCCGAGATTGTGAAATGTAAAATTATGCAAATACGGCGATTTGGAGTGGGCAATAGGATTGCCAAATACGGCATATAGCTTCATTTCGCGCACCTTTTAGATTTGCAGTGTCCGCATACAAAGCTATTCGCGCTCTCTTAAAAGCGGTAAATACGCCCACCCGCCGTTTTCTAACTGCGCCCATTTGCCTTCAACTCCGCTAATGCGAATGATTGCGCCATATTTAAAATATTTAATTATCGCCGAATCCGTGCTTGGCTCTGCGCGAATCCGTAAAATTTTCGTATTTACCACAAAACTGCGTGGGAATCCCTTTGTATTTGGCAGCACACTAGGCGAATAATTTGAGCTAATGGGCTTTTCAATGCTATCTAGCGAGACATTGATTTCATTTGGCAATTCATTGAGTGATTCCTTATCCGCCACGCTTGGCGATTCGCTAATAGGTTCACTCTTTGAATCGCTTGTAATGACGGGCGATTCAAGATTCGCGCTATTATTTTCAGGTGCGATTGTGGGCGGATTTGAGCTTGAATCCGCTATCATTTCCTTGTCTTTTCTGTGCTTATCCGCGACAAAAAGCACGACTAGATAAATCAAAATACCAATAACTAAAACGCTTAAATAGCTAAAAAGCAACCTAATTTTTCCTCTCATTTGCCTACACATCTAAACTCCCTAATTCTATGGCTGACATCTCCATAATCTTTTTTGGAATCTCTCCCTTATTAAAAAGTGTCGGCTCTACGCTGTAATAATGCTCACACAAGTCAAAAAGCAAAAAGCACATTCTTGTAATCAAGCGCAGATTCCCCTGCGTCTGCTTATAAATAAACTTATATTGCCATTCCTTAAAAAGTCGCGCCACCGCGCCCATATTTGCCTTGTTTAGCTTTTGCGTTACAAAAAGGCGGATATTTTGTATATCAAGCTCTCTTATCACCACCTTATCCCAAATCCGCGAAGTGAAATAGCTCTCATTTAGAACTTCCTTGTGCTTTAATGCGTGGGTTACAAGTATGAATCGAAACACGCGACAATCGCTAAGCATTCTAATGACTTCTAATTCCTTGTCGCCATAAAGCTGCACCTCATCAATAATAATCGTAGGGCTTAATTCCTCGCGTTTTAGATTCTCGCTAAAGCTTTTGAAAAACTCATCTCTCGTCATATTTTTGTGAATCTTGATTCGTGGCAAAAACTTCAAATGCAACTGCGCCAAAAAGCCATTTAGCGATAAAAACGGAAAAAGCTGTATATGTAGTCTATCTGTGGGGACGCTTTGTTCAAGCTGCTTTATAAGGTAACTTTTGCCAACGCCGGGTTTGCCTGTGAGAATGACAATTTGAAATGGGACTTTAGCGATTAACAGCTCAATGCGATGACGCGCAGAAATATTGATGTCTAAATCGATATAATCCATCGTATCGACTTTTTCTAAAAATACATTTTTCGCCTCGCTAAATGGATTCATCTCCGTCCTTAATATTCATAAATCTTGCAAATTTTGGCAAATTTTTGGATTTGTAAGCAAAAAAGATTCCTTAATGTGATTTGGTGATGAGTGGTTTGGTGGCTGTGATAAGGAAAGCGTATTTTAAGTTTTAATAATGAGCTTTAAATTCGCGCTTGATTCACATAATCGTATTAGATTTACGCCTGATTCGCAATGCAAATCACAATCGAAGTAATGGCGGTATGGATAAAGAAGTTTCGGTTTTGCCTTGTTTTGTTTGTATAAAAATTTTTGGGCGTGAGACTAGACTTGGAGTCTGCTAACGCCCATTAAAATTTTTATAAGTGCGAAATCGCATACCAAAGACACAAAATTTAAGCAAACGCGCCAAAAATAATCACGCTTATAGCCCTATCACGCCCACACGCACTTTGTTTATATTTAAATCTTGGGCGATGTCTATCATTGCACTTGCGTAATCCGCATAGCTACCTTTAGATTCGCCTTTGGCATTTACTTCAAACTCTTCGCCGATGATTTTGTATTTGCCACTTTTGGGCGCGTCTGCGATAAATTCTGCAGGTGGGCTTACATACACAAAATTTAGCTCATTTTGCTCCCGCAGTAATCCCAAAAGCTCCGCGTGAGCATTTGCCACGCCTTTATATGCGCTAGGGAAAGTTGGCGCATCCATTAGGCGCGTAGCGTGGCTTTTGTCCATATAGTAGCTTCCAGCACCGCCCACTACAAGCAATCGTGCCTTGCTCCCCGCCAAAATTTTTGCCAAATGCTCCCCGTGTTTTTTATACAGGCTAAAATCTTTCCACTCGCCAAAGGCGTCAATAACGACATCAAATCCCGCCAAGTCCTTTGATTCAAGTGCGAAAATGTCCTTGTGAATGACTTTCGCGCCATTGTTTGCTAAATCCTTTGCCTTGCCGCTATCACGCACAAATGCACTTACGCTATGTCCGCGATTCAAAGCCTCTAGTGTGATTAGTCGCCCTGCCTTGCCTGTGGCTGCTAAAACTGCTATGTTCATTTTTACTCCTTTATTTTATTTGATTTCGCTAACGAAATTTTTGCGTTAGCGTGGCGGAATTATAATAAAAGTAATATCATAAAATCAAGTAGGGATTTTTTTATAATATAATATATTTTTTAGGACTATTATGTAAAATAGGGAAAAATTTGGACTAAAAATTTATAAATTTTGCTAATTAAAATGCGCTTATTCAAAATCTGTATGAATTAGAGAATGCGCAAATCAAAAGCCAAATCTAACAGCAAATTTTTGCTACAATCGCGCTTTATTTCAATACAAAGGACAAAAAATGAGACATTTTATCGCTACTGCGCTACTTTTTGGCGCGATTATTGCCGTAAGCGCGACTGCTAAACCACACGATTCGCGCCCACCGCACGAAGCAGGATTCGCCCCATTAGGCGCAGAATTGCCACATATAAAGGGGATTGCGCCCGAAATTTTTGCAAATGCAAGTGTAGATTCTCAAATCAAAGCCCTGCAAATCGAAGCAAAATCACGCAATGATTTACACAAAGCTACACAGAAATTCCGCGATGAGCGCGAGAAATTAGAGTTAGAAAAGAAAATCTTGCAAGTGCGAATCTATCACGCACAGGGCGATGAGAAGCAAAATCTGCTAAATCAACTCTACAAAATCGAGCAATCAATTACTGCAAATCGCCTAAATGAGCGCAATTTGCACGACAAAGAGGAACTAAAAACAAACGAGAAAATCTATAATGAACTGCGCAAATAGCACGAATCGCGTGGATTTTTGGCACAAATCTATGCAAAATCCACGCATTTTAAGCGACTTTTGACTATGAATCCTCACAATCTTTTAGCGTGGCTCAATTTCTTTGTCGCTGATGTGCGCGATGGTTTGGGACCATTTTTGGGCGTGTTTTTACTCCAAAATGGCTTTGGTGAATCTCAAATCGGCTACATTAGCACGATTTCACACATTATCGCGTTATCACTTGGCGTGCCTTGCGGGATTTTGGTGGATAAAACCACGCGCAAAAAAGAGCTTGTAGGCGCATTTATCGTGCTAATCATTGCATTTTGCACACTTAATTACCTCTTTCCCTCATTTGTTTTCACACTTATCGCACAAGGGCTAGTCGCGCTTAGTGGGGTGTTTTTAGCTCCTGCGTTTGCGGCACTCACGCTTGGCATTGTCGGTGTGCGCGACTATCCGCTACAAACGGCGCGAAATGAAGCTTATAAACACGCAGGGACAGCATTTGGTGCAGCACTTAGCTTTTGTCTCGCGCTGTATTTTGGTATTGTGAGCGTGTTTGCGATTACGGCGGTGCTTGGGGGAGTTTCGCTCGTGGTTTTGACACTCATAAAACGAGAATCTATCAATGATTTCACTGCGCGGGGCGAGATTCACAGCAAAGCGACTTTTGAAGCTAAGCCCACGCGCTTAATTGCACTATTTACCGATAAACGCGTGCTATTTTTAAGCACGATAATGTTTTGCTTCCACCTTAGCAACGCCGCAATGCTCCCATTGCTAAGCCAAAGGGCACAAAGGCTAGGCATTGATTCAAGTGGGGCTTATGCCGCAGCTACCATTCTTATCGCGCAAGGCGTGATGATATTTGTGGCGTTTATGTGTGGGCGACTTTTAGGTAGGGTGGATTCGTGTGAAAATCCCTCAAAAAGCGCGGGATTTAGCGTGTATTTTTGGCTCTTTTTTGCCTGCTTTTTCGCACTCATCATTCGCGGGGGCGTGGCAACACATTTTGATAGTATGTGGGCGATGATAGTCGTGCAGATTTTGGACGGCGTGGGAGCGGGGGTAAGCGGGGTGATTTTGCCCGTAGTGGTCGCACTTATCTTGCGCGGGAGCGGACATATCAACGCAGGGTTTGCATTTGCGCTCACCTGCGGGGGACTTGGCGGGGCGTTAAGCAATGGTGTAGGCGGGTATTTCGCACAATATTATGGCTATTTTAGCGCGTATCTCTTTTTAGGAAGCGTGGCACTATGCGGACTCATTCTATGGTGCGCACTCTCAAAGCAACTCTTTGAGATAAAATCCTTATGAAAATAAAATAAAATAGGCAAAGTTTGCTATAATCGCAGTTTGATTTTGTGATAAGCAAAATTTTTAAGGAATATAAATGAACTATTTTCTTATCCAAAGTATAGAACTAGCAAATAGCCGAAACTACCTTGATGAGCTGTTTCGTGTCTATCCTATGAGTCCTGATTCTTTGCGTGAGATTGATGCTCAAAAATGGAGTGCATTTGAGAAAGAATTTAAGCAAAACAATCAAGCTAAAATCAAAAATGGTTAAAATGTCAAGCTATATCCCACCAAATTTTAACATTGACAATTATCTCACAGAAGATAAATTAGGCAAATATTTACACAAAATATTTGAAAAAGATTTTATACGCAATAAAAAAGTGCCAAAATCAAATCTAAATACGCGCCCAGATTATCGCAATGATGAACTTATGCTTATAATAGAATTTGACGGCGAAAAGCACTACACAGACCCGAATGTGATATACAGAGATAAACAAAAAGATGATGAATATCAAAAGTTAGGATATAAAATAATAAGAATCCCATATTTTATTCAGCTTGAAACTAGAACTATAAAATTATTGTTTAATGTGGATTTTGAATTAGAGCAAGAATTTCCACACGGATTTATCGTAGATAGGAATTTGGTGCTACCAGCGTCTTATTGTAAGGCAGGAGCGCAACGATTTTTGAACGATAGAGAATTTTTTGATTGTGTGTGGCAATAAGTGGAATATTCTTTGGAAGTAAAAATGCAGAAAATGCCAAAAGAATTAGTTATGGTTGATTGGTAGATTTTGCCTAGCCCTGCTTTTGCGCGATTTTTTGTATCAGGTGTGAAATGTTTCAAATTTTTAATGATTTTAAAAGCCCAAAAGAATTTTTACA
>CAKUOH010000009.1 GCA_934668765.1 uncultured Helicobacteraceae bacterium | reverse complement strand
TTAGTTTGATTTTTGCTTAATAGGCGATTCCCCCCCCCCCATTTTGTGCGACTTTTGGAATATAATCAGGGATATTTTTCGCGCTAAAAGTGGATTCAAGCGATTCGGCTAAAATTACGATTAAATTTTGTTTGGGCGAAAATCCTGCTAGATTCGCAATATCAAATGCTTTATAATGCGTCTCATAGAGATTTGAAAACTCTGTTTGCGTTTTTAGATAGCGCGTGATTTTGAGTTTATTATTCGTTACATTCACGCAAAGCGCAAAAAGCACAAATGCAAAGGTTAGCTTACCAAGCGTTGCCTTTTTTAGAAATGTGTAAAATTGCGTTAGAATTTTTAGTGTGATTTGCGGAAAAGTTATTACAAACGCACAGGCAAGAGCTGGGATAATAACTTTATTTACAAACTTACCCACAAAAGGCACATTATTATCAAGCAATGGAAATCGCAAGTGAAATAAAATCTGTTCAAAGCCCACGCCACCAAATGTTTCTATCACAAAATACGCACCAAAAAGCACGACTCCGCCGATAAAAATTAGTGCGAAAATCCCGCCATAAATGCAAAGCGTGATGATTTTTTGTTTGTCTAGTCGCTTCATAATTTTTCCTTTTGCTTGAAAATTAAAAGCGTGGATTATAGCGAAATATTTTATAAAATTTAGTGATTTTTGGTAAAAGCAATAATTTATTGCGCTACGATCAGTATGACGATTTTTTATATTTTTTGGATTGAAGCTAGACTTGAAGTCTGTGAAATCCTAAAAATTTTTAAAAGTGCGAAAAATGCACCCAAAACAAGCGTAGCGCAGTTTCTTTAGTAATCTAAATAAAATAAATCCGCACGAAGTGTAAATCCTTATAAAAGTTTTTGCTACTTTTTGCTTTTGCAAAAAGTAGGATCCCTCTAACCCCTAGACTTTAATTTACCAAGTAAGGTTGCTTTGATTTGCATTTGGGGCATTGATTTGGATTTTTATTAGATTTTCGTGGTGTGGATTGCTTCACATTCTTGCGAATGTTTGCAATGACAGATTGATTACCCACCCCCTTAATCCCCCTCCGCAAGGGAGGGGGAGAGAAAGATTCACAAGAATCCATATCCGCAAGGGAGGGGGCAAGTGTGGTGTTACCACGCGCAAGGGAGGGGGCAAGAGAAAAGAAACCTACCTACAATAAGGGAGGGGCTTCAAAGTGCAGATTCTTTGGGCTAAAGCCCTGCAATGGGGGAATTAAAATTATTCATCCGAACCTAAAGCCAAATCACTCGCCATTATCTCTTCGCTATATTCGCTCAATCGCTTGAACTCACACTAATAGGGATAATATTATGCACCACAATCACGCTATCCCCAATCCTATCGATAGATTTAAGGTTTGGGATAAAATTATTCGCGCAACCCTCGCACGAATCGTTTGTCCCCACGCGCACACCAAAGATAAATCGCGCTTGATAAATCATCGAATCCTTGTCGCCACCGAGCTTTGAGCCACCATAGATGAAATTCGCAAGGCTGTAAATAATCTTTTTTCCCTTGTATTCCTCAATGCCCTGCAGTGTGTGCGTGTGGTGCGCCACCACCAAATCCGCCCCGCTGTCAATGGCAAAATGCGCTAACTCGCGCTGGAGCGCATTTGGCGTGCGGCTCTTTTCCTCGCCAAAATGCAGACTGAAAATCACCACTTCCGCGCCCATTTTGTGCAGTCGCTCTATGTCGCGCAAAATCGCATCTTTTGCAAAATGGCTAAAGCCCTTTTCTCCCATAAAGCCGAATCTAACGCCTTTTAGCTTCACAAGTGCCAAATTTTCCTCGCCAAAAAATTGCACTTTTGCCCTTTTTAGTGCATTTTGCGTTCGCTCTAAGCATTTTTGCCCATAATCTAGCGAGTGATTATTTGCCAAATTTACTATGTCAATCCCTGAGAGGTGCAGGATTTTCGCATAAGATTCGCGCCCTTTGAAAATGAATAGCTTTTCTTTGGCGGGGGCGAAATCGCCGTTGCTTAGGACGCCCTCCAAATTACCTACGCTTAAATCATCGTTTTTTAAAATTTCTGCAACGCCACCGCCAAAATAGGCAAAATCGCCATTTACTTCGGCGAATTTCGCGTCAAATGTCTCTCCCTCCGCGCCCAAATAATCGCCCAAAATTATGTCGCCTACGAAACTTATGGTGATGATTTTGGCGTTTTTTTGGCTTTGATAAAGCAATGCTTGGCGTGGAATTTGGTGCGGTATTTTGGGGGGGGGGATTTTTGGATTTGATAGAGAATTTTTGAAGTGTCGCTGTGTTTGATTTAAGGATAGATTCGCGTGAATCTTGCAATGACGAATCTACCCACCCCCAACCCCCTCCGCAAGGGAGGGGTGGGGGGAAACTAACTCTTGTGATTTAGGCAAAATTACCACATTATCCGCACTCAAAAATCACGTAAAAAACGCAAATCCTGCACATATCACAAAAAATATATTTTTATACATTATCATTGCTCAAAATCGCTATCATTCCATAGCGTCCCCTCGCCGCTTGTAAGCTCTAATTTATACTTAAATAGCGTATTTTCCAAATTATAAAGCGTTAAGATTCTAGCAGAATTTTCAATTAGCGTAATCGTCTTTGCAAGGTGCATCAAATCCCGCCCATAGGCATAAATCCCATATCCGCGCACCACGATAAAATTGACATTATTTTGCTTTAAAAAATTGCCTACTTCCGTATCTGCGCGCTCTTCCCAGCTGTCAAATTCTTTTGGATTGTAAATATTTATCTCTTTTAGCACCTTTGCGCCGTAGTAATCTTTGGGGATAATCTTTAAATGTTGCAGTGAATACGCTATCGTATAAGGTGGGAGCGCATAAGCAAAGCATTTCGCTTCATTTATTTCCTTGTAAATATAAGAATGCAAGGAGGCTTGGGAGCTAGCTTCATTATAACTATAATCGCGCTTATGTGAGAGAATGACTAAATTTTCCGCGCGTAAATCATCAAAAACCGCGTCCTTTGTGTTGATGATGAATTTCGTCTCATTTAGTTTGTGCGAAATCGAGCCTTGAAAAATATTAAAGCAATCTTTTTTAAACATTGTCCGTGAGATATTTTGCAAGTCGCGTAGGACTTTACTATCAACATTGTTTTTAATCATAATGCGCCTTTTATTTAGATATTTAGATTCGCGCTTTTTTGCGCTAGATTTATAATAGATTCGCCCAAAAAGCGCGAATCGCTTTTAAATGCGGGATTTTACCATAAAAACATTTAAAAAATTATTTTATGATTCGTAAGATTATATCGATTTATATCAAGTTAATTTATATTGACTTACTAAATAAAGTTGATATGATTATGCTAAATGTTGCTAATTTTTAGCAAAAAATTAGCACTCAAATCAAAATATTGCTATTTTTTTAAAATTTTATGTTATAATTTCGCAATTTCTTATTAAAGGATTTTGGTTTTGAATAAAAAGCGCGAAAAGCTACTAGATGAAATGATAACCATTTACATACGCGATGGTAAGCCACTTGGCTCTGAATCGCTTCGTTTGGAGCTTAGTAGCGCGGATTTTCAAATATCATCAGCTACGATAAGAAATTATTTTAAAGTGCTTGTTAGTGAGGGCATTTTATCCCAGCCGTATATCAGCAGTGGGCGCATCCCTACAAACAACGCTTTGAAAAATTATTGGCGCAAAAACATTGACATTAGCGTCCCTTTGGAGATTGGTAGTCTGCAAAGTATTGCAAATGCGAGTGAAAAATATGAGATTTTTTGCGGGATTAGGCTTTGGCAGAGTGAGATTTTGCGCGAAGTGGTAAATTTTCGCGATAAATATATCATTTTGCTTTTTAGTGGCACGAAGCCATTTAATGCGAAGTCAGCGCAAAAAGGCGAATCAAGCGAGGCGATTCTCCCGCATTCATCGCATTTATACGCATTTTTGCAAGAGATGCTTTACCAAAATATCGAAGAGATTCGCTTTATGGCACGAAGTGTGTGCGCTAATGTGCTGTTTTATAGTTTGGAAAATCGCGCAAATTTGGCAAATAAGGCGTCAAATTTCGGGTGCAAATTTTTAGAGATTAGCGATAGTGCGCTTTTTATGGAGATTTTAAATAGCCACATTTTTTATCGACTAAAAAATGGCTTTCATTTCCTAAAAGACGGCTATTTGGGGCTAATCCAAGATGTGCGCTTTGATGAAAACTTTGGCAAAATGTTTGTTTTTGGACGGCTTGATTGCGATTATGCGGGATTTTACAACGAAATTGCGTCATAAATCTTAAAAGGAGGATAAATGCAAAAAGATGATGAATTTAGCGAAGTTAGCGATGAATCTTTTGAATCAAATGCAGATTTAAGCGAATGCGATTCAGGCGAATTAAATGAGATTTTGGGCGATTCAAATGAATGCGATTCAATCGAATCGGACGCAGATTTGGCAGATTCAAGCGAATCTAATGATGAGAAAATCAAAGCATTAGAAGAGAAATACATTCGCGCTTATGCGGAGTTTGACAATGTCAAAAAACGATTAGAGCGCGAAAAATATTTGGCTTTGGAGTATGCAAATGAGCAGATTTTGAAAGATTTTTTGCCTATTTTAGATACTTTGGAATCCGCGCTTGATTCGATTAAAAGCGATGAAAGCGAGGCGGTGGCAAAGATTAAAGAGGGCATACAGCTAACCATTGATAATTTTTTAAAGGCGTTTGGCAAACATAGCGTAGAGCGCATTAGCACGGAGGGCGAGTTTGACCCCAATGTGCATAATGCTATTATGCAAGTGCCAAATGAAGGCAAGGCGGATGGCGAGATAGCACAAGTGATTCAAAAAGGCTACAAATACAAAGATAGGGTGATTCGCCCTGCAATGGTAGCCATTACAAAAAATTAACTTTACAAGGAGCAAACAATGAGCAAAGTTTTAGGTATAGATTTAGGGACTACAAATTCGGCAATGAGCGTATTTGAGGGCGGTGAAGCAAAAATCATCGCAAACAAAGAGGGCAAAAATACCACGCCTTCAATCGTGGCATTTACCGATAAAGGCGAGATTTTGGTAGGCGAATCAGCAAAACGACAAGCAATCACAAACCCCGAAAAGACGATTTATTCAATCAAACGCATTATGGGGCTTATGTTTGATGAGGACAAGGCAAAAGAGGCGCAAAAACGCTTGCCTTACAAGATTGTCGATAGAAATGGCGCGTGTGCGATTGAGATTAGCGGAAAAGTTTATACGCCACAAGAGATTAGTGCGAAAATTTTGATGAAGCTAAAAGAGGACGCAGAGGCGTATTTGGGCGAATCTATTAGCGAAGCGGTAATCACTGTGCCTGCGTATTTTAATGATTCGCAACGAAAGGCGACAAAAGAGGCTGGCACGATTGCAGGGCTAAATGTCTTGCGAATCATAAATGAACCTACAAGCGCGGCTTTGGCGTATGGTTTGGATAAAAAGACGGCTGAAAAAATTGTCGTGTATGACTTGGGCGGTGGGACATTTGATGTTACCGTGCTTGAAACAGGCGATAATGTCGTAGAAGTCCTTGCCACAGGCGGAGATGCGTTTTTAGGTGGCGATGACTTTGATAATCGCATAATCGATTGGGCTGCAAAAGAGTTCAAAGATGAGAGTGGAATCGACATTAAAAACGATGTGATGGCATTGCAACGACTTAAAGATGCCGCAGAAAACGCCAAAAAAGAGCTATCAAGCGCAAGTGAGACAGAAATCAATCTGCCATTTATCACGGCAGACGCAAGCGGTCCAAAGCACCTTGTCAAAAAAATCTCCCGTGCGAAGTTTGAGAGCTTAATTGATGATTTAATCGAGCAAACTATCACAAAGATTGATTCAGTTATCAAAGATTCAAATCTCTCTAAAAGCGATATTAGCGAAGTGGTAATGGTAGGCGGAAGCACGCGAATCCCAAAAGTGCAAGAGCGCGTAAAAGATTTTACAAGCAAAGAGCTAAATAAAAGCGTAAATCCCGATGAAGTCGTGGCAATCGGCGCGGCGATTCAAGGCGGAGTGCTAAAAGGCGATGTCAAAGATGTGCTTTTGCTTGATGTAACGCCACTTTCACTTGGCATTGAAACGCTTGGTGGCGTGATGACAAAGGTTATCGAGCGCGGAATCACTATTCCTACGAAAAAAGCGCAGGTTTTCTCTACCGCAGAGGATAATCAACCCGCCGTATCAATCCATGTCTTGCAAGGTGAGCGCGAGTTGGCAAAGGATAATAAATCGCTTGGCAAATTTGACTTGACAGGGATTCCTTCCGCACCGCGTGGTGTCCCACAAATCGAAGTAACTTTTGATATTGATGCAAATGGTATTTTAACTGTTAGCGCGAAAGATAAAGCCACAGGCAAATCCCAAGAGATTAAAATCACGGGTTCAAGCGGGTTAAGCGATAGTGAGATTGACAAAATGGTCCAAGACGCCGAGCTACACAAAGAAGAGGACGCTAAGCGCAAAGAGGTTATAGAAGCGCGAAATACAGCGGATTCGCTAGTGTATCAAAGTGAAAAAAGTTTGAGCGAAGTCAAAGATGACGCATTGAGCGCGGAGGATAAGGCAAATATTCAAAAAGCCATTGATGAGCTAAAAGAAGTGCTAAAAAATGAAAATGCAAGCAAAGATGAGATTGAGGCAAAAATCAAGGCATTAAATGATGTCAGCCACAAACTAGCAGAAGCAATGTATGCCAAAAAAGACGGCGAATCCAAAGGCAATGAATCGCCCAAAAAAGATGATGATGTCATAGACGCCGAAGTGGAGTAGAAATTTGCAATTTTTGTCATTGCAAGACGAATCGCAGATTCGGCGTGGCAATCTAAAATCTTTTCGTCATTCTGAGCTTTTCGCAAGAAAAGTGAAGAATCCAAAAAGAATCGTCATTGCGAGATTTTGCGATTTGCAAAATCGGGGCAAAACGAAGTTTCTTTAGTAATCCACAAAAATAAAATCCAAGAGCGGGTGGCGGGAGGATAAAGATAAATAAAGTAAATTGCGCCAAAATCGCATATTTTTTGCTAAAATTACGCAAAATTAACGCGGAGGCGCAAAATCAAAAAGCTAAAATTGCCAAATCTAAAGCTACCCAAAATACCAAAAGTAAGATTGCCAAAATTGCCAAATCTCACAAAAGAGCAAAAGCGTAAAATTATTTTATTTTTTGCGCCACGATTCGCGTGGTTTGCAATGTGGATAATCTATATTTTTTCGCGCAATCGATTCAATATAGATTCGCAAATATCGAACTCAAATGCAATTTTTATTGCGTGGCACGGCGAGCTTTTAATGCTACCATTTCTCTATCGCAAGATTCGGCAAAAACCTAATATTTTTATCATCGCAAGTGAGCATTTTGACGCGGAACTCATCGTGCGAATCTGTGCGCTTTTTGGTATGCAAAATATTCGTGGTTCAAGCACAAAGGGCGGTAGGCGCGTCCTTATCCAAAGTATGCAACGGCTAAAAGAGGGCAAAGACATCGCCATAATGCCCGATGGTCCGCGCGGTCCTTATCATAGCATAGCAGATGGTGCTGGAGCAATAGCGCAAAAGACTGGGCTACCGCTAGTCGTCCTGCAAGTGCGTCCAAATCGCTTTTGGGAGTTAAAGACTTGGGATAAGTTTCGCATACCAAAGCCATTTTGCGCAATTCACTACCGCGCAAGTGCGCCTTTTAGGATAGATTCGGCACTTTCAAGCGATGAAGCAAAGGCGATTATTAGTGAAGCGATGATGAAAGAGTGCTAGTTTGTGGCAGTGGAAGCGAAAATGGAATACCTAAACTACCTAAATCACGCACCTATTGCCTTTCACTTTGCCAAAAATCCGCGCAATTTTATCGTAGAAGAAATCCCGCTATATGAATTTTGCGGGAGTGGTGAGCATTTAATCCTAAAAGTGCGTAAAAAGGGCGTAAGCACAAATGAAATGCTAAATATTTTTAGCAGAAATTTAGGCATAAAACGCACTGAAATCGGCTACGCTGGGCTAAAAGATAAAAATGCGCTAACGATTCAATATATCTCAATTCATAAGAAATTTGCCAAGCAAATTGAAAATTTTAACGCAGAAAATATCAAAATTTTAAGTGCGACTTATCATAAAAATAAGCTTAAATTAGGGCATTTGCGTGGTAATAAATTTTATATTTGCGTGAAAAAAGTGGATAAAATCAATGCTATAAAAATAGAGGAAATTTGCAAGATTTTAGTGCAAAATGGAATGCCAAATTATTTTGGAATGCAGAGATTTGGCAAAAATGGCGATAATTTTACGCAGGGCAGGGCGATTTTAGAAAAAAACAAAATTTTAGACAAACGCGAAATTTTAGACAAACGCACGAATCTGCAAGGGCAATTTAAAGTCCGTGATAAAAAAACCGCGCAGTTTTTGATTAGCGCGTATCAAAGCCATCTTTTTAATGAGTGGCTAAAAAAGCGCGTGGAGTTTTGCAAGGTGCTTGAATCCTTTGGTGTAAAAGCCACTTCTACGCGCTACAAAATCACCATTGATGAAATAAAAGAATTGCAAAATCAAGCACATTTTTTTAAGATTTTGCGTGGCGATATAATGAGCGAATATCCTTTTGGGCGACTAAAAAGCGCAGATGAGCGCAGTGCAGAGCAGTTTTTATCGCACCAAATTGCGCCAACAGGATTATTGCAAGGCAAAAAAATGATGAGAGCCACGCAAAGCGCAGGGATTTTTGAAAGCGAGTTTTATGATAGTTTGCTAGAAAATCAAATCGGCGATAGGCGCGTGGCGTGGGTGTTTTTGCAGGATTTGGAGTTTATCTACAAAAAAGAAACTGCACAAGGCGAATTTAACTTCACTCTGCCAAAAGGAAGCTATGCTACGATATTTTTGGAGATTTTGAGTAATAATCCAAAGATTTTAGGCAAATCTAGTAGCAAGGCAAAACAAAACGCAGATGATTTAAAAGCAAGTGATTTGCTAGACTTTTAGCAAAGTCTAACGGAATTACACGCCCAAAACAAGTGGTGTATTATTTAATAAAGACAAATTGCTAAAAATAGCGACTTACTCTATCACTTCTTCTATAAAATATAGAGGACGGCGTTTTGTTTCGCGGTAGATTTTGCCTATGTATTCGCCGATTATGCCAAGTCCCAAAAGCTGAATCCCACCTAAAAAATACATTGACACCACCATCGATGTCCAGCCACTGACTGCTTGTCCGCTTATCTTTGTGATTAACGCCCACACGCCTACGCAGAAGCTAAAAAATGCGATTAACGCACCCAAAAGCGTTAAGATTCGCAGTGGTTTTATGCTAAAACTTGTGATTCCATCGATTGCAAAACTTAACATTTTAAAAAATGGATATTTAGAAACACCTGCCACGCGCGCGATTCGCTTATAATACAGCTTACAAGATTTGAATCCAAGCAATGGGACAATGCCACGCAAAAATAGATTCACTTCGCTAAATTCTAGCAAATGCCCCAAAGCGCGATTTGACAAAAGGCGATAATCCGCGTGATTATACACAATATCCACGCCCAAAATTTTCATAAGTCGATAAAATGCCGTTGCGCTAAATCGCTTAAAAAAGCTATCCTCTTTTCTGTCATTGCGGACGCCATAGATGACTTCATAGCCTTGTGCGTAAGATTCTACGAATCTATCGATTAAATTTATATCATCTTGCAAGTCGCAATCAAGGCTAATGACGCAGTCGCATTTATCTTTGGCATAAGTTAGCCCCGCTAAAAGCGCGTTTTGATGTCCTTTATTTGTGCTTAAACTTACAATTTGCATTATTTTTGTTTTGTGCTTTTTTAGCAAATCAAGCGTCCTATCTTTGCTTCCGTCATTTACAAAAACTATCTTGCTTTTTTTGCTGATTTTGCCCTGCGTGATTAAAGTGCGCATTTTTTTATCAATGCTATCCATACTCAATCTAATGATTTCTTGCTCATTGTAACAAGGAATTATTAGATATAAAGTTGGATTTTTTGCCAAACTTTTTATTTGGTTTTTTATTAAATCTTGTGTGCTAACATTTTTGAGCGAATCTTTCATAATTTACCCCTTAATTTCACAAATATTTCACAATTATTTTATTAAAATTCCGCTTTTTAAATCTTAAAATTTAGGATAGATTTATGAAAAATTTTATTTTATTAGTTTTATGTGGCGCATTTGCATTGCTTTTTAATGCGTGTAGCGCGACTTATACGCCAGAATCTTTAAAGAGCCATTTTGAAATGGGCGATTTTCGCAATGCCTATTCGCAAAATGCAGAGCGCACGGATTCGCTTTTTGAAGTTTTTAAAGATGATAATTTAAAAAATTTGATTCATAGCGCATTGTCGCAAAATAGCGATATTTTTATCTATGAGACGCGAATCAAAAGTGCCGAATCGCAAGTGCGATTAGCAATCTCAAAGCAGATTCCTAGCATTGATGCAAGTGCAAGTTATAGTTACAATGGCGATTCGACTATCAATACGAATCTTATGGCGTCTTGGGAGTTGGATATTTTTGGCAAATATGCCTCCGCCACAGACGCACAATATGAGCAATTAGATGTTGCAAAAAATAATCTAAAATATTTCCAAATTTCTCTAATTAGCGACATTGCACTAGCATATTTTAATCTAAAATATTTGCAAAATAATATCGTTTTGACAAAAGAGCGTGTCATAAACTACCGCGAAATGCTTGAAATTATGGATTTTATGTATAAAAGTGGGTTGGTTTCTTTTAGTGATTTTTTAGAGAAAAAAGCGGATATGCAAAGCGAAGAACAGAGCCTAAATACGCTACTAAACGACTACGAAGCCAAAAAAAATGAGATTCGCACTTTGATAAATAATCGCAATTTTGTTTTTGATGATTCGCATATCACAGAGCAAATCTCGCAGGACGCGCATAAACGCGGCTATTTTGTGCTAATGCCACAATCCTTTGATATGCCAGATTTTAGTGTGAATCTAAATTCTAGCGCAAATATTATCTTAAATCGCCCAGATATTTCTGCGCAAATCGCATCCCTAAATGCCGCCGTGCATAATCTCAACTCCGCAAAAGCGCAAATGTATCCCACGCTAAATGTGAGCGGTTCGCTTGGGAAGGCGTTTTTGCAACCTGCGGAGTTTGTGTATAATATTTTGGCGTCCCTTGCAATGCCGCTATTTTCGCGCTTTGAGATTTATGAAAATATTAAAATTAGCGATTACACGCGATTAGAGGCATATTATACTTTGCAAAAGGGCGTGAATACGGCGTTTAGTGAGATTGAAAATGCCATTTATTCGCTTGAAACAAATAGGGTAAATCTTAAAACAAGCCTTGAAATCCTCTCTCAAAATGACGAAGTTTTGAATCTTTTGGAGCAGAGCTATTATGCTGGACTAATTGACAAGGCGGAATATTTACTAGCCACAAACAACAATTTAGCGATGATAAAATCAAGCAATACGGCGCATTTTAATGCGATAAGTGCGATAATTTATCTGTATCGCGCAATAGGTGGAAATGATAGTGATATAACTTTGGCTAAAGATTCGGATAAATCTAATAATTCCCCCTCCCTTGCGGAGGGGGATAAAGGGGGTGGGTTTAACACTCAAAATAGTAGTCCCGCACAATTTTCAAACAATGAATCTACCCACCCCCTAGCCCCCTCCGCAAGGGAGGGGGAATCCAAAACGATTCAAACAAACTTAAATCAAACACAAGGAAAATAAAATGACAAACATTTACAACACAATCAAACAAAACAAAAAAACAAACACAAAAAAAATCATCGCAATCATCGTAGCGGTAGCGATTGTGGTAATTTTGGCGGTGCTTTTTATAAGCGGATTTGGCGGTAGCAAGACTAGATATATCACGCAAAATCCTACACTAGGCGATATTAGTCAAGCCGTCAGTGCGACAGGCACGCTAGAACCAACCGACACCGTAGAAGTGGGTAGCCAAATCTCTGGCACGATTTATGAAGTGCTTGTCGATGTGAATGATGAAGTGAAAAAAGGGCAGATTTTAGCAAAAATCGACCCAGAAAAGCTAGACCAAGAAGTAGATAAATTTGAAGCACAACTGCAAAGCGCAAAGGCAGAGCTTACAAGTGCGCAAGTTACGCTAGAAAATAAAAAATGGACTTATGAAAATTACAAGGATTTATTTGAGAGAACAGATGGCAAATCGCCATCACAACTGCAATTAAAAACCGCCGAGTTAGAGTATAAAAGCGCACTTGCAAATATCGATATAAAAAAAGCAACGATTCGTCAGCTTGAAACTTCGCTAAAATCTGCCAAAATCGATGTAAAAAATGCCATCATCACAAGCCCCACAAATGGAATCGTGCTATCGCGCTCAATCGACCCGGGGCAAACCGTGGCAGCTAGTTTTTCAACGCCCACACTTTTTACAATCGCACAGGATTTAACCAAAATGAAGCTAATTTCAAGCGTCCTAGAAGCAGATGTAGGCAAAGTCAAAGTAGGACAGGAAGTCGAATTTAGTGTAGATGCCTATCCAAATGAAAAGTTTATCGCCAAAGTCGCCAAAGTGAATTTCGCTGATTCAAGCTCCACAAGTAGCTCTAGCTCATCTAGCACAAGCTCAACTAGCTCAAATATCATAAGCTATGAAGTAACGACTTTCGTGGATAATTCCAAACTTTTGCTTCGTCCCGGAATGAGTGCCACAGCGACTATAAAAACGGCAAATGTGAAAAACGCGCTAATTATTCCCTATCAAGCATTGCTTTTTACGCCCGATAAAGTCGGCAAAAAAAGCAATAGTGGCACAATGTCGATGATGGGACCGCCAAAGCGCGATAGGCGTTCGTATTCTGGTATCGGTAGCAAGGGCAGTGTGTGGATTTTAGAAAATGGAGAGCCAAAGCAAGTCGAAGTGGATATTGGCATCACAAATGGCAAATCCGCACAGATTTTAAATGATAATCTACGCACAGATTCGCAAGTAATTATCCAAAAAGATGATAGTAAAAAATAGCAATTTGCCCTTAAAATTCGCAAAAGATTCGGCATAAAATTCGCAGATTCAAACAAAAAGGGAGCGCGAAAATGTTTATAAAATTAAGCAATATCACTAAAACTTATGGCGAGGGGACAAGCGCGTTTCGTGCGCTTAAAGGCGTGAATTTAGAGATTAACAAAGGCGATTTTATCGCACTTATGGGACCTAGTGGCAGTGGTAAAAGCACGATGGCAAATATTTTGGGTTGCCTTGATATTGCCACAAGTGGGGAATATCTCTTTGAAAATGTGAGCGTTTTTAAGCTCACGCGCAACGAACGCGCACTTTTACGGCGACATTTTATCGGCTTTATTTTTCAAGGATTTAATCTCTTGCCACGCACCACCGCGCTAGAAAATGTAGAATTGCCCCTTTTATATCGTGGAGTGCCAAAGGCAGAGCGTCAAAAAGTCGCCATTGAATCGCTAAAAATGGTAGGATTAGATGGCTTTGAAAACCACACTTCAAATAAACTTAGTGGCGGACAGCAACAGCGCGTGGCGATTGCAAGGGCGATTGCAAGTAAGCCTTTGTTTTTACTAGCCGATGAGCCAACAGGCAACCTTGATACAAAGCGCAGTGTAGAGATTATGAAAATTTTGCAGTGGCTAAATAAGGATTTAGGCATTACGATTCTAATGGTAACCCACGAGCCAGAGATGGCAGAATATGCAAGCAGAGAAGTGCATTTTTTAGATGGCAATATTGATGAAACAAAAAGCAATTCGTCTCTTGCAAATATTTCTCCCTCCCTTGCAGATGGAGGACAAATTACAGATTCACATAATCGAGATTTAAAAGGAGGCGGATTATGATTTTAAATGCGTTTATTTTGGCGTTTCGGCAGATTCATAGAAATATGCTTCGGGCGTTTCTAACGATGCTAGGCATTATAATTGGCACAGGTAGCGTTATTGTGATGATTACACTAGGCAATGGAATGAGCGCACAGGTAAAAGAAAATATCGCACAGCTTGGCAATAATCTGCTTATGCTAATGCCAGCACACGGGCTTGATACGGCAGGACAGAGTTTAAAGCGATATTTTAATGAACAAGAAATCGAGCTAATCCGCGATAGAATCTATGGCATAAATGCTTTAAGTGCCGTAGGGAAAGGCAATTCGCTTGTGCAATACAAGCAAAATGCCCGTGAAAGCGAGACTTTGGGCGTAGAGAGCGATTATTTTATCGTGGCAAATTGGGAGATTGAGAGTGGGCGCGAATTTAGCGATGATGAATATAAAAGTGGTGTAAATGTCTGTATCATCGGTGCAAGCGTCCAAAAAGAGCTTTTTGGGGCTGAAAATCCGCTAGGCGAAAAGTTAAAAATCGGCAATAAGTACGGAAGCCTAATTTGCGAAGTCATAGGCACACTAAAAAGCAAGGGGCAAGTAGGGCACTCCGACCAAGATGAAATCGTGCTTTTCCCGCTAAAATCCTATCTACGCACACTTGGCAAAGAAAAAAGTTCGATAAATAATATCAATCAAGTGCTTATCTCACTAAAAGACGGCGTAGATTCAAAGCAAAAGACAAATGAGATAAAGGCACTACTGCGCGAGATTCGCGGTATTGATAAAAGTGGTAAGGTGGATAATTTTGAGATTCGCGACACAAAGCAGTTTGAGGAAGCAATGACTAGCACGATGACTATGCTTACGCTATTTATCGGTTCTATTGCGGGAGTGAGCCTGATTGTGGGTGGAATCGGCATTATGAATATTATGCTAGTCTCCGTTACTGAGCGCACCAAAGAAATCGGCACACGACTTGCCATCGGTGCGTTAGAGAGCGAAGTGTTGCTACAATTTTTAATCGAATCTGTCGTTATAAGCGCACTAGGCGGGATTATCGGCATAATTT
Source organism: uncultured Helicobacteraceae bacterium (assembly GCA_934668765.1). Classification (GTDB taxonomy): domain Bacteria; phylum Campylobacterota; class Campylobacteria; order Campylobacterales; family Helicobacteraceae; genus NHYM01. The sequence goes on along the minus strand of CAKUOH010000009.1, from coordinate 60,579 downwards.
TGGCGTTTTTCATAGCACTTGGGCTATCTATCGTAATGGAGATTCCCTTTGTATTTAGCTCAGGCATTGCGATTGTGGCATTTGTATTTTCGGGTTTTTTGGGAGTGCTATTTGGCTATCTCCCCGCACGCCGTGCATCAAAGCTAAATCCAATAGACGCACTACGGCACGAATAATGGGGCGATTAAGCGAATATAGCGAATGGATAATGGCGAGTGATTTGGCTTTAAATTTGGATGAATAATTTTAATCCCCCGTCATTGCGAAAAATCCCATTCTGTCATTTCGAGGCGTGTGAGTAAAAAGAACGCAACGAAGCAATCCATAAAAAGACCACACCCATTTGTCATTCTTAAGGCGACAAAGTCGCCGAAGAATCTACGCAAAATCTTTTTTAGATTCTTCGCTTTCTTACGAAAACTCAGAATGACAAAGTAGAAATGAATCTTCATTGCAAACAAAGTGAAGCAATCCTATAAATCCGCTTATTACGCCAGATTCACGCGAATCTATCAAAGATTCACACAAATTTTACATAATTTACTCTAAAACTTATACGCATAGCCAAATGAAAAGACATTATTTGCCACAGAGTAATATTCGCCTGTATTGTATAGATGGCTATAAGTGCGGTATCTATGAGTTAAATAGACTTGATGATTTCCCGAATAGTAGTAGTGCAAACCAATGCCAATAGTGTAAGCAAACTTTGTGTGTGAGCCCAAATCCTGCGTTTGCCCATTTGCTTTTACTTTGCCAAAAAATGTGCTTCCTTCAAAGCCCAAAGGCGCAAAGTGCATTCCCAAAGTATGAGATTCATAATCTAAAAAGTCCCAAATTAGTTGTGCTTCTGCGCCATATTGAATCGCGTGTGAAGTTAGCGAAGCATTGCCAGAATTACGCGCCCAATAACGCGAAAGATTTGCATTGTAGTTTGTGTAGCCAAAATGTCCGCGCACACGAACACCAAGCATATAATGCGGTCTATCGTAAAAATACCATTGATAACCACCAAATACATTTACAGGCACAACAAGATAGCCAAAGTTATATAAACCATACCCTATTGTATAGTAAGAAGTATCTGCATATCCAGAACCAAATCCAAATTCGCCACCGATGAATCCGCCTGTCTTTGGCTCTTTTATGCCAAAGGTGTATTGTTGGCTAGGGGCGGATTTATTTTGCAATTCCCCCCCCCCTATTTGAAGCCGCAAATAGGGCATTTGCCTAGCCTAGTGATAATAACGCCGCCAAAAAAATATGAGAAACTTTCATATCTAATCCTTTCAAAAATAAATTTTGCAAAAAACGCGCCGAAATTATAGCAATAAAATGATATTTTTATAAAGAAAATTTTAAGATTTTATGAATTGTGTTGCAAATCTAGCCAAATCCAACAAAAAGTGCAAGGTTGCAGAGCCTTGAATCTTTAAGACAAAATCTACTTGATTCCTAGCGAAATTAGCTTTTTAAAGCCATTTGCCACGGATAAGTCGCTTTTTTCAACCTCGTCTTTTTTGACATTTAGCAAAAAGCCAGAAGTGGGGTTTGGCGTGGTAGGCACAAACACAAAGTAGCTGTCCTCCAGCTCTTTTGTAATAAAACCCATAACCTTGTGCGTCCCGATTTTTATCCACACCACGCCCAAATAATTCTCCGTGCCTTTTGCGCTAAATAGACTCATAATCTCTTTGATTGTGGCGTAGATGCTTGATATTAGTGGGATTTTGCCTATCACAATGTCTAGCATTTTTAGGAAAATCGCCTCTTTGTTGCGCTCTACGACTATGCCAAGCGTGATGAAAAATACAAGCATTAAAGCGCAGATAATGGCGGTAAATACGAAGTCCCCTTGCGTAATCGAAAAGATTGAATCTATAATATTTGCGATAAAATCATAGACAATCTTTAAAATCCAAAGCAAAATGATAATCGGCAGGACGGCGAAAAGCCCCTTGAGCGTGTAGTTTAAAAGCCTTTTCATAAATCCCCTTTATTGCAAATCTAAAAATTTTAAAAGCGCAATTTTAGCAGAAATCACACTAAAAGTTTTATGAGATAATTTGTGGGCGATACCTTGCAAATCATTGTAAATCAAGCGCAAATCTATAACATTTATTCATTGCTTTTGGCGATTCGTAGATTTGCACACACATTTTTTGTAGTTGCGTGGGCAGTTTGAGCCCAAATCCGCCACATAACATAGAAGAGTTAATGCAAATGCAAGAGTTAGATTTAAGTTATAAAGGGCAAAAAAATATTATGGGGGCTTACTACACGCCACACACGATTACAAAGGCAATGACACAGAGCCTAGATTTTAGAAATGAACAAATATTGCTAGACCCTGCTTGCGGAAGCGGAGCATTTTTACTAAGCCTAAAAAATGCAAAACCAACGCAAATTTTTGGCATTGATAATGACCATCTCGCTGTGTTTATTGCTAAAATCAACTTGTTTGTAAAATTTAGTGAGTTAGAATTTACACCACAGATTTATTGCGCTGATTATTTAGAGCCTAGTGGGGTTGATAGTTTGTTTGGTAGCGAGATTCAAAGCATAAGGACAATCCAAAAAACACAATTTGATTATATATGCACAAATCCTCCGTGGGGTGTTTGCAAAGCAAACAAAAAAACTTATGGAGGCGATTATATAGTTCACATTACTTCAGGTGAGCGATTTTCGCTCTTTTTTATAACATCTTATGAAAATCTAAAACCAAATGGCGTTATGAAATTTTTGCTCCCAAAATCAATGCTAAATGTCAAAACACACAAAGATTTGCGCTCTTTTATTTTGGGTAATGGTGCGTTGCAAGAAATTAGACATTATACAAATATTTTTAGTGGTGTTAGCACGGAGTTTGTGAGTGTGGAGCATAAAAAAGAGATTCTAGAATCTAGATCAAAATCTCACACTAAATTAAATCTTACAACAAAATGCAAAATCATAAAAAATAACCAAATGCTAGAAGTCCCATTATCTGCATTTTACATAAGCCAGAATCTAAATTTTAGCGCGTTATCACACCAAGATATAGCAATCATTGAGAAAGCAAAATCACAGGGCAAATATAGTTTAAGTGCGAGTATTTGGGCATTAGGAATCGTTACGGGGGATAATAAAAACGCCCTGCATAAAGAGCATATTTTAGGCAGTGAGGCGATTTACACAGGCAAAGAGATTGTGCCATATCGTTTGCAAAAAGCACAGAATTTTATCATTTATGACAGGGCGAAATTTCAGCAGGTGGCAAAAGATGAGTTTTACCGCGCAAAAGAAAAACTTGTGTATAAATTTATCTCAAACAAACTTGCCTTTGCGTATGACAATAGTGGGGCGTTGTTCCTAAATAGCGCAAATATCCTTATCCCGTGCATTCCAAATATATCTATCAAAACCGCGCTTGGCTTTTTAAATTCTGAACTTTTTGCGTATTTGCATAGAATAATGTTTGGCGAGATAAAGATTTTGCGAGGGAATTTAGAGCAACTACCCTTTCCACAAATCACGCGCAAACAAGATAGCCAAATCACCTTTTTAGTCGAGCAGATTTTAAGTGGTGATGATAAAAGTGTGCATTTTGCAAATGAACAAATTTATCAAATCTTTGACATAAACGAAGTCCAAAAACAACATATCAAAAAGGCACTAAATGCAACATTTAATTAAAGAATTACAAGTCAAAATTGCTACGATGAAACAAAATGAAAACGGCATTGATTTAAGCGATGAAAGATTAGATGATTTGTATAGCGTTTTTCCGTTTAATAAATTTGAGTTTATCATCGCCCATCTTATCGCTACGCAAACGCTAAATTTAAGCGAATATTTAGACATTAGAAATGCCTATTTAGAGCGCAATAAATATTTATATCTTTTTGAAATCACTGCTCCACGCACCTTTGGTGAATCGTGGGCACAAAGACATTTAAATGAAATTGTGCCAGAATTAGAGCGTCCTACAAACAAACTTGACCCACATTATAATGGGCAGTATGATTTTTGGTTTAATGGCATTAGAATCGAAGTCAAAGCCTCTCGTGCTGTGCGGCGAAAAAGTGGCGATTCACTGATAATCAAAGCCTTATCAAGCGATTCAGTCGAGGGCTTTGATATGAATTTTCAGCAGATTAAACCCGCTTGTTGTGATGCGTTTGTGTGGATTGCAGTATGGAGGGATAAAATCCGCTATTTTGTGCTTTCAAGCGATGAAGTGGCGAGCAATAAATATTATTCGACAGGACAGCACAGAGGCAATGTGGGCGAGGGGCAACTATGGCTAAAAAGAGAGCAATATCGCAGAATTTAAAATCTACGAAGTAGGAGTGCGCAAGATTTTGGAAAAAATCAAAGAAAAGGGCAGGAAATGATAGCAAAAGCAAAATAGCCCTAATTTTGTAGCTTTTAACAGAGTCGCAGATTCTCACAATGACGGCGTGTTTGTTATTGAGAGCGAAAGCGAAAATCCTGCCAAAAAGCAATCACCCAAATCGCCCTGCGATATAATCCCTTGTCTTTTTCTCTTTTGCTTCATCGCTAAAAATGATTTTTGTTTTGTTAAATTCTACCACTTCGCCTAGCCAGAAAAACGCCACTCTATCACTGATTCGCATTGCTTGCTGCATATTATGCGTAACGATAATCACGGTGTATTTGGAGCGCAAATCTTTGATAAGCTCTTCGATTTTAAGCGTAGAAATCGGGTCTAGCGCGGAAGTCGGTTCATCCATTAAAATCACTTCGGGGTTAATCGCTAAAGCCCTTGCAATGCAAAGTCTCTGCTGTTGTCCGCCACTTAAAGATAATGCTGAATCGTGCAGCCTATCTTTTAGTTCGCCAAAAAGTGCGACATTTTTTAGACATTTTTCTACGATTTCATTGAGTTTGCTTTTGTCTTTAATGCCGTGCGTTTTGGGACCAAAGGTAAGATTTTCATAGATGCTCATAGGAAAAGGATTTGGCTTTTGAAACACCATTCCCACCTTTTTTCGCAAGAGATTGACATCGTAATTTTTGTAGATATTTTTGTCGTTGAGTAAAATCTGCCCTTTGATTTTGCAGGATTCTACTAAATCATTCATACGATTTAAGCTTCTTAATAGCGTGGATTTGCCACAGCCACTAGGACCGATAAAGGCAGAAATCTCATTTTCTTGTAGCTCTAAATTGATATTTTTTAGCGCGTGAAAATTCCCATAATGCAAATTCATATTTTTAATCTTAAATGCAACGCCCATTTTATGCTCCTTTACTTTGTAATTTTTTAATCGCAAGATTTGAGATAAGATTTATCCCTACCACAACAAAGAGCAAAATTACTGCTGTGGCATACGCTTGCTCGATATACTGCCCCTCGCTTAAAAGCGCGTAAAGATGCACACTTAATGTCCGTCCAGAATCTTCCACCCCCGCGACTTTTGCCACGCTACCTGAAGTGTAAAGCAATGCTGCACTCTCCCCGATAATGCGCCCAACGCTTAAAATCACTCCACTTAAAATCCCGCTTAACGCGCAGGGCAACACCACGACAAATATCGTCCGCAGTTTCCCCGCACCCAGCGCGAAACTCCCCTCTTTATAGGCTAGTGGCACGGATTTGAGCGATTCTTGTGTAGCGGTTAGAATCAAGGGCAAAATCATAATTGCCAAAGTTAATGCGCCTGAAAGCATACTCACGCCCATTTTACAATAAATCACAAATGCCAAAAAGCCAAAAAGTCCATACACAATGCTAGGAATCCCCACTAGCACTTGAGAAGCGAGGTTTATCACTCCCACCACCGCGCTATTTGGCTTGGCGTATTCTTGCAAGAAAATCGCGCCAAAGATTCCAAAAGGCAAGGCAAAAACAAGAGATAGTAAAATCATAAAAATCGTGTTTATGATAGCAGGTGTCATAGAGGCATTCAGCGTGGAGTATTCCCACTCAAAGAGTGTGAGACTTAAATGCGGAATGCCCTTAAACAAAATGTAGCCCACCATTAGCGCGACAGTGGCAAGTGTAAATCCCACGCCTACAAACATAATCCCCCGCAAAAAGAGCGAGAGAAAATCCTGCGATTTTATCGTGGCTATCATTTGTTTATCGATTTTGTTTTTAAATCCCATTTAATCGCCCCTTTCTTACGCCCTTTTCTTTATCGCCAAAAAGCACGCATTTATCAGCAATATAAACACAAACAGCACCGCACTTGAAGCAATGAGCGCGTCCCTATGAATCCCGCTTGCATAGCCCAACTCCAACACGATATTTGTCGTCATCGTCCGCACGCCATCGCTTATGGATTCAGGCAATACAGGTTGATTCCCTGCGATTACAATAACCGCCATCGCCTCGCCAATGGCGCGTCCTATGCCTAAAATCACGCTTGCTAAAATCCCGCTTTTTGCATCACGCAACACGACAAAAAACACTGCCCTTTCTTTACTTGCCCCTAGCGCGATTGCGCCCTCAAAGTAGCTTTTACTCACTGCTTCAATGCTACTTTTTGACACCAAAATTATGGTGGGTAAAATCATCATAGCTAAAAGCACGCTCGCGCTCAAAAGCCCCTTACCATTTGTCTCAAAGATTTGAGAGAAAAACGGCACAACCACAATAAGCCCAAAAAATCCATACACAATGCTAGGAATCCCCGCCATTAGTTCCACTAATGGCGTTAAAAGGCGATTTTGACGCGAAAAATACGCTAGATAAATCGCGCACAAAATCCCAAAAGGCACGCCAAAGGCAATCGCTAAGCCCGTTACATAAATGCTCCCCACAATCATAGGGAAAATCCCAAAGACTTCATTTAGCGGTTGCCACATATCGCCTAAAAGAAATTCGCCAACGCCTATGTGATAAATCGTAGGAATCGCATTACCAAACAAAAACGCGCAGATAATGATAACCGCGAGAATGCAGACAATCGCGCTAAAAGCAAAGGCAATTCGTGCCATAGATTCAAGTGTGAAAAAATCTTTGATTTGTGCTTTGAATCTTGCGAATCTATTATGATTCGATGATTTTGTTTTCTTTGTCATTTTTTGGATTCCTATTGAGATTCGCGCCAAATTCACGCAAAATTATTTCCCCAAATCTTCCCATTTTGTGATTTTGCCACTAAAAATATCCCTAACCTGCGCTTTGCTTAAATTATCCACACTATTTTTAGGATTCACAATAACAGCTAATCCATCAATCGCCAAAATCTCCGCACTTATGCCTAAATCTAACTCTTTTTGTTTTAGCTCACGGCTTACCATTCCTATGTCTGCGATTCCTTGCACGACAGAGTTTATCCCTGTTGTCGAATCAGATTGCAAAATCTCAATATTTGCATTTGGATTTTTCGCAGTGTAAGATTCTTTTAGTTTTTCCATTAGCGGAGTAATCGAGCTTGAACCCGCAATCACAATCTTGCCCTTTAGGTTATTATTACCCGCGCCATTTTTGGGTTTTTTAGAATCAAGTGGAATATATCCAGCCTTTTCAATCACTGCAATATTATTTTTGCTAAAGTTTAAAAAATCCCGCACAAGCGTTGCCGTCATAATATTATCGCCCACAAAATTTTTTTTGGTTACGACATTAAATGGGCGCGAAATGGTGTATTTTTTGCTCTTTATATTTTCTACGCTAGGCGCGACACCATCGATTTTCACGCCTTTTACCATTGATTTTAACGAACCTAGCGAAACATAACCGATTGCGTTTTTGTCCTTTGCTGCGGTTTGGAGCATTACGGCGGTAGAATTTGTTATTTCTGCCCTAATACTTGTGGTATCGATTTTTTTGCCATTTTTGGATTCCAAAAGCCCAAAAATCTCCACAAACGCTCCGCGTGTGCCCGAGCCATCTTCACGCGAGATGACATTTATTTTACCTTTTTGCTCCGCAGCCCAAATACCTGTAAATCCTGCGCCTACCAATAAAGACGCCAAAAGCATTTTCTTTAACATTATCTATCCTTTCGATTTTATTTTTAAAATGCAAGTGGAATCTTAAAGTGCAAATGTAAGAAAATAGGGCGCAGTTTTGTAAAATTTTTGTAAAGTTTGGAATGGGGATTTATAGATTGCGATTCATATCCAAAATAGCGTGAATTTAAAAAAGATTCGCAAAACCTAACGCAAAATTCTTAAGATTCGCACACAAATTTGCGCAAAAAGTTTCATAAACGCAAATCTAAAATCGCTTCTTACTTACATCTGCCAAAATCTCTTTTGCTACGCCATTTACGCGCTTTGTGATGTCATCTGTCGCCTTTGCTACGGCTACATTTTCTTTGGTTACCTCATCTAGCTCGGCTATGACTTTGTTTATTTGCTCCAAACCTTGCGTTTGCGTCTTTATAGATTCGCTCATTTCGGTAACGGATTGCACCAAAATATTGATATTTGCTTCAATCTCACTTAATGAATGTGTCGTCCGCTCGGCAAGTTTTCGCACTTCATCAGCCACTACGGCAAATCCGCGCCCGTGTTCTCCAGCCCTTGCCGCTTCAATGGCGGCATTTAACGCCAAGAGATTCGTCTGCTCGGCAATATCTTTAATCACGCTTACGATATTGCGAATGTCATCTGCCTGTTTGGCGCACTGCTCTGTTCTATCATTGACTTCTTGCATAGAAGCGTTGATTTGCTCTACCGCGCTATTAGATTGCTCTAATGAATTGGTTTGGGTTTGGGAGCATTGTGTGAGTTTTTGCATTGAAAGCTCTAAATCCTTGCAATGCTCCGCTAACTCTTTGGCAAAGTTTGAACTAGAATTTAGCATTGCTTTTATTTCCTGCCCCAAAGTGTTTGTAACGACTTCAACTTTGCCCTTTGCATTTTCAATCTCTGTGGTAAAATCTAAGCTCGTATATGCAGAGAAAACCCGCTCTATTGCATTAGTATCGCTACCGATTTTTGCTTGTAGCGAATCTAGCATTTTATTTAGCACATTTTTTAGCTCGATTAGTTGTGGATTGGCAGGATTTTGCGTGATTCGCGCTGTCAAATTGCCCTCTTCGATTGCCTTCGATTGATGAGATGAGATTCGCCAAACCACTCATTTGGTCTATGGCTTTGGTATTCATTGTGAGATTTATCGTAAGATAAGATGAATTTAATGCTAGTTTTTGCAAACCTTCATACACTTCAATCGTCTCTGCGGAAGTTTGCTTATAATTTACAAAAGTAGAAATTCCAAGCACAATGACAAAAATCCCAAGACAAATGGAGATAATTTTTGAAGCGATAGATTTAAACATAGCGAATCCTTTAGCTTTGATTAAAATAAAAGCGCGAATTATAATAAAAAGTTTTGGAATTTTCAAGGGTTTTAAACATTGATTTTTACCTGCTGTGAGCGATTATATCAGTTTTTTGAATGGCTAAATCATTTGCATTTGAATCGCCAAAATATATAATTAAGCGCAACTTTAAGCTATGTCGAATCAAAAAAAAAAAAAAAAAAATGATTTTGCAAGATTTTTAACAAAAAATTTATATGTAAAATTTGTGCTGAATTGCAATAAAACCAAATCGCAAGTTTAGATTCGCGCAAATCTAGCATATAGATTCATACCTAAATTTAATAGATTCGCGCAAAATGGCGATTTAAAGCCGACATTATCGCAACAAAGCGTCAAGGAAAATCTTATGCTACCACCACCGATAAAATACAAGCTAAATGCAAGTCTTTTAGCCATAGGCGCGAGTTATGGCAATTTGCGTGATTCGATAAATCACAAAGTCCCACAAAATCCTGCGCTTAAAAGCGTGATTTTACTTGATTCAAACTACAATCTTTATGAACTACGCGATGGCGAGTTTATTTTCGCAAAAAAGATTTTTGATTATGAGCCGCAACATCAATTTAGCAAGGCTTGTGCGTTATCGATGAATGGCTACATAGCAATCGGTGAGCCGCGTTCCCCAAACTGCCACATTTTACACATTTATAATGGCATCCTAACGCGCATAAAGACGCTAGAATGGCATCGCAACGATATTTACAACATTCGCTTTTCTAAAAATGGCAAGTATATGGTTAGCGGTGGCGAAGATGGCAAGGTTTTTATTTTCGCAATGCCAAATTTTAACATAGCAAATATCCTGCCACCGCGCCCTGATTATATTTCAAACATTCACTTGGGTAAAAAGCAAAAACTTGTCGTTTATAGCTCTTATGACAACACAAACTGCATTTTTGATATGAGTGTCAATAAAATCATCGGCGAGTTTGAGACAAACGCAGTGGCAGAAGATATGACATTTTTTGATGATGATAGCAAAATCTTTTTTGTGTGTAGCAATGGGGAGAGCGGAATCTATGACATTTCCCAAAAAAACCTTGATATAAAGGCGAATTATGATTCGTGGCTAACGCGCGTGGGTATGACAAAGGACGATAATTTCGCATACATTGGGACGCGCGAGAAGGCTTTGAACTACTTGGATTTGGAGAAAAACAAACACGCTTTTAGTGTCGAGCTAGATAATGACGGAATCGCTTCTATGCGAGTGATTGACGCGAGATTGTATCTAGGATTTGCAAGTGGATATTTGGAGATTTTTGATTTGACTAGGTTTGAGGCGGAGTTTAATAATGCGGTGGCAAAGGGTGATTTGAAAAGTGCGTGTGAGATTGCCGAATCGCATAATATTTCCTTTAAAAGTTTTAAAAATTATATCGCGCTAAAAGATAATCTTTGGGCGGAGGCGTTTAAAAATGCACAAGATTCGCTTACGCAAAATCCAGCGCAAGAGAATTTCGCCAAAATAGTCGCGGATTTGCGCATCTTTTTTGAGGATAGCGAGAAAAAGGAAGCATTCGATGAATTTTCGCGCAATATCGGCGCAGCAAAAGAGTTACGAGACGCGATAAATGCCAAAGACTACGGACTTTGCTATAAAATCATCGGCGAAAATGCCTATTTAAAGGAAACTTACGAGTTTGAACGACTTGAAAATCTCTACGATGAGGCATTTGATAGTGCAAAGGCATTGCTCTTGCAAAATACGCCAGAGGATTTAAATAAGGCGACAGAGATTCTAAAGCCGTGGCAAGCCGTGCCTAGCAAAAAAGAGACGATAAATATTTTACTTCGCAACGCAGCCAAATTTAAAGAAGCAGATAGGCTTTTTAAAGCAAAGCAGTTTGGGGACTTTTTCAAACTCTCTGAATCTTTTCGCGCCATAAAAACCACGACAAATTACAAAAAAGCTCTTGTTTTTGGAGAGCAGATTCTAGCTACGATAAACGAGCTAGAGGCAAAGGGTGCGAATGAAAAGGCATTAGAATTGCTAGAGATTTTGCTAAAATTTGTGCCATTTCAAGCTACGGCATTGGAGCGCAAAAATACTATTTTATTGAAACTAGAATTTTTGGGACTTTATCAAGCGAAAGATTTTACAAAAATTTATAGTCAAATCCCCAAATATAACAGCATAAAGGGTTTAGCAGAGTATATCAATCTTACAAATTATTTTAATGATATTTTTGAACGCGCTTTGAATTACGCAACGGATGGCAATGGAGAGGCGGTGTATAGGGAAGTGGAGCAATATTTGAATATCGCATTTTTTAAGGACAAGATTGAGAGCATTTTTAATATAAGCTATATAAATGAGATTGATAACGCCCTAGAATCACTTGAATCTAGTAAGTCTAGCGATTCTAATGAATCTAGCGAATCTAAAAAAGTCGATTCGCAAAAAGATGAAAAGTCCAAAACTATCGATTGGTATGGGACTTTGGAGCAATACATCGAAATGTTTGGCAAAAACGATGAGCTAAATAAACTAATAAATCCACATAGCAAAATACTAGAAATTTACAATAAAATCCCCACAGATAATAAAAAAGAAATCGCCTTTCTAAAAACGATAATGATTTATGTGAGCTAGGATTCGTGAATCTAATATGGCAGATTCGCGCGAATCTATGGTGCAAATCGCACATAAGATTCAAGGTGCGAATTGGATTTCAATAGCGAATCGCGTGGGATTCACTTAAAGATTCACACAATCTAAAATTTATACAACAATCGCAAATTGACATTATAATTTTGTTTAAAATATATTTGATATACTCCCATATATGCGCCATTTTGCAAATTATATGCGTCCTCATTTACAGCATATGATTTTAGAAATGGCACTCGCAGTGCGACTTCAAGCCCGACATTTTTGGCTATCATCGTGCGAAGCCCCACATTTAGCGCAATATCAAAATGAGTGCGACTTACCTTAAAGCCACTCATCTCGCTCACTCTCACAATGTAATCAGTATATCCCGTTTCTAAAAATGTATTCGCACCCAAGAAAACGCCCACATACACGCCCATATCAAAGTTTCGCAAAGCCAAGACATTCACAATCAAATCTGCATTCATACCCCAATACAGCGCACTTAGCAAAGTATCCACACTTTCTATGCCTTCATTGCTAAATTTTATATGCAATGCGTTTAGACTGCCATAGATTCGCCCACCAAAATAATTATTAAAAAAGTGCGCATATCCCATCATAACGCCGTAATTTATGCCACCTTTCTTTTCATCTATGCGCATTATGCCCGTTAGCAATAAGCTACCTCTTGCCTCCACATAACCCGCCTCAATTCCAAAAAAATAGCCACTTCTAGTCGTGGCGTTGCCGTTGTAATTTGAGACTCTATACTCTTTGGCTTTTGTTTCCTGATAATTTGATTGATTCGCCCAATCAAAGCGCGAATCTTGTGTTTGCGAAGTTTGCGATTCGTAATATTGCGGGATTTGATTTTCTTGTATTTGTGGGCTTTGTGTGCGTTTGGATTTTATGGAATCTAGCTCTTGTTGCATTTTTAGCAAATCTAACTCTTTTTTTATGCGACTAAGTTGCTCATCATTTGGCAAATATGTCGATTTCATCGCCTTTTGAAGTTCGACTTCTAAAACCTTTATACGCTCATCAATGCTGTCTGCGATAAGTGGAATTGTGCTAATTAAAAGTGTCGTGAGCGTAAAAACTACGCACCTTACGAGAGAGAGAGAGAGAGAGAGAGAACGGCGCGATTTTGCCATTCAATGCTACTTTGCTAACCTTGCCTTTATCACTAATCCTTGCAACTAATTGCATTTGCTTATCCTTTTATAAGTGAAATTTTTAGATTCAACCGAATCTAATGGGCGAAATTATAGCAAAATATTATTGCGAATCGCATATAAAATATATGAATCTTAATATTTTTTTTAATCACTAAAAACTGCTAATCGAATTTGAAAAAATACTAAGTAAAATTTGAAAAATTTAAATTGTAAATATGAAGTAAAAAATACGAAGTTTTAAATTTCTCTATCCCTGCATCAACCTACATTCCCACGCTTGAAAAACGCAGTATCATCGGCAAAAAGAAGCTTAACTGCTAGGTTCGGGATGGAAAACTAGGTGTGTCCTTCTTTTTCATAAACACAAGGAAAAGAGAAAGGATAATGTAACATTTCGATACACTATACTTTCTCTTTCAAATAGCCAATAGTTATAGACTAAACAAGGTAGTGCTTAAATTAGAATATCAAATAAGCCAAACGGTCTATTAGTAGTAGTCAGCTAAACACATTACTATGCTTACACACCTACCCTATCAAGCAGCTAGTCTTGCTACGACCTTCAGGGAGAGTTCATCTTGGAGTTGGCTTCCCGCTTAGATGCTTTCAGCGGTTATCACATCCACGCGTAGCTACGCAGCGATGCTCTTGGCAGAACAACTGCTACACCAGTGGCGTGTCCATCCCGGTCCTCTCGTACTAGGGACAGCTCTCCTCAACTCTCCTGCGCCCACGGCAGATAGGGACCGAACTGTCTCACGACGTTCTGAACCCAGCTCGCGTACCGCTTTAAATGGCGAACAGCCATACCCTTGGGACCTGCTCCAGCCCCAGGATGCGATGAGCCGACATCGAGGTGCCAAACCTCCCCGTCGATGTGAGCTCTTGGGGGAGATCAGCCTGTTATCCCCGGGGTACCTTTTATCCTTTGAGCGATGACCCTTCCACACAGAATCACCGGATCACTATGACCGACTTTCGTCTCTGCTCGACTTGTTTGTCTTACAGTCAGGCTGGCTTATGCCATTACACTCTGCTTGCGATTTCCAACCGCAATGAGCCAACCTTTGCAAGCCTCCGTTACTTTTTAGGAGGCGACCGCCCCAGTCAAACTACCCACCAGACATTGTCCTACTTATGGATAACATAAGCTAGTTAGCCCACAGAAACATTAAGGGTGGTATCTCAAGGACAGCTCCATCTCCACCAGAGTAGAGACTTCAAAGCTTCCCACCTATCCTGCGCATAATGCTCCCATGTGCAGTGCCAAGTTGTAGTAAAGGTCCACGGGGTCTTTCCGTCTTGCCGCGGGTAGGAGGAATTTTCACCTCCACTACAATTTCACTGAATCTCTCTTTGAGACAGCTCCCATCTCGTTACGCCATTCATGCAGGTCGGTATTTAACCGACAAGGAATTTCGCTACCTTAGGACCGTTATAGTTACGGCCGCCGTTTACTCGGGCTTCAATTCAATGCTTTGAGTTACCTCTAACAAATCCTCTTAACCTTCGAGCACCGGGCAGGCGTCACACCTTATACTTCCTCTTACGAGTTTGCAAAGTGCTGTGTTTTTGGTAAACAGTCGGGAGGGACTCTTTGCTGAGACCTATTGCTAGGCACACCTTATCGCGAACTTACGGTGCTAGTTTGCAGAGTTCCTTAAAGAGAGTTCTTTCACGCGCCTTAGAATACTCATCTCATCTACCTGTGTCGGTTTGCGGTACGGGCAATAGTAGCTAAACTTAGAAACTTTTCTTGGCACGACGGTATCAGTGATTCTCCCCGCTATCCGAAGACTTTGGAGAGCCTTTCAGGTTTGACATACAGAGGCGGATTTGCCTATCCTCCAAGCTACACCCTTAGACTAGCACTTCCATCAGCTAGCTCACCTAACCCTATGCGTCCTTCCATCGCACACTACTATTGGTATTGGAATATTAACCAATTTTCCATCGACTACCCATTTCTGACTTGTCTTAGGACCCGACTAACCCTACGATGACGAGCATCGCGTAGGAAACCTTAGACTTTCGGCGAAGTGGATTCTCACCACTTTTATCGCTACTCATTCCTGCATGTTCACTTCGCATCGCTCCACCACTTCTTGCCGATATGGCTTCAACGCTGATACGAACGCTCTTCTACCACTCTATGCACCAGCATAGAATCTACAACTTCGGTGTCTATCTTAGCCCCGTTATATTTTCTGCGCAAAATCACTAGACCAGTGAGCTGTTACGCTTTCTTTAAAGGATGGCTGCTTCTAAGCCAACCTCCTGGTTGTCTAAGTAACTTCACATCATTTTCCACTTAGAATAGAACTTTGGGACCTTAGTTGGTAGTCTGGGTTGTTCCCCTTTTGACGATTGATTTTATCACCCACCGCCTGACTCCCAAGATAAGGCAATAGGTATTCGTAGTTTGACAGGGGTTGGTACCGCGGTAGGCAGCCCTAGCCCAATCAGTGCTCTACCCCCTATTGCTATCACTTGAGGCTATACCTAAATATATTTCGAAGAGAACCAGCTATCACCAAGTTTGTTTGGCCTTTCACCCCTATCCACAACTCATCCCAGCCCGTTTCAATGGGCACGAGTTCAGTCCTCCATAAGCTGTTACACTTACTTCAACTTGGTCATGGATAGATCACTTGGCTTCGGGTCTGCAGCATCTGACTTAACGCCCTATTAAGACTCGCTTTCGCTATGGCTTCGCGTGTGCTTAACCTTGCCAGATACCACAACTCGCAGGATCATTATGCAAAAGGCAGTCCATCACCCTGATAAATCATAGGGCTCTGAATGATTGTAAGCAAATGGTTTCAGGTTCTATTTCACTCCGCTCACTGCGGTTCTTTTCACCTTTCCCTCACGGTACTTGTGCGCTATCGGTGTAGTAGTAGTATTTAGGGTTGGAGAGTGGTCTCCCCTGCTTCAGGCAAGATTTCTCGTGTCTCGCCCTACTCTGGATACTGCTACCTATGAATATTTTACGCTTACGGGGCTATCACCCTTTATAGCAGACTTTTCCAAGTCCTTCTGCTTCGATATTCAAGTGGATATTGCAGTCCTCAACCCCGAATGCAAGCACTCGGTTTGCCCTATTCCCCGTTCGCTCGCCGCTACTAGGAGAATCTCGTTTGATTTCTTTTCCTCTAGCTACTGAGATGTTTCACTTCGCTAGGTTCGCTCCATTTAAGGTAATGCGCATCACTACGCATTGGGTTTCCCCATTCGGAAATCTGCGGATCAAAGCCTCTTGACAGCTCCCCACAGCTTATCGCAGTCTAGTGCGTCCTTCATCGCCTCTACTGCCCAAGGCATCCACCATTTGCTCTTAACAAGCTTATAAATGAGATATTCTAATTTACATTCACTACCTTGCTTAATCTATAATGATTAAACAAGCAAATTGTAATCTTATCTATTGGCTATTAACAAAGAATTTTAAAACAACGCTAGACTTTAAAAAGTCTAAATATATGATTCGTTTAATTTATTGCGAATTGATTTGCAAAAATCACATATTTAGACTTTAGATTCTACAAAGATTTACACTAGATTCGTAATGGTGGAGAATAGCGGGATCGAACCGCTGACCTCCTGCGTGCAAAGCAGGCGCTCTCCCAGCTGAGCTAATTCCCCGTATGGTGGGCTTAGGAGGACTTGAACCTCCGACCTCACCCTTATCAGGGGTGCGCTCTAACCACCTGAGCTATAAGCCCCTATCAAAACATTTAGCAGTAATCTCTGAAAACTAAGCAAAGCCAACAAACTCTCACAACAATCAACATATTTCTAAAAATTCTCTGAAAGGAGGTGATCCAACCGCAGGTTCACCTACGGTTACCTTGTTACGACTTCACCCCAGTCGCTGCATCCGCCGTGGACGGTAGCCAATTTAGCATTCCGGCTTAGGGCGAATACAACTCCCATGGTGTGACGGGCGGTGAGTACAAGACCCGGGAACGTATTCACCGCAACATTGCTGATTTGCGATTACTAGCGATTCCAGCTTTATGTAGTCGAGTTGCAGACTACAATCCGAACTGAGAGGCGTTTTGGAGATTTGCTCCATCTCGCGATATTGCTTCTCTTTGTGCACCCCATTGTAGCACGTGTGTAGCCCTAGGCGTAAGGGCCATGATGACTTGACGTCGTCCTCACCTTCCTCCTCCTTGCGAAGGCAGTCTCCCTAGAGTGCTCAGCCGAACTGCTAGCAACTAAGGACGAGGGTTGCGCTCGTTGCGGGACTTAACCCAACATCTCACGACACGAGCTGACGACAGCCGTGCAGCACCTGTTTTCAAGCTCTGGCAAGCCAGCACTCCGCTATCTCTAGCAGATTCTATCAATGTCAAGCCTAGGTAAGGTTCTTCGCGTATCTTCGAATTAAACCACATGCTCCACCGCTTGTGCGGGTCCCCGTCTATTCCTTTGAGTTTTAATCTTGCGACCGTACTCCCCAGGCGGAATGCTTAATGCGTTAGCTGCATTACTGCCCTGACGAGCAGGGCAACAACTAGCATTCATCGTTTAGGGCGTGGACTACCAGGGTATCTAATCCTGTTTGCTCCCCACGCTTTCGTGCATAAGCGTCAGTAATGTTCCAGTAGGTCGCCTTCGCAATGAGTATTCCTCTTGATCTCTACGGATTTTACCCCTACACCAAGAATTCCACCTACCTCTCCCACACTCTAGAATAGCAGTTTCAAATGCAGTTCTATGGTTAAGCCATAGCATTTCACATCTGACTTGCTATCCCGCCTGCGCACTCTTTACGCCCAGTGATTCCGAGTAACGCTTGCACCCTCCGTATTACCGCGGCTGCTGGCACGGAGTTAGCCGGTGCTTATTCGTTAGATACCGTCATAATCTTCTCTAACAAAAGGAGTTTACAATCCTAAAACCTTCATCCTCCACGCGGCGTTGCTGCTTCAGGGTTTCCCCCATTGAGCAATATTCCCTACTGCTGCCTCCCGTAGGAGTCTGGACCGTGTCTCAGTTCCAGTGTGTCCGTTCACCCTCTCAGGCCGGATACCCGTCATAGCCTTGGTGAGCCATTACCTCACCAACAAGCTGATAGGACATAGGCTAATCCCATAGCGAAAAACTTTCCCCCGTAGGGAGTATCCAGTATTAATCACCGTTTCCAGTGGCTATCCTAGACTATGGGGCATATTACCTATGCGTTACTCACCCGTGCGCCACTAATCCACCTCTAGCAAGCTAAAGGCTTCATCGTTCGACTTGCATGTATTAGGCACGCCGCCAGCGTTCACTCTGAGCCAGGATCAAACTCTCCATAAAAATGGGGAGTTTGGAATCTAAAAATAGATAAACGCAAACTCTCCATAAAACATTGATTCGCTTTGAATCTAACAAGATTCGCCACGCACCAAAAAAATGAAAAATTTATATCCAACTAGCTCAATTAAAACCAAAATATCCACATTCTGCCACGCGTTAGGCGCGACAAAATGCGTGTAAGACAAGTTGTATTCAATCAAACTAACTTAAACACAATTTATGATTATTGCAATATTCGTTAGTCCTTGCTTAGTTGTCAAAGATCACTATACTAAAAATTGTAATGTTTAAGAATCTAAAAACACTAAATCTTTAAATTACAGAACACCTAAATTCTAAAAGAAAATTTACGATTTAAATGGAATTTGATTTGCTTTGTGCTAATCTAAAAACGATTCCAAACCATTTCAAAAATCTCTATCGAAAAAAGGAAACGGAATAATACAACTCTATTCCTTAAACAAAACTTAAAAAATAAATATTTTTAGAAAATTTTGATTTTATTTTAGATTCGCCTATAAAATCCAAGCGATATGGTGGCAAATGCCACTAGTGGCACGATTATGCCAAATTCTGGTGGTAAAAATCCGCTGATTGCGAGTTTGGTAAGCATAAAAAATATGCCCCACACAACAAGGCAAAATAGCACAAATATGAATCCTAACTTTGCTAGATTGCTGTATCTTGCGAGACTTGGGACAAAATAGCTCATTATCACAATGGCAAGTGGAATCGCCACAGGAATAGCAAAAAACGCATATAAAATCGCACGGATTTTGTCGGTGCTACTATTTTGCGCTACCAGCAGTTTCATCGCGCTAATCGCATCATAAATAGAAATATTTGGCTTATTTTGGTAAATCGTATCCAAAATTTTGGGTTTAAAATCTTGCAAAATTTGATAATTTGCGATTTGCTCGGTTTTTAGCTTTGAATCCTTAAAATTCAAATCCTTTGGAAGTGTGGTAATCGTGGCATTTTTAAGATTCCACCACGCGCCATCAAATTCTGCCTCACTTGCCTCAATAAAGCGCGTCAGCACAAAATTTTCAATCTCAAAAACCTTGATATTTTGCGCTTTTTGCAAAAGCGGAAAAATCTTTTCCATATAGACATAATCATCGTCATATTTTACCAAAAAGTCGCTCTTTGCGTCATTTACACTGCTTCGATAGATGATATTTTCGATATTTTCCTCCGCATAAACAAATGGCGTGGCGTTTAGCGCGATATAAGCAAGATTTAAAAGCACAGAAATAACGATGAGCGGGGCTAAAATACGCTTTTTAGAATAGCCTATGGATAGAATCGCCGTTAAATTATTAGACTTTACAAGCACGATATACGCCGCCACAGAGGCAAGAATCACCGCTATGGGAAAAGTATAATTTATCGCATACAAAAACACCCACGCCAAAAATAGCACCACGAGATTTGCCGATTGAGGCAAGTCATCAATATATTTCAAAATCTCCACACCCATAAAAAAAAGCTGCAAGGCAAGGCAGATGAGCGCGATAAATTTGAGATAAATAAAGCCTACGAATCTAAAAAGCATAGCATCCTACTTCAGCTCTGCCCAATTTTTGCCTATGCTTATACCGCAATTTAGCGGGACTTTTAGCGTATAAATATGATTCATAATCACTCTAATTTTCTCTGCCACGCACTCCACCAAATCATCACGCACTTCAAAAATCAGCTCATCGTGGATTTGCAAAAGCAGGGCAACTTCGCCGTTTTTGTAAGATTCGCTAAAAAATTTATCACATTCAATCATCGCTAATTTTATCAAATCCGCCGCACTGCCTTGAAAAATCGCGTTTATACCTTCACGCAAAAACGCCGCTTTTTCATAATCCGCCGTGCGCGTAAAATCAAACTTACGCTTATGCCCTAGTAGCGTCTCTGCATAGCCATTTTGCAAAATCTCACGCTCTTTTTGCGCCAAAAAGTCCTTTATCGTAGGGAATTTCGTAAAATAGCTATCGATATAAGATTTCGCTTCATTTTGCGGAATTTTCAGGCTCTGGGAGAGTTTTCGCGCACCCATACCATAAATCAGCCCAAAATTGATGCTTTTAGCGATATTGCGCTTCTCTTTTAGCTTGTCCGCGCGGAATTTTGGCGATTCGCTTTCAAGTGATTCGCCAAAGAGTTTGATTGCAGTCTCCAAATGTATATCTTTGCCACTCTCAAACGCCGCACACAGCGATGAATCCTGCGAAAAATGCGCCAAAAGTCGCAATTCAATCTGCGAATAATCCGCCGAAATAAAGCTAAATCCCTGTTTTGCGACAAATCCCTGCCGAATCTTGCGCCCTATGTCGCTACGAACGGGGATATTTTGCAAATTTGGATTTTTTGATGCGAGTCGCCCCGTGCTAGTGCCTGTCTGATTGAATGAAGTGTAAATCCTGCGATTTTTATTTAGACTTAAAAACGGCACGATATATGTATTTAATAACTTGCTAATCTCTCTATAATCAAGCAGTAGCGGGATTACCGCGTGTGAATCGCGCAGAGATTCAAGCGTTTTCTCATCGGTGCTAAACGCGCTATTTTTTAACGCCCTACCCTTTTTTAGTCCAAGTTTATCAAACAGAATTTCGCTTAATTGTTTAGGTGAATTTAGATTAAACTCCGCCTCACAAAGTGCAAAAATTTCCTTGCTTAAAAGTGCGATTTTGCCATCTAACTCATCACGCAGTGTGCTTAAAAACTCCGCGTCAATGCCGATTCCTGCGCACTCCATTTTTGCCAAAATTTTAATAATGGGAAATTCCAAACGCTCCGCAATACTAAAAAGACTCGGTAAATTCGCATAAAATAGCTCATAAAGCGCAAGGGTGCAAAGTGCGTCTTCTGCCGCATAGCGCGTGGCTATTTCAATTTGCACCATATCAAATGTCGCTTTTTTTGGCACGACTTCATCGAATTTTATCGTAGTATAATTTAGGCGCGTTTTTGCTAAAAAATCAAGCCCACAGGGCGAATCGCTACTATCAAGCCACGCTAAAATCATCGTATCCACCACACGCGGAATATCAAGCCCAAAATTATGCCAAATAATCTTAATGTCAAATTTCGCGTTGTGAGCGATAATATCGTGGGCAAAAATCTTTTGAAGTGCAATTTTCGCGTCATCAAGCGCGATTTGACTAGGCGCACCCAAATAGCTATGTCGCAGTGGCACATAAAATCCACGCCCTAAATCCCAAGCAAACGAAAATCCCACGATATTTGCAGTATTTGAATCAAGCGAATCTGTCTCCGTGTCAAAGGCAATGGGCAAATCAGCATGGATTGAATCAATGATTTTTAAAAGTTCAGCGGAATCTAAAATACTAATTGTTTGAGCGGATTTTAGGCGGGATTGAAAAGTTGAAATAACATTTGATTTGTGGAATTTAAATGAATCGTTAGTCGAATCTTTTAAATCTTGCGAATCTAAATGCGAATCTTGCGTTTGATTCGCCACATTTACCGCATTGCCTGACTTTTTACGAATCTTATCCAAAATATTGATATTATATTTTTCTAGCTCATTTTCAATCAAAAATAGCGGATTTTGCGTAGGTTTTAGACAGGAATCAAAAGCAAAATTTTGCAATAAATCATTGCGCAAACGCACGAGCTTTTGGCTCAAATACGCGCTATTCTTGCCATCGTTAATTTTTGTCGCCATTTTGGGCGGAATCTTATCGGCATTTTGAGCAAGATTCGCATAGAGATTATCAAGGCTACCAAATTCCGCAATTAGACTCTGCGCCCCTTTCGCACCAATCCCGCTAACGCCTATGATATTATCGCTTGTATCGCCCACCAAACTTTGATAATCTACAAACTGCGCAGGATAAACGCCAAATTTTTCAAAACACTCCGCCTCGTGAATCTCGCGCTTTTTAGCAGGGTCAAAAATGTGCGTATTTGCGTCAATTAGCTGATATAAGTCCTTATCCACGCTTACGATTCGCACGGATAGATTTTCGCGCTTGGCAAGACGGCAAAGCGTGGCAATCGCGTCATCTGCTTCAAAACCATCGATTGAGATTTGGGAGAGATTCATCGCGTCTATCCATTTAATCGCCACTTTGATTTGCGCTATCAAGTCTTTGTCTGCCTCTTTGCGATTCGCCTTGTATGCGGGATAAATGCTCTTGCGCCACTTCTCGCCCTGCCCTTCTAGCGCGAAAATTATGTGCGTGGATTTGTCATCATAGAGTTGATTTATAAGATTGACAAAGCCAAGCAACACGCCTGTGGGAAATCCGTCCTTGCTAGTTAGCTTTGGCAGGGCATAAAAATTGCGAAAAAAATAGCCGAAAGTGTCAATTATGGCAAGCGTGGGTTTTGATTCGCTCATAGCTTGGATTTGCGCCCTAAAATGCGAGTGTGATTCCCACAGGGCAATGGTCGCTACCTAAAATCTCACTAAAAATCTCTGCGCCTTTTAGATTATCCGCAAGTGCAGTTGATAGCAAAAAATAATCAATCCGCCAACCGATATTTTTTGCCCTTGCGTTGCCCATATACGACCACCAAGTGTATGCGTCCGTTTTGTCGGGGTAAAAATGGCGGTATGAATCTATGAATCCCGAATCTAAAAGTGCGGTAAATTTTGTCCGCTCTTGCTTTGTGAATCCTGCGTTTTTGGTGTTTTGCTTGGGATTTTTTAAGTCAATCTCTTTATGCGCGACATTCAAATCGCCACAAACAATCACGGGTTTTGTGCGCTCCAAATTTTTAAGAAATGCGCGAAAATCGTCCTCCCAGCGCATTCGGTAATCTAATCTTGTAAGTTCGCGCTGTGAATTTGGCACATAGACATTGACTAAAAAAAACTGCGGATATTCTAGTGTAATCACACGCCCTTCGTTGTCGTGCAAATCGATTCCTATGCCATAAGATTCGGCAATAGGCGATTGGCGTGATAAAATCAAAGTGCCTGAATAGCCCTTTTTCTCCGCACTATTCCAAAAGCTGTGATAATTGGGAAAAGCAAAGTCTGCTTGCTCGGGCTGCATTTTTGTCTCTTGGAGGCAAAAAATATCCGCATTTTGCGAATCAAAAAAATCCATAAAGCCCTTATTTATGCAAGCGCGAAGCCCATTGACATTCCAAGAAATTAGTTTCATTAAGATTTGCGCTTAAAAAATTAAGATTGTCGCTTTTCCATAATCTCTTTGGCGATATTTGTGGGAACTTCGCCATAGTGGTCAAATTCCATACTATAAGTCGCCCTACCCTGCGTAGCGGAGCGCAAATCTGTCGAGTAGCCAAACATTTCAGCTAGTGGCACAAAGGCATTTACGATTTTTAAGCCCATTCTATCATCCATTGAGTTAATCTGTCCGCGTCTGCGATTTAAATCGCCGATAACATCGCCCATATACTCCTCTGGCACTTCGACTTCAACCTTTGCAATCGGCTCTAAAAGCACCGCATTTGCCTTGCGACAAGCATCTTTAAATGCCATAGAACCAGCGATTTTAAACGCCATTTCGCTTGAATCCACATCGTGATAACTACCATCATAAAGCGTAACCTTGCAATCAACCACAGGATACCCTGCCAAAATACCACTTTGCATTGCCTCTTGAATCCCTTTATCCACCGCAGGGATATATTCTTTGGGAATCACGCCACCGCTAATTTCATTGATAAACTCATAGCCACTTCCTGCTTCTTTTGGCTCTAATTTGATATGGACATGCCCATATTGTCCGCGTCCGCCCGTTTGTTTAGCGTATTTGCACTCTTGGGTAACAGTGGCACGAATCGTTTCTCTAAATGCCACTTGTGGTGCGCCGACTTCTGCTTCGACTTTAAACTCGCGCTTCATTCTATCTACGATGATTTCTAGGTGCAATTCGCCCATACCAGAAATTATCGTCTGTCCTGTTTCCTCGTCTGTTTTAACCCTAAAACTTGGGTCTTCCTCTGCTAACTTCGCCAAAGCCAAAGACATTTTTTCTTGGTCTGCCTTTGTTTTTGGCTCAACAGCGATTGAAATCACGGGCTCGGGAAATTCCATTCGCTCCAAAATCACAGGATTTTTCTCACTGCAAAGCGTATCGCCTGTAAGCGTATCTTTTAGCCCCACAAACGCGCAAATCTCCCCAGCGTAAATCTCTTTAATATCTTCGCGTTTGTTTGAGTGCATTTTTAGCAGTCGCCCCACGCGCTCTTTTGTATTTTTGGTAGAGTTATACACATAGCTTCCGCTCTCAATACTGCCACGATACACGCGCACAAAAGTGAGCTGTCCCACAAATGGGTCAGTCATAATCTTAAACGCAAGCCCTGCAAACTCGCCATCATCGCCTGATTTGACTTGGATTTCAGCGTCCGTTTTTGCGTCAATGCCTTTAATATCTGCCACTTCAGTGGGTGCAGGGAGATAGTCAATCACTGCATCAAGCAAGGTTTGAACGCCTTTATTTTTAAAGCTAGAACCACAAAGCATAGGGATAATCGCCATAGAATGACAGCCGATTTTAATGCCTTTTTTAATGTCATCTTTACTTAATTCCTCGCCATTTAGGTATTTTTCCATCAAAACTTCATCTTGCTCGGCGGCAGCTTCGATTAGCTTTTCGCGGTATTTCGCGCTAATCTCTTTCATATCATCGGGGATTTCAACTATGTCATATTTCGCGCCCATAGTTTCATCATTCCAAATATAGCCTTTCATCTCCACCAAATCAACAATGCCCTTAAAATCATCTTCTGCACCGATAGGCAGGGCAATAGGCACGGGATTTGATTTTAGTCGCTCTTTGATTTGGGATTCGACACTATAAAAATTTGCACCGATTCTATCCATTTTATTGATAAATACAAGGCGTGGAACGCCGTATTTGTTTGCCTGTCGCCAAACGGTTTCGCTTTGTGGTTGCACACCGCCAACTGAGCAAAACACCGCCACTGCGCCATCTAGCACACGCATAGAACGCTCTACTTCAATAGTAAAATCCACATGTCCGGGCGTATCAATTAGATTGATTTGATAATTTTTCCAAAAGCAAGTCGTAGCTGCGCTTGTAATGGTAATCCCGCGCTCTTTTTCTTGCTCCATCCAATCCATTGTAGCTGCGCCATCGTGCACCTCGCCGATTTTGTGGCTCACGCCTGTGTAAAATAGGATTCGCTCACTTGTGGTGGTTTTCCCCGCGTCAATGTGTGCGGCGATACCGATATTTCGTAGCATATTTAATGGAGTTTTTCTAGCCATTTTTATCCCCTAAATTTTAAATTTCACTAGCTTACCAGCGATAATGCGCAAATGCCTTGTTTGCTTCAGCCATTTTATGCACATCTTCTTTTTTCTTAAACGCACTGCCCTTTTCGTTTGCTGCGTCAATTAGCTCATTTGCAAGTCTATCAATCATCGTGCGTTCGTTGCGTTTGCGCGTAGATTCAAGTATCCAGCGGATTGAAAGCGATTGCTGTCGCTCCACGCGCACTTCCACAGGCACTTGATAAGTCGCCCCACCCACACGCCTTGAGCGCACTTCTACCAACGGCTTGACATTTTCTAATGCCTTTTGGAAAATCTCAATGCCTTTTTCGTTTGTCTTTTCCTCGATTTTATGCAATGCGGCATACATAATCTTTTCAACGACACTTTTTTTGCCATCTAACATCATTTTGTTGATAAATTTCGTAACGACTTTATCGTTATAAATCGGGTCGCCTAGCACTTCCCTTTTTTGTGCTCTTCGTCTTCTCATCTCTTAAATCCTTTGTTATTTTTTAGCTTCTGCTTTTTGCTTTTTCGCACCATATTTAGAGCGCGATACGCTTCTTTTTGCCACACCAGCGGTATCAAGCGCACCGCGAATGATATGATACTTCACGCCCGGCAAGTCCTTAACCCTGCCACCACGCACAAGCACGATAGAGTGCTCTTGCAAGTTATGCCCTTCGCCCGGAATATAGCTAATGACTTCAATTTTACTTGTAAGCTTTACTTTAGCCACTTTTCGCAACGCAGAGTTTGGCTTCCTTGGTGTAGTGGTATAAACTCTCGTGCAAACGCCCCGTCTTTGCGGACAATCCATTAGCGCGGGTGATTTGGACTTTTTGGTTAGAGATTTGCGCTCATTTCTTATGAGTTGGTTAATCGTTGGCATTTTGTTCCTTTCACATTTTAAAATTTGCCTTTAAAAAAGCTGAAATTGTATAGAATCTAATCTTTTTTTTTGCTTAAATTAAGCGAAATTTTATAAAAAATAGATTCTATTTTGGTTAGATTCGCGTGTGGATTCGTGCTAAATCTTGCATAATTCAAAATAAATCCACAAATCTAACAATTACGATTCAATGCGAATCTTATGATTCAACGCCTTTGACTTTAAAGGCTTTATCTTTGTAAATCCCCGTGCCGACAGGAATCATTCTACCTAGCACGACATTTTCTTTTAAATCTTTTAGCGAATCAATTTTTGCTGCAATACTTGCTTCTGTAAGGACTTTTGTAGTCTCTTGGAAAGATGCCGCAGAGATAATGCTATCACTTGCAATCGCCGCACGAGTGATTCCTAGCAAAATGGGCTCAGCAATCGCAGGTTCGCCACCAAGCCGAATCTTGCTTTCATTTTCCTCTCTAAAAGCGCGTTTGCTGACAATATCGCCCTCGATGAATCGCGTATCGCCACTATCAATGATTCGCACTTGGCGAAGCATCTGGCTAACGATAATTTCGATATGCTTATCGGCAATCGTTACGCCCTGACGGCGATAAACCTGCTGAACCTCGCTAACGATATATTTGTGCAATTCTTTTTCGCCCAAGATTTTCAAAATATCGTGGCTTGAAATAATGCCATCTGTTACGCTCTCACCTGAATGCACGAACTCGCCATCGTGGACAAGAATCTGCTTGTTTTTATCAATCAAATATTCCGCGATTCGCCCATCTTGCGAAGTAATGATGAGCTTTTCTTTACCACGCACAGGCTTACCAAAGCTAATGCTTCCATCAATCTCCGCCAACACAGCAGGGTCTTTTGTCTTTCTAGCTTCAAAAAGCTCGGAGACGCGTGGCAAACCGCCCGTAATGTCTTTAGACTTCGCAATGGCTTTTGGCGCACGAGCGATAATATCCGCCGTATAGACACTTGCGCCCTCATTTGCCACAATCGAAGTTTTTGGGTCGATGGGGTATCGTTTGGATTCGCCGTTTTTGTTTGTGATGATAATGGCAGGTTTTGAGCCTTGTGGCAGATACTCATTAACCACCAAATTGCTTTGCCCCGTGATTTCATCAGTTTGCTCAGTTACTGTTAGTCCCGGGATAATGTCCTCAAATCTTACAACGCCGTTAATCTCAGAAATCACAGGCGTTGTATAAGGGTCCCACTGCGCGATGACTTTTTGCTCTTCAGATTCAGGCTTGGCGATAATCGTATCGACTTCGACTTCCGCGCTATCATTGATTTGCAAAATTGAGCCACGCGCAAGATAATGCCGTGTTGCCTCTCTGTCATTTTCATCAGCGATTATGGCAAAGATGCCTTTTTCTGTAACTTTGAATCCTTTTTTCACATCTCTAATGCGTTCTAGCGTGTTGCCGACAAGTTTATAAATTTTCACAATGCCCTTTTCTTTGGCAGTGATGACTTGCGCGATTGGCGCGTTGTCCTCGACATTTAGCTCACTTGCATAAGGGATTCGGTGTGGTATATTCCACCCGTCTTTGATGATTTCAATGATACTGCCATCTTTTTTGATATTGTAGCCATTGCCGTGCGCAATAAAGAGTTTGCCCTCGATTTTTCCGCTAACGCCTGCAAGTTCGTTTGGCTTTGCCACATCGCTTTTTCGCACGGCATAACGCGCCGTTTCTTTTTTGCCTACAATGCTTACCACCGTTTCATCGTGGATATTTTCTACTTTTACCACGCCATCAAATGGGGCTTTTACTTTTGGCTCGATAAGCAAAATAGCGGCATTTCGGCGGTTTGCGATGATATTTTTGCCCTGCTTATTTTTATAGGTTTTAATATTATAAAAGCGAATGAATCCCTCTTTCTCCGCCACAACTTGCCTTTCTTCTTGCGCCCTTGATGCAGTCCCGCCCACATGGAAAGTTCGCAAAGTTAGCTGAGTGCCGGGCTCGCCGATAGATTGCGCTGCGATTACGCCGATTGCCTCGCCGATTTGCACCATTTTGCCATCGCCTAGATTTAGCCCATAGCATTTCGCGCAGATTCCATTTTCTGCCTTGCAAGTGGTAGCAGCACGAATCACAACGGATTTTACTTCGGCTTCTTTGATTTTTCTAGCCATTGTTTCATCGATAAGCGAACCCTCAATGATTAAAATCTCATTCGTAATCGGGTCAATGACATTTTCCGCCAACACGCGCCCGATGATTCGCTCTTCTAATGGCTCAATTAGCTCACTACCCACAGTAATATCTGTAAGCTCAATGCCCTCGTGTGTGCCACAATCTTGCATTGTGATTTTGACATTTTGGCTAACATCAATTAGCTTTCTAGTCAAATATCCCGCGTTTGCCGTTTTAAGCGCGGTATCCGTTAGCCCTTTTCTTGCGCCGTGCGTTGAAGTAAAGTATTCAAGCACATTTAATCCCTCTTTAAAGTTTGAAATGATAGGCGTTTCAATGATTGTCCCATCTGCCTTTGCCATAAGCCCACGCATTGCAGATAGCTGACGAATCTGCGCCACACTACCACGCGCTCCCGAATCTGCCATCATATAAATGGAGTTAAATCCGTCCTTATCGGATTCAATTAGCTTCATCATATCTTTACCCATTGTGTTGCTAGTATCCGTCCAAATATCAATGATTTTATTGTATCGCTCTTGCTCGGTTAGCAAACCTTTATCAAACTGCATTTGAATCGCTTTAACTTGCTTTTTAGCTTCATCAATAATGCTTTGCTTGTCATTTGGGACTATGACATCATAAGCAGAGATTGAGATTCCTGCTTTTGTGGCGTATTTGAATCCTAAATCTTTTAGATTATCCAAAAATCTAGCAATCGCAGACATTCCACTTTCTTTATTGACATAGTCGATTAGATTGCTAATGTCTTTCTTTTTCATCACGCGATTCCACAAATCCACAGGGATTCCGTTAGGTAAAATTGAATAAATCATCATTCTACCCACTGTGGTGTAAATAAGGCGATTATCTACATAAGTGCGGATTTTAGCGTTTATATCAAGTTCGCCAAAATCAAGCGCAATCATAATCTCATCAATATTGCCAAAAAGTTTGTGCTCGCCTTTGACATTGCTGCGCTCTAGCGAAATATAATAAAGCCCCAAAACCATATCTTGACTAGGCGCAACAATCGCCTTTCCACTTGCTGGGAGCAAAATATTTGTAGAGCTAAGCATCAAAATCTTGCACTCTGTAATCGCCTCTTGGGATAAGGGCACATGCACAGCCATTTGGTCGCCATCAAAGTCTGCGTTAAATGCCGAACACACAAGCGGGTGAAGCTGAATCGCCTTGCCTTCGATGACTTTTGGGTGAAATGCCTGAATGGATTGCTTATGCAAAGTAGGTGCGCGGTTTAAAAGCACAGGATAGCCTTTGACAATATCTTGCAAACATTCCCAAACCTCATCGCTTTTTTGTTCTATCATTTTGTTTGCTTGTTTTAGAGTCGTGGCGTAGCCTTTTTCCTCCAACTTCGCCAACAAATGCGGTTTGAAAAGCTCTAATGCCATATTTTTAGGCAATCCGCATTGGTCCATTCGCAAGTTTGGTCCCACAACAATAACGCTTCGTCCGCTGAAATCCACGCGTTTGCCGAGTAAGTTTTGGCGGAATCGCCCTTGTTTGCCTTTGATAATTTCGCTCAAAGATTTTAATGGGCGTTTGTTTGCGCCTTTTACGGCATTTGTATTTCGCGCATTGTCAAATAGCGCATCGACAGCTTCTTGCAACATTCGCTTTTCGTTGCGAATAATGATTTCAGGCGAATCCAACTCCAAAAGTCGTTTTAATCGCTGATTGCGGTTAATTACGCGGCGATACAAGTCATTTACATCGCTAACGGCAAATTTCCCGCCATCAAGCGCAACTAATGGACGCAAATCAGGCGGCAATACAGGAAGCACGGTTAGCATCATATTTTCTGGCTTTGATTTGGAGTTTATGAAATTTTCCACGACTTTTAGCCGTTTTGCCAAAGTCTTTTTCTTTGCCTCCGAATTTGTGGCTTTGATTTCATCTTTTAATTTTACAAGCAAATCCACCAAATCCAGCTCTTCAAGCAATTCTTTAACCGCTGAACCACCCATTTCCGCGACAAAATCCGTATGCTCAAATCGCTTATGAAGCGCGTCATATTGCTCTTGATTTAGCACATCGTATTTTTGGACTTTTTTGGTATTTTCATTGTCATAATACGCTTCTCCCGCATTTTTTACAATGTATGCTTCATAATAAAGCACACGCTCCAAATCTTTCATTTTTACGCCCAAAAGTGTGCCGATTCGGCTAGGCAGTGAATTTACATACCAAATATGCGCCACAGGTGTTACAAGCTCGATATGTCCCATTCTGCTACGGCGCACTTTTGAAGTGGTGATTTCAACGCCACATTTTTCGCACACCATTACAGTATCGCGGAATCGCTTCTTTTTATATTTCCCGCAAATACATTCATAATCTCTCACAGGACCAAAGATTTTAGCGCAAAATAGCCCATCTCGCTCTGGCTTTAATGTGCGGTAATTGATAGTCTCGGGCTTTTTGACTTCGCCAAAACTCCAAGAGCGAATCGTCTCTGGACTTGCAAGGACTAACTGCAAGGACGCAAAATCCTTACGCAACTTGCGCTCACGCGAATCACTCTCATCTAGCAGTGGCATAGGCTCATTGTTTTTGTCATACATTATCACATCTAACGCCAAAGACTGCAATTCTTTTGTAAGCACATAAAAAGTTTGTGGAATCTCAGATTCGCCCACGGGCTTATTGCTAGTAATCGCCTTGTATGCGTTATATCTACCATCAATATCATCGGATTTAATGGTTAGCATTTCTTTAAGCGTATGCGATGCGCCATAAGCCTCCAACGCCCACACTTCCATTTCGCCAAATCTTTGCCCACCAAAGAGAGCCTTTCCGCCCACAGGTTGTTGCGTAACAAGGCTATAAGGTCCCGTGCTTCGTGCGTGAACTTTTTCATCAACCAAGTGGTGCAATTTCAAAATATACATATAGCCCACATTTACGCGCTCACGGATTTTTTCGCCTGTTTTGCCATCATAAAGCTCACTTTTGCCATCCATATCGATTTTGGCTAACTCAAATAGTTTTTTAAAGGATTCTTCGCGGATGCCGTCAAATACAGGCGTTGCGAATCGCACACCCTTGCTCCAATCTCTGGCATAATCTACTAGCTCATCATCGCTTAATTTTTTGATAAATTCAAGCGATTGCGTTTGCTTTGAAATTTGGGCAATTTGCGTCATTTTCTCGCGTAATTCTTTGACAAAATTTGCTTTATTTGAATCAAAAATGCTTTGAATCTGATTACCCAAATTTTTCCCTACAAGCCCCAAGTGCATTTCCAAAATCTGCCCGATATTCATACGACTAGGCACACCAAGCGGGTTTAGCACGATTTCAATGCTTTTGCCGTCCTTTGTATAAGGCATATCCACTTCAGGCACGATGATAGAGACAATCCCTTTATTCCCGTGTCGCCCCGCCATTTTATCGCCGACTTTTAGTTTGCGCTTTGTGGCGATATAAACTTTAACTTTTTTCACAACGCCACTTGGCAAAATGTCATCTTTTTCCAAAATGGAGAGTTTTTCGCTGTATTCATCATTTAAGATTTTCTTTTGTTGTAAGAAATTATTTTTGATTTGCTCAAATTCTCGCTGTAATGCCCTAGAATAATTTTTCACAAAGGTATTTAAAGCAAAGCGATTCATAGTGGCAATGTCCTCTTTTTTGACAATGTCGCCTTTTTTGTAGCTTTTATCGCCTACTTTTGTGGCGGCATTTAGTTTTTCTTTGCTTAAAAGGGTGCTTATTCGTAGCATTTCCTCTCTATCTAGCATTACGATTTTATCGCGATGCTCGGCTTCCAAGCGATTTTTATCGTCCTCATAGGCTTTGAGTGCCCGTGCGTCTTTTATGTAACCTTTTTTGGTAAAGATTTTCACATCAACAACCACGCCCTCCATTGATGGCGGACAATAAAGCGATTTATTTACCACATGTCCAGCTTTTTCGCCAAAAATAGCACGCAAAAGTCTCTCTTCGGGCGTAGGTTTTACCTCGCTTTTTGGGGAAACTTTGCCTACCAAAATCATTCCAGCTTTAACATAAGTGCCGATTTTGACAATCCCGCTTACATCTAAATGCTCAATTTCCTCTTCTTTTACCTGCGGAATATCAGCAGTGATTTCCTCCGTGCCTTGTTTTAATTCCCGTGCTTCAATTTCCTTTTCATAGATATGAATCGAAGTAAAAGCGTCCTCTCGGATTAGCTTTTCGCTTACCACAATGGCGTCCTCAAAGTTATATCCATTCCACGGCATAAAGGCTACGCGGATATTTTTCCCCAAAGCCAACTCGCCCATATCCATACTCGCGCCATCTGCTATGACTTGATTTTTTACAACTTTATCGCCTTTTTTAACGATGGGATTTTGCGAAAAGCAAGTGTTTTGGTTTGTCCGCAAGTTTTTTTGTAATGAATAATGATCAATAAACGCACCGTTTTCATCTTCGCCCATTACATAAATATTGCGACTATCCACTAACTCAATGGTGCCGTCTCTTTGTGCCTTAATCGCTTCAAAAGAATCCCGTGCCACGATATTTTCAATGCCCGTGCCGACAATGGGCGCATCAGGTTTTAAAAGCGGGACAGATTGCCTTTGCATATTTGAACCCATAAGTGCGCGGTTTGCATCATCGTGCTCTAGGAATGGAATAAGAGACGCCGCCACGCCCACTAACATTCGCGGGTTTAAGTCAATCAAATCAACTTTATTTTTCTCACTTAAAATAATCTCGCCATCTTTTCTAGTCTCAATCAAATCTTCGATGATATTGCCATTTTCATCAACTTTCGTGCTAGCAGGTGCGATGACTAATCCTTCCTCTTGCGAAGCCGTTACATAGACAATCTCATCGCTTACTTTGGCACTCTCCACCTTGCGATAGGGAGCTTCGATGAATCCAAGCTCATTTACGCGTGTGAATGTGGATAGCGTGTTTATAAGCCCAATATTTTGCCCCTCTGGCGTCTCAATGGGGCAGATTCGCCCATAATGCGTAGGATGCACATCACGCGCTTCAAATCCCACGCGCTCTTTTACAAGCCCACCCTCGCCAAGCGCGGATAAACGGCGTTTGTGCGTGATTTCGCTTAATGGATTAGTTTGGTCCATAAACTGCGATAATTGTCCGCCTGTGAAAAATTCCAAAATCGTGCTTGTAATCATTTTGGAGTTGATTAGCTCGTGGGGCATTATATTTTCGTGGTCGGTGTTCGTGCTAACTAGTTTATCGCGAATCGCCTTTTGCATTTTCATTAGCCCGATATGAAGTTCATTTGCCAAAAGTTCACCTGTGGCGCGAATCCTGCGATTTCCCAAGTGGTCTCTATCATCGATTCGTCCCATTCCATTTTTGACTTTGATTAAATATTTTATGCTTTCAATTATATCCTCACGCGTTAGAATCGTTACATAGCTAGGCACTTTTAGCCCTAATTTGTGATTCATTTTCATTCGCCCAACTTTGGTTAAATCATATCGCTCCGTGTCAAAAAATAGCTGTTGGACAAAGTTTCGCGCCACTTCTTTGGTAACAGGGTCGCCCGGCTTCATCACGCGATAGATTCTAATGGCGGCTAAATCATTTTCATCATCGATTTTCTCTGCTTTGCGAATCAAATTTAGCGATTCGACATCAGTTAAAAATGAATTGATAATCGCCGAATCACAGCCCGGTGCTTCGCTATTGACAATTTTAAATTTTGTAATTTTTAGCTCGGAGAGTTTTTTAAGTTTCATCTCATCGATTTGAGTTAAACAATCAAAAATCACTTCGCCATTTTTATCCACAATGGGTTCGGCAAAATACTTGCCCTCTAAAACCTCGCGCGGATATTTTATCAAATCAAGCCCACCATCGCGGAGTTCATTTGCTTTTTTCATCGAAAGCTTGGTGTTTTCTTTTAAAACTAATTTACCTTTTTTATCGACAATATCAAAGCTAACTTTCCCGCCCACGCTATTTACCAAATCGCTTGGATTGAAAGGAATGAGATAGTAATCCTTCTCACATTTCACATCAATTAGTGGATAAAAAATGCGAATAATGTCCTGCCTATTGTAGCCCAAAGCACGAAGCAAAATGGTTACTTGCACTTTGCGTCTTTTGTTGATTCGCACTACTAGCGTATCTTTGGTGTCATATTCAAAATACAGCCACGAGCCACGGTCTGGGATAATCTGCCCTGTGTAGATTAGCTTATTTGATGAAGTGGCGGATTCTTCTTCTTTGAAAATTACGCCGGGGCTTCTATGGAGCTGACTTACAACCACGCGCTCAACGCCGTTAATGATAAATGAAGTTTTTGGTGTCATTAGCGGAATCTCACGGACATAAATGCTTTGCTCTTTTACATCTTGAATGCCTAACTTTTCGCCTGTCTTTTCGTCCTTTTGCCACAAAATAAGGCGCACTTTGATTTTAAGTGGGATTGCATAAGTGATTCCGCGCTCCATAGCTTCGCGCACGGTGTATTTTGGTTTGCCATATTCGCAACCGCAATACTCCAAAGTCAAACGATTTTGCGTGTCGTGTATAGGAAAAACAGATTGAAAGACTTTGTTTATTCCGCTCTCTTCTGGGTGCTTGACATTGACAAAAGAATCATAACTATTGCGTTGTAATTGCAGTAAATCTGGGATTTCCAATCCATCTTGCGATGCACTAAAACCTAGTCGTAGCCTATTTCCTGATTTGATTTGTGATTGTGTTGGCATTTTCTATCCTCTTTTTCGTGTGATATTATAAAGGCTGTTTTCTATGCTAAAAATAGCCGTTAAAATACTTAAAGATTCTGCGCGAATCTCGCAGAATCTTACAAAATCCATTTAGAGATTTACTTAATCTCTACTTTTGCGCCTGCTTCTTCAAGTTTTTTCTTGATAGATTCGGCTTCCTCTTTATTTACGCCCTCTTTTAGCGTGTGTGGCACTTGCTCGGTAGCGTCTTTTGCCTCTTTAAGCCCAAGCCCTGTTACTTCACGCACAACTTTAATGACATTGATTTTCTTATCGCCACTATCTGTGATAATGACGCTAAATTCTGTCTTTTCCTCCGCTGCTGCTGCACCTGCTGCCGCGCCACCTGCACCTGCTACCACAGTGGGAGCTGCGCTTACGCCGAATTTTTCCTCAAACTCTTTTACCAACTCTGAAAGTTCTAATACCGAAAGATTAGAGATATACTCCAAAACATCTGCTTTTGTCATTTTTTACTCCTTAATTTTAATTTAACTAGCTTCTTTTTGCTTTCTTAGATTGTCTAATCCTGTTACAAAATACCTTGCTGGTGCGCTCCATACAGATAGAAGCATACCGATAAGTTCCTCTTTGCTGGGCAATTTGGATATAGCTTTGATATGATTTGAATCCACGACTGCACCATCAAAGAATCCTGCTTTTATAGTGAATTTCTCGCTATTAGCATCTGCAAATTTTTGGATAACTTTTGCCAAAGCGATTTGGTCTTTGCCCCAAATAAAGATATTGGTATCTTTAAGCGCGATGCCTTCGACTTTTGCGTTTTTAAAGGCGATTCCTGCAAGGGTGTTTTTGATAACCTGCACTTTTGCTTCGCTTTTTAATGCTTCGCGCCGCAACGATTCCAACTCTCTAACGGTCAATCCCTTATAATCGCAAACGATAATGTTTGAATCCAAAAAGTGGGAGCTAAGAGCATTCACAAGCTCGATTTTACTTTGCTTTGTCATATTTTCCTCCTTTCAGACTGACTTATACAAGGACTTTTGCCTTAAATCTTTTGTGATTCTAATGCCAAATCCGCAAAAGATTCAAAGCCAAAGAATTAAGAAAACTCCCTTGTAGTCTCAAGTCCCAAGATAAAGTTTTTTTAAAAAACGCTTTTTATGATTCTGCTTTGAATCTAGCGCAAGATTCGCGTAAAATTATACGAATCTAGCATTTGATTCAATCCTAAATCTTACTTAATATCCGCTAACTCCAAGCAATCAATCTCCAAAGACGGACTCATCGTCAAAGAAATGGAAGTGCGCTTGATATACTTGCCTTTGGCACTAGTGGGCTTTAATTTGTTTATCATTTTGATTAGCTCTACAAGATTATCTTTGATTTTTGTAGCTTCAAAACTAGCTTTGCCCACAGGCGCGTGAATATTGCCTTTTTTATCCACGCGGAAATTTACTTGTCCGCTTTTGGCATTTTTCACTGCTTGTGCGACATCCATTGTAACTGTGCCAATTTTAGGATTTGGCATTAGCCCTTTTGGTCCTAAAATCTTACCGACTTTGCCTACTAATGCCATCATATCAGGCGTTGCGATTACCATATCAAAGTTTAAATCGCCACCTTGAATGCTTGCCACTAAATCTTCATCGCCTACAATGTCCGCTCCTGCATTTTTTGCTTCATCTGCCTTAATGCCTTTGGCAAAAACCGCAACACGCACTTTTTTGCCCGTGCCGTGTGGCAAAACAACCGCCCCGCGAATCATCTGGTCGGCGTGGCGCGGGTCCACTCCAAGTCTTATAGCAATCTCAACGGTCTCATCAAATTTCGCGCTCGCCAAATCCTTAATCTTTGTAGTCGCACTTGTAAGGTCATAAATCTTGCCTTTTTCAATCTTTGCGTTAAGATTTTGTAGTCTCTTAGCTATTTTTTTCATTCACAAACTCCCTCTTCTTTAATCAACGATTTCAACGCCCATACTTCGCGCACTGCCTAAAACGATTTGCTTTGCAGCTTCCAAGTCATTTGCGTTTAAGTCGTCCATTTTGGTTTTAGCGATGGATTCAACCTGCGCGTTGCTTAACTTGCCGATTTTGTTTTTCAGTGGATTATCCGAGCCTTTTTTGATATTTGCTTCTTTTTTGATTAAATCCGTAACGGGCGGTTTTTTGGTAATAAATGAAAAACTTTTATCTTGATAAACCGTGATAATCACAGGGATATTAAAATCGCCCATATCCTTTGTCTTTTCGTTAAAAGCCTTGCAAAATTCCATAATATTCACGCCCCTTTGCCCCAAAGCTGGACCTACGGGTGGGGAAGGATTCGCCTTGCCTGCTGGGATTTGTAATTTTAATTCACCGACTACTTTTTTTGCCATTTTATATCCTTTCGTTATAAATTAGATGATTTTTTCAACCACTATATAATCTTTTTAACTATATAATCTTTTCCACTTGCGAATCAGGTATTTCAATGGGCGTATTTCTACCAAAAATCGAAATGTTTAGCTTTAATTTACGATGCTCCATATCATACTCTTCTACCGTGGCTGTAAAATTCAAAAATGCTCCATCAATAATCCGCACAAACTCGCCTTGCTGGAATGAAACCTTTGGCTTTGGTGCGGCACGGTTATTGACTTTTTCCAAAATCACATCAATATCTTGTTGGCTAAGTGGAGTGGGTTTTTTTGCCTCTCCGATGAAACGCCCCACGCGTGGCAGGGATTGAATCAAATGCCAAAGCTCCGTGCTTAAATCGATTTTGATAAACACATAGCCCGGATAAAGGCTTCGCGCCGTTACTTTGCGCTTGTTATTTTTAAACTCCACTATGTCCTCTGTGGGCACAACTATTTGCTCCATTTTATCTAGCATATTGGTTTCTTTTAAAAGATTTTCAATAGCTAATTTCACGGACTTTTCGCTACCTGAATAAGTCTGAATCGCATACCATTCTAATGCCATTTTGATTCCTTATAATATGCTAGATACGATTGCATCAAGTATTACATTGACTAATGCTAGAAATAGCGTTACCACCGTTACCACCGATAGAATCGAAATATGTGCACTGCGAATCTGCTCTTTGGTAGGAAAAATAACCTTATCTAGCTCATCTTTTGCTAATCGAATCGCCGTAGTTAGTCTTTTCATAGAAACTCCATTTCAAAAATAAATAGCTATGTCCACTTTAATATAATTTCAATCAAACAGAAAAGTGGCAGGTCAGGAGGGACTCGAACCCCCAACAGTCGGTTTTGGAGACCGATGCTCTACCATTGGAGCTACTGACCTATGAGACTTTGGCTTTGGATTTGTATAAATCTAAAATTAGATTCGTTAAGATTTGCCCAAGCTAGACCAAAATAATAGTTTAGATTCGCACCAAAATTGCACGAATCTGCCAAATCTCATCAAATCACAAAAGCCAAAAATCCCAAGCTTAACTCTTTAATTTTACCTCTTTATGAATCGTGTGCTTATTCAATCTAGGGCAAAACTTTTTGAGCTCCAGTTTTTCTGTATTTGTTTTCGCATTCTTTGTAGTGGAATAATTTATATCGCCACACTCCGAACACTTCAACCCGATTTTAATTACATTTCCCTTAGCCATTTTCTAAAAATCCTTATTTGATGATTTTTGTAACCACACCTGCGCCAACAGTTTTGCCACCCTCGCGAATCGCAAACCTAGTGCCTTCTTCAAGTGCGATAGGATTGATTAGCTCAACGGTGATTTTTACATTATCGCCGGGCATTACCATTTCAACGCCATCAGGCAAAGTGATTGAGCCTGTTACATCGGTAGTGCGCACATAGAATTGCGGACGATAACCCTTAAAGAATGGTGTGTGGCGTCCGCCCTCATCTTTTGATAGGACATAAACTTCGCCTTCAAAATTCGTGTGCGGAGTGATTGAGCCGGGTTTGCAAAGCACCATACCGCGCTCAACTTCCTCTTTTTTAGTGCCTCGCAAAAGCACACCGACATTGTCCCCTGCTTCGCCTTTGTCTAGCTCTTTTCTAAACATCTCCACGCCTGTAACTGTCGTCTTTTGTGTATCGCGAATCCCTACGATTTCAATTTCATCGCCGACTTTTACCACACCGCGCTCGATTCTACCTGTAACGACCGTCCCGCGTCCAGCGATAGAAAACACATCTTCGACAGGCATTAGGAATGTTTTCTCAGTATCCCTTTGTGGAGTGGGGATAAATTTATCCACTTCTTCCATTAGTTTTAGGATTTTTTCGCCCCATTCGCCAACTTTGCCCGTTTTTGCTTCCTCTAATGCTTTTAGCGCAGAACCAGCCACGATAGGCGTATCATCGCCTGGGAATTCGTATTTGCTAAGCAATTCACGCACTTCCATTTCTACTAGCTCAAGCAACTCCGCGTCATCTAGCATATCTTGTTTGTTTAAGAATACCACGATATATGGAACGCCTACTTGACGAGAAAGCAAGATATGCTCTCTAGTTTGTGGCATAGGACCATCGGCAGCTGATACCACCAAAATCGCGCCGTCCATTTGCGCCGCACCTGTAATCATATTTTTGACATAGTCGGCGTGTCCGGGGCAATCCACATGCGCATAGTGGCGATTTTCTGTTTCATACTCGATATGCGAAGTCGCAATGGTAATCCCGCGCTCTTTTTCCTCAGGGGCATTGTCGATATTGTCATAGTCTTTCAACTCTGCCAAGCCTTTTAGCGATAGCACAGCAGAAATCGCAGCACTAAGCGTAGTCTTGCCGTGGTCAACATGCCCGATTGTGCCAACATTGACATGTGGCTTACTTCTGTTAAACTTCTCTTTTGCCATAACATTTCTCCTTATGTTTGAATTAAATCGTTACCGAAAATCTGGAGCCCACAAGCGGGATTGAACCGCCGACCTCTTCCTTACCAAGGAAGTGCTCTGCCACTGAGCTATATGGGCATAAAAAGCTAATAATTTGGGGATTTTAAACAGCTCCCAAATAATATATTAGCCTTTTGGAGCGGGAAACGGGGCTCGAACCCGCGACCCTCAGCTTGGAAGGCTGATGCTCTAGCCAACTGAGCTATTCCCGCAAATCCATTTCATAAAAATGGTGGTGAGTCGTGGATTCGAACCACGGAAGGCGAAAGCCAGCAGATTTACAGTCTGCCCTCGTTGGCCACTTGAGTAACTCACCCAAAAACACTAAATTTTGGTTCTAACACTGCATTTATTTTCGTTGTCGTGTTAAATTTATGGAGCTGGCTAAGGGACTTGAACCCCCGACCCTCTGCTTACAAGGCAGATGCTCTACCAACTGAGCTAAGCCAGCAAAATTTTTGATTTAATTTGATTTTTGGAAAATAAAAATCGCAAGTTTATCAAATTTAAACGCATTATGTCAAGTGCGAATCTTAAAAAATTTAGATTCTAAATTTGGGATAGGTTTTCAAGATATTTTGTTATGGATTATTAAAATCCTCTAAAATATCAAAAATTACTCAATATTGTAGAAGTTACACTATGCCATATAAAAATCAAAAGATTTAAGATTTATATTAAAGTCTTATTAAGTTAGATTAAATCTTTTTATTTTCCAGCCAAAAACGAAAATTTAGATACAATACAAAAAATTAAAGCCTAAGATTTATATAAAATCTTAATCTGGCTTATCTGGATAATAAGCCAAAATTCGCTTAATGGGTCGAATCTTGTTTATTTAACTTTAAATTTTTAAAGGAATTTTTTATGTTTAGATTCTTGTTTTTTGTATTTTTTATCAATGTAGTTTTTGCTAATAATGCCTCACTTTTACAAACTCCCACGCAAAAATTAGCCGATAAACCAAAGGATAGTAAGATACAAATCACAGCTCACAATGGCAAAACCTACTGCTACACACCATCATTTTCAAGCAAAGAGGGTTATGTGTATTTAGATTTTTGCCACAAGGCAAAACCTGCGCGTTATGATGTGTTTTATCGCGTAAGTTGGAATGTAAATAATACTTGGCTTTGTATGACCGCTCCAGATGGCGTTATGAAAGGCACAAAAAGCAGTGGCTATTTAAGACTTCGTCCCTGTGTGCTTAATGATAAAAATCAGCAATGGCTTGTGAAAAATAATAAATTTTACACCTTTGATTCTAAATTTGAAGTGCAAGATTATAGTTGGTATGCTTTTATTACTAAAAATCCAAAAGAAGCCTATACGCATAGCCTAAAAGATATGCAAAATTGGATAAATACTCTAGCTACTCCGCCTACTTTAAGCATTAAAACTTTTATTGGTTGGAGCTTTGTATCGCCTATGCAATTTGGTATTTATTATCTGCAAAATAATCAAAGCTTTCAAGATGATTTAATTGAGCTTATTTATAATCCAGAAAATGGACATATCGCACAATATGATACAAGCAGTGGCTCACTTGTCTGCATAGCTTCAAAGCAAAGCAGTAGTCAGGATTGGAATTGGGTTAAATGGGTTAATTGTAATGATAAAATATCCAAAGATAAAGAAAGCACTTATTGGGAGTTTTTTGCACTTGTAGGAAGTAGCGGTGCTTTGCGTGATAGAAATGGGAATTTCTTGCGTCTTACGCAATATGGAGCAAATTGGGGTGTGCCATACACTGCAAAGCCTAGTTTTTTAGAAAAAGATAGCACAAATTCGCCAAAATCGCTTTTTTTGTTTAATGAATACATTGAGCGGTGGAATCGCTATGTCAATGGCAATTTAAGCGATAGCTTAACTTTCTGTCCATCTCCTAGTAATCAAGTGCAAGATAATATAAATTCTACACAAACCTTAAAATCAAAACGGGTTGTCCGCTCTCTTCCACCTAGCTTTCAAATCACAGAAGAATGGCTACAAAGATTTTATCAAATTGCACGAAGCAATGATGGTAGCGTGGAGCGTATAGGGATTTGCGGTGTGTGCCTTTTGCATAGTTTTCAAATCCTAGCAGAATTAGAGGAATATCATAGCAGACAGCCATTAAGCAGTGGAGGCTATTTTTTTGATACAGCAGAGCACAGAAATCCTTTTATCTCTTTTCGCTCACGCTATAATTTGCTTGCAGAACGACTAAATGATCTTATAGTTACAAATATTCCATTAGAAACAAGGCAGCAGTATAATGAGCGCGTAATGCGAAATTTTGAAGCTATGGCAGAAACTATGCTGCCACATTACACTTGGCGCGCAAGTGCCATAGCAGAGAATCCAAATGATATAACTAGGCTTATAAATACTATGCTACAAGCACCTTTGGGCTCATTGTGGATCGTCAATATCTACACAGGCAATAGGCAAGGTGGGGCATTATCAGGGCATGCTATGCCTGTTTTAAGGGTAGAAAATGGGATTTATTTTATCCCTACAAATTTATCAACTGCAAGTTTTGAAACATATAGGCAACATATCGCACGAAACGCATTAGCAAGAAATACCAATGATGCTTTGAGAATCCTAACGCCAAGAGGTAGAATTTTAGTAGCATTGTCAAATGTGC
The DNA here is from genome assembly GCA_934668765.1 of uncultured Helicobacteraceae bacterium. Lineage (GTDB taxonomy): Bacteria > Campylobacterota > Campylobacteria > Campylobacterales > Helicobacteraceae > NHYM01. The sequence goes on along the minus strand of CAKUOH010000009.1, from coordinate 17,699 downwards.
AACTTACAGGAGCTGTTGCAAATCCGCTTAATATCTCTATTTCAAATAATAATTGCACAGGTGAGGGCGATGATAGACACGGCAATGGTGCAATGCCTAGTGCTTTAAGTATAAATCAGTGTTTTGGTGGTAGGTGTATATTGCAGTAAGATGTAAATGAGATTCTCTTTTTGACTTTGCCTTACACAAATGGTTTTTAAGTTATGCTACACACTATGAAAAATAGGTATATGATTCGTTACAAAATCTTAAGAAAAGAAATTTCGTTCAATTTTATTGTATTTTTTCTTGGATATTGAATCTTCAAAAATTGCAAAAATTTGTCCAATTTCATAAAATTCTTTGTGTAAAATCTTTAAGCACATTAGGTAAGATTGATAAAAGCTTTTTGCTTTGTTTTACTTTTGCAACCGCAAGTAGAACGAGCTAAAATAGCGCGTAAATCTTCGTGGTTTCTTTTTGGATTGCCACGATTTGACTGCGTCAAATCTCGCAATGACGGCGCACAATGACAGGCGATTCGTAATCAAAATTTTAAGTAACCCTACGATAATCATCGCTCAATCGCACTATGTCATCTTCGCCCAAGTATTCGCCTACCTGCGCTTCGATGATTACCAAATCGATTTTGCCTTCATTGCTCAATCGATGAACGCTGCCCATAGGAATGTAGGTGCTTTCATTGCGATTTAGCACAAATTCGCGCTCATTTACCTGCACCACCGCGCTCCCGCTTACCACTATCCAATGCTCGTTGCGATGGAAGTGCTTTTGCAAACTCAAACGCTTTTTAGGGCGGACGATGATTTTTTTTATCTTATAAAATGCACTCTCTAATAGCACCTGATAGCTCCCCCACGGGCGATAAACGATACTTGGATAGCGCACCAAATCGCTATTTTTATCTTTTAAAATCTGCACGATTTTTTTGATATTTTGGCATTCATTTCGTTTGCTAATCATCAAGCAATCATCGGTATCCACGACTACCAAGTCATCTAATCCCAAAATCGCCGTTAGTTTATTTGATAGCACGAAATTATCGCGTGAATCTAGTGCCAAAATCTCGCCACTATGGGCATTCCCTGCGCTATCTTTGGGATATTCATCGCTTAAACTATCAAAGCTCCCCACATCGCTCCACGCAAAATTCGCCCTAATTAGCGCAAGATTGCTAGACTTTTCCATAATCGCATAATCAACGCTAATATCCTCCAAATTCTCGCAATCCTCACGCTTTAAATGCACAAAATCGCTATCTTTTAGAGCGTTTTTAAGTGCGATTTGGGCGCATTTTAGTAGCTCGGGCTTATGCGCCTTAAACTCATCGATTAAAACCCCAGCTTTAAAGCAAAACATTCCGCTATTCCAAAAATATCCGCCGTCTTTTAGGTATTTTTGCGCGGTGGCAAAGTCTGGCTTTTCAAAAAATGCGACTTTGCCATTTTTATCGCTAATATAGCCATATCCCGTATTTGCGCTTGTAGGCTTTATCCCAAAAAGCACGATTTTGCCACTTTGCGCTAGATTCGTAGCGTTTTTTATGCTTTGCTTATAATTTGGCAAATCCTTTATAATATGGTCGCTTGGCAGTGCCAAAATCACTTCATCTTTTTTGCATTGAAGTGCGATGAAAAGCAAAGCAGCAGCGGTATTTTTGGAGATTGATTCTAAAATAAAACGCACTTTTAGATTGCGCGAATCTAGCTTTTCAATCTCATTTTTTGCTAAAAAATAATGCGATTCATTAGTAATAATGAAAAATTTATCGCTCAAAGGGAGATTGCGTAAAATTGTCTGCTGAAAAAGCGAAGTGCCATCAAAAAATTTCACAAATTGCTTTGGCATAAGTTCGCGCGAGATAGGAAAGAGCCTAGTCCCACTCCCACCGCATAAAATCGCAATATTTAGATTTTTATCCATAGTCCGCCCCTAAAATTTAATCTGCCTTAAAAATTTTGTATTGCATTTTCGACATTATCGATAATCCAATCAGGCGTAGAAGCCCCAGCGGTGATACCACAGAGCTTTTTCCCTGCAAACCATTCGCGTTGCAAGTCATTTTCGTCCTCAATGCAGTAGCTATCCTTACAAAATTCAAGCGATATGTTTAAAAGCTGCTTTGTGTTGCTACTCTCTTTGCCCCCCACAACGATTAAAATATCCACTTCTTGTGCCAAAAGTTTCACTGCTTCTTGATTGTCAAAAGTTGCATTACATATTGTATTAAACACACGCACTTCAGGGCAAATCGTTATCAAATGATTTGCAATCTCTAAAAATGCGCTTATTTTTCGCGTGGTTTGCGAGATGAGCGCGACTTTTGTGCCGACTTTTTTAAGCTGCTCTTTATTTAGCACGATTTGAAAAGGCTCTTTGCAGTAACTTGCTACGCCACGCACTTCTGGGTGATTTTCATCGCCAAAAATCACAATCTCATAGCCCTGCGAACTCATCTCTTCGCAAATCTGCTGGGGCTTTTTCACAAAAGGGCAAGTGGCGTCAATTATGTGCGCCCTAAAATTTTTAAGTCGCTTCAAATCACTCTTTTGAATGCCGTGTGTGCGGATAATCACGCTTGAATCGCGCAAAGTATTATTTCGTAGGACATTATCCAAATTTGTCTCGACATTCACGCCAAAATCGCGCTTTAATCTATCGATTTCCTTTTGATTATGGATTAGCGGTCCCAAAGAAAGAGCGTTTTTATGCTGTTCGGCAAGACGAATCGCCCTTTTTACCCCAAAACAAAAGCCGTATTTTTCTGCGCGTTTGGTTTGCATTTTATCCCTTAATTGTGCGGATTTTCGCTTTTTGGATTTTTAGATTCGCGCATTTCATTTTTAATAGATACGAATCGCTCCAAAATTGCCAAAAAGTTTGGGAAGCTCACATCAATGCAACCCGAATCCACCACTTCTACTTCGCACACTGCGCCTAATATCGCAAAGCTCATTGCGATTCTATGGTCGCCATAGCTGTCGATTGCGACTTTTTTGCTTGGTGGCGTAAATCCGCCACACACGCAAAATCCGTCCTCAAATTCCTCGCATTCTACGCCAAATCGCGCTAAATTATCAATCGTAGCTTTGATTCTGTCGCTCTCTTTTGTGCGAAGTTCTTTTGCGTTTTTTACTACGCTTTTACCCTTTGCAAAGGCAAATGCGACTGCAAGGGCTGGGATTTCATCAATTAGCCACGCGATATTTTTGCTTAACTCAACCGCGCATAAATTACCCTCGCAACTTACGCAAATATCGCCTATGTCCTCATAAAGCGAAGTTTTAAGCGATATTTCAATATTTGCGCCCATTTTTTCTAGCACTTTAAAGGCTTCGATTCGCGTTTTATTTAATAGCACATTTTTAAGCACCACACGCGAATTAGGCACAATGAGCGCAAGAATCGCAAAATAAAACGCACTTGATGGGTCGGCGGGAATCTCCAAATCTAGCGGTTTTAGTTGCGAATCTAGCGGGGCGATTGTGATTTCATTGCCATTTATTTTTAGCTCCGCGCCCATTCCATTTAGCATTCGCTCACTATGGTCGCGACTTAAAGCTATTTCGCTAAATGTGCTTGTAGTAGAATCGTTTGCGTGTAGTCCAGCCAAAATCATCGCGCTTTTTACCTGCGCTGATGAAATGTGGCTATGATAAGAAAAATGCGCCAAATCTTGCCCCACAATGCTAATGGGCGCAAGTGTATCCCCACTACGCGCAAAAATCTTTGCGCCAATACTCTGTAAAGGCGCAATCACGCGCTTCATAGGGCGAATGCGCAAATATTTATCGCCTGTAAGCACAAAATATTTGCCCTTTTGCCCTGCTAAAAGTCCCAAATACAAGCGAATCGCCGTCCCCGCATTCCCACAATCTAAAATATCATTTGGCTCTAAAATGCCGTCCTTATGGCGTGTGAGTTGCAATTCTGAATCGCGTGGAATCTCATCTATATGCCGTATCGGTTTGCTATTTGCAGTAACACCCATTCCTAATTGCATTGCGATTTTTAGCGTATTTAGCGTATCTTCGCCAAATAAAAAGTTGCGAATCGCACTTGTTTTGCCGCTTAAAAATGCAAAAATCACAGCACGATGAGAGATGGATTTATCACTTGCGATATTATCGATTTGCGCCGTAATTTGCGTAGATTTTGGCGATAGATTCGTTACACGCATTTGATTTAAATCACTCATCGAATCTCTGCTCCAAATGTATCGCTTAAAAATTTGATGATTTTATCATCGCCCAAATCTTCTGCTTTTAGCGTGGATTGCAGTGATTGAAATGTGATTTTAAAGCTAATGCTAACCTTCTCGCCAAATTCGGCTGATTCGTATCTATCAAGCGCGATTATTTGCGCAATGTGTGGGAATTTCTCGCCTAAAATCGCGCGTTTTATTGCGCTAAATTTGACATTTTTATCCACTAAAACGCTAAATTCGCGCGATGAATCTTGATATTTTGAAAATGCTTTGAATTGCAAAGGTGGATTCGCCCTAAATAGCGCGTCTAAATCCACTTCGCAGATAAATGCGCCCTTGATTTCTAGTTTGTCGGCAATGTAAGGATTTAGTTTGCCGATAATGCCGATAGGGACGCTATTTTTGATAATTATCGCGCAAATTCCTTTGTGAAATAAATCGCCTTTGGATTTGATAAGATTTGCGCCTTTTAAATCACTCGAATCGCCCTTTGATTCGCCACTAGATTTAGCGCAATTTTCTAGCTCAAATCCGCCCAAAATATCGCTTAATCTTTCCGCAAAGCTATAAAAATCCCACTCTTTGCCTTTGGGCGTGGGATATTTTGATTCGCATTTGCATAGATTTGTCGCAAATGCCAAACTCTGCGATTCGGCGCGATTAGCGTCATAAATGCTACCTATTTCAAAAAGCGCGACTTTTTCAAAACCATAATTTTCATTGCGCTTGATTGAATCCAAAAGCGCAGGGAGAAGCGAAGTGCGGAGCGTATTTAGCTCATTTGTGATAGGATTTAGCAAATCCAAATTTTCCGCCACAACGGGCAATTTATAGGATTCTAAAATTCCGCGTTCATAAAAAACATAATGCAATGCTTCAAAAAATCCCATTGCAATCGCCTTTTTGGCAATGTCGCGCTTAAAGCCATAGAATCTATAATCATCATTTATATTCGCGCTTTGTGGTAAAATTTGCGCCTTTGATTGCACTAAATCAATGCCTTTTAGGCGCAAAATCTCTTCTGCAATGTCCTGCACGGAGTTTATATCGTGGCGGTAGCGCGGTGGATTCGCACTTACTAGGCTATCATCAGCTGCCACGCTTACTATAAAATTCATTTTTTTTAGAATCGCAGTGATTTCATCATTCTTAATTTCATTGCCGATAATTGCGCTAATTTCATCAAAATGAAAATCGATTCGCCTTTGCGGATATTCCTGCAAAATGCCTTGCGTAGATGAATAAATAGTGCTTTGCGACATTTTGCAAATCAAATGCGAAAGATAGTTTATGCCGTCCTCTAAAAGTGGCGAACTGCCCCGCTTGGCGAGATAAGATGCGTTTGATTCGCTTTTAATGCTATTGTTAAAAATCGCCGTAGCAATCACGCTAGGCGGGATAAAACTCGCTTCAAATACCACTAAATGCGAATCGCTATCAGCGTTAATCACGCTATCTATGCCGATTTGACTTAACTTTTTATCGCCAAAAAACACCGATTCCACGCTCATTTCATCGCGCTTGATTTGCAAGATAATCTTATCATCGCTCCCCATAAAGCTATCAAATGCGTATGCGTTAATCAAAACGCCCGTCATATAGGTGCTAAAAGCAATTATGTTATGTAGTGAATCGCTTGAAAGCAAATCATTTATGGCGAGATTTAGTCGCAACTCTGCGGTGTTTTGCAAGTCTTTGATTTGAGCAACTTTGTAGCAAAGGGATACATTTAGGTTGTTTTCGTGCTGAATGTGGAGGATTCGCCCAATGCCGGGCGCGATTTCGCTATTTTTTTCTTTTTCTGTGAGTGATTTTAGATTCACATTTAGGGCGACACTTAAATCCATCGCAACGCCAAGCAGACTAAAACAATCCCCACGATTTGGCGTAATGGCTATTTCAAAAATGCTATCATTGAAAATCTCATATTCGCAAAGTTCCTTGCCAAGCGTGAGTTCGCCCAAACTTTCATCTAACACAAAAATGCCATCTTCGATTTTGGGTAGCCCGATTTCTGTGGTGGAGCAAATCATACCTTGCGATTCAACCCCGCGTAAATTGCCTTTTTTGATTGTGATTTTTTCTAATTTTGTGCCGATAGTTGCCACAGGGACAAATTGATTTTTATCGACATTTTTTGCACCACACACGATTTGCAAGACTTCACTGCCTATATCTACCTTGCAAACACTCAATTTATCGGCGTTTTCGTGCTTTCTTTTGTCGATGACTTTGCCTACAACCACGCCCTTTGGCACACTAAAACTAACTAGCGATTCGACTTCAAGCCCGATATTGTTGAGCGTTTTATAAATCACTTCATCGCTAATGTCTGAAATATCCACGATTTTTGATAATAAATTCCTGCTAAATTTCATCTAAAAACTCCAAATTCTGCCCTAAAATTGCCTTAATAATCGCAAGTCCGTCTCAAAAAAGCTACGCAAATCATTCACACCATAAAGCAGCATCGCAAATCGCTCCACGCCAAGCCCAAAGGCATATCCGCTGACATTTTCTAAATTTACCGCCTTAAATACATTTTGATTTACCACGCCACAGCCCAAAACCTCCAAAAATCCCGTGCCTTTGCAAACCCTGCAATTTTGTGAGTGCGAATCTTCGCCCCCGCAAAAAATACAAGAAATATCCACCTCCGCGCTAGGCTCTGTGAATGGAAAGAAACTAGCCCTAAATCGCACCTTTATCTCACTGCCAAAAATGTAGCGCAAAAAATCCTCCAAAATAAATTTAAGATTTGCAAAGCTGATTTTATCGCCACGCTCGACAACTAGCCCTTCGACTTGATGAAACATAGGCGAATGCGTCATATCATAATCACGGCGAAAAACCGCACCGGGCGAAATGATTTTAAGCGGAAAGTCGCCATTATTTGCGATTAGTCGCTCTAGTGAGCGAATCTGCACGGGCGAAGTGTGAGTGCGAAGCAGGTTCAAATCTTTAAAATAAAATGTATCTTGCATATCGCGTGCAGGGTGGAATTTGGGGAGATTGAGTGCCTCAAAATTATGAAAATCGTCCTCCACTAATGGACCATTTGAAATGCTAAAATTCGCGCCTACAAAATAATCGATGATTTTATCAAACGCCATATTTATCGGGTGTGCGTGGCTTTGGGTAGCATTTGGGCTAAAAAGCGAAGTATCGATTTTTTCGCTTTGGAGGCGGGATTCAAGTAAAATTTGCGAAATTTTGCTTTTAGATTCGGCTAACGCGCTTTCAATCTCGCCTTTTGCCCTATTTAGCACTTTGGCGCGCTCTTTTTTTGCCTCTGTGGGCAAATCTTTTAATTTGCTAAATTCATCTGTGAGTTTGCCCTTTTTGCCTAAAATGCTTACGCGCACACTCTCTAACTCTGCTAAATCGTTAGCGTTTTCAATCTGCTTGTATGCGTTTTCTAACCACTCCACGCGAATCCTTTATTTTAAAAATCAAAAAGCGCATTATATCTAAAAATTTGGCTAGTTTTTGGTTAAGGCGTGAATAAAATGAAGTTTGGGGTAAATTTAGCGTCATTGCTAGACTTGCTTGCAAACCCTGCATTGCGAAAGCAAGTCGTGGCAGTCTACGAATATTTCGTCATTGCAATGACGAACCCACCCCCCTAGCCCCCTCCGCAAGGGAGGGGGAATTAAATGTGAAACTCTCCGCAAGGGTGGGGGAATCAAATGCGAAACTCTCCGCAAGGGTGGGGGAATCAAAAATCCCTCTCATTACAGGAAAGATTAGGGAGGTGTGGCAAATTGTAAATGTGCGTCCTTCATTTCTATATATTGCAATAGTGAATTACAAAATTCCCCCTCCCTTGCGGAGGGGGATTAAGGGGGTGGGTAGATTTTGGATTGCTTCGTTCGTTTCACTCACTCGCAATGACAAATCGCACTACCTAGTCATTGTAACCCCTCGCAATGACTATTTAAAATTTCTTTTTATCGGCGTCTGCTAAAATATCTTGCGCAATTCCACTTACTTTGGTGCTAATTTGCGATGAATTATTCGCAATTTTGACATTTTCTTTGGTTACGCCTTCTAGTTCGCCTATGACTTCATTTATCTGCGTAACGCCCTCTGTTTGCTCTTTTATCGATTCGCCCATATCATTGATACTTTGCACCAAGATATTGATATTTGCTTCGATTTCGCCCAAGCTTTTTTGTGTGCGTTCGGCTAGTTTGCGCACCTCATCGGCGACTACGGCAAATCCGCGTCCGTGCTCACCAGCTCTAGCTGCTTCAATCGCTGCATTTAGCGCAAGTAGATTCGTTTGGTCGGCTATATCGTGGATAATGCCGATGACATTTTTAATATCCTCGCTTTGTGCGATGACTTCGTTTGTGCGTGAGCTGACATCTTGCATAGCAGCGGTGATTTCCTTGACATTAGATGCCGTTTGCTCTAGCGAAGTGGCTTGAGAGTTCGTTAGATTCGTAAGGTTTTGCACCTCTTTTGATAGCGAATCTGCCTCGTTAGATAGCGAATGCGCGAAATCCGATGAAGTTTTTAACATTTTGCGAATCTCTTCGCCCAAAGTATTTGTAACGGTTTCCACCCTGCCGTGCGCATCTTTTACCTCTGTGCTAAAATCAAGATTCGTAAAGCTATCAAACACGCGGTTGATTTCGTCCAAATCATTGCCCACTTGTGTAGCAAGTAGCTCAATTAGCTCATTTACCGAATCGCGCAGTGTGTTTAGCTGTGGATTGCTACCTGATAGCGTGATTTTCTTATCAGTGTAGCCTTTTTTGCAATGCTCTATCACACCCAAAGATTCTTTTACAAGTTCGGCGTCCATATCTAGCGACTTTTTCGTGCGCTCGATATTTTCGTTGATTGCAATTCCCATTTTGCCTAGCTCATCTTCTGCGACAACGCGAAGTGGCTCTGGCAGAGATTTGGATTCGTGGTTAAGGTATTTAAAAAATCCAAAAAGTGCAGTAGAGATATTTTTGATGCGCCTTGAGATTGTGTTGGAAATGTAAAAATAGCTTATTAAGATAATTACCAAAATATCCAATATAGTGGCAACCAAAATGACTTTTTGCAAGTAATATAGCGGTGCGTGTATGCTAGAATCTGGCGCAAACACGCCCACACTCCAATATCTACCTGCGCCCGGGATAGCCTCAAAGCTATTTATTGCCGTTGTGCCATATTCGCTAATGGAGTTTTGATATTCATAATAGCCTGTTGCGTTGGTTTTGTTTGCTTGTATGACATTTTGCGCAGTGCTATGTGTATTGATTTCGGCTAGTGCTTTGCCACGCGTTTCTGGCGATAGTGTATTTAGCACTATTTTTCCTTCTGATAATATGAATCGCTTGTCATTTTTATAAACTTGCAATGAAGGATTTGATAATCGCTTATCCAAGTCATCTAGATTCACAGACAATGCGATAGCAGCTACGACTTGCTTTTGTGGATTGATGATGGGCAATGCTATATTAAAAGCATAATGCCTATTTCCGTTAATGGTAGTGTATTTTGGGTCGCCTACTTCTACCTTACCACTTTTTAGTGCAGCTTTTAGGACTGGGACTTGCGATAAAGTTTGCTCATTTATTGTGAAAGCCTTTGCGCCACCTTTGCCGTCATTGACTGTGCCAAATCCAAGCTGTCCATTTGGCAAGTAATAACTCGCTGGGACATTTGTAGCGAGATTTGCATATCGCTGATTTACTAGCATAAAGCCGAATGCGACATATTGATTTTCCGTAGCTGCCTCCATAATGCGCGTGATAATGCCCATATCTGTGATAGTGCGCCCATCGCGTATAGAAGCCTCTGCAATGCTATGTGCGACTTTTAGCGAAGCTAATACTGATTCATTTTGAACCATTATAAAATTCTTATACCGCGCTGCTGTATTTACCAATGTGCTGTTTGCTTCTGTATCTAGCGTATTTTTAACAGCAGTATTTATCACAAATGCCAACGCCACGATAATCACAAGCACAATCAACGCAAATATAAATACGATTTTGCGTGCAATGGATAGATTTTTGTAGTAACTACTCATCATTAAGTCCTTTGTTTTGAAATGTAAAATTTGAGTTTGCGATTGTATCTAAAAATTAAGAAAATTTGTATTAAATTTGCTAAATTTTTGATAAAAGCGCGTTTTTAAAAAGGCAATATCGTCCAAAATTATGATAAAATTTCGCACATTTTTAAATTTTAAGGAGAGATAATGAAAAAGAGCATTGTATTTTTTGAAGCAAAGGGCGGAAGCGACAAAGGACCTGATGGGTATCGCAAAGACACGATGCCTATGGTAAATGCGCTTAAAGCAAAGGGCTGGAATGCGGAAGTGATATTTTTCACTGATGAGATTTTGCGCAATGAATCTGAGCGTAATAAGATTTTTGAAGAAGCAAAAGCTAAATTTGATGGCTATGTCTCGCGTGTGAATCCGGGCAATCTCAAAGAAGAAAAACTCTACTTTGATGTGCTCCGCAAACTCTGCGATGCAGGGCTAGTGGGTATGCCTCACCCTGATGCGATGATAGGTTATGGCGCAAAAGACGCACTTACCAAGCTACGCAATACTGAGCTTGTGCCTACGGATACTTTGGCGTATTATGAGCCAAATGAAGCAGCAAGAATCGGCGTGAAATGGGAAGCAGGTGGCGAGCACGACTTTAAGAAAAATTTCCCCAAAACTTTGGCAAAAGGCGAACGCGTGCTAAAACAAAATCGTGGCTCCACAGGCGAGGGAATCTGGCGCGTGAGACTAGAAGATGCGAGTGCTTATGGCAAAGTAGATTCGCTCCCTTTGGATACTAAAATCATTTGCACAGAGGCAAAGGACAATCACAGCGAAGAGCGCAAACTAGGCGAGTTTATGGATTTTTGCGAAGTCTATCTCAAAGGGGATAATGGAATGCTTGTGGATATGACATTCCTCCCACGCATAAAAGAGGGCGAAATCAGAATCCTAATGCTGTATAAAACGCCTGTGTATGTCGTGCATAAAAAGCCAGCCGAAGGTGGCGATGCGTTCTCTGCGACACTATTTAGTGGGGCGAAATATCGCTATGATGAGCCAAAAGATTGGCAGAGTTTGATTGATTGGTTTTTAGCGCAGTTGCCTGAGATTCGCTCAAAACTTGGCAATTATGATTTGCCTCTTATTTGGACGGCGGATTTTATCCTTGATACAGATTCAGCGGGCAAAGATAAATTCGTGCTAGGCGAGATAAACTGCTCTTGCGTAGGATTCACAAGTCCAGCGGAATTTATGGAAAAAATCGCGCTTATGGTGGGGGATAATATCGTCCAAATCGTGGAGAAAGAGAAAAAGTAATATTTGTGCGCTTGATTTTGTGTGAATCTTGCGCCGTTGCAAATTTGAATTTGGCAAATGCGAATCTAAAAAGTAAAGATTTTGTATAATGTCAAATTTATTTTGTATTTTTTATGGGCTAGGATATTATGGAGCAGAGTTTAAATAGTGTCTCATCAAGTGGTAGATTCCTGCGGAGTGGCGAGAATATCAAGGGCATTTTGCAGAGTTTTGCAACGGAAAATGATATAAATCCGCTAGTGCTTGACTATAATCTTGTGGGTTATAAATCTTTTATTTTAAGGGAAAATGGAGAGGAAACGCCCATTGAAAATGACGGCATAAATAGCTATATTGAGACAAATTACACGATTATCCAAAAATATGAAGTAGAGATTTTTCGCCGTGAGAGTTCGTTTTATCCTATTTTGATTCAAGTGCAGACTAATGATAATGCACTAGAACTTCGCACAAATATTTATACTAGCCGAATCCCACAGCTTGGCAAGTTAGAAGATATAATCTATCAAACTATTATAAATATTTGTGCATATCGTGGAATCATCATAAATCTTTCGTGGAATGGAATCGAGCGCAAAATCGCCGAAGTCGCCGAAAAGCTAAAAAGCAATGACGCAAAACCAGAATTTTACACAATCGATATTTGTCGGCTTAAAGAGCCGATTGTAGAGAGTGTGGCGGTAAAATTGCTAATCTCTAAAAACGCTTCGCACTCTGTCCTTTCGCACGATAGCCTACTTTTGAGCGGTGGATTTTTTAGCGTGAAAAAAGGCGAAGTTTTATTAAGCTATCAAAAGCCCCGTTATGCTGCGCCGTGGCGCAATATCTATGGCAATCTTTATGGCGTGGGATTAAGCTATCCTATCGGCATTGAGGCAGGGGAAGGCATAGTCGTTTCACAACAAAATGAAAATATCATCTACACCGCGCAAAATGACGGCTATGTCTCTGTGGTAAATGGCACTATGATGATTTCACAAAGCATAATTGTGGATAATATTAACTCCAAAAATATCCAAAATATCAAAGAGCAGGACATAAAATCGCTAATCGTGCGCAATGACGCGCTTTTAAAAGATGTGATTCCTAGCGGATTTAGTCTTAATGTAGATGATTTAAAAATCGTAGGCAACATTGGCGCGGTGGATATTTGCTCTAAAAATCTTTTTATAAATGGGCAAGTGCATATCAAAAGTAAGCTAAAAACAAAAAGCGCACAGATTTTGCACCTAAAAGGACGGCTGGAGGCTAGTGAAGCGGAGATTCGCCACTGCGAAAATGCCGAAGTTGAATGCGATGATTTATCGATAAATTATCTAAACGGCTCTAAAATTTATTTCTCTACCGCACGAATCTCACATATTCAATCAAATAATTTGCTCTTTATCCAAAAATCGCTAGTCATCAAAAATATGATAGGCGAAAATAATGAGTTCATTTTATATCCTTGCCTATATGGCGCACAAAAGGCGAGTTTAGAGAAACTTTATGATAGACTTTTTCATCTAAAAAAACTGCATAATCTAATCTTGCAGGATAAAAATGAAATTTACGCACTAAAAAATACAAGCGAATTGATTTATGAAAATTTGAGCGCGAAAAACGCAAATATCAATCATCTGCATAATTGGGATGAAATCTTGCGAATCTACAAGCGCAAGGCACAAGGCGCAGATGAAGTCTTTAATCATTATGAGGAATTATTGGAAGGTTTATCGCAAAGAGAGGATTCGATAAAGGCTGAGATTCGCGCCAAACAAGAGGAAATGTTTAATATTGAAGTGGTTTTTAGGGAAACAAGTCGCGTGGGCTTTTTTGTGCGATTTATAAATTTTTATGGCATTGAAAATCGCTACTTTATTAGCGCAAATGAGCGCAGTCAAGTCAAGCGCGTTTGCCTAAAAAAGGGCGATAGTAATGATGAAATACAAATTATGTGCTACAAGGATTAGCATAAATCGCACGGATTTAGAAATGGGGAGATTCAAATGATAGAGCCGTATTTTAGGGTAGAAAATGAGTTTGTCGCAGATATTTTGTGCTTTTCGTCAAACAGCATTTTTGCCTTTGATTTTAAAGAGGAAATGTATTGGATTGGCAATACAATCGGTAGCGAATCTAAAAAAGTCCCGCTATCCTTGCCTAAATCCGACTTTAAGCACAATAAAATCTCACTTTGTAGCAATCTCCCGCTTTTTGCATTTGTAGAGCGCGATGAATCAAGCGTCCAAATTTATGACGCACAAGCGGATAAAAGCATTCGTGCGATTCGATTGATTGATGAATCGCGCATAGAATGCGTCCGCATTAGCGATGATGGCAGAAGCGTTTTGGTAGGCGGAAAAAATGGCAGTTTGTCTAATTATAATATTGCAAATGGGAAATTGCTAAATATCATCGCAAGGCATAGGGATTTTGTGCTTATGGCAAGGCAAAGCCCAAATAAGCGATTCATCATATCTATTGGCTATGATAGAAGCGTGATTTTTTATGATAAAAATAAAGATAAGACGGGCAGACACCTGCTAACTGCCACTAGCGCGATAAAATGTGCGCGATTTTTTAAAGATTCAAGTGTGCTAGTGCTAGGCGATATTGAGGGATTTATCTATGTGATTGACACGCACACGCAAATCACTCAGCATAAATTCCAAGTTGCATATACGGGAATCGTGGATATTTGCCACTATAAAGATTCATATATTTTTGTATTAAGTGCGAATGGCTTACTTTGTCTATGTGATTTTAGCACGGAAACCAAACTTATGGATAACCTAAGCGAGATGACTTACAAAGCATTTGTGATTGAGGATAATAGCATTATTTTATCCAGAGATAAAATCACTTTGGGCTATCATTTCGATGATTTTGTCGCCTATGGCAAAAATCTGCTTGATGATGATAATATTTTAGAAGCGTATAAATTTGCAAATATTTATAAATTTTTGCATAAAGAGAGCTTTTATATGGCATTAGAAGCGCGATTTGAAGCAGATATGATAGAGGCAAAGGCTTTGGCTTGTGGTGGGAATCGCGCAATGGCGATGAAAATTTTAGAGCAATATAATGGCGTCCCTAGCAAAAATGATACTATTGTGAATTTATCAAGGCAATTTAGGGAAATTGATGAATTTAATCGCTTGATGGAAAATGGCATTGAGATTCGCGCCATTCCTATGGTGCAAAATAATCCGCTAATCGCCGAGTTAAAGGCATATAAGGACTTTGAGGATAAATTTTTAAAGATTTTATTACTTGCCAAAGACCTTGCCAAAAAAGGCAAAAAAGATGACGCAAATGCGCTTGTGATACCTTTTAAAAAGATTCCTAATAAAATTGCCGTGATTCAAGAGATTTTGCTATATCCATACGAAGTCGATGAAGCACTAGAAGCGATTGCCAAAGCCGACTATCGCAAGTATTTTCGGCTCAAAAAAGAATATAGATTTGTCTCTATGCTAGATGGCGCAAAAGAGCTAGAAGGAATGGCGCAGAGCGTGTATTTTGACGCACTAAAAGCATTTTATGCGATGAATATCAAGGAATGCAGAAATAACATAGCCATTCTTAAAAATTTCCGCAAATATATGGACTTCGCGCTTGATTTGGAGGTGAAATTAGATGAATGCTTGGGGATTTTAAGCAAGATGCGCTCATCATAAAAATAAATTAAGATTTTATGATAAAATGCGATTTTAGGTTTTTAGCGATTTGTAAAAATGTGATTTGAGATTCGCTAGGATTCGCAATAAAGTTTAGATTCGTGGCAATCGCAAATTTTTAAAACGGGGTGTTAGCTCAGTTGGGAGAGCGCAACGCTGGCAGCGTTGAGGTCAGGGGTTCAAACCCCCTACACTCCACCATATTTTTAATGCAAATGTTACGAATCCCACGCTTTTACCTAAAATCTCCCCTAAAGATTCGCGCTTCGCATATATTTTAAGAATTTTTTGCACATAATTTTAAGCGATTTTTAGTAATATTGCAAATAAAAAATCCAAAAACGCAAATTAAGGACAAAGCAAATGTTTTCAAAGATTTTAATTGCAAATCGTGGCGAAATTGCCGTTAGGATTATCCGCGCGTGCAGGGACTTACACATTCATAGCGTGGCGATTTACTCCCGCGCCGATAGAGATTCGCTCCATATCAAAATGGCAGATGAGAGCTACGAAGTAAGCTCCGATGCGCTAAAAGCGTATTTGGACGGCGATGCAATCATTGATATTGCACTATCCTGCGGGGCGGAGGCGATTCACCCGGGATATGGTTTTTTAAGCGAAAATGCCGAGTTCGCCAGAAAAGTCAAAGAAGCGGGGATTGTGTGGATAGGACCTGACCATTCAGTAATTGCCAAGATGGGTGATAAAAACGCCGCACGAGAGCTTATGAAGGCAAATGGCATTCCTATCGTGCCCGGCACCGAGCCGCTAAACACGCACACCATTGATGAAATCAAAATCATCGCAAATAAAATCGGCTATCCTGTGATTTTAAAGGCGAGTAATGGCGGTGGTGGGCGCGGGATTCGTGTGGTGCGTGGCGATGATGAGATTTTGGAAAATTTCTCTGCTTGCAAACGAGAGGCGATGATATTTTTCAAAAATGATGAAGTTTTTATGGAAAAATATATCGAAAATCCTAGACATATCGAATTTCAAATTATCGGCGATAATTACGGCAATATCGTGCATTTGCTAGAGCGCGACTGCTCAATTCAACGCCGTCATCAAAAGCTAGTTGAGATTGCGCCAAGCCCCACTATGAGCCTAGATTTGCGCCGTAAAATGGGTGCTGTGGCAGTGGCTGCGGCAAAGGCGGCAGGATATTCAAATGCGGGGACGATTGAATTTTTAGTCGATGAGCTGGGGAATTTTTATTTTATGGAGATGAATACGCGAATCCAAGTCGAGCACGGCATCACAGAGGAAATTACGAATTTTGATTTAATCGGACGGCAGATTCGCTATGCGGCAGGCGAGATTTTGGATTTGAATCAAAGCGAGGTGATTCATCAAGGCTATGCGATTGAAGTGCGTATAAACGCCGAAGATGTGGCAAATGACTTTATGCCCTGCCCGGGCAAAATCACGGCGTATTATCCTGCGCTAGGACCTTTTGTGCGAATCGATAGCGCGGTTTATAAAGATTATGTGATTCCATCAAATTATGATTCGATGATTGCCAAGCTAATCGTCCGTGCAAGTAGCTATGATTTGGCGGTGAATAAACTCATTCGTGCGTTAGAAGAATTTAAGATTCGTGGCATAAAGACTACAATCCCATTTTTGCTAAATATTGCGCGGGATAAGGACTTTCGCAAGGGGAATTTTGATACTTCGTATTTGGAGTCCAAAATGCAAGAGCTTATGCCAAGTGAGAGCGTGAATAATGATGATATTGTCGCTGCAATCGCCACTGCAATCGCCGCACAAGCTGGGTGGTAAAATAACAAAAAGGAGGACATTACGATGCGAAATAAAATCATAGCAATTTTGGCTTTACTTATAACGGGGGGGGGGAAATCGCCCTTAATGCCATCGAATTAAGTCAGCTCTGCCAAAGCGGACAAAGTTGCACTATAAATACGCCACAAAGCGAAATCACAAATCACAATCCATTTAGCACAAACGACCAAATATCCATTCAATCTCAAATCACAAATTTTATCAATTATAGCAATATTACCGCCCAAAAAATCGGTTGCGAGAATAATACTTGCAATACTACAAATATCGCTAATTTTTATAATTATGGCTATTTTTCTGGACATCTTACTTTTTGGGCTAGTAATCTCACTACAAATATTACAAACTACGGCACTATGGGTGGCGTAAATGTTAGCTCACAAAGCTCTCTTAATAAGCCCATAGTCGTAAATAATTTTGGCTTGATAAATATATCAAACACCGCTACAAGCGGTAAAGTGCATTTTAGTGGCAATACGACTTTGTTTCTCAAAAACTATGCAATGATTATAGATAAAAACGCAAATTCATTCAATGCTACGGGGACAAAGAACGATAATTCGCATTTGATAGCCGCATCTAACGGCGGAGTTCATTTTTTTGATTCTGCTTCAAAACTCATTTTAGATTTTGGCAATGCTTTTGAGTTTGGCAAAGAATATTCGCTTGATAAACTCATAGTCGATAAAAACGGGACAAA
>CAKUOH010000008.1 GCA_934668765.1 uncultured Helicobacteraceae bacterium | reverse complement strand
TGGCTTTGTCATCGTCTTTTTTGGTATTTGTTACCCTGAAAAAATACAAATTATTTGGCTATCTATTTTTATGCTTTGTAGTTTTTGCGTGATAAGGGATTTAAGCAGAGATTCATATAAAGATTCGGACAAATCTAACAGATTCACGCAAATATTTGGCATTTTATCGCTAAATATCGCCCTTTATTACAAAGAGCCTTCGTTTATTGCGGCATTTGCCTTTGGCGTGGTTTTGCTAATTTATGCGCTTCAAAATCGCAGTAAAGATTTAGCTAAATACGCGCTTTATATTTTGCTATCTGCCCTAATTTACGCGCTTTTGTATGTTTTGCTAGTGCTTGTATTTAACAATGTGCGCGAACATTATTATCAAGAGAGTTTTGTCTTTGCGCGTGAATTGATTAGATTTGCATTAAATGATAGTTTGATTGCCTTTGGTATAGGTGGAATCGCACTTTATCGAATCTATCTTGTGGCGATTAAAAAAGCGCGGATTGAGCCGTTTTTTGACGCTCTTTTATGCGCTAGTTTGGCATATTTGAGTGTATTTATCGCACTAAAAATGTATAATCCATATTATCTTTTGCCCTGCTTCGTATTTGGAATCCCTAGTTTGCTTTATTTTTCGCGCAAATATTTTCACAATCTTTTTATAAAAATCTGCATAATTTTGGGGCTTTTTGGATTTTTCACGCAAAATCTGCCTAGTGGAATCTATAAAATGATAGACTTAAAAGCGCAAGGTGTGCAGTTTGAGCGTAGTGTGGATTTTGTGGCGGATTATTTGAGTGCGAATCCAAATGCAAAGGTTTATTTCGCTGGAATCGGGCGTGGAAAACAGCTATATGGCTACGATGCGCAGATTTATAGCTTTTATCTTATAGACTTTGCGATTGATACGCACGATATGGATATGAATGTGTGGGATATTTTGCGCACAAATGCCCCACACAGCAATAAAAATGATAGATTTGAAGTGATATATGACGCGCCTAAAATGGGCGATTTGATTATTGTTAGCAATAAAGGTGCGTTTGGCGATTCATTGCGTGTGGCAGGGGAGAATGGGGAGCTAGTGTTTAAAAGTGGTTTTCACACGATTCCTTATGTCGCGCTAGTGCCTTTGGCACAATACATTAGCGCAAAATATTTTGGCACAAATCTTAAAAACACAAACTTTTTTAGAATGCCAACGGAAACATTTATCTTTAAGGTGCGCTAAAATTGATTTTATTTCACTGTCTTTAAAATATTTTTTATCATTGCTTTGCCTTGCTTTGTCATCACGGATTCGGGATGAAATTGCACACCAAAAAGCGCGAAATTTTTATGCTCGATTGCCATAATCTCGCCATCTTCGCTTTTTGCAATGACTTTTAGTTCGCTTGGCAGGGATGATTTGACAATGGCAAGAGAATGATACCGCGCCACGCTAGTTGTGTGGGCGAATCCTTTGAAAAGCCGCGAATCTGTATCAAGCGTAATGCACGAAGTTTTGCCGTGCATTATGCTTTTGGCATAGCTTACTTGCGCTCCAAAGGCAAGGGCGATTGCTTGATGTCCAAGGCACACGCCAAAAATGGGGATTTTCCCCGCAAAATGCTTAATCGCCTCCACGCAAATCCCTGCATTTTCTGGCTTCCCGGGTCCGGGAGATAGGACGATTAGTTTGGGCGATAATGATTTAATTTCGCGCAGAGTTAGCTCATCATTACGAATCACGCGGATTTTTTGGCAAATCTCTTGGCGATTTGGGCGATTCACACGGATTTTAGATTCGTTAGATTCTCCCAAAGATTCGCCTAATAGCTGATAGAGATTGTAGGCAAAGCTGTCGTAATTATCAATTAGCAGTATCACTTTTGCACCTTTTAGATTTAAAAAGCGACATTATAGCATTTTTAGTGGCTATGATTTGCTAGATTTTAAATCTTATTGCGCTATGATTCGCGCTTAAAAATCTTTCAAAGGCAGCTCTATGATTAAAGAAGCGATTTTGGCATTAAGCAAAAAGCAGGATTTGAGTTTCGCAGAGGCGCGGGAAGTAATGGATGAGATTATGCAAGGCATTGCCACACCTGTGCAGATGTCCTCATATCTTACCGCATTAAGTCTAAAAGGCGAAAATATTGATGAAATCACGGGTAGCGCGATGAGTATGCGTGAGCATTGCGTGAAGTTGCTACACAATCAAAATGTGCTTGAAATCGTAGGCACGGGAGGCGATGGTGCAAATTCGTTTAATATCTCTACCACCGCATCTCTTGTGGTTTCAAGTGCGGGGGTGAGCGTGGCAAAGCACGGCAATCGTGCGGCAAGCTCTAAAAGTGGCGCAGCTGATGTGCTTGAAGCACTTGGCGTAAATATCAATCTCCCACCTGAACGCAGTGTGGAGCTTTTGCGCGAGATTCACATTTGCTTTTTGTTTGCGCAAAATTATCATATCGCTATGCGCTATGTCGCACCCATTCGCAAGGAGCTAGGCATTAGGACGATTTTTAATATTTTAGGACCACTCTCAAACCCTGCTGGTGCGAATATGGAGCTTATGGGCGTGTATGATGAAAGCCTTGTGAAGCCACTAGCGCGGGTTATGAATAATTTGGGCGTGAAACGCGCAATGGTAGTCTTTGGCAAGGATAATCTTGATGAAATCTCAGTGAGTGCGAAAACTGCCGTGTGTGAAGTGATAGAGGGGAAATTTAGAGATTATGAAATCTCTCCGCAAGATTTTGGCTATCAAATGCGTAGTAAAGATGAGATTCGTGGGGGCGATGCGGCGCAAAATGCCCAAATCACGCGAGGAATTTTAAGTGGCAAAGAGCGCGGTGCAAAGCGCGAAGCTGTATGTCTAAACGCGGGAGCTGCGCTCTATGTCGCGAATAAAGTGAGCGATATAGCGCAAGGCGTGAAAATGGCGGAAGATTTGATAGATAAAGGCAAGGCATTGGCGCAATTAGAGCGATTTATAAGCGAAAGTAATAAACAATGAGTATTTTACACAAGATTGTCGAATCTACGAAGTTGCGGGTGGAGCGGGAAAAAGCACAAATATCTTTTCACAAAATGCGGGATAAGGCAGAATCGCTGTATAAAAAACAGCGTGAATTGCTTGAATCTAGCACAGATTCGTCATTGCGAAACTTGCCAAAGGCAAGTTATGGCAATCCATTAGATTCGCTAGATTTTGCAATCAAACCGCCTTTTGCATTTGAAAAGGCGTTGGATTCTAATGCGGATTCAAGCGTAAATTCTAGTGAAAAATCCACAATGCGCTTTATTTGCGAAGTGAAAAAGGCTTCGCCTTCAAAGGGCATAATCACGCAAGATTTTCCACACCTCCAAATCGCACAGGATTACGAGAGTGCGGGGGCGGATTGCATTTCTTGCCTAACCGAGCCAGAATATTTTTTGGGTGCGGATAGTTATTTGCGTGAGATTACAAATGCCGTGAAAATCCCCACTCTACGCAAGGATTTTATCATTGATAACTATATGATTTATGGCGCAAAAGTTTTGGGCGCGGATTGTGTGTTGCTTATCAGCGAGGCGTTAGAGTTGTCGCAAATGGTGGAGTTTTGTGAGATTGCAAAGTCTTTGGGATTAAGCGTTTTGATAGAATCGCACAGCGAATCTGCTTTGCAAAATGCACTCCAAACAAGCGCGAAACTTATCGGCGTAAATAACCGCGATTTGCGAAGCTTTAAAGTGGATTTAGGCACGAGCATTCGCTTAAAAAAGCTTGTCTCAAAGGATAGAATCTTTGTGAGTGAATCAG
The DNA here is from genome assembly GCA_934668765.1 of uncultured Helicobacteraceae bacterium. Classification (GTDB taxonomy): domain Bacteria; phylum Campylobacterota; class Campylobacteria; order Campylobacterales; family Helicobacteraceae; genus NHYM01. The sequence goes on along the minus strand of CAKUOH010000008.1, from coordinate 85,126 downwards.
GAATCGCCACAAGAGAGGACATAGCCCTTTTGCAATCACACGACATAAATGCCGTGCTAATTGGCGAATCGCTAATGCGCGAATCTAACAAAGCCCACGCGTTAAATCGATTGCGCAGATTTGAATAAAACCGCAAATTTTGCGCTATAATCTCACAAAAATTTTATAAGGCACACAATGACGGCAACCGCGACTAATTTAGCCAAAAATATGACAGCCACAAGCGTGTATAACGAACTTCGCTCATCACATTCGCTACAATCAATCGCGGATAAACTTTTCTTACACACAGGCACTTTGAAGCGTTGGGAAGCCACGCAAAAAATCCCAAATGAATATCTCTATGATTTAAACTTTTTGCTTGGCAACAAATACGACTTGCAAAAGGTGGATTTTCGCTCACATAATGAATTTTTTACCAAAAAAGAAGTGGCAAAATACTGCTTTGAGAGCTTTTCACACTTTTTGCAAATCCACAACATTAAGGCAGATGATTATATTTTCATCGAGCCAAGTTGCGGAGATTTGAGCTTTTTTAATCTTTTGCCAAAAGACAGGCGAATCGGCATTGATTTGGAGGACAAAAAAGAGTATGAAAACAAAGGCATTTTGTGTGAGAATTTTTTAGGATTTGCCCCAAAAGATTCACACCAAAAATATATCGTGCTTGGCAATCCACCCTTTGGACTGCGCGGGAATTTAGCCCTGCGTTTCATCAACCACGCAAGTGAATTTGCTGATTTTATCGCCTTTATTTTGCCACCGCTTTTTGATAGCGATGGCAAGGGAAGCCCAAAAAAGCGCGTGAGAGATTATGAGCTAGTCCATAGCGAAAAACTCCCGCTAAATAGCTTTGTGTATCCAAATGGCAAGGCTGTTGAGGTAGCCACGCTTTTTCAAATTTGGGCGCATAAAAAATTGCTTAGCAATAAAACGCTAAATATTGAATCTAACGCACATAAAACTTGCAAAGACTTTATCAAAATCTACTCACTAAGCGATGGCGGGACGAGTTCAAGCACGAGAAACAAAGCAATGCTGTATAAGTGCGATTTATACTTGCCTAGCACTTGCTTTCACTCTGCTAGCAAGCCACAAATGAAAATTTACTATGACTTTGAATCCTTGCCACATAGGCGCGGATATGGCATAGTGATTTTAAAGGATAAAGAGCGAGTAAAAAAGGCTTTGCAAAGTGTTGATTGGGTGCAAGTGAGCTTTTTAGGGACAAATTCTAGCCTAAATCTCCGCACTTCTTTAATCGAAAAGGCATTGATTGAAAAGGGATTTTATGATAAGGGCTTAATGTAATGGATATTTTAGAGATTGCAAATGCCGTATTTAGCGAGATTGAGCGCGAAGTAAATGCGACTTCAAAATGGAAAAGCACGAGCAAATACGCACGGATTCGCCACTTACAAATCGACAAGCGCGGGAGTTTTGGCGAACGGCTTTTGCGCGATATTTTTAGCAAAGAGCGCAATATTTCTTTGGCGTATCAAGACGGCGACCAAGGCGATTGGGATATAAAAATCAACGATATTCGCGTGGAGGTAAAGACTTCAAGCCTTGATGTGAATGATAAATTTCAAAATGAACATATCAAAAACACGCCAAATTGCGATTTTATCTGCTTTATCGGTGTCGCACCTGATAATCTTTATGTGCGGTTAGAAAAAATTAGCGAGATTGATTTTAGCAAGTTACACAATCGTGGTGAGCGTGGCACAGGCGCAGGATATAAATGGGATTTTAAAAAAGAGCAAATGATTGAAGTGAAAACTCGCGAAGAAGTTGTCGCGCTTTTTTATGCAAAAATGGGGCTTGATAAAAGGGCGATTAAGAAAAGTTTAAAATCAAAGCCATAAGGCGCGAATCTATAAAACTAAATTTTGCTACAATATCGCCCGAGATTTTACAAAAGGAATGCAAAATGACTTTAATTATCCAAAATGTCAAAGAGGAATTTTTAAGCGATTTTGAAAAAGTCGCAAAAAATGCGAATGCTACGATTTTGCGACAAGATTCTAAAAAAGGCGAATCTAATTTTGAAAAATTGCGCAAAGAAATGTTAGATGATTTGCGCAAATCACACAATCGCGCCGTTTTTGAGCGACTAAAAGATAAATGAAATATTTGTCATTTGATGAAACTATCGCTCTGCATAGCGATATTATGGCAGAAATGGACGGATTGCAAGGCTTTGAATCTTCGCGCGTGGGCTACTTAGAATCCGCGCTAGAGCATATCAAAAACGATGATTTTTACCCTAGCTTTTTGGATAAACTCACGCATTTGGTTTTTTGCTGTGTGAAATTTCACCCATTTTTGGACGGCAATAAACGCACTGCGATTTATTTGGCAAAGGCATTTATTAAGCTAAATGTGCCTGAGAGAAATTTTCAATGAAAATCAAATTTTGTGGGTTATTTAGGGAGTGTGATATTGAGTTCGCAAATGCGCTAATGCCCGATTTTGTGGGCTTTGTGTTTGCGGAAAATTCAAGGCGATTTGTAGATTTTGCTTTGGCAAAAAGGCTAAAAGCGCGTCTAGATTCAAGAATCAAGGCGGTGGGCGTGTTTGTGGATAGCCATGTGGAGCGCGTTTGTGAAGCACTGCAAAGTAAAATCATCGATATGGTGCAACTTCACGGCAATGAAAATAATGCCTACATTAGCGCGTTGCGCGAATCTTTGCAAAGGGATTATGGCAACGCTACGCCCATTATTAAGGCGATAAAAATGCGCGATTCGCATTCTTTGGGAAAGGCATTGGAATCAAGCGCGGATTTTATCTTGCTAGATAGCACAAATGCAGGGAGTGGCGTGGCGTTTGAGTGGAATCTTTTGGCGCAAAAACTACAAGATTCGCGGGGTTTAGATTCACACGATTCGCAGGGTTTGGATTCGCAAGATTTTAAGCGCGATTTTGCAATGCGCTTTTTCCTTGCAGGTGGGATAAATGCGGACAATCTAGCCCACGCAATGTCGCTAAATCCCTACGCTATTGATATTTCAAGCGGAATTGAATCGCAGGGCATTAAAAATTTTGCTAAAATGCAGACAATCATAAACGCTATTCGTGGCAAACCATAAAGCAGATTCGATGTGTGCCACGCATAAGATTCGCCCCAAAATCCCACGAATCTATTACTCCTTTATGCCATTTAGGAAAATCTCTAGGGCATTTTTAGTGTAGATTTGTGAGAGTTTTTCAAAGTCTTTTGGCAACACTTTCGCACTGCGGATAAAAAAGTAAAAATTCACAATCCCTAGCAACGCCACCGCGCTTGATGCTATATCTATATCAGCCCTAAAGATCCCTTGCTTCACGCCATCTTGCAACGCCCCAAAGAAAAAGTCGCGCATTTTTGCCTGACGCTTGGCAATATCATCAAGCATAAATGATTTTGTGTTAATAATATTTTGGATAAAAATTCGTCCCATATAGGGCTTTTTTTGGTGAAGTTCGCTCATTTTTGTTGCATAATGCGTGATTTTTTCCATAGGCGAAGTGGGTGCAGAATCAATAATCGTTTCTATAAAGCCAAAGCAGCGCAAAAAACTCGCCTTATAAAGCCCCTCTTTGCTACCAAAATGATATGAAATCGCGCTTAGATTCGCGCCAGATTTTTGGGCGATTTGACGCGTGGAGGTGGCGTCATAGCCTTGAAGCGCAAATAGCTCTAGCGCAGTATCTAAAATCGCCTCTTTGGTGGATTTATCTTTTGTAGATTTTTCACCTTTCATTTTTGCCCCTTTTTAGTGATTCGCCATTTTTAAAATCTCACATTATATCATAACGCTTAACTTTGCTTTTTGTAGCTTACAATCGCCCAGAGATTAAAGATAAGCGCGAAACATAAAAGTGTGCACAAATCTTTCCACAAAAACGCCGAATCTAGCAAACTATCACCTTTCAAAAATATCGCCCGTAGCGATTCGATAAAATAGCGCAAAGGGTTTGCCAAAGTCAGCATTTCCGCCCAAAGTGGCATTGACTTTATGGAGGTAAAAAGCCCACTTAGCAAAATCAAAATGAGGATAAAAAAGTAGCTTACAAACATTGCTTGTTGCATTGTGTTTGAGTAGTTTGAGATGACTAGCCCAAGCCCTGTAACAACTAAAATATACACAAGCGCAAAGACAAAAATGCTACCATATCCGCCACGCGAGGCAAAGCCATAGACGACAAATGCAAGTAAAAAGCAAAGGCTTACCACCACGATTCCCATAATCCAATAGGGAATGACTTTTGAGATGATAAAAAGCGACTTTGGCAGGGGGCTTACATTGATTTGCTCAATATTGCCACTTTGCTTTTCGCCGATGATATTAAATGCGGGGAGAAACCCGCATAAAAGCGTTAGCACCATAACTGTTAGGGCTGGAATCATATAGAGTTTGTAATCTAAATGCGGATTGTAAGCATAAAGGCTTAAAATCTCTAGATTCCCAAGATTTGCACCGCTACCTGAAAAAGTCGCACTATTTACACTTGCCGCGCCTCGACAATCTTGAATCTTCGCATTCTTCTCCGCGCTAAATTCTGCGATAATATTGCTCAGATGCCCAGCCCCAAGTGTGCCTTTGGTAGAGTTTATCGCGTTTGCATACAGCGCGATTGAGGCGCGAGATTTAGTGATTACATTTACTTCAAAGTCATTTGGGATTTCGATAATTATGTCGCATTCACCGCGATAAATGCACTCTTTGGCACTCTCAAATGAAGTCGCATTGTGTATAATATTAAAATAACTTCCTGCTTGAATCTTAGTGATTAGCTCATTTGAGAGCGTGGATTTATCAAAATCTAGCACGGAGAGATTGACATTTTTTATCTCCATATTTGCCACCCAAGGGATTACCAAAATCGCCATTATAGGAAAGCCCACAAGCATTCTAGGCAAAAAGCTATTGCGAAAAAATTGCTTAAATTCTTTCTTAATCAAAAATCCTAAATCGCGCTTCGCCCTACGCACAAAATCAAGTATATTCATAATCTTACCTTGTAAGTTTTTAGACTAACGCCTAGCACGATTGCCAAAGTAACACATAAAATCGCACTCTCTTTTAAAATGTAGCCCACGCCCAAGCCCTCAATCATTATTTTTTTTTACGCCCATTATGAACCACTTTGCAGGGATAATGTCGCTAAAATATTGCAAGATTTTTGGCATTGATTCCATAGGGAAAATCATACCGCTAAACATCATCACAGGCATCATAAACAGCATCGCACACACAAGCATTGCGACAATTTGGGTTTTTGCGAGGTTTGAGACCATTAGCCCTATGCAAAGCGCGAGAAAAAGATAGAGCATACAAAACGCAATAAGAAGCGAAAGCGAACCCACAATAGCTAAATCAAGCACAAACACGCACACAATAAGCGTCAAAACCAAAATCCCAAATGAAAGCAAAAAGTAAGGAATTAGCTTTGAAATAATCACAAGCGAGGGCTTTAGTGGCGAAATCAAAAGCACTTCCATACTGCCTTGCTCTTTTTCGCGCACGATAGAAATGCTAGTCATCATCGCACAAATTAGCATTAGCACAAGCCCAAGTAACCCGGGCACAAAGTTTAGCGCGGATTTGCCTTGTGGATTAAAAAGCATTGTGGAGGAAATGCTTAAATTTTGCGCGGAATCAAGATTCGGACTTCGCGCTATATCGTTTGCAAACGCATTTTGGATAATGTTGCTAGTAAAAATGCTTATCGTGCTAGCGCGGTTTGCATCACTTGCATCAAGGATAATCTGCACTTGCGCGGGGCGAATCCCGCTATATAGATTCGCGCTAAAATCTTGCGGAAAAATCAGCAAAAAATCAATATCTCCGCTTTTAAATGCGCGTGAGAAAACATTGCCAAAATCTTGCGTAATGAGATTTTGTTGCAAGATAAAATGCGGATTTTGGCTTAGGTGAGAGATGATTTTTTGCGTGTTTGAATCATTTGCAAAATCTAGCAGGGCAAAGCGCACATTGCGCACCTCGCTACTTATCGCCAAGCCAAAGAGCAAAATCTGCACTAAGGGCATAAGCACCAAAATCATAACCGTGCGAATATCGCGGAAAATATGCAAAAACTCTTTTTTGATAAACGCTTTTGAGGCTAAAATCTTTGGGTGATTAAAAAAATTTTGGGGGATATTTGTAATGTGATTTTTATCCATTACTCGCCCCTTTTGGCAGATTTTGCCAAATGAAAAAACACTGCATTCATATCTTTTGCACCAAATTGTCGCTTAAGATTGTTTGGCGTATCAAGTGCGCAAATCTTGCCATCTACCATAATGCTAACCCTATGGCAATACTCAGCTTCGTCCATATAATGCGTGGTTACAAAGATACAAGTCCCGCTTTGTGCCACCTCATATATGCGCTCCCAAAACTGCCGCCGTGTAAGCGGGTCTACCCCGCCTGTGGGTTCATCTAAAAAGATGATTTTTGGGCTATGAAAGTTTGCCACGCAAAAGGCGAGTTTTTGCTTCCAGCCAAGCGGGAGTTCGCTTACTAGCATATTGCGCTTATCGCTAAAATCTAATTGCGCCAAATCATCTTTCATTTTTAGCTCTATTTCACGCTGATTCATTCCGTAGATTCGCCCAAAAAAGTAGATATTTTCCCACACTTTTAGATTTTCATAGAGTGCAAATTTTTGGCTCATATAGCCGATATTGCGCTTTATTTGCTCACTTTGGGTAACTATGTCAAATCCCGCCACACTTCCACCGCCACGGCTTGGCAGACTTAGTCCGCAAAGGATTTTCATAGCCGTAGTTTTCCCCGCGCCATTTGCACCCAAAAATCCAAAAATCTCGCCTTTCATAACCTCAAAGCTAATATCATTAACGGCATTAAAATCCCCCAAAAGTTTTGGTGAGATTTTGCACTTTTATGATAGCCGTAGCATTCTCACGCATTGGCAAACTCCATAAAACAATCCTCGATATTTGGGGAAATGGGCGCAACCTCCAAATCAGCGCAACGCAATTTTTTTGCGCAAAAAAGATTCGATATTTTGGCTAGAATCTGCGTTATTATGCAATCGCAAATGCAAACTCTCCCCAAATAAAAACGCGCTTTTGACTTGGGACAATTTCCGCAAATCCGCTAAAAGCGAGAAAGGCAAATTTTTTAGCGCGAATAATTCCCCGCTAAAATCACTAATAATCTCATCTGGCGTGTTTAAGCGGAAAATCTCTCCACCTGCCATTAACGCCACCCTATCGCATAACTGCGCCTCGTCCATATAGGGCGTAGATACAATGATAGACATTTGGCTTTTTAGCCCACGCAAAATCTCCCAAAACTCCGCGCGAGAAAGCGCATCTACGCCCATGCTAGGCTCATCTAGGAGTAAGATTTTAGGCTTATGGATTAGTGCGCAACAAAGGGCGAGTTTTTGTTTCATTCCGCCAGAGAGCGCACCTGCACGGCGGGATTTAAATGGTTTCAAAGCGCGATAAATGGGCTCAATAAGTGCGTAGTTTGTCTCTAGCTTCACATTAAAAATATTGGCAAAAAAGTTTAGATTTTCCTCCACACTCAAATCTGCATACAAGCTAAACACCGCAGGCATATAGCCCAAATCCGTGCGAATCGCACTAAAATCACGCACAAAATCCCTCCCCAAAATCTCACACTCGCCTTTGTCAGCAAGCAATAGCGTGGCTAGGATTCTAATAAGCGTGGTTTTCCCCGCGCCATCTGCGCCGATAAGCCCAAAGATTTCATTTTCTCTCACTTCAAATGTGGCGTTTTTTAGCGCAGGTGTGGCGTGTGATTTTTCGCCATAAGATTTGCTTAAACCTCGTGCTTGTAAAATTACTTTGTCATTTTTGCTATTCATTTTACGCCTTTAATTCTCTTTATATTTAGTCGCGATTCGTAAATCTCGATTCAAGATTCCCAAATCTAGATTCACGAAAAATCTATTTGATTTTTACTTGCCCATACGAGCCGATTTTGATAAGTTTTTCGCTATTTGCGCTTTTATTTTCTACTGCGATTTTTACCGCATAGACGACATTTTCGCGCTCATCTTTTGCCATAATCGTTTTTGGCGTAAATTCTGCCTTTGGCGAAATCCAAATCACTTTGCCATCATACTCGCTAAATCCCTTGTCAAAATCTACAAACACCGCCACTTTTTGCCCCAAAGCGATTTTGCTTATATCAGCGTTTGTAAAATACGCTTTTAAGCGTAGCGAATCAATATTTGCGAGTTTGTAGAGGGGCTTATTTGGCAGGGCGAGCTCGCCTATATTTGCATATTTTTCAAGCACCACGCCATTTATAGGGGCTTTTATGTCGCTTTTTGCGAGGTTATCGCGCACAATCTCTAGCTCTTTTTGCAAAATCTGCTCTTGCAAATGCGCATCATCATAGCCCTTTTTTGTCCCTGCATTTGCTTGATAGAGCCGTTTTAAACGCTCTGATTCGCTTGTGGCGTTTTGGAGTTGCAAGGAGAGTTTTGCCTCATTTAGTTGCATTTGGGTTGAGTCAATCTTTACGCTTACTTGTCCCTGCGCAAGTTCGCTTCCCTCTATCGCACTAAACTCGATGATTTTCCCGCTTACTTCCGCGCTTACTAGCACTTCATCAGCTTCAAATATCCCCATCGCATCAAAGTCGTTGTTGCTTCCACACGCACTAAAAAGCACGGTTACCACGCAAATTGTGCTTATTGCAAATGCTTTTTCTAGAATGTTCATTCTCACTCCTTTATTGATTTTGCTCGTTTGAATTTTGCCATTGATTGAGATTTTGATAAATCTCATAGATTTGCTTTAATAGCTCTATTTCATCGTAATTATTTTGAAGTTTTAGCGTATTTAGCGCGTTTATCTCGCTTAAAAAATCATTCACACTTAGCACACCATTTTTGATCTTGACTTGCGCAGATTTGGTTATATTTTCTTGTAGAGCGGTGATTTGGGCGTTTTTAGCGATATTTTGCTCCAAATTTTTAGCGCGAGAGATTTGGCTTTTTAGCGAAATCCTCATATTGAGTAAAAATTCCTCTTTCCTAGCGTCATTTTGCAAAATCTGCACCCTGCGAATCTCGCTTTGCTGATGAAGCGAATAAAGATTACCAAAGTCCCAATTTAGCCGAATCCCCGCGATATAGTAGTTATTAAATCCGCTTTTTAGGATATTTAGCGCGGGATTGCCATATCCTGCTTGGAAAAACACATCAATATAGGGCAAAAACCGCGCCGTCTCGGCATTTTTACTTATTGTGATTTCATTTGTTTTTAGCGCGAAAACGCGTATTTCAGGGCGCAATTCAAAGCTTGCGCTTTCCACATCAAGCATTTGCAAAGATTCAAGCGATTGCTTTGGCGTTACTAGCTCTATATCCTCGCTCAACCCCACTAGCTCTTTTAGCGTATTTATGGCGATTTCGCGCTCATTTGTGAGATTTGCTAGGGTGTTTTGTGTCTGCAAAATCTCAATATTTAGCTTATCAATGTCGCTTTTATTTGCTACGCCGTTTGCGTATCACGCTTTTAGGGTGGAGAGATTTTTGCCTAGCTCTTTTGCGTGAATCGCACTTTGCTCCACTTGTCTATCAAGCAAAAGTGTCGCAAAATAGGCATTTATCACGCTATTTTGCACAGCATAGAGAGTGGATTCTAGCTCGGCTTGTTGTGTGCTATATTTTGCCTTTGTGATAGAGCGATTTGCCCAGAGATTTCCCGCGTCAAAGAGGGGCTGAGCGATTTCGATATTTGCGTTGTATTGGTCTTTACTTAGGGGCTTATAGTTGATATTCCCACCTGCTAAGTTGTTTAACATTTGGCTAGAAAAAGGTAGGGTGGTTACATCGCTTTGGTGAGTGGCTTTCGCGCTTAATTTTATGTGTGGCACATAGCTGATATTTAGCTTTGTAAGTTCCAAATCCCTCGCCTTTTGGAGCAAATCTTTGTTTTTATGCAGTGGATAATGCTCCCTTGCTTTGATAAGTGCGGATTCAAGCGTGAGAGGCTCGGCATTTAGGTGCAAAGCCACAAGAGAGAGGATTAAGATTTGTCTCATTGAAACTCCATTTTTATTTTTAGTGGCGAAATACTAGCAAAGTAATTTAAAAAAGTCAAACGATTGTTTGAAAATGTGAAAATGCAAAAAATTAAATTTTTGCTAAAATTACACCACAAATCAAAGGAGTATAAAAAAAAATGAACAAGGCATATTTTGGCGAATTTGGCGGGCAGTTTATCCCTGAAACGCTAATGAATTGCGTCATAGAATTAGAGAACGCGTATAATTTTTATAAAAATGACAAGGGCTTTAATGCTGAGCTAGATTTGCTTTTTAAAACTTACGCAAATCGCCCATCCCCGCTCTATCACGCTAAAAAATTAAGTGCGGATTTAGGCGTGAAAATCTATCTCAAACGCGAGGATTTAAACCACACGGGCTCACATAAGATTAACAATGTGCTTGGACAAGCCCTACTTGCCCAAAAAATGGGCAAAAAGCGCGTAATCGCCGAGACAGGCGCAGGACAGCACGGCGTGGCTACGGCTACGGTAGCGACACTTTTGGGGCTAGAATGCGAGATTTTTATGGGTGCGGAGGACTGCATTCGTCAGGCGTTAAATGTCTATCGTATGCGACTTTTAGGCGCGAAAGTCAATCCCGTGAAAAGCGGGACTGCCACGCTTAAAGACGCTGTGAGCGAGACTTTACGAGAATGGACTACGCGCATCGATGATACGCACTATGTGCTAGGGAGCGTTATGGGACCGCACCCGTTTCCTACGATTGTGCGTGATTTTCAAGCAGTGATTTCAAAAGAGATAAAAGAGCAGATTTTAGCGTTAGAATCGCGTCTGCCAAGTATGGTGGTGGCGTGTGTGGGCGGTGGAAGCAATGCTATTGGGAGCTTTTATCACTTTTTGGAGGATAGGCAAGTCGCGTTAGTTGGCGTGGAAGCCGCAGGGCGTGGCATTGATACGAATGAAACGGCGGCAACCATTAGCACAGGCAAAGTGGGAATCTTTCACGGAATGAAATCGCTCTTTTGCCAAGATGAGTTTGGGCAAATCGCACCTGTATATAGCATAAGCGCAGGGTTGGATTATCCGGGCGTGGGACCAGAGCACGCCTTTTTATCAGCCACTAATCGCGCGAAATACGAGGCGATTACCGATGATGAGGCGGTGAATGCGTTTGAGTATTTATCGAGATTAGAGGGCATAATCCCCGCGATTGAATCTGCCCACGCGATTGCGTATTTACGAAAAGTCGCGCCAAATCTGCCAAAAGATTTTCTAGTGGTGGTTACGCTATCAGGGCGTGGGGATAAGGACTGCGCAGGAATCGCACGGTATCGCGGCGAATCAAATATAAGTGAGTAAATTTAAAAATTTTTGTTACAATGCGCAAGAATTTTTTACAAAGGATAGACAAATGAATAGCAACTACAATTCCCCCCCCCCCCCGATAGACAAAAACGCAAATGATATTTACAAAAGCAACCTAGAATCCGCCATTTCTCCACAATCCATAGCCAAAATCCTAGCAAATAAAGCAAAGCAAAATCGCGCATTAGATTCTGCTATGCCACAAGTCGCACTTCCTGCCATAGTCGCTGGAAACGGACCAAGTCTTAAAGCTATTGATTATTCGCGTTTGCCGTTAAATTTTGAAGTATTTCGCTGTAATCAATTCTACTTTGAGGATAAATATTATTTAGGAAAGCGAGTTAAGGGTTATACTGCTACTACATACACGGCTTTTAGCCAAGTTTGGACAATGCTAAATCTGCTTATGCGCGATGAATATGAAATCGATAAAATTTTTTTGCACGATAAACCTGTGCTTATCAATAATGCAAATGGCAATGAAAACAAAGACATGCAAAATATGAAAAAAACCATTGATGTTTTGTCGCACTACTCACAATATTTCACAAAGGCAAATCCTAAATCAAATCTAAATCCAAATCAAAGCCTTATTGATAGGGTGTATAATGGCTCATTTTCGCATAATATCGCGGAGTTTTTAGAGTGGAGTAATTTGTCAAGTATTTATTATGGGCCTCATATCACTAGCGGGCTTTTTTCTTGCGCTTTGGCAGTGGCTATGGGGCATAGAGAGATTTATATCGTGGGGATTGACTTGTATAGGGGTGATACGCATTATTTTACAAATATGCGGACGCCAAATATCTTAATCACGGGTTTATTTGACGAAGATTCGTGTGATTTGCAAGGTAATTATAAATCAGGTATGCAGTGGCATAAAAGGGAAGCGGACATTGAAGCACTATATTTCTTGCAGGAAGCATACAATGTAAAGTTTTATAGTTTGTGTGAGAGTAGCCCCATAAGTGAGCTAATCCCACTTGCCAAAAAGACAAATAGCACATTTACGCCACAGCCTAAGCCAAAAGATTATATTTGTGATTTTTGCATTCCCACAAAAGAGAGTTTTGAGTTTATGCAAATACCATTTTTGCAAAAGCAAAGTCAGGCAATCCAGCAGATTCAGTCCTTAAAGCAAAATATTTATTTTCTATTGATGAGGGATTTATTTAAACTCCCTAGCCATATTAAACACTACATCAAAGGCAAAATCGCCAAAGAAAAATTCAAAAAAGACATAAAAACGACAAGAGACGCAAAATGACTAAAAATTTTTGCATTGGGAAACTTGAAATCAGCCAAAATATCGCACCGCTTGTGATTCCAGAAATTGGCATAAATCACGGCGGAAGTTTGGAAATAGCAAAGCTAATGGTAGATTCTGCGAAATCCGCAGGGGCGCAAATCATAAAGCACCAAACGCATATAATCGATGATGAAATGAGTAGCGAGGCAAAATCCGTTATCCCGGGCAATGCAAATATAAGCATTTATGAGATTATGAAAAAATGTGCGTTAAGTTATAATGATGAGTTAGCGTTAAAAGAGTATGCCGAATCTAAAGGGCTAATCTATCTCTCTACGCCATTTTCTCGCGCTGCTGCAAATCGCCTAAATGATATGGGTGTGGTGGCTTACAAAATCGGCAGTGGCGAATGCAATAATTATCCGCTTTTAAAGCATATCGCAGGATTTAAAAAGCCCATTATTGTAAGCACGGGAATGAATAGTATAGAATCTATCGCTAAAAGCGTGGATATTCTCCGCAAGGCGCAAATCCCTTTTGTCTTGCTTCATACGACAAATCTCTATCCCACGCCACCAAATCTTGTGCGATTAAATGCAATGGTAGAGCTAAAAAATGCCTTTAATTGCCTTGTAGGGCTTAGCGACCACAGCACAAATAATCTTGCTTGTTTGGGTGCGGTAGCACTTGGTGCGTGTGTGTTGGAGCGACATTTTACAGATACTATGAATAGAAAGGGACCAGATATTATCTGCTCGATGGATGAAAACGCATTGCGTGAGCTAATAATACAAAGCAAAGAAATGTTTATCTTGCGTGGGAATCTCAATGCTAAAAAAGAAGCACTGCCACAAGAGCAAGTAACCATAGATTTTGCCTTTGCAAGCGTGGTTAGCATCGCGCCAATCAAAAAAGGCGAAGTTTTGAGTGAGAAAAATATTTGGGTAAAGCGACCTAGCAAAGGTGGCATTAGCGCGGAGTATTATGAATCTCTTTTAGGCAAAGTCGCAAAACGCGATATTTTAAATGATGTGCAAATTCAGCTAGGCGATGTGGAATGAAAAGAGATTTTTTGGCTTATGACAATATAGATTGCCACGATTCTGCTACCGCAGAATCTCGCAATGACAAAATTTCTCCGTCATTGCAAGAGAGTGCAAATGAGCGTGGCAATCCAAATAACAAAAAGCGCAAAATCGTCTTTGTAAGCGGGACTCGTGCAGATTTTAGCAAGATTAAATCCCTAGCGTTAAAAGTAGAAGAATCTAGCGATTTTGAGCTCTATATTTTTGCCACAGGGATGCATTTAAGCAATCACTTTGGGCTAACGGTGCGTGAGATTGAAAAATGCGGATTTTGCCATATCCATAAATTTATAAACCACGATAGATATTTTCAAGCAGATTTGGCTTTGGCGCATACGCTTGATGGATTTGCTAAATTTGTCGCAGAATATAAGCCAGATTTGATTGTCATTCACGGCGATAGAATCGAGCCACTAGCTGCAGCGTCCGTAGGCGTGCTAAATAATATTTTAGTTGCACATATTGAAGGTGGCGAAGTAAGCGGGACAATCGATGATAGCTTACGCCACGCGATTTCTAAACTAGCCCATATTCATTTGGTAAATGACAAAATGGCACAAAGACGACTTCTCCAGCTTGGTGAGAGCGAAAAATCCATTTTTATCATCGGTTCGCCTGATTTGGATATTTTGGATAGTAGCGACATTAGATTAGATGTGGCAAAACAATACTATCAAATCAAATTTGAAAAATATGCGATTGTGCTATTTCACCCTGTAACCACTGAGATAGATTCGCTACAATATCAAGCAGATGAGTTGTGTCGGGCTTTGCAAAAAAGTGAGCGCAATTACATTGTGATTTATCCAAATAATGATTTAGGATTTGAGAATATTTTAAAGGCGTATAAATCGCTTGAATCTTGCAAAGATAAAGCGCGTTTTAGGTTTTTTCCAAGCATTCGTTTTGAATATTTTATCGCATTATTAAAAGGTGCGGATTTTTTAATCGGCAATTCTAGCTGTGCTTTAAAAGAAGCCCCGCATTTAGGGATTCCTAGTATCAATGTCGGCTCTCGTCAGCGTAATAGAGTGGGATTAGATTTGCCAAGTGTAATAAGCGTAGAATCTAACAAAGAGGCGATTTTACACGCGATTAAACAAATGCAAAAGATTCAATGCAGCACTCTAAATCCCACGCCCAATCGCCCAAAATCCGCAGAAGTATTTTTTGATTTGCTAAAACGCGGTGTCTTTTGGGAGCAAAATCTCCAAAAGCAATTTGTGGATTTATAGGTGCAATATGCTTTTAGCACTAATTCCTGCTCGCTCTGGTAGCAAAAGCATTAAAAACAAGAATCTTGCATTATTAGGCGATAAACCTTTGATTTATTATACGATAGATTCGGCTAAAAAAGCTCATTGTATCGATAAAATCGTGGTAAGTAGCGATGGGGATTCTATTTTACAATATGCGCATTCGCAGGGTGTTTTTGCGCTCAATCGTCCTAGCGAATTAGCGCAGGATTTTAGTCAAACTAGCGAAGTTGTGGCGCATACTTTGGAGCATTTTAAGGATTTTAGCGAGATTATCATTTTGCAGCCCACTTCGCCTTTTAGGACAAGCACAGATATTGAAAATGCACATAAAATCTTTAAAGATACAAATGCAAACGCGCTCATTAGCGTTGAATCTATCGACAATAAGATTCTAAAAGCATTTATTGCAAATGAAAATGGCGAGTTAAGCGGGATTTGTAATGATAGATTCCCATTTATGCCACGCCAAAAATTGCCAAAGACTTATCAAGGCAATGGCGCGATTTATATCATTAAAAGAAGTGCGTTTTTGGAGCATAACACGCTTTTGCCACCAAAGACACATTTTTATGAAATGGCTGAAATGCTTGACATTGATTCGCCAAGTGATTTGCAAAGGGCAAATAAAATATTGCGAAATCATTTTTTAAGGAATCTGCAATGAAAAAAATCATTATTTTGACAAGCGATAGTTTGCGACATACTTTTGTGCGCAAAGCATTGGCATTAAATCCAAAAATAGAAGTTTTGCAAAGTTTTTGCGAGAAGAGCAGTCAGCACATTTATGACTTTTCAACTGATAGTTTGCAAGTGCGACATTTACAGATGCGCGAACAAAGCGAGAGAGATTTTTTTGCTTCTTTTATGGATTTAACGCCTGATTTATCAAAAAGAGAATTTATCCAAAAAGGCGAGATAAACACGAGATTAGAGCAAATCATTGCGCTAAACCCAGATTTAATCATCGCTTATGGTTGCTCTATCATCAAACCACCGCTAATACAATCTTTTAGAGATAAAATTATCAATGTCCATCTTGGATTATCGCCGTATTATCGAGGGGCTGGGACAAATTATTTTCCATTTCTCAATAATGAGTTGCAATATGTAGGTGCGACTTTTATGTATATGAATGAGGGGATTGATACAGGCGAGATTATCCATCAGATTCAAGCGCAAATTTTCCCAAATGATAGCGTTCATTCGGTGGGAAATAGGCTGATTTCAAAATTGCCTAAATATTTGACACAAATCATTTTAAACTATGAAAATCTAGTAAGAATCCCACAGCCACAAGATATAAAAAGTGGCAAACTATATAAAAATAAGGATTTTACAAAACAGAGTTTAGAAAAAATATATGCGAATCTAACAGCTGGAATGATAGAGTCATATTTAGCCCAAAAACCACAAATTAAGCTATATGAAAATCCGCTTTTTACGGATTTGGCAAAGGATAAAAAATGAAAGCGATAATGTATCATTATGTAAGAAATCCACACAAAAAACTTCCACATTTTGTATATTTGAGTGCGCAAAATTTTAAAAAACAGCTTGATTTTTTTGAAAAGCATTTTGGTTTTGTGAGATTTGAGGATTTTTGCGCGTTGAGCGAATCTACTTCGCATTTTCACACATTGCAAAATAAAATTTTGCCTACCTTTGATGATGGGTTTATCGACCATTATAGATATGTCTTGCCTGAATTACTGAAACGCAAAATTTTTGGATTATTTTTTGTGCCAACAGGTATTTATGAGAAAAGAAAGGCATTAGATGTGCATAGAATCCATTTTCTACTAGGTTCTATTGGGGGGGGGGATTTAATGAAATTTGCGCGAAGTTTAATCAAAGATTTTATGCTAGAAAAAATCTCTGAATTTAAAACCACCACATACACAAAGCAAAACAATGAAATCGCCACAAAAGAATTTAAAAAACTTTTTAACTATTACATAAAATACGAGTTTAGAGAGCAAATATTAGATGAGATAGTCAAAGAGTTTTCAAATGATGATGAGATATTTAGGGAATTGTATATGAGCGAATCAAATTTGGTAGAAATGTGCAAAGAAAATATGATTATTGGCTCACATTCAAAATCACATTTTGTGTTTTCAAAGCTAAATAAAAAAGAGCAGGAGCAAGAAATCAAAGATTCATTTTGCTTTTTAGAAAATCTTTTAGGTGGGCTTAGGATAAAAACCTTTTGCTATCCTTATGGTGGATTTCACACTTTTAGCCCACTGACTGAAAGCATTTTAAGCAAAGAAAATGTAAAATTTGCATTCAATGTAGAGAGTAGAGATATAGCTTTGCACGACTTACAATCCCGCCCACAAGCCTTGCCACGATATGATTGTAATGAATTTGCCTTTGGCAAGGCTAGTTTTGGATAGATTGAAATAGAATTTGATTTGACGATTAAAAATTTGTGAGCAATAAAACTGCTAAATATTCAATTTATTTATGCTACAATAGCCTATTTATATTATGTAGAAAGGTAATGTTATGGATAAAAATCCAAAAAAACTCGAACTTAAACTTAAAAACATAGGTTATATAAAAGAGGCAAACATTGATATATCTGGGCTTACTATCATAGCTGGTAAAAACAGTATGGGAAAAAGCACTGTTGGTAAAGCTCTTATGGCGATTATAAAAGCTAGAAATATAGCTGATAATCATTTAAATAGGGGGGAACAGCAAAATATTGAATATTTACGCGAAAAACATCTCAATATGATGATAGAATTGCTTTTTGATTCTGAAATTAGTCGTAAAGGAAAAATTTCTTTTAGTGTCAATGGTAAAGAACACTATGCGGTAGATATTAAATCGCATAAATGTGAGGATTTTAATGCTGATATTAAAGCGGCAAAGGAAAAAGAGTTTTTGGATTGCACTTTTATACAAACACCACTTATATGGGACTTGGCAGAATTTTTTGAAACCACACTAATAATGAAAGAAAATAGCTCCATCTATGACAACAATTTTGAGATAAAATATCCTTATGTGTTATGGGATTTATTTACAAAATTTCGCGTTAAAGCATTGGATTTTGAATACAGAGAAGAACCATTGCACGACATTAAAAAAGAAATTATAAAAGTGATAGGTGGAAAATTTATGAAAGAAGAAGGTAAGACATATCGCTTTTATTCTGCTGATGGGCAGGATATATCCCTAAAAAATGTTGCCGTAGGCATTAAAAGCTTTGGGATAATACAGGTTCTGCTTGATAAAAATCGCTTCACTCCTCAAGGTTACTTTGTTTTTGATGAGCCAGAAAATCATCTGCACCCCACTTGGCAGCTTGCATTAGCTGAAATTTTAGTTATTCTCGCAAAAAATGGTATCCGCATTATGATAAATACGCATAGTCCATATATGTTAGAAGCACTTGATAAATATAGCAAAAAACACAATGCCTACACAAAATTTTATCTAGCCGATAAAGGTATAGTGCAACAAATCAATGGAAGCAATGCAGGGACATTAGAAGAAATTTTCAAAAAATTAAATGAACCATTTAAAATTTTTGATGAAATGGAAAATAAATAATGGCAGATACTTCTGTTTTGAAAAAATATTTTCAAAATTATTTATCAAACCTAAAAGAAACGAGCTATGACAAAAACAACAAGGAATATTTGTGTTATAGCAATAAAGAAGTGGTTAATTTTGATGATTTTACACAAAATACAAGTGATTTTGCATTTAAGAAAAACAAATCTTGCGATGCTTTATATTTGCCAGATGACAGAAAAGAAGTTTATTGTATTGAATTTAGAAATCAAAAGCATAGCGACATTGACAATAATGATATGAAAGGAAAATATATTGATTCGTTGATAAATCTGCAAACTATATTTCAAAAGGAAAATATTGCCGTGCAAAATTATCAATTTTATTTCTTTGTGGTATATAAAAACCCAACAAATATGGGTATGTATAAATCTCGTGGATTGCAGGATCAAATTCAGTTTGGATTAGATTATGAAAGAGAAAAATATAAAGATAACTACATAATTTTCAACTCTATCATTAAAACAGAACCCAAAGACAACTTTAAGGACTATTATAGAAAATTTTTTAAAAATGATGTAAAATGCTTTGATATAAGTAATGAGTTTGAGGAAGTGTATGAGTAATTTTAATGCGATTTTTACCAAGCGCAAGGGATTTGTGGCGTTTATGGCGTATGGCTATCCTAACATTGAAGCGAGCGAAAAACTCATCGAAGTTATGGCGCAAAATGGCGTGGATTTGATTGAAATCGGGATTCCATTCTCTGACCCCACAGCGGAGGGCGCAGTCATCGCAAACGCAAATGAAATCGCCCTAAAAAACGGCATAAATACGGATAAAATCCTTGAATCTTTGGCGCGTGTGCGCGAAAAATGTAGCGTGAATCTGTCCTTTATGACTTATGCAAATGTCGTGTTTTCGTATGGCAAAGAGCGATTTATCGCGCAAATGCGGAAGCTAGAAATGAATGCGCTGATTTTGCCCGATGTGCCTTTTGAGGAAAAGGGCGAGTTTGATGGTGAATGCAGGGCAAATGGCGTGGATTTGATTTCTTTTATCGCGCCTACGAGTGTGGATTCTGCGGATAGAATGGCGCAAATCGTGCGTGAAGCGAGGGGCTTTATCTATTGCGTGAGTTCGCTTGGGGTTACAGGAATGCGGGATAATATCGGTGGTGGTGTGCGCGAAATGGTGGAGCGCATAAGAAAGATTCGCGATGATATTCCTGTGGCAGTGGGATTTGGCATATCAAATGCGCAAAAGGCGCGTGAAATAGCAGAGTTTGCCGATGGCATAATCATAGGAAGCGCGATAGTCAAACTCTGCGGAGAAAAAGATTATCTGCAAAAAGTCGGCGCGTTTGTCAAAGAAGTGCGAGAGACGTTGGATTTATAGCTATTACTGCGCGAATCTGGATTGATTTAGATTCAAGGCAGATTTGGCAAAGAGATTCCAAATTTTTGTGCAAATCTTATTTAGATTCGGCGGGATTCTGCCAAATTTTTGCGTATTTAGCCTGATTTTTTAATCAGGCTAAAACTAATCCAAATTCTCCCAAACTACACCGCAAGTTTTGTGGCGTCAATGATATTTAAATCTAACCCTAAATCTTTCGCTTCTAGCCCAAATGCTAGTCCTACAAGTTGCGATAGGTGGATAATAGGCAATCGCACTTTAGAATTATGCGCCTTTTGGAATCGCTCTTGGTAAATATCAAGCTGCATTTGGCAAAGCGGACAGGGCGTTACCACGCATTGCGCTTCGTTTGCACTAGCAGAATCTACGATTTGATTAGACATTTTTTTGACGGATTTTTCCGCTGGATAAGATGCGTGAAATCCACAGCAATCAAGCCTTTTTTCAAAAGGCACGATAGTCGCACCTAGCGCACTTACCACCGCTTCAAAACTCTTTGGATTCGTAGCACTCTCTTTGCTATCAAACTCTTTCTCTGGGCGCAGAGAATGACAGCCATAAAACAGCGCGACTTTTAAGTCTTTTAGCGGTTTTTTGACTTTTGATTTGACATTTTTCAAATCATCATAAAGTTCCCAAAGCAGACTTGTAATCTCTGTGTTGCCCTCATATTTCATATTGCCCTCCGCTAAATAGCCGTTAATGCGCTCTTTTGCGCCTTTGTCAAGCGTATTTTTAGCGCGAGTTAGCGTTAGCATACAAGTGCTACAAGTAGTTAGCATTTTTTGCTTCATATTTTCCGCCAAAGCGATATTTCGCGCATTTGCCACAAGTGTAGCGATAGGATCTACATCTTGCGCTTGAGACGCACCACAACAACTCCAACCTTTGATTTCATTTAGCTTCCAATCCAAAATAGGCGCGATTGCTTCAAGCGACATTTTGGATTCCTTTGCTGCCTGTGATAGCACACAGCCCGGAAAAAATGCAAATTCTTTTGCCATAAGTTACTCCTTATTTTCAGCAGCTTGTGCTGCTTTTATCATTTTTACTAAATCTTTATGCCCTTCAATCTCATCGCCACCAAAGATGTGCATAGGATTCATCTTGCCTTTTTTCATTAAATTATATGCAATGTCTATTTTGCCCATAGAACCGAAGATACCATCGGAGCGAATCGCTAGATAAATCTCATTTAGCCGTCCTTGCCCACTTACCAAATCTTTGTAGAATGCCATAGCGTGGTCTGGTCCAAGTCCGCTATCAAGCCCACCTTTAAGTGCCATAACGCGGAGATTCGCAATGTCATCAGCCGAGCTTATGCCTTTTGGACAGCGATTTGCGCATTCTTCACAATGAACGCAATTCCAAAGCCCATTTTTCACACTTGGCTTGATATGTGTCATAGAGTCTTTGCCCCGCGAATCCGCTGCCGCACGATAAGCGTGAGTGAAAACAAATGGTTGCATATAGTCGCTACTATCGGCTTCTAGCTTATTGCACTCACTTGCGCAACTTCCGCATAGAATGCAGTCCCATTGTTTTGCGATTTTTTCGACTTGCTCTTGGCTTTGTTTGCAACCTTTTTCCGCGCTAAATTCCGCCTTTGCAACCATAGCAGGGCGAATCTTGCGTAAATTTTCAATAGATGGCTCCCAATCCACCACCAAATCGCTAATCACGCGGAAATTACCCAAAGGCGAGATTCGCAACTCTTTTGGATTGTCGTATTCTTTTAGCAAATTATCCATAATCGTATCACAAGCAAGATAAGAATGCCCATTCACGCGCACCGCACACGCACCGCAAATCGCAGATTTGCAAGACGCTGTGAAATTTAGCGTAATATCTTGAGTTTGTTTTATGGTAATTAGCACTGAAAGTAGCGTTTTGCCCTTTACTTCTTTGTCTGCGACATTGTAAGTTTGCTCATAAGTTTTTGTCCCATCGAATCTATCAATTATAAATTTCATTGCGGTTTCCTCCCATCAAGTGAAAAGTCTGTTACAACGACATCTTTGTAGCTTAATTCTAATTTGCCATCTTTTATGCTAACAATGCTGTGTTTTAGGAATTTTTCATCATCGCGTTTTGGATAATCCTCCCTTGTGTGTGCACCACGCGATTCAAGTCGCTTTTGCGCCGCCAAACACGCACATTTGGATAGCAAGATAAGATTGCCAAGCTCTACATAATCCGTAAATGCAGTATTCATCACTTCATTTGCATTTGGGACGCGAATCTTATTATATTTAGATTCGATAGATTCAAGGTTTTTAGAGAGCAAATCTAATTTGCTTTGAGTTCTAAAGATTCCCATATTATCCCAATTTTGTCGCCCTAGCTCTTCGCGCAACGCATACATATCATTTGCTTTTCCGCCACCGCTTGTTACTTCTTTAAATTTATCTTGCCATTTTTGCGCTAACTCTTGCACTTTTTTGCCACTAGAAAATGTCGCGTCTTTTGCGAATGCTGCCGCGCCATCTCCTGCAAGTTTGCCCGTTACGACAGCGTCTGTCAAAGAGTTGCCACCAAGTCTATTTGCACCGTGAATGCTTATGCAAGAAGCCTCGCCACCGACATAGATTCCAGCGATTTTTGTGCTCATATCATCAAATTTTGCCACTTCCACGCCACCCATTGAGTAGTGAGCTGTCGGGCGCACAGGCACGGGTTCGTTGATTAAATCCACATTTTCAAAAAGCATTGCAGTGTGGCGAATCTTTGGCAAGTTTTTCATAATTTTTTCCTTGCCTAAATGTCGCACATCTACATAAAGATATGAACCAAGCCCTTTGCCATAGCCTCTGCCCTCGCGAATCTCGATTTCCATAGAGCGCGCTACAATATCGCGTGGGGCTAATTCAGCTCTTTCGTGGTATTTTTTCATAAATCGTTCGCCCTTGTTGTTTAGCAAATATCCACCTACGCCACGCGCTGCCTCTGTAATCAGCGTCCCGCCATTTCTAACGCCTGTGGGGTGGAATTGAATCATTTCAGGGTCCTCAAATCCAAGTCCTGCACGAAGCGCGGCTGCTACGCCGTCCCCTGTGGCGATAAATGGCGTTGAAGTGCGGTTGTAAAAGATTCGTGTATATCCGCCTGTGGCAATTACTAGCGATTTGCAAAGCACGGGGTAGATTCCACCGCTTTGAATATCACGCAAAACTACGCCCTCGCATTTACCATCAACTACAGCTATATCTAATAGCTCGTGGTCCATCAAAAACTGCACATCGTTGCTTATGGCATCATCAAGACAAGCGTGCATTAAAATATGCCCTGTTTTGTCCGTAAAGTGATTACAGCGTGGCTTTGACGCACCACCCATAATCCTTTGATTCAAATCTTGCTCTTTGTTTCTAGTAAATGGCATACCGATATAGTCAAGCTCTCGCATTGCCTTTCCACCTAGTTCGCAAAATTTTAGCACCGCGTCTTGGTCGCATAAATACGCGCCACCTTTGATTGTGTCATACGCGTGAAGTTTATACGAATCGCCATCGTTGAAATTGATTACGCCGTTGATTCCACCCTCTGCCATACAAGTGGCATTGCGTGAGGGCATCATTTTTGTCGCTACGACTACCTTTAAACTTGGATTGCTTTTTCTAGCAGCCACTGCTGCGCGAAGTCCAGCACCACCAGAGCCAATGATTAGCACATCACAAGATGGCAATTCGGGTTTGTCGCCCTTGCCACCTTTCCCAGCAGTTAGTGGAGTAGCGTTTGCACTTGCATAAAGCGCACCCACGCTAATACAAGTAGTTTTCAAAAAACTCCGTCTATTAAACTCACTCATAAAATTCCTCCCTATATATTGAAATATTTCGTTATCGCCGACTGAAATTCCCACTTTAAAAATGCTTTAAGCGCATTTTCAAGCGAAATTAAAGCATAAAATTCGCGTGTTAGTATTGACTTAAATCAAATCTATCAAAAAAATTTGCAAAAAATATTGAGAATTCGCCCACTTTATTACTAACGCGCAAATAAACGCAAAAAATCCAAAGGACGCGAATCTAAACGCTAGATTCATACAATGACGAAAAAAAGGCATAATTTTCACGCAGAGAATTTCGCATTTGATTCCCCTCCCTTGCGCGTGGAGATTCTGCCAAAGACTCCCCCTCCCTTGCGGAGGGGATTAAGGGGGTGGGTAATCACTCCGTCATTGCAAGGCAGTGTGAGCACAGCAAACACAACGAAGCAATCCATAAATCCCATAGATTCTTCGCTACGCACAAAGTGCTACGCTTAAGAATGACAAAATGGGAGACGAATCGTCATTGCGAAAAAATGAGCATAGCGAATTTTTATGGCAATCTATAAAAAATAATAATTCTTGGATTTGCAAGTGTGGGTCGGTGCTTCGCACAGACGCTTCGGGGCAATAAATTGCCTCGCAATGACGAATTTATGCAGACTTTTTGCAAAAAACGCGATTTTCACATAGATTCCTTAAGATTCATCGCAAATATATTATAATCGCATTTTTATTTTGCAATGAGAGGCGATTTTTGAACCCGCATAAGCACCACGATTCCACGCATATCAGTGATTTTACAAAGATTCGCCATTTAACTACTAGACGCGATAAGGTTATCTTGCTATTTATTTTGCTTCCTGCGACTTTTTTGCTATCACTCATTGAAACCTTTGCCATTAGCATTATTATGCCTTTTATCACGCTTGCCACAAATCCGCAGTTAATTTTTGAAAACAAATACACGAATCTTGCATATAAAATCCTGCATTTTGAAAATGCCGTGAATTTTATGGTGTTTTTTAGCGGATTTTTGATTGTATTTTATATTTTTCGTGCGATTTATAATGTCGCTTATTCCTATGCGCTAAATCGCTTTGCTTTTAGAAAATATCATTTTTTTGCCTATCGGCTCTTTTGCAAGGTGGTAGAATTAAGCTATATTGATTTTACGAATCGCGATATGGATGCGATTCGCCGCAATATTACAACTGAATCGCTCAAAGTCTCCATCTACATTCAGCAGGTGCTAAATATCTGTGCGGAAATGCTAACGATTTTGCTAATGTATGCGCTACTTTTGTTTGTGAGCTGGAAAATGACGGTTGTGCTGACGCTATTTTTAGTCGCAAATGTCATTTTAATCATAAATACAATTTCAAAAAATATCCAAAAGCAAGGCGCGATAAACGCGCAAATGGGCAAAGCCGTGCTATCCATTATCACAAAGGCATTGGGCAATTTTAAGCTTATCAAACTAAAGGGCATTCAGCAGATTGTCTTGCAGGATTTTGATACTGCAAGTAAAAAGCGCGTAGATTCGGAGATAAAATATCAAGTCCTAGCTCCGTTGCCACGCTTTATCCTTGAATCGCTAGGACTTTGCATACTAATTGCAGCGGTGGCTTATATCCTAATCCACAACAACTCCGCTGCTTCTGTCATCGCCATCATCTCAATGTATGCTTTGGCACTTTATCGAATCCTACCTGCCATCAATCGAATCTTATATAACTACAATTTGATGAAATACAACAAAAAAGGACTTGAAATCGTCTATGAAAATCTGCTTTATCACACGGAATATGAGGACAATGAGCCACTTGATTTTGTGCGCGAGATTGCGCTAAAAAATATTAGCTTTGCCTATAAAAAGGGCAACAATATCATTGAAAATTTTTCACTTACCATAAATAAGGGCGAAAAGATTGCATTTGTAGGCGAGTCAGGTGCAGGAAAAAGCACTTTGATAGATTTAATCATCGGCATTTATAAGCCACAAAGTGGGGAGATTCGCATTGATGGCGTATTGCTTGATAATCAAAATCTCCGCTCTTGGCGCAAGAAAATCGGCTACATTCCGCAAAATATATTTTTGTTTGATGGGAGCGTGGCGGAAAATGTCGCTCTTGGCGAGAAAATCGATAAAAATCGCATTATTGAATGCTGTAAAAGGGCGAATATTTGGGATTTTTTGTGTGAAAATAAGGGAATTGAAACGCGTGTGGGGGATAATGGCATAAAACTTTCAGGCGGGCAGAGGCAGAGAATCGCAATAGCAAGGGCATTGTATGATGACCCTGAAATTTTGGTGCTTGATGAAGCCACAAGTGCGCTTGATTCACAAACCGAAGAGCGCATAATGGATGAGATTTATAGCATTGCAAAAGATAAGACTTTGCTGGTAATTGCGCATAGGCTGACTACAATCGAAAAATGCGAGAGAGTTATCAAGGTAGGCTAGCTTAATTTGTATTTGTTAAAGAAACTGCGCTTTGCTTGTTTTAGAGTTGAAAATCCACTAGACTTTTGCTAAATTTCGGGCGTTTGCAAATCATTAGTCTAGTCTTATGCCCAAAATTTAGCAAATCTGCGAAAGCCACACCGCAACTACTTTGATTGTTTTTCTGTGTGATTTCGTAAAATCTAGTATAAATCTAAATTTCCCATAATTGCAAAAATTGATAAATCTACAAAATTTTCTATCTCCACGCTACCTTCCCTTGTTTCGCGCTTCTTTGCGCTTTTTTGCCTCTTCATAGCGTCTTTTTTGCTCTGGCGTCTCAGGGATAAATTTTTCAATCTCAAGCGGCATACCATCAGGGTCCAAAGCTACCATTGTAAAATAGCTTGTATTTGTGTGCGTGGCGGTGCGGTTTTTAATATCCTCCGCAATGACTTTTATGCCGACTTCCATTGAACTTTTGCCTGTATAATTCACACTAGCAAGGAAAGTAACGAGATTGCCGATGGGGATAGGGTGCTTGAAGCTGATATTATCCACATACACGGTTACGACATCTACACCACAATATCGCGTAGCGCACGCATACGCCACTTGGTCAAGCATTCGCATTATGTGTCCGCCGTGCACCACACCGCTAAAATTCGACAGCTCAGGCGTCATCAAAATCGTCATACTAAGCGACTTTCTATCAAATACATTTTCCATTTTTGTCCTTTGGGCTAAAAATTTTAAAAATATAGTTATTTGCGCTTTAAGATTCGTTAAAATCGCTATTTTCGCATTTGATTTAAGTGTAAAATTGCTACTTTTTGAGGCAGATTCGCTTAAATTAAACGCCATTTTAGCGCAAATCCAAAAAGCACAAATCGCCCCAAATTTTTACACATTTTTAAGTCAAAATGTATTAGACTTCGCGCTAGATTTTGAGTTTTAAGTTTTTGGCATTTTCGCACGATTTATCATTTTTAAAATACGATTATTTTTAAAATGCGCGATTCGCAAAGCAGATTCAAAGCAAAATTTAAGGATAAATGATGGTTTTTAGGGCAAATTTTAGGGGCATTTTTGTAGCGATTTTGGGTGGGATTTTCGCCACATTCGCGCTAAATGGTTGCGCTAGCACTAGCACTTATCGCGGTGGCGTGGGCGCATATCAGGATTATGATGGATTTAAGGATTATCTAAACCGCTATGGCAGTGGCGAGAGATATTCTAGTGGCAATTCATACAGCACACAAGAAGGGCGTATGCGCTATGAATCCGAAATCCCGCCACCTGAAGGGATTCATTTAGGCGAGGCGCGTGATAGCGATGCGATTCAACGCGCTACAATGAAGCCATATCAAATAAATGGCAAGTGGTATTACCCACAGCGCGTCCAAATCGGCGAGAATTGGGACGGAATCGCAAGCTGGTATGGACCAAATTTTCACAACAAAAAAACTTCAAATGGCGAGATTTATAATATGAATCTCCACACCGCAGCGCATAAAACACTGCCGATGAATACCATTGTAAAAGTGTATAGTTTGGATAGTGGGCGCACTACGATTGTGCGAATCAATGATAGGGGACCCTTTGTGGAGGGACGAATCATTGATTTATCAAAAGTGGCGGCACAGGATATTGATATGATTAAAACAGGCACGGCACGGGTAAATATCGAAGTTATCGGCTTTGGCGGAATCGTCTCAAATGACGCGGCAAGCAACTCTACGATTATCAAAGATATGGTAAATTCTAGCGAGTTTAAGGACGAGTTTAAGACTGGTGTGAGCGAAAAAGTCATCACAGGCGGGATTTTCTCCGTGCAAATTGGCGCATTTAGAAAAATAGCAGGTGCTGAAACCTACCAAAACACGCACAAATACGACAATTACAACACCGTGATAAAAGAGGGTGAGTTTGAAGGGGAGAGAATTTACCGCGTATTTATCAGTGGATTTAAAAGCGAGGCAGAAGCACGAGACTTTATCAAAGCACAACGAATCGAGGGCTTTTTCGTGCGCGATTAGCACAAATCAAATCTTTATAGATAAGGGGAGCAAAATGAAAGGCGAAGTAAAAAAACTAGCGCGAAAAACCAAAGAAACAGACATAAAAGCGAGTTTGAATCTCTATGGCAGTGGCGAATCAAAGGTTGAGACAGGCATAGGATTTTTTAATCATATGTTAGAATCCTTTGCCAAACATAGCTTAATAGACTTGGAGATTGAATGCAAGGGCGATTTGGGCGTGGATTCGCACCATAGCGTGGAGGATTGCGGGATTGTCATCGGTAAATTGCTTTGTGAATCGCTCTATCCTGTGAAAAATATTGAGCGATTTGGCTTTGCAAGTGTGGTGATGGACGAATCCTGCGTAGAATGTTCGCTAGATATTGCGAATCGGGCGTTTTTGCACTTTGATATGCCATTTAACGCGCTAAAATCGGGCAAAATAATGCCACAAAAAGTGGGCGATTTTGATTGTGAGCTAGTGGAGGAATTTTTCCGCGCTGTTGTGAATAATGCGAATCTTACCGCGCATATTGTTTTTAAACGCGGGAAAAACACGCACCACATTATAGAATCGGCGTTTAAAAGTTTTGCCGTGGCGTTGCGTGGGGCAGTTAAAATCAATGAGCGCGTAAAAATGCCTAGCACAAAAGGGACGCTGTGATTGAGTTGCTATGCCTTGATGTAGATGGGACGCTAACGGACGGAAGTCTTGTGTATGGATATTCGTGGGTAGGCAATTCGTCTTTAGATAAGCATTCCGCAGATTTGGGATTTTTCGGGGTTTCGCAGACACAAAGTCTAGTCTCAACCCCAAAAATTCCCAAAAACTACGAAAGCCATACCGAAAATCCTTCCGTTGTTTTAAATACAAATCTAAATGCGTCCGATTCGTCATTACAAGATTCGCCAAAGCAATCTAAAAATTCCCCCTCCCTTGCGGAGGGAGATAAATGGGGTGGGTCAAAAGCACAAAATAATAGTAGCACAAAATTTACAAATAGCGATTCTACCCACCCCCTAACCCCCTCCGCAAGGGAGGGGGGACAAAGTGCGAATCCATCTGCAAGGGAGTGGGGACAAAATGTAAAATCTGGTGCAATATCGCAAAAAGCTGAATTTACCGAAATCGCCAAAGTTTTCAATGTCAAAGACGGGTTTGCCCTTGCCTATTGGCGCAAAGTCCTAAATCGCAAGGTTGCCATCATCACAGGCAAATCTAGTGAGATTCTCCGCGTCCGTGCAAATGAATTACAAATCCCAAGCGATTTACTTTTTATGAATGTGCGCGACAAAGGCAAAGTTTTGCGCGAATTAAAGCAAAGATTCGCACTTGATTTAGCGCAAATTGCCGCAGTGGGCGATGATTTAAATGATATTTCTATGTTTAATGAATCGCACCTAAATTTCGCGCCAAATGATTGTGCTTCTGCATTTAAAGATGGCGCACTAAAATCACTGCCAAACATTACGATTTTAAATGCCAAAGGTGGCTGTGGTGCGGTGCGTGAGGCGATTGAGCTAATTTTACAAAAAGAGCAAATTTATGAAAAATTTATTCAGTATTGGCAATAGCGTCTCGCTTTTTTTTGTGGGACTGCTACTTTTTAGCATAATCATCGTGTTTTCATTTGATACAAATCAAATACCGCCACAATTTAGCCCAAATACTATGCCAAAGATTGAAATAAATAATTTTACCGCTTATGAAATCACGCCTGATTCGCTTATTTCAAAGCTAACTGCCAAAAATGGCAAACAATTTGAAGTTGCGCCCACAAATGCCACAAAAAAGGGCGCGAAAAAAGAGCAATTTGAGGAATTAAGTGATATTACCTTGATGCGCAAGGGAGATTCTTTTGATACGCTAAAAGCAAAAAGCGCGAAGCGCGTGGGCGATGATATTTTCTTTGATGATGGCGTAAGCAATGTGCGCGATGGTTATGAAATGTATAGCGAAGTGGCGCATTATGATTTGAAAACGCGTATTTTGCGGGGCAAACGCGACTTTTACATAAAAAGCGCAAGTGAATACATAAAGGGCGAAAATATCCGCTATGACGCACAAAAAGGCATAATCAAAGCAGATAAAATCAACGCCAAATTAAAGATAAAGCAAAATAAAGGCAATAAACGATTATGAAACAAAAATTTTTTAGATTCGTGCTGTTTTTCACACTAGGATTCATAGCTTTTGGTGCGCCAAATAGCGATGAATCAAAACACAATGAAAATTTACTTGAAGTTAGTGCGCTAAATTTTAGTGCAGATGAAAAGAGCGGGATTATCGAGCTAGAAGGTAGCGTGGCGATTAAAAAAGGCAGAGATGAGCTTTACGCGCCAAAAGTTGTGATAAACATTGATAAAAACCGCACTCCGCTGAAATATTCGGCATTTGGTGGTGTGGATTTTGCCGTAACCACGAATGATAATCGCCTTTTAAAAGGCAGGGCAAATGAAGTGCATTATGACGCCAAACGCGGCGAATATCGCCTAATAGGTAGCGCGAAAGTCCAAGAGAGCGATAAAATCAACTCTGTGATTGGCGAGGAAATCGTAATCAACAACGACATAGGCTTTGTGAATATCACAGGCACAAAGGGCAAACCAGCCAAGCTTATTTTTCAAATGGAGGATAAAAATAAGGCGCAAGATTTAGGCGATAAAGGCACTCAAAGTGGCGATTAGTAGCATAAAAGTGCTTGAATCGCGCTTTGTGAAATCCTGCGCTAAATTAGCACAAGCACCACAAATACAATGCGCTGAAATCGCCATTTTAGGGCGAAGCAATGTCGGCAAAAGTTCGCTAATAAACGCACTTTTAAATCGCAAAAATTTGGCAAAAAGTTCAAGCACGCCGGGCAAAACTAGGCTAGTGAATTTTTTTGAATCAAAGTGGCAAATCGCTTTGGATTGTGGCGAATTTAATGAATCTACCCACCCCCTGCGCCACCCTAACGCAAGGGAGGGGGGACAAAATGTGAATCACCCCGCAAGGGAGGGGGGACAAAGCGCGAATCCATCTGCAAGGGATGGAGGATTTTTGCCACAAATCGAATTTGCAATTCACATTTTAGATTTTCCGGGATTTGGTTACGCAAAGGTTAGCAAAGCTGAAAAAGATTCGTGGGACAAAAATTTAAGCGCGTTTTTAAGGGAGCGTGAATCTATTAAACTTTTTATTCATTTAATGGATTCACGCCACGAAAATTTAAAAATCGATAGTGAGATTCGCGCATTTTTGCACGCGATTTTACGCGCAGATGCCGATATTTTAGAAGTTTTCACAAAGGCGGACAAGCTAAAAAAAAGCGAGATTTACGCCTTAAAAGGCAATCTTTTGGTTTCTATTTTGGATAAAAAAAGCGTTGAATCTTTGCGCTACGCGATTTTGCAGACAATGTATAAAATTTAAAGGCGGATTTTACAAAAAATGGATTTGACAAAATTTAGCATTTCAAAGCCCACTTTGCGCGATATTCCTGCGATGCGTAATCTTATTTTGCCTGAAGTGCAAAGGGGGATTATTTTGGATAGGACAGAGGATGAAATGGCAAGTGCGATTCGCTCTTATAGCGTGGTGCGCGAAAATGGTAGCAATAATATCATCGCCTTTGCTGCGTTGCAGATTTTATCGCCCACTCTTGCTGAGATTCGCTCTCTAATCGTAGGCGAATCTTATCGCAGATTAGGCATTGCCACCGCGCTAATCTTGCATTTAATCAAAGAAGGCGAATCGCTAAACTTAAAAGAAATCCTAACGCTGACTTACCAAAAGGAAGTTTTCGCTAAAATCGGTTTTAAGGAAATCGCCAAAGATTCCTTGCCAAATCAAAAAATATGGGCGGATTGTATCAAATGCAAAAAGTTTCCTATATGCGACGAAATAGCTCTACTCAAAACTTTGTAGATATTTGCCTATTTATCGGCTTTCTACTGATTTATGACGCGCTTAGCTCTATGCAGTTAATCTTGCCACCGCTTTTTGGCATACTATTTTTATCATTCGTCAAGCTCTTTGAAGGTGAGCGATATTATTCACTTTTTGCTTTTGTCATCACGCTTGGCATTATGGAGGCAAACAAAGGATTTGCGCCCGGGACGCTTTTTGTGGTGTATTGTTTGATTTATATTTTTGTATTTAATCGAATCGAAAAAATGTTTAGATTCGTAAATATTTTTGAGTTAATCTACACGCCGATAATCTATGTCGCGCTACTAATTTTAAACTCATTTATTTTATTTGGCGATGAATCTAGCTTTTTAACGCCGATGATTTTGTGGTATATTATAGCTGAATCGCTAATAATGGTGGGACGATGGATACTAGATATAAGATAGTGCTTGGATTTATAGGATTCATATTTGTGGTGATATTTGCGCGGTTTTATTATATTGCGATTCTAAAACACGAGCATTTTTTAAATTTATCGCTAAATAATATCATTCGCACTGAGATGCAAATCCCAGCGCGTGGGCAGATTTTAGATAGAAATAATAAACCTTTGGCGGTAAATGAGCTAGGATATGCGATTTCGCTAAATCCATATTTGGGACGCAAAAAGGGGCTAGAAGCACTAGATAATGAGATAGCGCGAATCATCGCTCATTTTCCTGAATTTAGCGCGGAGGAATTAAAAAAGAGCTATTTAGCGCAATATTCGCCTTATAATCACAGCTATATTACGATTATCAAATACATTTCTTACGAATCTATGCTAAAAAGCTACACTATTTTAAGCCAAAGCGACAATATCCGCATAACAAACGCCACCAAACGCCACTATCCAAATGATACGATGGCAAGCCATATCATCGGCTACATTGGCTCTGCGAATCAGCAAGAGATTTATGACAATGAGATGGCAAAATACATAGGGCTTGTCGGCAAAATGGGCATCGAGCGGTATTATAATGAATTTTTGCAAGGAAAACTTGGCTACATAAAAACCAAAGTCGATGTGCTAAATCGCAATGTGGAGATTTTGGAGGAAGTGGGCGCAAACAAACGATTTGATATGAATTTGGCACTTGATATTGACTTGCAAAGGCATTTGGATACGCAGTTTGAGGGCAAGGCAGGGGCTACTATTGTGATGGACGCTACAAATGGCGAGATACTAGCGGCTGGAAGCTACCCTGAATACAATCTAAATGACTTTATCAATGGTATGAATGAGGAGCAGTGGAGCGCGATTCGCGATAGTCCTGCCACGCCTTTGCTAAATAAAATGATAAATGGCGCATATCCGCCCGGGAGTGTTATAAAAATGGGGCTTGGGCTGTCATTTTTAGAATATGGCGATATTGATGAGCGCACCATCATCGAAACGCCGCCATTTATGGAAATCGGTGGCGTGAGATTTCGCGATTGGAGCGAAAAGCACGGAAGCGCGGATTTGATAAAGGCGTTAAGGCGAAGCGTAGATGTGTATTTTTATCGTTTGAGCTATAAAATCGGCATTGAAAATATGGCAAAAACTCTTAAAACGATGGGTTTTGGGGAAAAAACGGGCGTTGATTTAATAGGCGAATCGCGTGGAATCTTGCCTACGCCATATTGGAAACTAGGAGTGCGCGGTGAGCCGTGGCGAATCGGCGATACAATCAATGCGTCCATCGGGCAGGGATTATTTCTAGCAACGCCACTTCAAATAGCGCGATACACGGCACTTATTGCCACAGGTTCGTTACCTGTGCCTAGATTTGCACAAAAATTAGGCGATGTAAGTGCGCTAGTAGAGAGCAAAGATGTGCTAAATGATTTTCAAAAAAGCAAACTCTCCGCCCTGCGTCTAGGAATGTATCAAGTCTGCAATGCAGGAGATGGCACAGCGCGATATACGGGCTTTTTGTCGCAAATCACAATGGGTTGCAAAACAGGCACAGCGCAAGTGGTGGGAATCCCAAAGGACATTTTACAGCGAATCCCCGAGCGTGAAATGGAGTATTATCATCGCTCACACGGGTGGATAACGGCGTTTATGCCATATAAAAATCCAAAATATGTAATTACCGTGCTTGTAGAGCACGGAGGCGGAGGTTCAAGTAGCGCGGGTCCCATTCTTGCCTCCCTTGCAAACAAAATGAAAGAATTGGGGTATTTTAAAGAAGTGGGCGTGAAGTGAAGCAAAATTTTGCTAAAATCACATTTGAAAATCTTATCAAAGGAATCAAAATGGCAAAAAATGCAAACTTACATAGCGCGAAAAATGCTAAAAAAGATGAGTTCTACACGCAATTAAGCGATATAGAAAATGAGCTAAAACACTACAAAAGCCATTTCAAAGACAAAGTCGTATATTGCAACTGCGATGACCCTTTGGCAAGTAATTTTTTCAAATATTTTTTCTTAAACTTTAAGCATTTGGGGCTAAAAGAGCTTATCACCACTTGCTACAAAAGCCAAAATTTTAGAGAGTTTAGTGCGGAGGATTCGCCTAAAAGAGCTTATGCGATAAAAATCACTAGGGATTGCGAAGTAGATGTGGTGGGCGATTCTTGTGAGCTATTAGCAGAAATTGAAAAATTATTATCTTTGTCTTTATCTAGCGAATCTACCCAAAGCGCAGAAACAATCGAATCTTTTGAGAAAAATAAGCACAAATTACACACCAAAACCACTCCGCTAAAACCCGACAAACCCAAAAATACAGAGCAAAGCCTTTTGCCTATTTTTGAAGATAAAGATTTAGGTAATGCGGGGGATTTTCGCTCACAAGATTGTATAAAATTATTAAAACAAAGTGATATTGTGGTAACGAATCCGCCTTTTTCGCTATTTAGAGAATATGTCGCACAACTCATAGAATATAACAAAAAATTTATAATTATTGGAAATAAAAATGCTACATCATATAAAGAAATCTTTTCACTTATTAAAGACAATCAAATTTGGTTAGGTTGCTCTAGTGCTAATGAATTTTTGAAACCCATCGAAGTTAATGGCATTAGAAAAATTATTGTTACAAAAGAAGTCAATGGACTTACAAGATGGTTTGTGAATTTGGACTATCCAAAACGGCACGAAATTTTAGAGACGATTCACAGCTACGCCAAAACGCCTGAAAAATACCCACAATACGACAATTATAACGCGATAAATGTGGATAAGACAAACGAGATTCCGCTTGATTATGATGGCGTTATGGGTGTGCCGATAACATTTTTAGATAAACATAATCCAAAGCAGTTTAAAATCGTAGGGCAAATGGTTACGACAAAAATCGATGAATTTAATTTTGGCTATCCATACATAAACGGCAAAAAGATTTACGCACGAATCTTAATCCAAAAACAAAATAGCAATAAATAAATCGTTATTGTGGGCTTTTGCAAAAGCCAAAGCAATCCAAATTTAAACATAAGGGAGCAAGAAAATGAAAATCGAGTTGCAAAGAATCAAAATCAAAGATTTGATTAAGGATTACAAAAGAGACGAAGAAAGTGGCGAAATCATAGGCTATGGTGGCAAATTAAATATTCGCCCCGCTTACCAAAGAGAATTTGTCTATAAAGATAAACAACGCGATGAGGTGATTCGCACGATTTTCAAGGATTTTCCGCTAAATTCTATGTATTGGGCAAAAAATGGCGTAGATTCGTATGAAGTGCTAGATGGACAGCAAAGAACGATTAGCATTTGTGATTATGTAAATGGTGATTTTAGCGCAGAATCACAATATTTTCACAATCTAGCGAAAGATAAAAAAGAGAAATTTTTAGATTATAATCTTATGGTTTATATTTGCGAGGGAAAAGATAGTGAAAAATTAGATTGGTTTAAAGTGATAAATATAGCAGGGGAAACGCTAACCGAGCAGGAATTGCGCAATGCTGTGTATGTAAGTGCGTGGTTAAGCGATGCCAAAAAACAATTTAGCAAAAGAAATTCATTAGCCGAACAAAAGGGCGGAAAATATTTAAGTGGCAGTGCTATAAGGCAAGATTTTTTAGAAACGGCGATTGCGTGGATAGTAAATAAACGCAATGATAGCGCAATATGCGAATATATGGGCAAAAATGCCAAAGATTCTAAAAATGCCGATGAGCTGTGGGGGTATTTTTGTAATGTAATTGATTGGATTGAGATGAAATTCACAAAATATCGCAAAGAAATGAAAGGGCTTGAATGGGGACTATTGTATAATCAATATAAAAATAAACCTTTGGACGCAAAAGAATTAGAATCTAAAATCGCAACACTAATGCAAGATAGCGAAGTGCAAAAGAAAAGCGGAATCTATGAGTATGTATTAAGCGGCAATGAGAAACATTTAAACTTACGCGCATTTGATGAAAATATCAAACGCGAAGTTTATGAAAAGCAAGGCGGAATGTGTGCGAATAAAAAATGCCATAACGCAAATAAAAAATTTGAAATAAACCAAATGGAAGCTGACCACATAATCGCGTGGAGCAAGGGCGGGAAAACAACAGCCGAAAATTGTCAAATGCTATGCCGTGAGTGCAATCGCACAAAGGGTGCGAAGTAGATTCGTAGCCTAATTTATGGAAAATAAAATGCAAAACACAAATATAAGAAGTGGGCGTGAAATAGGCATGAATCGTAAGAATACAAATTTTTTAAGGTATTTTTGTGAGTCGTGAATCTGAGTTGAATATCGCGCATTTAGGGCAGGTTTTCACGCCACAAAATATTGTCGCTGATATGCTAAAACTTATCCAAAGCACAAAGCGCGTAGAAAATCCACGATTTTTAGAGCCAAGCTGTGGCAATGGCGCGTTTTTCGCACATTTACCAAACAACAAAATCGGCATTGAGATTGATAGGACACAAATAGAGTGCTATATGGATTTTAAAATCGCTTACAATGGCACATTTTCCCCCTCCCTTGCGGAGGGGGATAAAGGGGGTGGGTTTTATAATTTGGCAGTAGATTTTACCCGCCCCCTAGCCCCCTCCGCAAGGGAGGGGGAATCCATAGATTGCCACGATTTTGCGACTTTTAACAAAGTCTCAAAATCTCGCAATGACAGCAGAATCTTAAATGCAGACTTTTTTGCCTACCCTGTGAGCGAAACATTTGACACAATCATCGGTAATCCCCCGTATGTGCGCTACCAAGATATACTAGATTCTACAAAATCGCTTCTAAAACCTTTTAGCGATATTTTTGATTCGCGCACAAATCTTTATCTCTTTTTTATTTATAAATGCGTGCTGCATTTGCGTGAGCGTGGGGAGCTAATCTTTATTACCCCGCGCGATTTTCTAAAAAGCACGGCAAGTGTGAAGCTAAATGCGTTTCTCTATGCACAAGGCACAATCACGGATTTTATCGAGCTAGGCGATAAGCGGATTTTTAGCAAGGCTCAGCCAAACTGCATTATTTGGCGGTTTGAAAAGGGCGATTTTTCGCGCAAGAGTAATTGCCAAAATCTGCAAAATGCGCTTGAGAGAAAGATTTTTAACTGCGTTAGCGGACAGATAATATTTACACACAAACGCTATGAAATCCCTTTTAGCTCACTATTTTTTGTCAAAGTGGGTGCGGTAAGCGGGGCAGATAGCATTTTTGCAAATGAAAAATTTGGCAATATGGATTTTGTCTGCTCATTTAGCGCAAAGACGGGCAAAACAAAGAAAATGATTTATGGGGATTTTGGCAAGAATTGTGCGTATTTGGCAGAATTTAAATCGCAACTAAAAGCGCGTAAGATTAAAAAATTTGATGAACATAATTGGTGGGAATGGGGGCGTGATTATCACAAAAGCGAATCGCCACGAATCTATGTAAATAGCAAAACGCGCAATAAAAAGCCATTTTTCTTGCACCCTTGCAACGCCTATGATGGCTCGATTTTGGCGATTTTCCCGCGCTTTGAAGTGGATAATAAGGATTTGCAAAAGATTTGTGAAACGCTAAATAATGTAGATTGGGAAGAGCTGGGATTTGTCTGCGATGGGCGATTTTTATTCTCTCAACGAAGTTTGGAGAATTGTTTGCTTGGAAGCGAGTTTGGCGAAATCTATGAGCGTGTGAATCTAAAAGCAATTTCGTAGATTCGCCTTGCTATATAAAGGCAACAAAGGGCAAAATTATGCTAAAATCGCAAAAATTTTAGAGGGCAAAAATGCAAAACACAAATCTAAACAATAAGACGATTTTAATCACAGGTGGGACGGGTAGCTTTGGCAAGGCATTTGTGGCACGAATTTTAAAGGATTTTAGCCCCAAAAAAGTCATCATTTATAGCCGTGATGAGTTAAAGCAATTTGAGATGGCGCAGAGTTTTGATAGTCCGCAAATGCGCTTTTTTATCGGCGATGTGCGGGATTTATCGCGCCTAAAAACCGCGCTAAATGGCGTGGATATTTGCATTCACGCTGCCGCGCTAAAACAAGTGCCGATTGCCGAATACAACCCGCTAGAGTGCATTAAGACAAACATTATCGGCGCAAGCAATGTCATAGAGGCGTGTTTGGAAAATCGTGTCGCTAAAATCATCGCGCTATCCACGGATAAAGCGGCAAATCCTATCAATCTCTACGGCGCGACAAAACTTTGCTCTGACAAGCTCTTTGTGAGTGCGAATAATATCAAGGGCAGCTTGGATTCAAAGTTTAGCGTGGTGCGCTATGGCAATGTCGTGGGGAGTCGTGGCTCTGTCGTGCCGTTTTTTCGGGGGCTAATCGCAAAGGGCGCAAAAGAGATTCCTATCACGGACGCAAAAATGACTAGATTTTTTATTACACTAGATTCAGGCGTGGATTTTGTCATTAAATCGCTTTTGCGAATGCAGGGCGGGGAGATTTTTATCCCAAAGATTCCTAGCATTAAAATCATAGATTTGGCTAATGCTCTTGCGCCAAATATCCCGCACAAAATCACGGGGATTCGCGCGGGGGAGAAGCTAAATGAAGTGATGATTCCACGCGATGATGCGAGGCTGTGCGTGGAGTTTGATGATTTTTACTTGCTAAAACCCACAATCAATTTTAACACGCCCATTGATTACACTTGCACTGCGCTTGGCGAACGCGGAGTAGCGGTGGAAGCGGACTTTGAATATAGTAGCCACACAAATACGCAATGGCTAAAAGGCGATGAAATATTGAGTGTTTTAGGGTAAGATTCGCGTGAGATTTAGCAGTGTTTAAATGCTTTGAATCACATAAACGCACTACTTTAAAAAAATCTCCAAAGCTAAAAATTAAATTTAAAATGCTAGAATCTGCGAATTTTTACATATTTTTAGGAATCGCAAATGCAAAATATTGATTTAAATGATTTGAGCGCGGAAAATTTGGTGCAACTTTATGATTTGGATTTGTTTGAGCTAGGTGAAATGGCGGATTCGATTCGGCGACAAAAACACAAAAACAAAGTGTATTTTAATCTAAATCGCCACATAAATCCCAGCAATATTTGCGCTGATATTTGCAAATTTTGCGCATTTAGCGCACATCGCAAGAATCCAAATCCCTATGAAATGACAAAAGATGAGATTTTGGCGTCTGTTAGTAGCGCGTATAGTCGCGGGGCGCGGGAGTTTCACATAGTTAGCGCACATAATCCAAACTATGATTATGTGTGGTATTTTGATATTTTTCGCACGCTAAAATCGCGTTTTAGCGACATTCACATTAAGGCACTCACGGCGGCGGAAGTGGATTTTTTGCATCGCAAATTTGGCAAAAGCTATGAAGAGATTTTGCGCGATATGGCGGAATCGGGCGTGGATTCAATGCCCGGTGGCGGGGCTGAGATTTTTAACACTGAAATTCGCGCTAAAATCTGCAAGGGCAAGGTTAGCGCGGAAAATTGGCTAAAGATTCACGCTTTGTGGCACAAAATGGGGTTTAAAAGTAATGCGACAATGCTTTTTGGGCATATTGAATTAAAGACTCATCGTATTGAGCATATTTTGGCAATCCGCAAACTGCAAGATGAAAGTTTTGGATTCAATGCGTTCATACCACTTTTATACCAAAAACAAAATAATTTCCTAAATATCACGGATTTTCCTAGTGGAATCGAAGTGCTAAAAACCATTGCCATTAGCCGAATCTTGCTCCCAAATGTCCCAAATATCAAGGCGTATTGGGCTACTTTGGGGCTAAATGTCGCACTAGTAGCGCAGGAATTTGGCGCAAATGACATTGATGGCACGATTGAGCAGGAAAATATCCAAAGCGCAGCGGGTGCGAAAAGCAAAAATGGCGTTAGCAAAGAATTACTGATTGCGCAAATAAAAGACGCGGGGTTTGTGCCTGTGATGAGGGATAGTTTGTATAATGAAATTGAATCGTTTTAGATTTTGTGTGTGGCAATTTGTATTTGGGCAATCATTGCAAGATTCATACGAATCTAACTTTCCGTCATTGCGAGACGAGCCGATAGGTTCGGCGTGGCAATCCAAAAATAATGTAGATTTGTTTGGATTGCTTGCAAAACGAATCTTACAATGACGATAAGATTCACGGCTTCTTATAATTTGCTTTACTCCAATCAAAGCTATCATAGATTTGTAAAATACGCTCTTTATCTAGCATTTCAGGGTCGATTCGTGTGCCGACTAAATCACTTTGCAAAATCTGTTCTAGTGTGAAAGCATTTTTGATTGCTTCATCAAGCCTATAATGCCTTGATTGTTTGATAAGTGAAAAATGATAGTTATTGAGTTCAGTAAATATATGCCGCCTTCTATTGTAGGTTAAAGCCTCGTAAAATAATTGTTTTGTATCACAATCAGGATGCCATACTTCAAATTTTAAATTCTTATTATAAATCAATCGATGGTCATAACCACTTGCAAAATATATATTAGAGTAATTTCCTATATATACTTCGCGCTGTTTTACAAATATGCCATAAAATCTCGCAATGCAAACAATATCATATTTGTGTTTTGCTAAATAAAATACTTTGTAGAGTTTTTTCGTATCGTAATAATGGTCGCAATCTATATTTATAAGCCACTCGCCTTGCGGGATAAAACTTAAAGCAAAATTGCAATATGTGGCAAATTTGTTTTCTTCGCTTTGTGGGTTGTGAATTTGCACGCTGTGTGGGTATTTAGCAGGGATAAAGCTAGGATATTTAGCACAAAATTCTAAAATAATCTCTTCACTGCCATCAGTGCAGTCATTGTAAGCGATGATTCCTCTTTGAATCGCTGGGAGAATGGATTCTAAACACGATTTGAGCGTAATGGCTTCATTACAGACTCTTATAAATGCCCAAGGATTTAGTGGAGATTTTGGATTTTGTGAATTAGAGTCAAAGTCAAAATAGCCGAAATGAGTTTTATTTGGGGTGTTTGCAGTAGAATCTTTTAAATTACAATTATTTTGGGTGCGATTCCCCCCCCCCCATTTGTAGCGTGAGCTATAATCTGCCTATTTTTTTCAATGAAATATTCATTTGTAAAATCATTGATTTTTGCCAAAACTACGCTAGGTAAATGCGAATCCACTTTATCTAGCGTTATGATTCTATCGCCACAATATTTATCAAATACTGCATTTCTA
This sequence comes from uncultured Helicobacteraceae bacterium, assembly GCA_934668765.1. Lineage (GTDB taxonomy): Bacteria > Campylobacterota > Campylobacteria > Campylobacterales > Helicobacteraceae > NHYM01. The sequence goes on along the minus strand of CAKUOH010000008.1, from coordinate 43,475 downwards.
GCCTTTTTGCGTGATTTTTTAAAAGGGATAAAGTTACATAAAAACTGCAAAACTGCTCGTTTTATTAAAAATATAGTATAGTGTAGCATTGGGATTCCTTTCGCTTTGCAGAATTAAGTATGTGAAAAGTTATGGCGGACAGGGAGGGATTCGAACCCTCGGTAATCTTAACGACTACGCGTCCTTAGCAGGGACGTGGTTTAAGCCAACTCACCCACCGGTCCAAAAAGTAAAAAAGAAGTGGCATTTTAGCACAATATTCTAAAAAGAAAACTAATTTTTGCGTAAATTTTACATTTTGCTAAAATTTTTGCCAAAAAATCGCGAAAATATTGCAAACATTTAACATTTTCTAGGTTATTATTTTGGCACTTTATAAATAAAGGGAGGTTTAGCGATGGAATTTATCGATGAGATTAAGGATAAGGCGAAAAAATTTCAAAAAGTCATAGTTTTGCCTGAGACGGAGGATATTCGCGTGATTGAAGCAGCCGCAAAGGTTTTGCAACAAGGTTTTGCGAAAATCATTTTGCTTGGCGATGAAAGCAAGATTCGTAAAAAAGCCACAGGATTTGACATTAGCAAGAGTGAGATTATAAATCCCGCAGATAGCGCACTCTTGCCAAAATATGTGGATTTGCTAGTTGAGATTCGCGCACACAAGGGAATGACAAAGGAAAAGGCGACAGAGTTGTTAATAAATAATCCGCTTTATTTTGGTGCGGCGTTAGTGCGCGATAAAAAGGCAGATGGAATGGTGGCAGGCTCACTATCGCCCACTGCTGATGTGCTTCGTGCTGCACTTCAAATCGTAGGCACACAAAGCGGGGTGAAAGTAGTCTCTACCTTTATGCTAATGGTGCTTAAAGATTCGCCTTTGGGTTATCAGCACAAATTTGGTGGAATTTTTGGCTTTGCAGATTGTGCGCTGATTCAAGACCCAAATGAAAACGAATTAGCAGAGATTGCTCGTTCTAGTGCAAAAACCTTTGCACAGCTTACAGGCGGTGTGCCAAAAGTCGCGCTTTTAAGCCACTCTACTTATGGTAGCGCAAAGCACGAAAAAGTCGATAAAGTCCTAAAAGCACTGCATATCGCAAAAGAGCAGGACGCAAATCTGCTAATTGATGGCGAGTTACAGCTTGATGCGGCAATCATTGAATCCGTAGGCAAGGCAAAAGCACCAAATTCTAAAATCGCAGGGAGCGCAAATGTGCTAGTTTTCCCAGATATTGACGCGGGAAATATCGGCTACAAATTAGTGCAGCGATTTGCAAAGGCGGACGCTTATGGTCCTGTTACGCAGGGCTTGGCGCAACCGATAAATGATTTATCACGCGGTTGCAGTAGTGATGATATAGTCGGCACGATTGCAATCACGGCATTGCAGGCGATTTAGATTCGCGTGATTTGCGACAAATTCGAGTATAAGTTTATATAATAAAAAGGAGAGAAAAATGGATATTTTGGTTATAAATTGCGGTAGTTCATCGCTTAAATATCAGCTTATAAATATGGAGAAAAAGGAAGTTTTAGCGGAGGGAATGTGTGATAGGATTCATATCAATGGCAGTGTTTTAAAATATAAGGCAAAAGGCAAAAAGATTGAGAAGCATTTGGATATGCCAGACCACAAGACTGCGATAAAATATGTCTTTGAAGCACTTACAGACAAAGAAAATGGCGTAATTGAATCGCTAGATGAGATTAAGGCAATAGGACATCGAGCTGTGCACGGCGGGGAAGCTTTCTTTAACTCTGTGCTTGTTACAGATGAAGTGATTGACAAAATCAGAGAATGCAGTGATTTAGCTCCATTGCATAATCCTGCAAATTTGATGGGAATTTTGGGTTGCAAAGAGTTAATGCCAAATACGCCTATGGTGTGCGTGTTTGATACAGCATTTCATCAAAGCATCCCACCACGCGCCTATCTTTATGCACTGCCTTATGAATGGTATGAGAAATATAAAGTGCGCAAATACGGCTTTCACGGCACAAGTCATAGCTTCGTAAGCAAACGGACGGCAGAATTTTTGGGGCTTGATATAAACAACTCCAAAATTATCACTTGCCATTTGGGCAATGGAAGTTCGCTCTGCGCGGTAAAAAACGGCAAGAGTATCGATACAAGTATGGGATTATCGCCATTAGAAGGTATTGCTATGGGGACGCGCAGTGGGGATTTAGACCCTGCGGTGCTTCAATATATCGCAAAAAAGGAAAATCTAAATATTGATGAAGTTTTAAATATTTTGAATAAAAAAAGCGGTGTGCTTGGAATCTCAAAACTATCAAGCGATTTTAGGGATTTACTAGCCGCAGAAAATGATGGCAATGAGCTTGCCGCACTTGCAAGGCGCGTATTTGCCTATCGCGTAGCAAAATACATTGGTTCATATATGGCAGCGATGAATGGTGTAGATGCGATTGCATTTTGCGCAGGTGTGGGCGAAAATGCCGTATATATTCGCGGATTTATCGTGGAGCATTTAGGATTTTTGGGCGTGCATTTGGATGAGCAAACAAATATCGCCACTGTGGGCAAAGAGGGCATTATCTCAACCGCGGATTCCAAAGTCAAAGTTTGCGTGATTCCCACAAATGAGGAGTTAGTAATAGCGCAGGATACTTATGAAATCGTATCAAAATTGTAAGCGTGATTGCATTTTAAAATCCCTGTCATTGCGAGGGCTTTTTAAAAAGCCCGAAGCGTCTGTGCGAAGCACCGACCCACACTTGCAAATCCACTCCACTTCGTCATTGCGAGGCAATTTATTGCCGAAGCAATCCAAAAATAACATAGATTGCTACGATTTGGCGAATCGCAAAATCGTGGCAATCCATATTTTTTGATTTTTTCACATTCTTTGGCGATTAAAATCCTAATTTATTTAAATATTTTACATAAAGCATTTTGTGAAATTTTACAAATTTTTGCAATTTTAATATCAAGACTTCTTGCAAAGCTATAAACATAAGCAAAGTAAAAAAATACAATAAAAATTGAACGAAATTTAGCCTCTTTGAGATTTTGGGGCGAATCATATACTTGTTTTTATCGCGTAAATCGCGCCCTAAACTGCCTTTTATATTGCTTGTAGATGGGTTAGAGTCTTTTGCAATTTCTTTGTTTTAAAATTAACTTAATAATTAAAACTTATAGTTTTTTAGCAATTTCCACATAAAAATCGCAAATTTTTTGCAAAAATAAGTTAGATTTTATTTTGATTTTGCAATAATTGCGCCTATCAAAGTTTTGGATAAGTAGGGGAATGAATCCGAACGGCAGGGCTTTGAAATACTTTTTTGGAGAGACAAATGAAAAAAGTCTTTTTGTTATTTTTGGCTTGTATGGGCGTAGCTTGTGCAAGTGAGGGCGTAAGTGGCGTAGAATTTATCAAAGCATATTCCGCAATCGGCGCAGTTATCGGACTAGGAATCGCAGCTCTTGGTGGCGCGATAGGTATGGGAAATGCGGCTGGTGCGGCAATCTCTGGTATGGCTAGAAATCCCGGCATAGGCGGAAAGCTCACAACTACAATGTTTATCGCCATCGCGCTAATCGAAGCGCAGGTAATTTACACGCTAGTTATCGCAATCATCGTGCTTTACGCAAATCCATTGTTGTAATAAGTGTGCTTTTAGATTCGCGTGAATTTTAGATTCGCGTGAATTTGGGCGGATTTTTATATTAATCAAAAGGCGCGGTTGTGGTGGAATGGTAGACACGCCATCTTGAGGGGGTGGTGAGGCGACTCGTGCGAGTTCAAGTCTCGCCAACCGCACCATTTTTTGTGAATCTTTTTTTATAGATTCGCAGATTCGCGCTGTAAAGATTCGCATTTTGTGCGATTTATATTTTTTAAAAACTACAACGCCGGGGTGGTGAAACTGGTAGACGCGCCAGACTCAAAATCTGGTAGGGGCAACCCTGTGTCGGTTCAAGTCCGACCCTCGGCACCATAACTTAATCTTTTCAAAATCAAATCCAAACCCACAAACCCAAATTTTTAGCAATGATGTTTTATAAAAATTATCATTTCACTTGCATTATTAACAATTTTAATCTATAATTTTGCGATAAGCTAATGCTTTAAATTTTTTATTTCAAAAGGAGAGAAAATGGCAGATTTTAGACCATTGACAACCACGGCAGGACGCCCCGTTGGGGACAATCAAAATGTAATGAGCGTAGGACCGCGCGGACCGCTACTTTTGCAAGATACTTGGTATTTAGAGAAACTAGCGGCATTTGATAGAGAGAGAATCCCCGAGCGCGTAGTGCATGCACGCGGAAGTGGCGCACACGGCGTATTTGAAGCTACTGCTGATATTAGCAAATATTCAAAAGCAGCGGTATTTAAAAAAGGCACAAAAACGCCTATGTTTATTCGTTTTTCAACCGTTGCCCCAGAGTTAGGCTCAGCTGATGCGGTGCGCGACCCTAGAGGTTTTGCGGTTAAATTTTATACAACAGAGGGAAATTGGGATTTAGTTGGCAATAATACGCCTATTTTCTTTATACGCGACCCATATAAATTCCCAGATTTTATCCACAGCCAAAAGCGCGACCCAAAAACACATATCCAAAACCCTGAGCGGTGGTGGGATTTTTGGTGTCAAACCCCAGAGGCATTGCACCAAATCACTTATCTTATGGGCGATAGAGGCATACCTGCAAGCTACCGCAATATGAATGGCTACGGAAGCCACACTTTTAGTCTTATCAATGACAAAAATCAGCGATTTTGGGTGAAATTTCATTTTCACACAATGCAAGGGATAAAAAACCTAACAAATGAAGAGGCGGCAGCGATTCGTGCGGTAGATATGGATTCTCATCAACGCGATTTGTTTGAGTCAATCGAAAAGGGCGATTATCCCAAATGGAGAGTTTCAATCCAAGTAATGCCCGAATCAGAAGCAAAGACTTATCGATTCCACCCATTTGATGTAACAAAGACTTGGAGTCATAAGGATTATCCACTTATTGAGATTGGTATTATGACACTTAATAAAAACCCAGAAAATTACTTTGCCGAAGTAGAACAAGCCGCGTTTAATCCCGCTAGTGTGGTGTCTGGCATTGGGTATAGTCCAGATAGATTGCTTCAAGGCAGACTCTTTGCTTATGGGGATACACAACGCTACCGACTAGGCATTAACCACCATCAGATTCCGATAAATGCACCAAAATCCGCGCTTAATTCTAGTGTGCGCGATGGTTATATGACAAATGGCGCGTATGGTAGCATTCGCAATTATGAACCTAGCGTTTTGGACGGATATAAGGATAATTGGAGTTTAAAAGAGCCGATTTTAGACCCGCTAAACTTTGAGAGTGAAAGCAAACTCGGGCAGTGGGATTATAGAGAAGATGACGATGATTACTACACACAGGCGGGTGATTTGTATCGGCTAATGAGTAGCGATGAGAAAGAGCGGCTATGTCAAACGATTGCAGGCACGATGAAAGGCATAAATGAAAAAATCATTAAATTGCAGTTAGAGCATTTCAATAAAGCCGATGCGAATTATGGCAAACGCATTGCTGAACTCTTAAAATAAAAGATGCCCTATGTCAAGTGTGCAAAATTTAACCCCGCAAGAATACGCCAAAATGGAGGAATTTGTCAAAATGTCTTTTGATTTTGCGCGAAACAATGACGCGGATAGCTTAAAAATTATGCTTGAAAATGGGCTAAATCCAAACATTGCCAACCACAAAGGCGATACGCTACTAATGCTAGCAAGCTATCATAGCGCGATTTCGTGCGTGAAACTTTTGCTAGATTTTGGTGCAAATGTTGATGTGCCAAATGACAGGGGGCATACGCCACTAGCTGGCGTTTGCTTCAAAGGCTACGCTGAAGTGGCAAAGTTACTTTTAGAATCTGGAGCAAATCCTAATGGTTTTGGCGAAACATTAAGCCCCATAAACACAGCGATTATGTTTCGGCGCAAAGCAATTTTAGCCCTTTTATTACAATACAACTCTAAAAAACTCCCCCTATGGAAACGGCTTTACGCCAAACTCATAGGCTTATAGTGAGTGTATCAAAATTAAAAATGCGTCATAAGAACACACTTTATTTTGCGTCAAATCACACTACTATTTTGGATTATTAAGCATATTTATTTAGCAAAATCCCTAATCGCTTCTAAAAACGCGGGCACAACGACAGAGCCGTGCGTATATCCTTGAAATGCTTTGTAGTGTGGTGTTATATTGCTTTGTGATTGTATGAGAGTTGCTAATTCTTTAGTGTTAATTTTTGCCTTGCCACGCGGATTTTCTTTGTTAATCGTTTGAGTTTGTGGATTTTTTGGCGTATCTTGCATAATCCATAAAGTTATAGAATCTTCCTCAATATCCGCAAAATCAATCGCTCTATTTTGCCCTATAAATTCGCCATTTCCCCACCAAAGCGATGGCGAAATGGCATAAAAATGATTAAAATCGTTTGTAGCGTTACTCAAGGCATAAAGCACAAAAAGCCCACCAAAGCTATGCCCAAAAATGCCACACTCTTTGCTTAACTCCAAATTTGATTGTGTTATATGTGATTTCACAAATGGGATAATTGTTTGCACGAAAGATTCTAAGAAATTTTGCGCTCCACCGCCATTAAGGAAGTTTCGCTTATTGTCCATAGAATCGAGCAACTCTTTTGGAATACTTGGCGTGTAATCCCTCGTTCTTAATGGTGGAAATGCTATCTTGGCGTATTTTTCACCATAGCCTATGCCAACAAGAAGCACATAATCGAGTTCATCGCATAAAAAGTCTTTCTTGCAATACTCCTTAGCAAGCGCGTTTAGGGCTATTGGCAAATGTCCGTTGCCATCAAGCATATAGAAGATTCTATATTTTTTTGGTTGCGTTTTGGGCGATTTAATTTTGCTTATGGTAATGGCATAAATCGTGTTATTTGCGTGGAGTTGTGCTGTGTGAATGTCAAAAAGCTCTGTGGTTTTGGTGTCTAATTTTGTAATGGTGTTGCTTGGTTTTGCTACTAAACCACTTGCGCTTAATATAAACACCATAGCAATAATGAATAAATATTTCATTTTAAGATTCCTAAAAATTGTAAAAGCCACAATTCTAGCAAAATTTCGCTTGTTTGTATCTTTTGTAGCGTTAGGCGATAAAACTCCAGCAAAATCCATAACCCAAGCATTTGCGCTATTTCACACTTGCTCTAATTTGCTTTGCACTGCGCGTAAAATATCATCACTACTAAAAATTTCCCCGCTAAACCTATCCGCTCCATTTGCGTAGCACTGCACTTCCCAGTGATTATCCTTTTGTTTTATGGGAATCCAAAAATGATATGGCAGTTTTTTAGAAATCGCTTTATACACTTTTGCTAATTCGGCGATTTTGCGCCCATATTCGCCACCACCAAACGCACTAGATTCGCTCAAATCGCCAAAGCTAGAATCCACACTCTTTACTTCAAAAATATGGATTCTATCCTGCGAATCTTTTAGCACAAAATCAGGGTAAGAAAAATGATAGCCGTTTAGATAATACTCAAATTTTATCCCAGAGTTATAGGGATAGTTTTTGCCAAATAACGCGACTTTTTCGCCATTTATCACTATGCTTTTGACAAGCCCTTTTTTGTATATTTCTCTTATGATTTTTACCCATTCTTTTTCTGCCTTGCTGTCAAAGGCAAATTTTTCTCCATCACATAGCCAAATCCAATGTTCTAATGCTTCTTTATCAAATCCAAATTCTCTTTCATTAAAAAAACTCTCCAACGCCAAATTCCCACTAACTTCGCTAATCTCCACGCTTTTATCATAATCTAATACTTCTTTTTCATACTCATTTTTTAGCAATGCAAAATTATTTGCAAATGCGAACCACTTACTAGCATCGCTCCCCGCATACGCCTTGCACTCTGATTCTAACACGCTATTAGATTCTATCTCTCTATAAAGCGTGAAAATATCCTTTTTGCCACGCATTTCATTAGAATCTACGCCCAAATTTGTCAAAATTTTCTCTGCACTAAAATCTAATTTTTCGCCATTTTTTAGCGTGGTTACTTTGATTGTAAATTCCTTAACAATCTCATTTTCAAAAAGCCCTTGGTGAATTTGCCCTTTAAGCCTCACGCCCACAGCATTGTCCTCTTTTGGCTTTACGCCGTAGATATAAGCCGTGCTGATGAGCTCTTTTTGATTTTCATTAAGCGTTTCAAATCGCTCCAAACAAGGATTACGCCGCACCCGCCCGATAATTTGCTCATCAAGTTGTTTGCTTTGGCTGTTTCGCATTTGATAAAGCATACAAGCACGCGGTATATCCCAACCCTCGCTTATCACCATTTTAAAGATGATTATGTCAATCGTGCTGTTGTTTTCTTTGGCGTAACTTTTCCATTTTTTTACAGAGAGTTTCTTTTTGCCTTGTGCGATTTTGTCGTTACTTTCGCATTTGTTTGAATTTTTATCATCAACGATGAGCATATATTTTAGCTCGCTATGCGCTTTTTTGAGTGCTTCTTTTATCGTTTCTATCTCTTTGTCTGCCTTGTCTTTATTTGAAATTTGGATTATCATACAAGGATTTATCCCTACACCATTTTGCTCGTTTAAATACTTCTTTTTAAGCTCGACAAATTTATCAAGTGCCGTTTCTAACTCCACTTCATCACTTTGCCATTTCACAGCTTTGATAAGCCCTACACTCACAGCCTCATCTTCATTCACTTCTACGCTCGGTCTTTGTCCCCTTGCAAGCTTTGGAGTGGCTGATATATTGATAACCTTTTCAAAAAACCCTTTGTCGTGTCCGTTTTTTATCAGCTCATCAAGGTTGTTTGTGGCTTGATGACATTCATCTTTTATAAGATAAATCTTTTTGCCCTGCGTCCCACGCTCTAAATTCGTATCAAGCGATTGTAAAAAATTCAGCAAAACACCGCCGTCTTTGAGTTTAGAATCCTTTTTATATTTATCACGCGGCAAAACATAGACATTATAATCAAGCGGTATAAACAAAGCCTCTTCATTAGTAGTATCCGTTTCTATCAAAAAAGGCTTTAATTTGTTAAATTTTTCTCTCCCAAAACGACAAAATGCCTTATAATTTTGCTCGCCTAAATTCCCCTTTGAAAGCGTGCTTACCACAAAAACCACATTTTCATCACGCGATAAAATGCGGTTCATCAAATCACTCATCATATAGGTCTTGCCGCTTCCTGTTGGGGCTTTAAAGGTGCTTTCTTTTTGCTTTAAAGCATACTCTAAAAGTTTGCTTACCGCCTCATCTTGTAAATCAATGATTTCTTGTAGCATTACTCGCCCTTTTGGCGCACACTATACGCCTTATCGTTTTCAAGTTCTTTAAGCGTTATATCAAAATTTTTGGCTATCCATTTGGCTTTTTCGTGGATAGAGTCAAATTCAATCAACCCATAAGCACTCTCATCAATGACTTCAAGCACACTTTTGTCAGATTCTTGTGCGTATTTGCTGACCTTTTCTATCCTAAAAACCTCTAAATTGTCCTTGTAAGGCTCATTTTTCTCACGCCATTTGAAATTTTTACTGCCATCATAGCACTCCCCGCTCATTATGCGTTTAAGGCGTTTGGCGGTTACATCTACGGCTATGCCATTTGGGTTAAGCTCTGTGATTTCGTTATTTGTAACCAAAATGCACTCTCTATTGCCATTATCCGCACGATTTAGCTCCATTACAGCGTGTGCTGTTGTGCCTGAACCTGCAAAAAAGTCTAAAACTATATCGTGGTTATCATTTGTTGCGTGTTGCAATATTTTTTGTATAAAATTTACGCCTTTTGGATAAGCAAAATTTTCAACCATATCAAGTTCCTTTAACTCTTTTGTCGCATTTTGGTTCATAAATTCATTTGAGTCAAAGCAAAGACTATCAAAGGTCTTTAAATTCGTTTTCAAATCTTTCAAATATCGTTTATAAATAAATCCCCTTTCATCGTCTTTATGCTCTTTTTTAAAACAAATTCGCCCTTCATCAATATGTTTTTGTATAGTATTTTGCGAAAAAAGCCAAAATCTACCTTCTGGCGGATAATCTTCTTTGCCTGTGTATGGATTTTTTACCGCAAAATATCCCGTTTTCATATCGCCACTTTTAGCACTTGGGTCGCTATAAACCCACTCTCCATTTGGGTCATTATCTGGGTTTTTATATCCGCTTAAATCTTTTTGCCCGCCTAGTAAATTCACTTCATCTTTATTTTTAGCATAACAAAGTAAAAATTCGTGCTGATAATTTACGCCTGTTTTTGCGTCATTTGTCGTAGATTTTGTTTTGCGGATAAAATCTGCTACAAAATTCCCCTCCCCAAAAATATCATCAAAAAGGCATTTTACATACGCTTGATTTCTATCATCTATGCTACAAAAGAGGACGCCATCATCTTTTAAAAGCATTTTAGCGATTTGTAGGCGTGGCTTTAACATAGAAAGCAAATTATCGCGCGTAATGGCGTTTTCGTAGTTGGTTTTGGCAAACTCACCTAAATCGTCCTTACCATAAGGCGGGTCGATATAAATCACTTTGATTTTTTCGCGGTATACGATAAGTAAATTCAAAAGTGCGGGGTAATTGTCGCCTATGATGAGCTTGTGCGTAATGGCGTTTTTGTCATTTTCAAAACTCAAAGCTTTATCTTTGGCTAAAAAATGTATGTCGTTGCTTAAATTTTCTAAACGCGCATCAAAATGAAAACCTGTTTTTTTGTAAGTCGTGCCTAGTGCGGCGATAGCTTGTGCCTCGCTTATGCTGTCTGCCTTGTTAATGAGCTTGCAAAGCACTTCGTAGTTGTTTGGCTCTAAAATTCTGTCCTCTACACGCATTTTAAGCTCGGCTAAAATGTCGCTTTTTACTTGTGCTAAATTTCGTTGCATTGCTTTTGCCTTTTAAGTTTAAGATTCAAAACCGCAATTCTAGCAAAATTTATGTAAATCTAAATTTTAGAAGCAGACTTAATAAAAATTTATATAAAAACTTGTTAGAATCTGCGGATTTTAAATAAGGAGCAACAAATGAAAGGTGCAGTATTTTTAAAAATAGCATTGCTTGTAAGTGCGTTATTACTAACTGCTTGCGAGATAAACAAAGACGCCCAAAATCCACAAACAACACAAACAAAATCACTTCAACTAGGCTCTGCCCCTTTAAATGCGCTAAATACGCAAATCCCGCAAAAACTTGCCGATAAGCCAAAAGATAAACCCATCTCTGTCTTGTTAAAAAATGGCGTAATCGCTTGTTACGCGCCTACTTTTAGAAACGGAGAGGGCTATATTTCTTTGCAAAACTGCTCCAAATCTCCGCCCGCTAGATATGATGTATTTGGTAGAATTGCGTGGATTGTGGGGAGAGATTGGGTTTGTGCTACTGCACCACAAAATCTAGGCGCATCCACAAAGAATCTCATCTTGCGCCCTTGCGTGATAAATGACAAATCGCAAGTCTTTACCGCACAAAACAATGCTTTTATTTCGCATTCTACGGGTTTGCAAGTGCAGGATTCAAACGGCTTTCTTGTCCTATCTGCCGATAAAAAAGCAAATAATCACGCCCTAAGCGGTATGAATGAATGGCTAAATACCATAGCAACGCCTGTAAATCTATCTATTAGCACCTTTATCGCGTGGGATTTTGCTACGGGACGCGGAACATTTGATAGCTACTATCTACACAATAACGAATCTGTCAAAAACGACCCTATTTATCTCACTTACAATCCGCTAAATGGGCAAATATCACAATATGACAAAGGCAATGGAAATACTATCTGCCTTACTTCAAATCAAGCGCGGGGACAGGATTGGAATTGGACATTTTTTACAAAATGCGATGTGATAGAATCTAGGAAAATCATATCCACGCAATCGTGGAATTTAGAATTTTTTGGAAACAATAATATTAGCCTTTTAAGCGATTATGCGGGGAATATTTTGCGCGTCCCGCAATATGGGATTCACTATGGAGTGCCTTACACTGCTACGAAAAAATATGCCGCCACAGATAGGACAAACGCCCCCACTTCGTTTTTTAGATTCTCAAATGATGTGCAAAATTTTGTGCGCTTTTATAATGCAAATTTGGGCGATTCTTTGCCGCAATGCCCAGCAAGTGGCAATCAAACACTACTTCAAACCACGCCAACGCTCCAAAGTCCGCCATTGCTTAAAGCACCTCCATTGCCACCTACTTTTACGCTCAACGATGAATGGAGGCGCAGATTGTGGCAAATCGCAACTACAACCGATGGACAAGCCGTAAGGATAGGTGATTGTGGCGTATGTATGCTACATAGCTATCAAATCATAGCCGAGCTAAATGAGCACCCTAACGCACCTTTAACGCAAGGCGGATATTTCTTTAATACACAAGCAGGGCAAAATCCTTTTGTTTCTTTTCGTTCGCGCTATCCACTTTTAGCTAGTCAGCTTGAAAATTACTCTACTTTGAATCTCCCGCAGGGATTAACGCAACAAGAAGCTTTTGCCCAAAGTGAGCAAATCTATCGCTCAATCGCACTTACTATGTATCCTTCTCGCGCATATCGCAACGAGAGATTTGCCTCTGAACTTTCTCAAGTGCGTGAGATGATAAATGGCTTTTTTAGCGCACCTGTTGGCTCTATGTGGATTGTAAATATTTATCGCACTGATAGAAGTGGCAGACAAAACGGACACGCAATGCCTGTGATTCGTTTGCAAGATGGCGTGGCATTTTTACCAACTAATGTCGCAGGAAGCCCAAGCTATGAGCGATTTGCAAACTATTTGCAAAGTTCTATCGCACGCAATGCAAATGAAGCATATTCTATCATTAGCTCACGATATACGCAAAATGTGTATTTGCTTTTTAGTATGCAAATTGAAGAAACTTATCAAAATCCGCTAAATAGCACACTATCTAGCAATAACTGCACGGGCGAAGGCGATGATAGGCACGGCACAAGAAGTCCGCTTCAATTAGAATTTGTCAATCAATGCACGGGCGGACGGTGCTTAATACAATAATTGCGCATATAGAGCGTATTTGCGGATTTTATGCGATATTGTAAGATATTACAAAAGGACAGATTCGCACTTGTAGCGCAGGGATTTTTACTAGCATTTCTAATTTAAGCGTGGGGGCTATGAATCGCGCAAAAATATAGCTTTGCCCTGCGTGTCAATATGCCTTTTTAGCGCGTCATTTGCGTCATTATAGCTTACCAAATCCACAAAATACGCCAAATCGCTCTCATCAAATTCTGCCTTTAGATTCGCAATCTCTGCAAGGCTAAAATCGCCATTTTTAGCCACCAAAGCAATATCTATGTCCGAAGCGATTTTATAAGCACCCATAGCGCGTGAGCCAAAAATTAGTGCGTTTTTAACATTGCCTTGATTAGCTAAAATCTTTGTGATAATCCCCAAATCCCGCTCATTTAGCCCATATCGCATAGTTTGCCTTTTAATATTTGTTGCAGATTTTTCACAAGTGGCAAAAATTCATCTAAAATAAATCGCACATTTTTATCTAGCGCATCTTGCGTGTATGTATGGCTTGTAAGGTTGCGAATATTTAGCGATTCTAACCATTTATCCGCTATATCAACGCCAAAAAGTTTGCTACTAAATGCCTGACGAATAGCGTCCTTTGGGCTTGATATGAGAAATCCCTCGTTCTCCAAAAAATCTTTTAGCACTTTCCACGAAAGGTTGACTAAAATCTCAAATCACTGGATAATTCCCTCTTTTTCAAGTGTCGAAAAAGAGCTAAAATCACGCGCCTTTAACTCATCTAAATTTAAAAATGCCTTGTCAAACACCTCAAATCGCTGTCTAAATCTGCCACTTACCTGCTCCATAAAATCACACCTTTTATATTTTTGTAATTATATCCAAAGATTTTGCAAACATTGACATTAAGATATTTTCTGCTACAACCCCACTGCACTCTCTCAAAGTCTCATCGCCCAATGTTTCTTGCAAACTCACATAAGCTTTGTGCCCTAAAATTTCGCCGTTTGCGCCTTTAAGTCGCATATAAAGGGCGTTTAGACGAGCGGTTTTGGTTTGAGACATTTTTTGAGCCTTTAAATTTTGAAAGTTTTGAGTTTTTCGTTGAGTTTGTCAGCTAAATCGGTGTATTTTTTCTATAAAATTTAAGAAAATTTCTTTGGAATTTGAAAGTTCGTCAATGTTCTTAAAATCAATATAGATAAATTCCTTTTTATGTATTATCAACTCTTTTCCATTTAATTCTTGTGATAAATGTTTTTGTAGCTTTTGTTTATAATTTTCCATATTTTTTTATCATACCCTTCTAATTCTGAAAGTCCTTCCACATACAACCAACAGCTAAATATCTTATTTTTTTCTTCAATAGCCCATTCAATATCAAATATAAAACCAACCAACTCATCACCATATTTTTCATTTTTAACGAATAAAATACCATCAAGTAATTCCGTTCTCCAACTCTCGCCAACCCTTTCTTTAACGCTATCTCTAATGTCATTTTCTATATTTGCAAGATATGCACGCATAATCTCATCTTCATTTTTGCAAATTTCAAACGCTATCTCAAAACGCTTTTCTTGTGATAGCTCTTTTATATCATCTGCATTCTCTCCAAAAAATCCCGCTATATTCATTTTACTCTCCTTTTTATATGTAATAATTTCAACAATATCCTTGTAAAATTCAAGGGCTGAATTTAAACTTGTGATATTGCCGACTTCTTTTTGACATTTTTCTATCCACGCTAAAATATCTTTTTCATAAGAAATTTGTTTGTATGGCAGTTTGTATTCGTTCGATTTTAAGAAATTGCCCTCAGTATCCCATTGCTGGCGACTTTGTTGGCTTAACTTATCGCCTTTTTTGGTTAAATATACCACAGTGATATTTTCATATTTTATACCTTTATCGCGCAAACCGCCGATATATTTTGCAATTTGCTTATCGCCGTCCCCTCATATAAAAGACATTGATAGATAAGCCCTAGCGCATCGACTTCATCTTGTGGCAAGGCAAAATCTAGTAAATCATCATAATACGCAAAGTTATATTCTTGTAGCGTGGATTTTATGTGTGGTTTATGCAGTAGATTTTTTGCTTTTAGCAAGTTTAGCGCAAGTGAGAATATAGCGTTTTGAATGGGGTATTTTTTTTGCGTTAATGTGTTCTACTATGCTTTGAATTTGTGGGATATTTTTTGTATTGCAAAAATATTCTGTGGGGATAATACTTTTAGCAGAGAGTTTTTTATTGGCGCGAGTGGTGAGTTTTTTGCGCTGTGATTTGTGTATGGTTTTTTATATTTTGATTTAGATTGTAAGCGTGCAAAACACCAAGCCTACGCCAATTTTGCCTTGTCGCAGGGGAGATAATGGAATCTAATTGGGTATGTGAAGTTTGATATAGAAATCATAGCGAACTTATATTCTTTAATGTTAATTTGATGGCGAAATTTATATCTAATTTTGTTTGCAATAGTTTTGATATAGATGCACACTTAATCCCTTGCGTTTCACAAATAGCAGAGATTTTCTTAAAAAGTTTGTTGTCGTTGTTGGTTGGTGTTTCTTCTGTGATAATCGTGCAGTTATTTTCCATAGCGCAATGGATAAGGTTAAAATCTGCACTTTCGATAAATTGTTGTTTTTGGATTTCATATTCCCCGCTTTCAAGTCTATTTATTTGCGCTTGGGAAATTATGAAATTATTATCAATAAGCCTATGAATCTTATCTGTTACGATTTTATTAAAGTTGATAGATTGTATATTTTTGAGCTGTGGAAATTCGTTAAATACCAAGCCACTTGAAACTTGCTCACACTCATATTTGACTTGTTTTAGCATTATAAATTCTTTGGATTCAAAGCCTTTGTATATAAAATTTTTTAATTTATCATCCGAATCAAAAGGCAGATAATACCTTACAAGCGCAATGAGAGAGCAGGTATCAAAAAGATAGTTAGCCATATATAAAGCCCTCTAGATTGTTATTTTTTATATATTTTTTAAAACGCATTCGCAGTGTGTATTCATCGATTGCTCCCTCCAAAAAGGCATTGACAAAAATATCTTTTTGTAGTGGCGAGAGTATGGGTGGTTGTATTGGGATAAACTTGTTTTTTTCTTCGTTTTCGTCCTGTTTATTGTATTGCGCTTCTTTTTTATTTTTATATTCATCATCTAGTTTATCTTTAAGCGAATGATAATCGCTCCATTTTATCTTGCCACTATTGGCGCAGTGATAAAATAGTGCAAGTCTGCTGATATATTTTTGATTTGATATATTTTTAATCGTTTTATTTTCAATATTTATTTCATTTTTTTGCAATGATTCTAATGCGCTTAATTTTTCGCCAATTAGCAAATAAAAAGCAAATTGACTGCACCATTTTTCCTCATTTTGCAGATTTTGGATAAATATATCTTTATCAATGTTTTCATTGTCAAGCAAATAGTGTCCTAATTCGTGTGCTAGGGTAAAAATCTCTCTTTTTCTACCTTGATTTTTTAGGGCTATAATATTTGGTTTGATAAAAAATCCGCAGAGATTGCTTTTATGTTTTTTGTTGTGGGTTTCTATGTTTTCTAACACCAAAATATTATGTTCTGCAAGGTTTTTGATAAAAGATTCAAGAAATTGTTTATCGCTTTTATTTTGTGCGGGAAGCAAAAATTGCATTTTTTGGGCTACCTTTTGTGGTGAATCTTGCAAAGAAAAATTGGGCAATTTTCTTTGCGTAAAAGCAAAATCACTAAGTTTAGCTAATCCGCTGATATAGCGCATTTGCTCTTCACAGCTTGTGATAAACTGCACATCGCCTATGCCTAAATCATCGCTAATATTTTCTTTTCTAAATAAAATGCTTGAATTTGCTTTATTTATAGATTTTGGGTTTGTATAAAAATCTAATCCACGATTAAAAATCTTATCTATTTCAGCTAATGTTCCTATATTGATGGGTTGTGTAAAATCAATGGATTTTTTTAGCTTTGGCTCTATGATAGATTTTAGGCGCAATTCGTCTATTTTAAACAAATCTAAAAGATATTGCAAACGCTCAATGTTGATTTGTATTGTCTGCCTTGCTCCCATAAAACCCTCTAGTTTCTTACTAAATTGACTTAATATAGATTGATTAGTTGCAAATTGTATCTAATGTAGCATAAATTCTATATAAAATTAATCAACGAAAATGTTTAATTGGATTGCTAAATTAACCTAAAAAGACAAAAGCAAACTCATCGTTACGCATAATATGCAACAAGCAATGCGAATCAGTGATAGAGTGGCGTTTTTCTGGCTAGGCGAAGTGGTAGAATTTAACAAAACAAAAATCATCTTTAGCGATGAAGCAAAAGAGAAAAAGACAAGGGATTATATCGCAGGGCGATTTGGGTAGGATTGGGGAATATCTATAATTTTTCGTGCGGTATTTAGGTATTAACAAACCTTACCACAAACTCGCTTCCTTTGCCTAATTTGCTATGCACGGCGATTTTAGCGTTGTGGATTTTGGCGATTCGCTTTACTATCGCAAGTCCAAGTCCATTGCCACCTAGCTTTTTAGAGCGCGACTTATCTACACAGTAAAATCGCTCAAAAATCCGCTCTTGCTCATCAAATGCGATTCCTATGCCATTATCCACCACGCGTAAAATCACGGCATTTTTATCGCATTTTAAAATGATTTTCACTGCGCCATTTTCCCCACTATATTTTATGGCATTTTCGCACAAATTATACACCATATCTTCTAGCAACGCGGGGATTCCTAAAATCTCAAAACCTTGAATCGCGCCTGATTCGCATTCCATAAACTCGCATTTTATGCCCTTTTCTTTCGCCAAAGCCTCCACACTAGGCAAAATCTGCCTTATGATATTTGATAGATTCACACGCTCTTTTTCCACCGCCACTTCTTCTAAAAATGAGATTTTTAAAATCTTCTCAATGAGAATTAAAAGCCTTTGAGATTCTGTGTAAATTTTAGCGATAAACGCATCTTTGTCGTCCTCCGCCACAAGCCCACCCATAAGCATTTCAGCACTTAATAAAATCGCAGATAAAGGCGTTTTTAGCTCGTGGGTTACATTTGCGCTAAATTCTTTTCGCAGGGCTAAAATGTCGCGCTGTGTGCTTTTATCAAAAAGTAAAATGATGATAGCTTTTAGCATAGATTTTACAAAAATTGGCATACAAATACCTGTGCAAAAATACTCATTTAGATTGATTTCAAAGGATTCATTGCCTAAATCTATGCTATTTTGCACCGCATTGCCAAATTTGGGATTTTGACTAAAAATATTGCTATTTTGCGTGGTTTTTAGGATTTGCAATGCTTTTGCATTGCACTGCGTGATATTACCAAGCGAATCTACCACCAAAAAGCCCTCGTTCATATTTTTTGTGATTAGCTCAAAGCTCATTTTGCCCTGCTTTATGCGCTTTAATTGCTTTTTGATTTTCTTTTTTTGCTTTGAGATTCGTTGCATAAAAATATGCAGTTCGGCATAAGGATTCGTGCGAATCGGGTGGGATAAATCGATATTTTTGATGGGATTTAGTATTTTTTTTGAGAGTAAAATGCCAAGTGCTACGCTAATAATCGCGCTAAAAATTAGCAGCGTGGCAAAAAGCGGAGTGAAATTTTTAAGATAGGCAAAAAGCGAATCTTTGTCCTTACTAACGCGCAAAATGCAGTTTTGCGATTTGCCCTTTGAATCTGCGCCCAAATCCAACCTAATAAAGCGCGTAAAATAGAGATTTTCTTTTAGCTCTGAATCTGAAAGCCTTGCGACTTTTTGGCTTTTGCCTTGCAGTAGATTTTGCACTTCCGCGCGGTGCAGGTGATTATCTAGTGTTGCGATGTTTATTTTATTATCAAAAATCACTTTGCCATCCATTTCAATAATGCTTATGCGATAATGAGAATCTACCACGATAGGCGCGTTTATAAGCGAATCTAGTGATAGATTTGCCCATAGTGATTCGCTTAAAATATTCGCATATTGTTCCAAATCTGCAAACGCTTCATCTTTATGCGATTCGTTTAAAAATACCGCACTAATGGCAATGCTAATTGCTTGCACGATAAAAATTAGCAAAAAAATCCCAAGCACAAGTCGCCTTGCAAGGCTCTTTTGGCGGTAAGTTTTGCCTTGCGGAGATTCGCCTAAAAATTTATGATTCGTCAAATCGATAGCCTACTGAGCGAATCGTCTTTATACACTTGCCATATTTGCCTAGTTTGGAGCGTAAAGAGCTTATGTGAATATCAAGTGTGCGCGTGTGGCTATATCCCCAAATGTTTTCAAGCAATTCGTCCTTGCTAAAAGCGCGATTGCGATGGCTAAAAAGTAGCACCAAAAGTTCAAATTCCTTTGGTGTCAAATCTATGTGCGCCCCATCAATGCTAACTTGGCGCGAATCTAATGCCACCACAAGCCCACTATATTGCAAAATATTGCTATTTTGTGCGGAATTTCGGCGCATTAGAGCCTTTACTCGTGCGATAAGTTCAAGTGCAGAAAATGGCTTTGTGAGATAATCATCTGCACCTAAATCAAGTCCATTTATTTTATCATACTCTGCGTTTAGTGCGCTAAGAATGATGATTGCGATATTTTTTGTCCTATGATTTTCGCGCAATTTTTTAATCACACTAAAACCATTTTCATTTGGTAGCATAATATCGCACACCAAAACCTGCGGAATCTCGCTTTTTAAGGCTTCATAAAGGCTAGACGCACATTCAAAAATGCACGAATCAATGCTTTGATTTTTAAGTGCGTAAGCGACTAATTCAGCGATATTTTTATCGTCCTCCAAAATATACACAATGTTTTGCGCCATTTTCGCTCCGTTTTTTGGTAGAAATTTTACACAAAGATTATTTAAAATTCGTGCGAATCTAATCGTTAATAGCGCAAAAATCAAAGATTTTACAAAAATTTTACAATGCGTTTTGTGATTCGCTTTGATATTGCGCAAATTTGGACTTTTGATTTGAATCCAAGCCAAACTTTAAAGCTAAATTTTATACAATTCTGCGTTTTTTTGTGTTTTAAAAAATATAAATTTACGGGGATAAAATGAAGCAAGTTTTAATCATCGCAGAAGGCAAAGTCGCTAAAATTTTCATAGAATTTTTGCTTGAAAAATATTACAATACGAATTTTTACACGATTGTAAGCACTGATAGTGCGATTTTGGGATTAGATTTTAAGCCAAATTTTAGTCTTTTAAAGTTAGAACCAACTTCGCCATTTTTTCTCTCTCCGCTAATTGATCGCAATCTTTATAGTATCTTTGTCATCGTGCCAAACTCCGCTAAATGCGACGAAATCTGCCATATTATCCGCAATCTCTCAAAAGAGATTCCTATCATTTTATCTTGTAAACAAAAATCTAGCTTAAACCCCAAATTGCGCGAAGATTCAAATATTAGCACCATTTCTATGGATTTTTTAGGCGCGAAATCCTTAATAGAAAAAGTGCCAAATATCCCCATTGTCGCACGTGGATTTGGGCTAAATAAGGGCGAGATTATGCAGATAAATATCCCTTTTGGCAGTGCTTATGCCTACATTAGCGTAGGCTCTATTTTGCAAAAGGGCTGGAGCATTGCTGGGATTTATCGTCAAAATAGTTTTCTTTTGGTAAATTCTACGACTATTATTCTCCCAAATGACAGCATTTTAGCGGTGGGCGAACCACGAATCTTAAATAAGATTCATAAGCGAATCGCGAACAATAAAAATAATTTCCCCGCGCCCTTTGGCAATGATATTTTCGCATATATCGACTTTCGCGCAGATAAAAAAGAGATTGAAAATATCATCACAGACGCGCTTTGGTTGCATAAAAAAATCAAAAATGACAATCTTGTAATAACCGTCCTAAATCCTAGCGACATTGCTATGCTAGATAAAATCAAAAACCTAGCAAATGGCAATATACGCGTGATTATCGACTATGATAAACAATTGCCTATCCAAAAAATCGCTAGCGATTCATCGCAGAAAATGGGCTTAATCATCGCACCAAGCGATATTTTTAAGACTCGCGAAAATCGCAGGATTTTATATAAGGCAAATCGCCCCATTTTAAAAGTTGGCAAAACCACGCGTTTAAGCGAAGTAGGCGATTCGCTAGTGATTGCAAATACTTTGGCAAATGCCCCACACACGCAAAATATCGCCTATACGATTGTAGATATTAGCTCACAGCTAAATTTGCAAATCCGCCTTTATGAGTTTGAAATGGATGGTGAGTATGATGAGATTTTAAGCACTTATTATCGCAATCTAGGGCGAATCTTTAATAAAAAAGTCTATATAAACCGCACTCACGCTAAAAATCCGCTTTTTTGGCTCTATCAGCAAAAAGTTTTGCAATTTATTCCGCTTGAAATTTCACTCATTCAAAGCAAAGTGCGGTGGTTACTAGATAAAAACGCTAATTTTCTATCGCTTTTTATCCACAAAAATCCGCAGATTTTACTGCCGATATAAGCAAAAAAATTATACAATACAAGATTTTATGGAGAGTGCAAAAACGATGAAAGACTTGCAGATTGATTTAAAAGAGCGCGGTTATAAGGTGCATTTTGGGGTAGATTTTGAGATTGTGGGATATAAAAAAGTCCTAGTTGTTTCAAATCCCAAAGTTTTTGCTTTGCACGGCGCGGATTTATTAGCAAAAATAAACGCTGATGAGGTATTTGTCGCCACAATAAAGGACGGCGAAAAATACAAAAATCTGCAAAGCGTGAATGACATTTTAGAAAACGCATTTATCCATAAAATGGATAGAAAATCGCTAATTGTGGGCTTTGGTGGTGGTGTGATAACGGATATGGCGGGATTTGCAGCAGGGATTTTTGAACGCGGGATTGATTTTATAAATATTCCTACCACGGTTTTAGCACAAGTTGATGCAAGTGTGGGCGGAAAAACAGGCGTAAATAACGCCTTTGGCAAGAATCTAATCGGGCTTTTTTATCAACCAAAAGCCGTTTTTATAAACGCAAAATATTTAGATTCGCTTCCGCCACGCGAATTAAAAGCTGGAATCGCAGAAATCATCAAAATCGCCGTTTGCTTTGATAAAGATTTTTTTGCGTGGCTAGAGAGTGTAAATCTACTTGAAAATCGCACAGATTTAGAAAAGGCGATTTATCAAAGCGTAGCAATCAAGGCAAAAATCGTAGCACAAGATGAGAGAGAAAGTGGGATTCGTGCTGGGCTAAATTATGGGCATACATTTGGGCATATCATCGAGCTACTTGGCAATTACACGGAGTTTTTGCACGGTGAAGCAGTCGCGCTTGGCATAATCAAAGCAAATGCTTTGGCTTTAAAACTTGGCGCAATTACTAGCGATGACGCAAATCGCATAAAAAATCTATTAGCCCAAAATGACTTGCCGATTGACTACGCTGTGAGCGATAAAAATGATTTTTATGCGAAATTTTACGCTGATAAAAAAAGTCAAAATAATATTTTGCGCTTTGTGATTCCGCGTGGAATCGGGGATATGCAAATTATCGAAAATCCACCAAAAGAAACCATTTTGGAGATATTATGAAAAAAAAATTTGCTTTTTTGATTTTTTTGCTAACGAATCTAATGCTTTTTAGTGCGGATTTAACCGCGCTAGATTCGCAGATTCAAAGCAATGCGTGGATTGCAAAATACAAAAATTACAATGAATACAATCAAATTTTGCGTGAAACTTCGCGTCTGCAAAATAAGCTAGACGCGCTAAAAAAAGGCGATTCAAAGGATTTCAAAGATTTATCACAAATTGATTTGTTAGAGCAACGACTGCATACATTAACGCGCCAAGAAGAGCTTTTACGCAACTACAAAAATGAGCCTTATAAAGAGCTTATGCAAGATATTAGCGAGACGCCCAAAATCACAAATCCATTTCTTATCCAAAGCGGGTATTCTTATATCAAAAATCTAAATGCGCAACTGCATAATATCGAAGTGAATTATGATGATTTGGAAAATCTACTAGGACTTTTAAATCAAAAGATTGCGATTTTGGAATCGCAAAATGCACACGATTCAAAGCTGCAAAACGAGCTAAAAGATTTGCAGTTAATGAAAAGTGAGCTAGATTCGGCTAAAAAAATATTAGAACTTTATATGGATATTTTTAAAAAAAATGCAAATGACAATATTACAAAAGTAAATGACGCTATAAAGGCAGAGGCGTTAAAACTGCTATATATTATCCTTGCGATTGCGCTAATTTCTGTGCTATCATTTGCTATCAAATTTGGCTTGAAACTTTACGCACAGCACGAAGATTCAAGTGGCTCATACACGATAAATAAAGTCATAAATGTTTTTAATATCTCTGTTATTGTGCTAATCTTGCTTTTTGCCTATATTGAAAATGTTGCTTATATCATCGCAATCATCGGTTTTGTCTCCGCTGGATTTGCTATTGCGATGAAAGATTGGTTTATGAGTTTTTTTGGATATATGGTAATTATGGGCGGTGGAATGGTAAAGTCTGGCGATAGGATTCGCGTGGTAAAAGATGGCATAACTTATGTAGGCGATGTGATTGATATTTCTATGCTACGAATCACACTTTATGAAGATGTAACCTATATCACTTACAATGAAAATCGCCGTGCAGGGCGAATCATATTTATCCCAAACAATCTCATCTTTACTACGATGTTTGCAAACTACTCACACGAAGATATGAAAACCGTGTGGGATGGCGTAGATATAACGATAACCTTTAAAAGCAATTACAAAAAGGCATTGCTTTTAGCTTCCCAAATCGCTAAAAAATATGCAAGTGGTTACACCGAATCCACGCGCCGAAATTTAAACTTGCTAAAAGTCAAATATTCGATTAGAGATATGAATGTAGAACCGCGCGTATTTAGCTTTGTCGTGCCAAATGGCATAAAGATTTCTGTGTGGTTTCAGACAAATGCTTATGCGACTTTAATGCTAAATTCGCTAATTTCTGGCGAGATAATTGAAGCATTTACGCACGAAGGCGACATTGAGATTTCTTACCCTACGACTACGATTATCCCAAAAGAGCGAGATTTGGGAGTGGATTCGCAAGTGGATTCGCGTTTGGGTATGAAACTAAAAGGCGCGAATCGCATTTTGGCAGATGGCAAAATCCCGCAAGATTCGACAAATCAAGATTCGGGCGTAAATCCGCACGATTCGGGCATTTAGGGTGCGAAAATGCAAAAAATCTTTTTTAAAACATTTGGTTGCAGGACAAATATTTATGATACGCAAGTAATGATTTCGCAAATTTTAAGCACGAATCAAAGCGCAAACAAAAGCGCGAATCTTTCGCAAAGCACGGCGGATTTTGAGATAAGCGCAAATGAAAATGACGCGGATATTATTGTGATAAATTCTTGCACTGTTACAAACAATGCTGATAAGTCCCTAAAAGAGTATATTTCGCACATTCGCAAACAAAACAAAAAGATTTTTTTTACGGGCTGTGCTTTGGATAGCGTGGGGCGCACACTTTTTGACAAAGGCGCGATTTTTGGGGCTTTTGGGCATAGCAAAAAAGCGCAGATTCATTCGCTACTAAAATCGCAAAATCCGTTTTTTGTGGAAAATGATTTAAAAGCTGTGGATAGCGTGGCGTTACAAACACTCACAGGGCGCACTCGCGCTTTTATCAAAGTGCAAGAGGGCTGTGATTTTAAATGCTCATATTGCATTATCCCGCAGGTTAGGGGCAAGGCGCGGAGTTTAAATCGCGATTTGATTTTAGAGCAAATTCGCACTCTCACAAATCAAGGCGTTAGTGAGTTTGTGTTAAGTGGGACAAATTTGGGGAGCTATGGCAAGGATTCGCCAAAGGATTCGCGTGATACATTGCCAAAACTTATAAGCGATATTAGCGACATTAAGGGCGTTAAGCGTATTCGACTAGGCAGTTTAGAGCCATCGCAAATAAATAGCGCGTTTTTGGAGATTTTGGAAATGCCTATTTTAGAGCGACATTTGCATATTGCCATTCAGCACACAGATGACGCAATGCTACGCCTTATGAATCGCGCCAATCGCTTTGAAAAAGATTTGCGCTTATTTGAGATACTCGCAAATAAGGGCTTTGCTTTGGGGACAGATTTCATTGTAGCGCACCCAAATGAAAGCGATAAAGTCTTTGAATCTACACTAAAAAAGCTAGAATCTATGCCTTTAACGCATATTCATTGCTTTATTTTCTCCCCTAGAAGTGGGACAAAATCCGCTTTAATGCAAAATGATACGCCAAAAGCGGTGGCAAAAGAGCGATTAAAGCGCGTGGTAGATTTGATTCAAGATAAAAACTTTGCATTTAGATTTGCAAAGGCAAAAACGCGCGAATCGCTAAATATTTTGGTCGAATCTAAAAAAGGCGATTATTTTTATGGTTTTGATGAATATTTTAATAAAATCGCAATCAAATCAAGCGCGAATCTCTCATATTCGTGGGCAAAAATAAACGATTATCAAGCAAAGGAAGAGCTAAATTATGCAGAAATCTAAAAGTCTTATTATTATCATAAGTGGCGTTATTTTGGTGGCGATTTTGAGTGCGGTGCTTATTTTGCGCGACAATACAAATATTATTGATATAGAGGAATTTTCGCGCATTACAAGCAATTCGCAGGATTTTAGCGTGATTATTGATGAACGATATATTTATCTAAATGACGGCGCAAAAAAGCATAAAATCGCCCGTGCGCTGGTGGATTTGAGCGCGTATCCAAACTTAATTGTTCGCGTGAAAAATAATAGCGGATTTAATAATATTTTAAGCGATATAGGCATTTTGGTAATTGTGCTACTTGGAATTGCCGTGCTAATAAATGCGATTTCTAGGGCAATCAAACGCGGAAGCGGTAATATCAATGATAGCGTGGATTCACGGCAGATTCGGAGAGATTTGACGCAGGATTTGAGCCGTGAAGTAAGTGCGAATCCCTTTGCAAACCATATCGCAAATCCCGCGATTGTCGCGGATAATAGCTCAAATATTACATTTGATGATATTGCAGGGATTAAGGAAGTCAAAGATGATTTATTAGAGATTATTGATTATCTTAAATTTCCGCAGAAATATCAAAGCAAAGGTGTCGCTTTGCCAAAGGGAATCTTGCTTGTAGGACCACCGGGCGTGGGGAAAACGATGATAGCAAAGGCGATTGCAAATGAAGCAAAAGTGCCGTTTTTTTATCAAAGCGGAAGTTCTTTTGCGCAAATCTATGTTGGCGTGGGCGCAAAGCGCGTGAGAGAGCTTTTTTATCAGGCAAAACGGCAAAGTCCTAGCATTATTTTCATCGATGAGATTGATGCTGTGGGAAAAGCGCGTGGGGAGCATAGGAATGATGAGCGCGAGACTACGCTAAATCAGCTACTTACCGAAATGGACGGCTTTGTGGATAGCAGTGGCGTGATTGTCGTGGGGGCTACGAATCGCGTGGAGATTTTGGATAGTGCGCTTTTGCGTTCAGGGCGATTTGATAGGCGAATCTATATTGATTTGCCAGACTTTGAAGAGCGCGTAAAAATTATCGAGCTATATTTGCGTGGGAAAAATCATAGCGTGGATATTAGCGAGGTGGCAAAAATGAGCGTTGGTTTTAGTGGTGCGGCTATTGCTTCGCTTGTAAATGAAGCGAGTTTGAATGCGATTAGGCGCGATTCTGCCACTATTACAAATGATGATTTTTTTGCTTCGCAAAGCAAAATCGAAGGTGGCATTAGAAAGCAACTCACTTTAAGCGCGGAGGAAAAAAATATTCTATCACTCTATCAAGCAGCAAAGGCGTTGTGTGCGTATTGGTGTGAGATGGAATTTGACAAAGTCTCACTTTTGGGGGACGGAATCAAAAATACCGACAAAAATCTACGCTCCAAAACAGACTTGCTAAATCGTATCAAAGTCGCTTTAAGTGGCAATGTAGTGCTTGAAATGAATGTGGGCGAAGTCTATACAAACTGCAAAGACGACATACAAATCGCCAAAACAATAGCACACGAAATGTGCGAATCTTACGCAATGGGAGAGCAAATGCTAGTTAGCGCAGAGGATATTTTAGAGATTCTAAATGCCGTGAGAGATGAGCTAAAAATCTTTTTTACAAGCTCCAAAACCGCGCTTTTGGAGGCGCAAAAATTGCTATTAGAAAATGAAAAAATTACCAAAGATGAGCTAGGCGCGATTTTTAAAAAATCCTTTGAATCAATAGAGTAGGCGAATCTGTGGCGTTGCGTGGATTAAGATGAAATTTTTTGGTGGATTTGGATTTAAAGATGAAGTGCGAATCTTTGAGAAAATTCTGCGTGATTTGGGCTATTTTAGTGCAAATCCTTATAATATTTGCGGTTTTAGCTATGGAGCGCAAAAGGCGGTGCGATTCGCGTTAGATTCGCTTAAAAATGATAGGCGAATCAATCGTGTGATTTTGCTATCCCCTGCATTTTTTAATGACAAGGATTCGTCTTTTAAGGACGCGCAAATTAGGGCGTTTGCTAAAAATAAAGCACTTTATATGAAAGCATTTTATAAAAATATCGGGCTTAAAAAGGGCGATGAGATTTATTTGCGTGAGATTGAATCGCTAGATTCGCGCATTTTAGAACAATGTCTGCGATATGAATTTAAAGGCGATGATTTGATATTTTTGCGCTCAAAGGGCGTAGAAATCGTGGTGATTTTGGGACAAAATGATAGGATTATAGATTCGCTCAAAGCAAATGATTTTTTTAGCGAATTTGGAATCGTGTATTTGATAAAAAATGCTAATCATTTGCTAAACTAGCTTTTTGTTTTTTTAAAAAAAGTGCTTAACTTTGTGCTTTAAAAGCGGCAAAACGAGCTTTTGATAAGGGGGAACAACGATTATAATCCATTGCTAGTGATTTGTTATCAAAAGATGAGGCAAAATTACACACGAGAATTTTACATTCGTTTTTAGATACAAATGGAGCGCATTACCAAGATGATTTGTTTTTGCGGTTATTTTTGGAAACTTTAAAGCTCAAAGATTGCGGTAACGATGAAAATTTAAGTCAATGGTTTGGTAATACAAAAAATGCCCAAGTGGAAAAAGAATGCTATATCATCGACAAAGAATTAGATGAAAAAGGTTTCATAGATTTATATATAAACAATGGCGACAAGCATATTATTTTAGAAAATAAAGTTGATTCAGGGTTGTCATATCTATCCGATGATATTTGCAAAATGACAAATTTAAAGAGTTTAAATCTTATTCGCAATGAGCTTAGATTTTTGCCAGATGATTTTGGTAAGCTAAAAAATCTAACCAAATAAGTTAAATTGAGCCTTTAAAAAATTCCCATTTTTTCTTTAAGATTTTCTTAAGAGGGGGCAAATATAATTTTGCTTATAAAAATTAAGTCAAAAAGGGACATTAAAATGAAAAGGATAATATTATTAGCGTGTGCTATGATTGTAAGTGGGTTTGCAGGTGATAATTTTGCGCAAATTTTAGGTGATAATTTTTCGCAAAAAATATTTTGTGGCAATGAAAGTTTAAGCTACTGTATCAATCACTTTGATAGGCAATGCGAATCTGAAAATTATGCTGCTTGTCGGGTAGTTGGAGCATTATACCGTGAGCAAAAGCAATATAGCGAATCTAAAAAATGCTATGAGTTAGTATGTGATAAAGCAAATAGTAAGGACAGCTTTGCATTAGATCTCATAAACGGTAAAATGGGTCCCAAAGTTCCTATTGTTGAAGGCATGAAAATAAGCTGTTATTGGCTAGGAGATTTACTATCATAATGGTAAGGGCGTTAGGGAAAGCGATGATAAAGCATTTCAATACTATAAAAAGGCTTGTGATTTGGAAGATGGCGAAGGGTGTCTTGCTGTTGATTGGGCATATTTTGAAGGCAAAGGCGTTGAAAAGGATTTAAAAAACTCACTAACATTTTATGCTAAATCCTGTGATTTAAAATTTGGTCGTGGTTGCGCTATGGTAGGTGGATTTTATCACTATGGCGTAGTTGTAAAGAAAAATATACAAAAAGCAAAAGAATTATATGGTATAGCTTGTGATTTAGGGGAGCAAGATGGCTGTGATGAATATAAAAAACTTAATGAAAAGGGATATTAGGGGTTTGTGTAGATTGCCACGACTTGCTCTGCAAATCTCGCAATGACGATTCTTTTTGGATTGCTTCGGCGTTTGCAAAGTCTTGCAATGACGGGATTTTAACGCGAATCTTAAATAAAATGTTGCACTTTTAAGCCTCCAAGCATTTCGTGCTGCAAAAGTATTTATCGCCCTTTTTGATTGCCTCATCTTTTGCGCTATAAGTCCCGCAGGTGGCGCATTCTACCATTTCAAAGGAAACTTCGTCATTTTTTGGTAAATCGTTTCGCACGGATTTTTTGCGAAAAAATAAAACATATACCGCCACGATGATTGCCACAAAGATTAGTATTTTTGCCACTTTATCCCTCACTTATAGATTTTTAATGCTTCGTTTTTAGACTTATAAAAATAAAATATTTTTGCATTTTTAGATTCATAGATTCGCAATTCATTTTTAATGCTATCGCTAAATTCATTCGCGCTTTTATATAGCAAAAAATATCCATTATTTGACAATAAATGCGCGGATATTTTAATGATATTTTGCGCTTTATCCACTGCACGAGAAGTGATTAAATCAACCTTTGGCGTTGATTTTATGCACTCAACGCGCTCCCTTAAAATCGCTACATTTTTTAAGCCCAAATTTAGCGCAATTATTTTCAAAAAACTTGCTTTTTTTGTATTTGATTCAACCAAAATAAAATTCTTATCATCATTGCAAATCGCTAGTGGAATCGCAGGAAATCCACAGCCGCTTCCAATATCAAGCGCGATTTTAAAATCATCTATAAACTCCATAGGTTCGATAGAATCGCTAATATTTTGCATAATATCTGTGTGGGTTTTATAGCCTGTGATATTGTGCGTTTTGCTCCATTTAAGCAATTCATCACAAAAAATTTCAAAATCTTTTGCGTGGGTTTTTAGCAAATTACTTGTATTTTTTTTCATAAGAATGTCTCACAATATCAGCATAGCATCGCCATAAGAGTAAAATCTATATCTCAAATCTTGTGCAATTTGATAGATTTCAAGCGTTTTAGGCAATCCTATAAATCCCGCTACAAGCATAATCAGCGTGGATTTTGGCAAGTGAAAATTAGTCAAAATATGCGAAGTTTTGCGCGGTGGATTTAGCGGATTTATAAACATATCGCATTCGCCACAAAAATCATCATTTTTACTAGAAATTTGAAAATTTTGCGCTAAATATTCCACGCATCTTGTCGCACTAGTCCCCACACACAAAATCTCATTTGCATTTCTAATTATATTTGCCGTATCCTGCGCCACAAAAAAACTCTCGCTGTGCATTTTATGCGCGGTAATATCAGCGGATTCGACAGCAAAAAATGTCCCAGCCCCGATATGCAAACTCACAAAGCAATGCGGACGCTTTGCAATCTCGCTTTTATCGCTATCGCTAAAATGCAAACTCGCGGTGGGCGCGGCGATTGAGCCGATATTTTTAGCAAAAATGCTTTGGTAGTCGCCTGAATCGGCTTTATTGTCGCTTCGTTTGATATAAGGCGGTAGTGGAATATGCCCGTGTGTCTGCAAAAAATCCAAAATCGCGCGTTCATCTAAAATCTCATCATTGCGATAAAATTCTACTTCACGCAGTCCATTTTCACGCAATTTGCGCACTTTTGCCACAATGCCATCGCTAAAAATTATACAATCACCCACTTTGACTTTACCACGAATCTGCACCAAAAATCTATGCCACGAATCTGCGCTAGATTTACCGCTAGATTCGCCCAAATATTTGTGATATAAAAGCTCGATTTTTGCGCCTTTTGTGCCATTTGTTTGCGCTATGCTTAACTTTTTACCATAAATTCTAGCACGAATGACTTTTGTATCATTTAGCACGATTAGGCATTCTTGCGGGATAAAGTCCCAGATTCGCGCAAAAGTCGTGTGCGTGATAGAATCGCTTTGTCTATCATAGACTAGCAGTTTTGCTGCACTCTTTGGCATTGTGGGCTTACTAGCAATTAGGCTTGAATCTAGCGCATAATCATAGCTTTCTAAATTTTTAAGCCGTGCCAAATCATTAAGATTCGTCAAATCTTTGGATGCAAAATCACTCATCATTGTCTTTTGGCTCGGGATTCACAAAGCGGACGATGATTATGGATATGCCATACAGCAAAATTAGCGGGATTGCCATCAAAAACTGCGTGATAACATCAGGTGGGGTTAGAAATGCCGCTAGGATAAAGATTAGCACGATTGCCACACGAAAAAAGCCAATTAGCGTTTTGTCGCTAATTAGCCCTAGTTTGGCTAGAAAAAAGCATACCACAGGCAATTCAAAGGCGATTCCAAAGCCTATCATCACTTTGGCAAAAAATCCCGTGTAATAGCCTATGCTAGGCGTTGCGACAAAGTCTTTTGAGTTGCCAAAATTGATAAGATAATCTAGCCCAAGCGGAAAAACTATGTAGTAGGCAAATAGCGCACCGCTTAAAAACATAATCGTCCCAAAAAGCACAAAAGGCAAAATGAGTTTTTTTTCGTTTGAATAAAGCCCGGGGGCGATAAAAAGCCAGATTTGCCAAAAGATGATGGGCAAAGCAAGAATGATTGCGGCAAAAAATGAGACTTTGATAGCTGTGAGAAACGCTTCGCCCACTTGCAAAAATACAGGCTTTGAGCCTGTGGGAAGGACTTTTATAAGCGGCTCTAACATCCAACCTAAAATCGCTTCATTAAAGCTAAAACAAATCGCAAACGCCACAATTAGCGCAAATACGGAGGTTACAAGCCGTTTGCGTAAGTCTATCAAATGGGGTTTCAAATCTTCAAGCATTATTTATAATCCTTAATATCGTGCCGTCATTGCGAGATTTTGCAAATCTTTGATTTATCACACAAACGCCTTATTTGCAATGTCTTTGCGCATTTTTGCGCCCTTAAAGCTAATCTGTCCTGCCAAATTATAGGCATTTTCCTGCGCTTCTTTTAGATTATCGCCGATTCCTACACTTATCAAAACACGCCCACCACTTGCATTTAAAACACCATTTTCATCGCTAACCCCCGCAAATGAAATGTGATTTTTCAAATTTGAAGTGCAATTTAAACCCTTTTGCATTGTGATAATTTGCGCGGGACTTGCGCTATATGGGTAATTTTCACTTGCCATAACCACGCCCACGCAAGCTTTATCCAAAATCTCCACCTTTAAATCGCCAAGCCTTTGTTCCACCGCCGCTTCCAAAATATCTAGCAGTGGCGTTTTTAGCAAAGGCAAAATCACCTCGCATTCAGGGTCGCCAAAGCGGACATTAAATTCTAACACAAAAGGCTCACCACCGCTTACCATAATCCCGCAAAATAGCACCCCGCAAAACTCCGCGCCCTCACACTTCATCGCCTCCAAAGTGGGCGCAATAATTCGTGCTTTGATTTTTTCTAGCAATGCTAAATCGCATTGTGGCGTGGGCGAATACGCGCCCATACCGCCCGTATTTGGTCCTAAATCATCGTCCAAAAGTCGCTTGTGGTCTTGTGCGGTAGGCAAAATCACAAAGTCCTTTCCATCACAAACCGCAAACACGCTTAATTCAAAGCCCTCCAAAAATTCTTCGATTACTATTCGCCTACCCGCCTCGCCGAATCGCTCCCCGCTTAACATTGACTCTACAATCTGCTTTGCTTCGGGCTTGGAATCTACGATTAGGACGCCTTTTCCCGCGCATAAGCCGTCCGCTTTGATGACGATTTTGCTAAAATGATTTGAATCAATAAAGCCAAAAAGCTCGTCCTTATCGCCACTAGTAATAAATCGCGCTGTGGGAATGCTGTATTTTTTAAGCAGATTTTTCATAAAAATCTTTGAGCCTTCTAGCTTCGCAGCTACCTTGCTAGGCGCAAAAACGGGGATTTTTGATTCGCGTAATTCATCGCTTAATCCCTCAATCAAAGGCTGCTCTGGTCCTACTATCACAAGATTCACGCCCTTATTCACGCAAAAATCAACGATTTCTTTATTGCCTTTTGCGTGGATATTTTCGCCAAGATTCGCACTTGCGCCATTGCCGTTTGCAAAGTAGATTTGCCCCACGCGGCTGTCATTTTTTAGGGCTAATGCAATGCTATATTCGCGCCCACCGCTACCAACTATTAAGATTTTCAAAATTATGCCTTACAAAGTGGATTTACCCAAGTGAGCGTTACTTAAAAATCGCTTCTAAGCCCCTAAAGGATACAAACGATAAGATTCTAAGCATTTGTGTAGGCGGCAAATCCTACGAACGCACCGCGCCATCAAACAGAAACACCGACACATACAAACGACTACGCGAATCTAAAAATATATTTCATCGGGCTTGTCAATGTTTGTGTAAAGAAACCCGCTTCACTCAGGCGGGTAGAATTATAGATAAAAAAAACTTTGAATTTGCTAAGAAATGCAAAAATTTTGGTAGGAAAATTTGAATTTTTCGATTCGCTTAAAGAATGGCGACTTCTTTATTTTATTTAGATTCCACGAATCTAAATACTAAATAGCCGACACGCACTCACGCAAAAAGCTAAATTTTGGTGTGTTTAGCGGCATTTTAAAGGCATTGATATTGCCGCTATGAATCTCATTTAATTCCCTGCCGTCCTCTAAAATGATTTTATCAAAGCGGACAAAATATTTGTCATTTTCTTTGTAAATCTCGCCTATTTCACTTCGCCCACATTTGATTTCAGCACTTAAAGGTGCGATTAGCTCTTTTATCTCTCTTGCGCGAATTGTGTGTTTGCAAATCGCAAACGCACCATTTTCTAGCACTTCAGCACTCACTTGATAGCTCCCCTCGCTAATGGCGGTTTTGAAATTCTGCGAATCAAGTCGCTCAAAAGGACGGCGCACCAAATATCCATCGCTAAATCCGCGATTTTTAAGCGTGTTTAGCTCGGATTCATAGAGATTTTGGCGCGATTCGCCTTTATAAAAATCATCGATTATCATTCGATAGGTTCGCGCCGTGATTGCCGTATAGTAGGGCGATTTCGTGCGTCCCTCGATTTTTAGCGCATCAACTGCGCCACTTTTAAGGATTTCGCCTAAATGTGCAGAGAGATTCAAATCCTTTGCATTAAAAATATGCGTCCCAAATTCACTCTCTTGCAGTCGCATAAGTGTGCCATTATCGGGATTTTTAGCATAAAATTCGTTTCCATCAAATGCAACTAATTTATCGCTCTCTTTATCTCGCACGAAATATTCATAGTCGAATCGGCAGTCATTTGCGCAACTCCCGCGATTTGGCACACGCCCATTTTGAAGCGCAGAGATTAGGCAACGCCCAGAAAACGCAAAACACATACTGCCGTGGCAAAAAATCTCAATTTCAAGCTGTGGCAACTGCGCTTTGATTTCACGCAAATCTTTTAGGCTCATCTCGCGCGCCGCGACAATGCGCTTTGCACCCATATCAAAAAACACCTGCGCGTCCAGCACATTTAGCACATTTGCTTGTGTGGAGATGTGAAGTGGGACGCTCGGCGCGATTTCCTTGCAAAGTCGCATAACGCCCAAAGTCGCTACGATAAAGGCGTCAGGGGCTAAATCACGCATTTTTGCAATATGATTTTTTAGTGAGTTTATTTGTGAATTAAATGGGAAGCCGTTAATGGTTATGTAAAATTTCTTACCCATTTTATGCGCGTATTCTACGCCCTGTGCGAAAGATTCAGGGCTAAAATCTTTTCCTGCGCGATTGCGAAGTGAATAATGACTTACACCACCATAAAGTGCGTCTGCGCCGTAAGCAGTGGCGATTTTTAGTTTTTCTAAATTTCCTGCGGGGGATAAAAGTTCTACTTTCATTTTATGTTAGATTCTACTTTTTGCAAAAGCAAAACGAAGCAAAAACTTTTGCAAGGATTCGCACTTCGTGCGGATTGATTTTTTGTTTAGATTGCTTCGATTCGGCGAATCGCCGAATCTCGCAATGACGGAATATTTAGATTCGCACTTGATTTGTAGATTCGTGGCTTTAGCCACGACAACAGAAGGATTTTCGGTTTGGCTTTCGTAGTTTTTTGGGATTTTTGGGGCTGAGACTAGACTTGGTGTCTGCGAAGCCCCGAAAATCCCAAAATCTGCGGAATGAATACCCAAAGACAAATTGCCAAACCCGCAAGATTCCACTGCGATGCCACTCATTTTTTGCCCAAATCCGCGATTAACTTTTCAATCTCCGCACTATCTGCCAAATCGTCCTTCTTATCGCCCTCAATGTAAGTCGCCGAACCTACGCGCTTACTATCATCGATGTCCGCGTCAAACATAGCGTTTAGATACTTTGCCAAAGTCCGCATAATATTTACCACGCGCTCAATTTTTTGGCGGTGAATATCTTGGTATTGCATTATATCCATCGCTTGAAGCACCGCGTCCGCGCTTTCATTGGACTTGTCCGTGATTGTGTTAATCTGTTTTATTGTATCATTGCAAGATTCAAGTGAAGCCTTAAAAGTCTCTATTTTAGGGAACTGCGTGGATAGTTTATTAAATAATTCCTTTTGTGCGACTACAAAATCTTTGATTTTTTTGGCGTCCTTTATCACCGAATCTGTGTTATTGCTAATCATTTCAAGCTGGTCAAAAACCTGCGTAGCCTTGACTTCCAAACCTTTTGTAACATCATCTAACTGCTCTACAACCTTGTGGTCGGTGATTGGCGGAGGCGGGGGCCACTGCTCATCGGCACTAACGCGGTAATGATTCGGGTCTAAATTGCCCTCATTTACGCTAATTTCATCGGCAAGTGGATTTAAATCTTTTTGCTCTGGCAAATCGCCTGAATCTTTGGCGTCTTTTTCCTCTGCCTTTGGTTCGATGTCCGCCTCATTAAAATTGCCGAGTATTAGCTCATTTAGCTCTTCTTGGGTCATATTTCCTCTTTTTTATTTGAAAAATTACGCGGGATTCTATCAAAAAAATGCGTTTTTAAAGTTTAAATTTGCAAAGATTCCAAAAAAATTTGGAGTAAAATTATGTCAAATAAAATCGCGCGAAAATCCGCCAAAGATTCCTTTGAATCCGTCCTAAAAATCGCCAAAAAGCTAAAAAATCCCTGCTATATTTTAGAGGAATCCAAATTGCAAGAAAATTTAGAGATTTTAGCGTCTGTAAGAGCGCAAAGCGGGGCAAAAATCCTACTTGCGCTAAAAGGGTTTGCCTTTTGGAGTAGCTTTAAAATGGTGGCAAAATACTTGGATGGAATCACTGCAAGTGGCTACTATGAGGCGCGTTTGGGATTAGAGGAATTTCGCAAACATAATAAAAAAGCAATCATTTCGGTGTTTTCTCCCGCATTTACTGTGTGTGAAATAAAGCAAATCGCGCCTTTTGCAAATCATATCATTTTTAATTCATTTAATCAGTTTGTGGCATTTCGCAAATTTGCAAAAAAAGCACACATTGCCCTGCGCTTAAATCCTTTGTATTCGGAGGTAGAGCCTGAGATTTATAATCCTTGTGCGCCTTTTAGTCGGCTAGGAATCGTGCCAGATGAGTTTGAAAAAGGCGTGAAAGCGCACGGACTGCAAGGCATAAAGGGACTTCATTTTCATACGCATTGTGAGCAAAATAGTGATGCGCTGGAGCGGACTATTGAAACTATTGAGCGACATTTTGGCAAATATATTGCGCAAATGGAGTGGATAAATTTTGGTGGTGGGCATCATATCACGCGTAAAGATTATGATTTAAATCGCCTTGTGCGCGTCATTTCACGCTTTCGTAAGAAATATGGCGTTGAGGTAATTTTAGAGCCGGGCGAAGCTGTCGGGTGGCAATGCGGTGTGCTTGTGGGCGAAGTGGTGGATATTGTGCGAAATGGCGTAGATATTGCGATTACGAATTTGAGTGCGGCGACACAAATGCCAGATTGCTTGGAAATGCCATATACGCCTGAAATTGTGGGAGCACGAATCTTGAGCAATTCGTCTTTGCAAGATTCGCCTTGCGAATCGAAGCAATCCAAAGCAACCAGCGACAGCGCGGAAGTATCTTTGAGTGATTTTGTGGGTTTTGGAGCGATTGGGCGCGAAAATAGGACATTAAGTCCATTGAGCGCACAAGAGCGAACAATCCCGCAAAAGCACCAAAGAGACAATCGCGCGATTTATCGTTTAGGTTGTCCTAGTTGCTTGGCGGGAGATATTATCGGCGATTATATTTTTGATTCGCCCCTTAAAATCGGCGATAAAATCATCATAAAAGATATGATTCACTACACCATTGTAAAAAACAATCTCTTTAATGGCATTCCATTGCCTAGCCTAGCGATTTTAAAGAAAAATGGCAAACTAAAAATAGTGCGAGAATTTGGCTATGATGATTATAAAAAAAGGAATGGTTAAATGAAACAATTTGCAGATTTACACAATCACACAAAGCGTTGCAATCACGCAGTAGGCGAGTGTAGAGAGTATGTAGAGATGGCACTTTCGCACGGAATCACTGCCTTTGGATTTTCCTGCCACGCGCCGATGAATCTTGATAAATATTATCGAATGGATTTAAGTGAAGTCGATGATTATATGAGCGAAGTGTGTGAGATTCGCGATGAATTTGCAGGGCGAATCGACATAAAATTAGCCTTTGAAGTGGATTTTGTAGATAAAAAGCCGCATTTGATAGAAGCGCGAATCTTGGAGCTACGAAAGATTAAAGCGGTGGATTATCTAATCGGCTCTGTGCATTTTTTAAATGAGTGGGGATTTGATAATCCCGCGTATATCGGCAATTACGCGGGGAAGGACATAGATAGCGTGTGGCGCGAATATCTGCAATCGATTGCAAATATGGCACAAAGCGGATATTTTGACATTGTGGGACATTTTGATTTGCTAAAAATTTTTAACAATCGCCCAAATCCTGCCGTGTTTAGCGATATAGAGTGCGCACTAGATGCGATAAAGGACAATGATATGGCAATAGAAATTAACGGCGCAGGACTTGATAAACAAATCGCCGAGATTTATCCAAGCAAGGATATTTTGCGCCTAGCACATAAAAAAGAAATCCCCATTTCTTTTGGCTCGGACGCCCACGCTCCGCAAAACGCAGGAATTTACAAAGATAAAATGATGGATTTGGCGCGGAGTGTAGGATACACAAAGGCGGTGAGTTTTAGCAAAGGGGAGCGAGAATTTTACGCATTTTAGGGAACAATTTATATTTGGGTAATCATTTGGATTATTTTTGCATAAAACTGCGCTCAATAGACGAATCAGTCTTATTTCGCTTGTTTCGCACAAAAATAATCCAAAGCACTACCGCAACTACTTCGATTGTTTTTTTCACGCGATTCGACGATTCGATATGAATCTAAAATTTCTTGTAATTGCTTTGGCGAATCACAGATTCGCGCAAAGCAATCCGTGCTAAATATTACAAATGCACCAAAACGGAATAAATCTTGCTATAATTTCGCCAAATATTTGGTAATCCAAAATTTTAAAGGGGATTTGATGAGATTTATAGCTTTGATATTTTTTGTTGCGCAAATTTGCTTTGGCTCGGGGCTTTCATTTGACTTTGTCGATGCAAGAAAAAAGGGCTATACAGATAAAGAGATTTTGGATTATGTCGCTAAAAATGTCAATGGCTACGATATTTCCGCGCTTCGCAGTGCAAAATTAAGCGACAAAGAAATTGTAGATTTTTTTATTCAGCGCGATTCGGTTAGCTCGCAGATTATCGCACTCCAAAAAAACTCATTTGGCGATAGTGGTGGGAAAAGCAAGATTTATCCTGAGGAAGTTTCCACACATTTGGCTTTGGGTTGCAGGATTTACACAGGCAAAGTTAAGCAGCAAAATGATGGATGGAGCTACATTGCTAAGCTCACAGACTTTGCAAAAGCCGCATACACGACTGCATATCTCACGGAGGCAAATTATTTTGACATAAACAACGCGCAGGGCGTAAATCTAAAAGATATTTGTGGCGCGTGGCTAGATAAACTAAATACAAAAGAGGAAATCAAAAAGCTTTACGCGCTCTCTTTGGTAAAGGAAATCACAAGCCTTGTCAAGCAGAAAAAAGCCCTAGTGATAGACTAATGCGAAGTTTTGTTTGTGGAGTTTTTGCGCTAGTTTTGGGCGCGAATCTTGCGTTTGGCGAGGATTTGGCAGATTCAAGGCTAGATTTGGCTAATTTGACAGATTCAAATTCGGCTGATTCAAGTGTGGCAAACGCGACAAATTCGCAAGTTTCAACTGAATTAAGCGATAAAATCAATATTATTTCATCTACGCCACTAACTGAAGAATTAAGCGATAATGATTTAGAAAAATTCGTTTTCGAGGGTGTTTTAAGCAAAGATGAAGCCGAAGTGATAAGGCAAAATAAACGCGGATTTGAAGAGGAATTTGGCGAAGAAGATTCGCGCACGCTAGCAAATATTTATCGCAGATTTAACGCAAAAAGGGATAAATCTAGTGCTAAATCAAGCGATTCAAGCAAATCACAAAGCGAATCTAGTAGCGAAACTCCCGATGCCATCGCCAAAACAACCGATGAGGAAGTCTCGCTATTGTTAGAAAATGTCTATGGGCATATTGGATTTTTTGGCAAGAGCAATATTTTAAATAAAAGCGTAGGCGGGAGCTACGGCGTATTTAGTGCGTCTGTGGGATTGCAGTATGATTTCCAAAAAGCTGTATTTTTGGATTTAGGAATCTATGGATTGTCGCCTATTGTAGGCGGAAAAATGCAAAATAAATATGCTCTCAATGACGCGCTGACACCTAGCTACTTTGTGCCAAATCGTGCAAGTGTGAAGTATGTAGCCAAAGATGAGTTTCAAAATGAAGTTTTTGACATTACCGCAGGGCGATTTCAGGCAAAGCGTGATTGGATTCGCAACTTTGTGCAGGGCGTTAGCGTCAATACGAATTATGAGTGGTTTAAGCTGTGGCTTGATTGGGTAGATGAGCAGGCAATCGCGCACAGGGAGTATTTGAGCGATTTTAATATCTTTAAAAACCGCTATGATGGCAGGTGGCTTATCGCAACGGGACTAGGTGCGAGTGTGTTTGGCGTAGATGTGTTGCCGTATTATTACTTTTTGCGCGCAAATCTTTGGGCGGTAGGTGGCAAACTTGGGCTAGATATTGACTTTGCAAATAAAAAGTGGCGTTCCGTAACCACCGCTCATTATGTTTATGCGAAAAATAAGCGCGATTTTCGTGCAAATGCGCTAGATTCAGGTAGCAATGAAAGTCAGATACTTTGGCTGGAGGAAGTTTTTAGGTGGCGCAGTAATAATAAGATTGTGAGTTTTGGGCTAGGATATGCGCGAATCTTTGGAGCTGCCTTTGAGCTCGCAAATCTCGGCAATATCTCGCGCTTTGAGAGCTACAATACGCAAGGATACGGCATTATGGGCGTGGGTGGAATCGATAATGGCGGTAATTCTAGCAATATGTTTTTTGCCGATACACAGAGCTTTTATGGCTTTGTAGGCTTTAAAATCGATGATTTTTCGATGATATTTTTGGGGCGCAATTCGCAGGGCAAAAATAGCTTTGTAGATTTGAGTGCCTTGCAAAATGCCACGAAGCTAAATCAGCATCAATACTCGCTTGGTGCAAGATGGCGGATTGTTGAGGGGCTGTATGTCGGCGGTGTGGGCGCATTTATGCTAGAAAATAGCACAAACAAAAGCTATGCAAAAGGTTATATTGAGTTTAGGATTTAGATTGCTGGTGTGAATCTAGCGTAAATTTGTGTTAGTTTTGCGTGAATCTTGCACTTACAAATAATCTAAAATCTAAAAAAGGGGCAAAATGGAGCTATTAGAGATTTTACAAAGCGCAAAAGATGCGCAAAAAATTATCGCAAATTTGCAGGATTCCACGCGTAATGAAGTTTTATGCGCAATGGCAAATGAGATTGTGGCGCAAAAAAATGCGATTATAAAAGCAAATGCGATTGATATAAACAATGCACAAGATTCAAAGCTGTCTGCGCCAATGATTGAACGACTGAAATTAGATTCATATAAAATTGACTTGATTGCAGAGGCGATTAGAGATATTGCAGGGCTAAAAAGTCCGCTAGGGCGCACCATTGATGGCTGGGTGAATTACAAGGGACTGCGCATTCA
Source organism: uncultured Helicobacteraceae bacterium (assembly GCA_934668765.1). Lineage (GTDB taxonomy): Bacteria > Campylobacterota > Campylobacteria > Campylobacterales > Helicobacteraceae > NHYM01. The sequence goes on along the minus strand of CAKUOH010000008.1, from coordinate 2,168 downwards.
AAAAGTAAGTGTCCCAATCGGCGTCATTGCAATGATTTATGAATCGCGTCCCAATGTAACAAGCGATTCTTTCGCGCTATGCTTTAAAAGTGGCAATGTTTGTGTGCTAAAAGGTGGCAAGGAAGCACTGCATTCAAATAGGGCGATTGTGGCGATTTTGCATTCGGTTTTGGTGCGATTCGCCATTCCAAAAGAAGCAATTTGTTTTATTGATAACCGCGAAGCCACGCAGACTTTGCTAAAATGCGATAAATTTATTGATTTGGTAATTCCGCGTGGTGGGGAAAATCTCATTCGCTTTGTAAGCGAAAATAGCACTATTCCTGTTATCAAGCACGACAAGGGCGTTTGCCACCTTTATATCCATAGTGATTGCGACAAAAATAGCGCGATAAAAATCGCCCTAAATGCAAAAATCTCAAAGCCTAGCGCGTGCAATAGCATTGAGTGTATTTTGGTGCATAAGGATTTTGCACACCTTGCGGATTTGGTGAATGCGTTGCAAAAAAATGGCGTTGAGATTCGCGCTTGTGAGAGCATTGCAAAGCGATTCGCACTTAAAAATGTGCGCGATTCGGACTTTTATAACGAATACAATGATTTGATTGTGAATCTAAAATGTGTGGATTCACCCGAATCTGCGATAGCGCATATCGCCAAATACGGCTCATCGCACTCGGAGGCGATTTTGACAAATGATTTGGCAGTGGCGCAAAAGTTCGCAAATGAAGTGGATAGCGCGTGTGTGTTTGTGAATACTAGCACGAGATTTTGCGATGGCGGGGAGTTTGGCTTTGGTGCGGAAATCGGCATATCCACTTCCAAACTCCACGCACGCGGTCCTATGGGGATTGAAAGCCTAGTTAGCTATAAATACAAGATTTTTGGCAATGGCGAAGTGCGTGAGTGAGATTTTGCAAAAAAATGTAAATTCATAAAAAATGCGTTTGATTCTAAAATATATTTTGCGTGGTAGCGGGAAAATTCTAGCATTTTTTATGTTATCGCAAAAATGGCGCGATTTTTTTAACTATCAGCTTCCAGCGCGAATCTATCAAATATTTTTTGTAAAAAATATCATTTTTTTGAATGTAGGTGCGGATTGTCGCGCTGCACTGCATTTAAAGGCGCATTTATTACGAAAATGCTCCGCCCCGCTTGATTGGATAATGTGTTATTCGATAGAGAGTGCCTATCAGCTTTATAAAAGCGAGTTTGCGGATTTTTTTAGCGCGTGTAGCGAGGATAAGAGCAAGACACATAAGGGCAAACGCTTTGTGGTGGCGGATAATGGTATGGTTGCAATGCACCATTTTCCTGCAAATGTTGAGATTAGCGCGTATCTGCCGACTTTTCAATATATGACACAAAGGCGATTTTGCAATCTTAAAGCAAAGATTGTCAAATCCAAATGCGTGGTGCTTGTGTGCCACCGTGATGAGAGTGTAAAATCACTAGGCGATTTTGCGCTAAAAATGCAGGATTTATTTGCACTATGGAGCAAATCGAATGCCGATTCGCACGAATCTTTCTCCAAATCTAAACGCGTATTTTTGGTAAATATCTTGCATAAGGCGGATTCGCGTGATTTTGAAAGGCAGATTTATGAAGTGCACGATAATGTGGCGATTATTCAATATATTTTTGATGATACAAGTGCGGATTCAAACTTTTGGCTGGGTAATAAAAGGCTTTGGGGCAAAGTTATGGGAGAGATTGAGATTTTGAAGTGAAAATTTATTTTCCTATCTTTGCGATGGCAATTAAGATTTGCCTTCTATTACTTCATCTATATCCTTGAAAATATCTCTACGCTGACATTTAGGACGATTGTGATTTTTAGTAAATGCTCGATATTGAAGTGCTGTTTTTTTGTGATAAATTTCTGCGCAAAGAGACTAACCCCCACGCTTTTGTGTCCTATCTCTAGGGCTAGTTGCAGTTGCGTTAGTCCAGCTTTTTACCTAGCGTTTTTGACATTCTACCCTATGATTTTGTGGGCTTTTTCTAGGAAATCATCTTGCATTTGGCGTTTTGCCACCTTTATTTTTTAAAAAATTTTGCAAAGCATATTTTTTGCGCAAACTCACAAAAATTTTTTATTTAAGCAAATTTTAAGTTAGGGGGGGGGCAAAATACATTTTTGTTAAATTTTAGATTTTAAAGGA
>CAKUOH010000007.1 GCA_934668765.1 uncultured Helicobacteraceae bacterium | reverse complement strand
GAGCAGGATTTGCGCGACAATCTAAAATCAACCGAATTGTCATTGCGAGATTTGGCATTAGGCAAATCGTGGCAATCCATAAACCCAAATAGATTGCTTCGCCTTGCTATCGCAAGGACTTGCAATGACGAAAAGTTTAGACTACCACTATGAGCCTTTTAGCTAATTCTTGCAATAATAGGAATTTTAGGGATTCTACCCACCAACAAACCCATCCCGCAAGGGTGGAAAATTTATTTTTTAGATTGGATTTAGCTAGTGCCAAATCAATAAATCTATTTTAGATTCGCACTAGATTTGCAAGAATATTCGCGCAAATTCACGCCCTTTTATACTTTGCCTGTCCGATTTCATAGAAATTTACTCCCTTGCTATCGATTGCCACGATAGCTGGGAAATCCACTACTTCAAGCCTTGCAATCGCTTCAGGTCCTAGCTCTGGGTAAGCTAAAACTTCGTATTTTTTGATACTTTGGGCAATCAGCGCACCCGCACCGCCGATAGCCACCATATACACGACTTTGTGCTTGATGATAGCGTCAATCACTTCCTTGTTGCGATAGCCCTTGCCTATCATTCCGCTAATGCCTAGCTCCATCATAAGCGGTGTGTATTTATCCATTCGCCCGCTTGTCGTAGGTCCTGCTGCGCCTATGACTTCGCCCGGTTTGGCGGGGCTAGGTCCCATATAGTAGATGGTTTGATTTGTCAAATCCACAGGGGGTTTCTCGCCATTTTGAATTACTTCAAAAAGCCTTTTGTGCGCCGCGTCCCTAGCTACTAAAATCTGCCCTGTAATTAGGACATTGTCCCCTGCTTTTAGATTCGCCACTTCCTCTTTTGTGAATGGTGCTTTTATTTTGATTTCCATAATCTCCCCTTTTTATCGAATTTATAGCTCAATGTCTGCGTGCCTTGCGGCGTGGCAGTTGATATTGATTGCCACAGGAAGCCCTGCGATGTGTGTAGGATACCATTCGACATTCACCGCAAACGCCGTTGTATTGCCTCCAAGCCCTTGTGGTCCCACGCCCGAGCTGTTTGCAATCTCTAGCAATTCGTCCTCTAGCTTTGCGTAACGCGAATCTTTATTGTGGCTACCCACTTCGCGCACGGCAGCTTCTTTGGCAAGCAATGCGGCTTTTTCCATTGTGCCACCTATGCCTACGCCAATCACCATAGGCGGACAAGAATTAGGTCCTGCTAGATTCACAGCCTCTGTAAAGACTTTTTTCACACCCTCAATCCCATCAGCAGGGACTAGCATTTTTAAAATGCTCTTATTTTCGCTACCAAAGCCCTTTGCAGCCATTTTGATTTTTAGCTTATCGCCTTTGACGATTCGCGTGTGAATGACTGCTGGAGTATTATCTGTGGTGTTTTTACGCTCAAAAAGTGGCTCTGCTACGGCACTTTTTCGCAAATATCCATTCACATAGCCATTTTTCACGCCCTCATTGATTGCGTCCTCGATATATCCGCCTACGATTCGCACATCTTGCCCGATTTCTACAAAAATCACCGCTAAGCCCGTATCTTGGCAAATGGGCACTAGTGTTTGCTCTGCAATCTTGCCATTTTCAACAAGCTTACCTAGTATGCTTTGCCCTAGTGGCGAAGTTTCCGTGCTTTGTGCCTTTTTAAACGCCACCTTTATATCATCTGTCTGCACACAGCATGCCTGAATACAGAGTTTTTCCACGCTTTGCGTGATTAGAGCGCAGTCAATCTCTCTCATTTTGCCTCCTATAAGTTTAAAATTCGCAATATTAGCACAAAATCCTTAAAATCACGCTAAATTTAAAGGCATTTATTTGTAATTTGCCCTGCGCATTGTAGCTCTATTACCAAATTACACATAAGCGCAAGAATCGCATATAAAGCCTTGCGCTACTTTGCCTTTTTAATGAGTTCTGCGATATTTTGTGCGATAATCGTGTGTCCATCTTTGTTTGGGTGAATCTCATCGACTTTTAGGCTGTGCTGTTTTAAAATTTGTGGCATTGCGTCTTTTTCAAGCAGGACGCCCTCCGCCTTTGCTATGTCGTAATACACGCTTGATACGCCACCTACAAGCCCACCTAAAATTCCATCAGGCACTCCCAAAAGCACCACGCAGGAAGTTTTCGCCTTTGCCTTGCGGACAATCGTCTCAATATTGCGCTGCGCTACGCTTTTATCTAGTTTGCGTAAAAAATCATTGCCACCGATTGAGATAATCACCACAGCGGGATTTTTGCCATCTAGCTCACTGCTGATTCGAGCCATTAGCCCAGCACTCACTTCGCCATCAATGCCTAATTTTATCGCGCTTTTGCCTAAAATGCGCGGTATTTGAATCGCAAAGCTGTCATTTTCGCTCACACCAAAGCCATTTGCAAGGCTATCGCCAAGTGTGATGATTGAATCGCCATTTAGCGGACAAAGCCCTTTTGGCGTGGAATCGCGCAAGATAAAAAATCCGCATAGCACGACTACGCATAAGATAGCAAATAATTTCAATCTTGTTGTTGTAGTAAGAAAATAGGCGCATCTATATCATCGCCATCGACAGGGTGATTTCTCGTGCCACAAACTACCATTTTCGGGCGTCTTGCGATAGTAGATTCCTGTGGTATAAAAACCTTTTCTTGCACCACTTCGCTAGTTTGTAAAACCTCCCGCTCAAAGCCTGTGATTACAAGCGTAACCTTTACTTGCGTAGGCTCTAGACTATTATCATACGACCAGCCGTGCTTACAAAACGCATTTTCATCTAATTGCTGTTGCACGATAGCATTTGCAGTCGCCATTTCTTGCATAGAATATTTTTCATTTACTATATAATAGATAATCGCACCTTTTGCGCCTTTTATGCTGACATTGTCAAACAAAGGCGATTCTATTGCCTCTTTTACCGCCTCCACCGCTGAATCTTCGCCGTCCTTTTCGCCTATTCCAATAAGTCCTAGTCCTTTAAACATCATCACTTTGGTTAAATCCGCAAAGTCGATATTTAGCCCATCACTACTATTTTTAATGATAAAAGACGCTATACCACGCACCGCTTGACCCATAACATCATCTACGACTTTTAGGGCATCTTTCATACCTAGCGATTTATCGATAATGGAGAGTAATTTTTCATTTGGAATCACAATATAAGTATCAACTTCTTTTTTAAGCTCTCTTAATCCATCTTCGGCAGCTTTTTCGCGCACTTTACCTTCATAAGCAAAGGGCTTTGTAACTACTGCAATGGTTAATGCGCCGATTTCTTTAGCAGCTCTTGCGACTACGGGAGATGCGCCTGTGCCTGTGCCACCGCCAAGTCCTGTGGCAATTAGCACGATATTAGATTCGCGTAACTCATCTTTAATCTGCTCATAGCTTTCCTCTGCACTTTTGCGTCCAACTTCTGGGTCCATACCTGCACCAAATCCGCGCGTAGTCTTTTCGCCTAGCTGAATCTTGCTATGTGCCGTTATTGTCTGCAATGCCTTTGCATCTGTGTTTAGTGAGATGAGTTTAATTGCGCTATCTACGCCGTGTTTTATGATATGATTTATGGTATTGCAACCGCCACCTCCTACGCCTACTACGCTAATTCTCACTTCGTTTGTGTTGTGTATTTCCTCGATATTTACTTCCATTTGTGCTCCTTAAAATAGATTCCTAAACCAATCTAGGGCTTTATCAACTACGCCTTTTTCTTTTCTCAGCTCTATTGATGGGATTTCATCTTCTTTTTTGTGCTTTATGTCCTCTAAATTATCTTTCTTATCTATATCGGACAGATTCGCCACTTTGGTTTTTAGTGTATGCTCTTTTTGTTTAAATTTCATCTTGCGATTTGAATCTAACTCATAATTTGTAAATCGCCCTGACGCATACAAGATAAGCCCGATAGCCGTGCTAAAACAAGCATAAGGCAACCCTTTTTTCTTTAACATTTCAAAAGATTCATTGATTTCCTTTGGCTCGGCAATGCGAATGGAGAGATTTGTAAAGACTTTTTTAGCTAAATCTTTAAGCCCACTCATATATGACATACCGCCTGTTAGGACGATTCCTGCGCCAAGTGTATTTTTTAGTCCGCTTTTTTCGATGGATTGCTCGATTCGCTGTAACATATCAAAGACGCGACTAAAAACTATGCCGTGCAACACTTCATACTGCACCATACGCGTTTCGCCATTGCGCGTAGGCACTTTATCTAGCGTCATTTCCATATCATCAGGCGTTAAGTCATTTAGCTTTGCAAAGTCCTTTTTGATAAGCTCGGCGGTTTCGATAGTGGTGCTTAAAACTTGGGCAATGTCATTTGTGATATTCCACGAACCAGCGGGGAGAAAGTCCTCATACTGCATAGCATTGCCACGATGAATCATAAAGTTACAGCTATCGCTTCCCATATCAATGCAGCACACGCCTAGTTCTTTTTCATCATCGCTCAAAGTCGCAATCGCACTTGCATAAGCATTTAGCACAATGCCTACTACTTCCACTCCCGCACTTTGCACGACTTTTTTAAGATTCGCCAAATCTGCCTTATGCACATAAATCACTCGCGCTGACATTTCTAGCTGTGAGCCCACCATACCAAATGGGTCATCAATAAATTCGCGATTATCAAGCTTAAAAGAATATGGCAAAATATGCACTAGCTCAAAATTGCTTGGGATTATCTCGTGGCGCGCTTTAAAGTCGGCTTGCTGCATAATGCGATTTATTTCTTTTATGCCAATTTCGCAGTTTGCTTGCAAACTCGTCATCTCGTGGACATTTTCGCTTCTAGCGCAGTTGCCAGAGAGAGAAATATAGGCTTTGGTTATATCTACTCCAGCCATTCGCCTTGCTTCATCAAGCGATTCTTTTAATGCTTTGGAGGCTGAATCAATCGCTTTTACCGCACCTTTTTGAATCCCTCGTGATTGCGCGATTCCTACGCCTAAGATTCGTGGCACACCGCCTTGCACTTCTGCAATAAGAGAGCAAATTTTTGATGAGCCTATGTCGATTGCTAAAATTACTTGCTCCATACTAGCTCTCCGCCCTAAAATTATTTATGATTTTGTATTTTTTTGAAAGGAAATCAAACACGCTTTGCTCCAAAATTTGCGATTTAAAGTCATTATAAATTTGTGAATTTTGGCTATTTTCTAGCATTTTTTGTTCCAAAATATTATATAAAAGCACCTTATTGCCAAGAAAGACGAATCCGCTTTTATCCGCTCTGCTAAAAATTTCTTGCAAAACTTGTTGCGATTCAAGCACGTTTAAGGATAAAATATTTTTATTTGTCCCAAAGCCCAAAAAGCCTATGTCGCTTCCTAAAAAGAAATTCTGCCTTTTTTTTGCCTCTGCTTCAAGGGCGATTCGCAGGGCTTGTGGGTAAAAATCCGCACGGACGCGCGATTTTACCGCACTAAATTCCTGCGTAGTTTGCGGGATCTCTTTGATTATCTTTGCCACGAAATACACGCCATTATCCAAAATAGGCTCGATTCGCTTTTTTGTGCCACTAGATTCTAATGCCTTTATAAGCGCAGGGTGCGAATCTTGCGTGATTGTCATCACTTCGCCTTTGATTTTGCCATCACGCAGGGCGATACTAGATTCAAGTGCGTTGCGCTTCGCCCTCCACTCTAAAAAATCGTTTTTAACTTTGTCTTTAATCTTTGCAAACTCTGCTCGTTCGCCATTTTGCGTGTAATTTTGCAGATTGTCATCATAGTATTTTTGCAAGTCAGCTTCACTTGCTTTAACTTCATCGATTTTGTGGCTTATTAGCTCGATTTCGTAGCTTTTTTGGCTTTTATATTTGTCTTTATTTTCATTATAAAATTTCTGCAAGTCCGAATCGCTAATATTAACCTTCACATCATTTGCGCTAATAATTTGCACAGATAATCTATCTTGCAGATTCGTTGCCACGCTAAAAACTTCGCGCTCTAGCGGCGTTACGATGCTAGGAAAAAGCTCTAAAATTCGCTGAATTAGCAAATCCCTGCGTGTGCGCTCCTCAAAATCCAGCGGTTTTAGGCGATTTTGACGCAAAATCTCTTTGTAAAGATTGCTATCAAACGCGCCATCTTTCTTAAAATCCGCGATTTCAGCAATCTCACGCGAAACTTCCTCATCACTAATGCGAATCCCACTATCAAGCGCGAAATTTTCTAACAAGGCTTTATTTATTAGCATTTGCAAGGCGATATTTTCAAAGCCTAGTGCCTTTGCGCCTTCATTATCTAGCGCAACTCCGCTATTTTGCTCATATCTACGAATTAGATTATTATATTCCAAATTCAAATCACTCGCACTTATGGCAATCTGCCCAACTTTTGCAACAGAATTGCTTGATGCGCTAAAACTATACGCACCCCAGCCCACCATACCAGCGGCGATAAAGGCAATCGTGCTTATCCAAATGGTTACGATTAAATATTTTTTGTGCTTTTGCATCCACGAAATCAAAGGACAATCCTTAAAAATTAAAGTATAATTTGAAATTGTAACATACTTTTAACGCATTTTATAAGGAAATTTTCAATGAATGATGAATTTATCAAAAATTTAATCACGCAAGATTTGGCGCATATTTGGCATCCCTGCTCACAGATGAAAGATTACGCGCACTTCCCACCACTGCCGATAAAGCGCGGGGAGGGCGTGTATTTGGAGGATTTTAGTGGTAAGAAATATATTGATTGCATTAGCTCGTGGTGGGTAAATCTCTTTGGACACAATCACCCATATATCAGCCAAAAGCTAAAAGAGCAAATTGATTGCTTGGAGCACACGATTTTTGCAGGATATACTTATGAGGGAATTATCCGCTTTTCGGCGCGTTTGGTTAGCAAACTGCCGAAGGCTTTAAATAAAGTTTTTTACGCAGATAACGGCTCTAGCGCGATTGAAGTGGCATTAAAAATGAGCTATCATTTGGGGCTTTTGCGTGGCAACCCTAAAAGTGCGTTTTTATCATTAGAAAATTCCTATCACGGCGAGACAATCGGGGCTTTAAGCGTGGGTGATGTGGGACTTTATAAAAAAACTTATGAAAATATTTTGATTGAAAATATCCAAGCTCCATTGCCACTAGATTCAAGCGTGGAGGCGGTGGATTTGGCATTGAATCGATTCGCGCAAATTTTAGATAAAAATGAAATCTGTGCCTTTGTGCTAGAGCCACTCGTGCAGTGCGCTGGGGAAATGCGAATGTATCCTTCAAAGTTTGTGAAAGGTGCGTGTGAATTAGCTAGGGAGCGTGGAATCGCTGTGATTTTCGATGAAATCGCGGTGGGATTTGGGCGCACGGGAGAAATGTTTGCATTAGAGATTTGTAACTTTGTGCCAGATTTTTTGTGCTTATCAAAGGGCATTACAGGTGGATATTTACCGCTATCAGCCGTTATTACAAGTGATGAGATTTACAATGAATTTTTAGGCGATATAAACCGCGCATTTTTGCACTCACACAGCTACACAGGCAATCCTTTGGCTGTCGCGTGTGCGAATGCCGTGCTAGACTTGTTTGAGCGCGAAAATATCGTGGAGAAAAATAAAATTTTGAGTGATTTTATTTGGGAGCAATTTTTGGGGCTTGGCGATTTTAAATTCGTGAAAAATCTACGCAGGACGGGAATGATTTTTGCCTTTGAGGTGGAGGGTGAGTTTGATTTAAAGGGGCGATTTAGCCTTGAGGTTAGCAAAATGGCACTGCGTGAGGGGCTAATCTTGCGCCCACTAGGACGCACAATCTATTTTATGCCACCATATATTATTAGCAAAGATGAAGTAAAGTGCGTGGTAGTGGGAATCAAAAAAATTTTAAAGTCTCTTAAATAGGCGCATTTAGGCAATTTATTACCACCATTATTTCTATTGCGATTCATTACACGAATCAGCTTTAATTTTCGTCATTATTAAGCGTAGCGAAGAATCCAAAAAAACAAAAACCGCGTCATTGCAAACTAGCGAAGCGAGTGCGGCAATCTACAAATCCAAAATAGATTGCCACGCAGAATCTGCGATTCATCTCGCAATGACGAATCGTTGTAAAATTTAAACACAAAGACACAAATCGCCCCTAAAAATCCACCACATATCTAAATGTTATACGATACGGATTGTTTATTACATATCTTGGGCGGGAAGCTGGTGTGCCATTTTGGCTTATTATATCTGCTCTTGGCGTAGCTTGATAATCCATTAGCGGGAACTTTGCGTTAATCTCAAAATTATGCCCATGTAAAATATAGGCACACGGCATACGCGTTTGCCATTGACATAGTCATCGCAGATTTTAGCCGAACTTTTTGAAAAATCGCAAATCTAAAACCCACAGACGCATTGATATTTAAAAAATGCTTTTGAATATCAGCTAAACCCATAGGGATACCTGTCCTAGTATCATAATACACTGCCAAATATTTGCTAATCGCATCTTTATCAAAGCTAGTCCCGCCTACGCCTATACCACCAAGCACACCCACAGCAAATAGCTCACTCTCCCAAAAGTCAATTAGCAAGTCCGCATTGATTGTGTAATCTACAAATCCTATCTTTTGCCCTTTATTAGTTAGCGATATAGGTTTGTAGTGTTGAATCCCTATATTTCCGTAGTAGCGGAATCCTACGAAGTCATTTAAAAAGTGCTTATATCCTACCAAAAATTCATAGGTTACGCCCCAGCTTGCTGCACTTGAATCATATCTATTTACGAATGTTGCTTTATCGCCATTCAAAAGTCCGCCTACGCCATTTCTGGCAGATTCGGTATATTTTTCATCAATTTGGCTTTTTCCTGCGCCGATTCCAAAGCCAAAAAGCCAATTTGTAGGCTCTTTAGCAGGGAGTTATATGCCTAAAATCCCCCCCCCAGAGCATAATTAGCGATATTTTGAATGGAGCGAACAGCCCCTTAAAGTCCGTCATATTTCTTGCCTTATTTTAAAATTTATAGTCCTGCTATCGTCAAATATAGATAGAATTTTTGACAGCATTTTCTAAAAACACTTGAATTACTCAAGCGTTTTTAGAATGCGATTTTTAATGCAAGTCGCTCCAAATTTTGCGCTTCCATAGATATGCCAAAATTGCCATCACAGCCATAAAGCTGATAAGCACAATTCCTACAAATGTGCGCTCATCTTTTTTGCTATCACCAACGCTATCCATATACGCAACCACGCGCTTTTGAGACGCCTCATTTAGCCCCACGCGCGGCATAGACGCATTTACTAGCATTTTTTGTGGGTCGTTTATAAATTTATGCAATCTTTCCTCTCCCCGTGAGCGAATCATCATCGACAAATCAGGGGCTTTCGCACCCATATAGCCAAGCATACTAGCTTGTGGCGTGAGCGCAGCAATATCATCATATTTCATACTATGGCATCGCACACAAGTTTCTTTGAAAGTCGCTTTATTCAAATAGTGCTCTTTTAGCGCGTTTAGCTCTTGCTTTTTATCGCTGATATTTGCGCCACCTGATTTGTTTATCGCTTCTATTTTTGCCTTGTATTCAGGAGATTCAAAGGCTAATACTTCCAAATTTTTTACTCCGATACTCTCAAAATACGCCACCATATCGCCTAGCTCTGTATCGCTTACAGGCGTAGGCGTCATAGGGAAAAACTTATCCTCGCCAAATTTATGCTCTAATTTTAACGCTTTCACAGGGTCTTTGATAAGATTCGCCAAAAAATTACCATCATAAAGCGCACCAATGCTTGATAAGTCTGGCGGGACTACACCATAAGCAGTAATCGCCGTTTCATTATCCATCATAGCTGGGAATCCTTCGCGCTCAATGCTATGACAAGCAATACAATAAGTCGTAGCCAAAACCTTCCCATTCTCTACATTGCCACTTGTAGGCAATTTCTCCAAATCGCTAAATTGATAATCCGCAGGTGCAGTTTTGGGGTAAAAAATTGAATGCGCCAAAGGCTCAACACCCCAATATAGCACACCCACCGCGACAACCACAAATGCTAAAATTTTCAACTCTCTTAACGCACTCATTTCGCACCTCCTTTTTCCATTTTGGTAATGATGGGTAAGGCAATGATTAGCAAAATAAATACAATCGCAGCCATAAATCCAATATAGTTATTTATGCCCTCTGGTGGAAGTTTGCCAAAGATTGTAAGCACGATTAAATCTACAATTAGCACCAAAAACCACACGAAAAATAGCGGTCGTTTGTGTGCTGGTGCGACAATCGGGCTTCTATCCAAAAATGGCAACGCAAAGAAAATCACTTGCGCAAATCCAAAGAAAATTAGCCCCAAAGCCTCGCTCATATAAAATCCGCGCAAAATCTCATAGCTCCAAAGGAAATACCACTCAGGGTAAATGTGGGCTGGGGTTTTGAGATTATCCGCTGGGTCGAAGTTGATAGGGTCCATCGCAAAGCCATAATTAAAGCAAGTTAGATACACCACCAAAATCATAAATGTGCAAATCACAAAAATATCTTTGGATAAGAAATCAGGCCAAAATGCTACGATTTTCGCTTTTTTCTTGTCTTTTTTATAAACCTCAACTTCTTTTTCAAAATCGATAGATTCGCCCTCTTGGTTATTCACATGAGGCACACGAAGCGAATAAAAGTGAATTACAATTAAAAGCATAATTGCTAGTGGCAATAAAAATACATGCAGCATAAAAAATCTTGTCAAAGTCGCATCTTCAGGGATAAAATTCCCGCGAATCCACACCACCAAATCAGGTCCAATAAATGGCACTTTGCTAAATAAATCCGTGATAACTTTCGCCGCCCAATAGCTCATCTGCCCCCAAGGTAGCATATATCCGCTAAATGCTTCCGCAGAAAACAGCACAAATAAAATCATTCCTGTAATCCAAATCATCTCTCTCCCGCGTTTATACGAGCCATAATAAATCGCCACAAGCATATGAATATAGATGATTAGAAATACTAGCGAAGCACTCACTGCGTGTAAATGTCGCCATAGCCACCCAAAATCCACTTCCTGCATAATGGTTCGATTCACACTATCAAATGCTAGTGCTGTGTCAGGTTTGTAATACATTAGCAAAAAGATTCCGCTTACTAAAAGTAGTGAAAATAACACCGTTAGCACCACGCCCATCGCCCAAAGCCAATTTATGTTTTTGGGAATCCAATACTCTGTCATCAAGACTTTTGTTAGCGTTTTTACCGCCAACCTTTGGTCTAGCCAATCTATAAAGCCATTAGCCTCTTTAATCTCTGCCATTTATTCCCCCTTATGCTTTAATCATTTGTTTATAAATCTCGCCTTCTTCGCCCAAAACTAGCTTCGTCCCGTCAATATTAAATGGCGGAATCGCCATAGGACGCGGTGGTGGTCCTGCCATATTGCGCCCAGAAATATCAAAAACGCCCCCGTGGCAAGCGCAGATAAATTCCTTTTTCTCGGCGTTATATTGTGGGATACAGCCCAAATGCGTGCAAACCTGCAACCCGATTGTGTAAATCTCGCCATTTATTTCAAAATCACGCCCTTGCACTTTCGCTTCGCCCTGTGGTTTTTTAAGCACATACACAGGCTGTCCGCGCCACTCAAAAGTTTTAAGTTCGCCAAATTGCAACTGCGAAATATCCACCGTTGTAAATCCACCTGAAACCACGCTAGGAAGCGGGTCCCAAGTCTTTTTCATAGCTACTAATGCGCCAACCGCGCCAACCGTCGCCACCGCGCCCAAGCTCATACCAAGAAAGTCGCGTCTCTCAACACTCTCTGCCATTTCTCCCCCTTAAATTTTTTTGGAATAAATTTCGTATTATATAAAATTAGCGTGGATTTTTGCTTAAAATTTATGAAAACTTTGCGAATCCTTTGTAAATTTTGCCTTAAATAAATCTTGCGTTAAAAATCCGCACTTTTAGTATGAATCTTTTTAGATTTACATTAGATTCGCACAATTTAGCCTTATTTTTGGCATTTTTGGCAGATTCCACTAAAAATAATTGAAGTATCATCAATATTTTTATAACCGCTTTTTTTCTCGCAAGACGCGCGAAATTCGCTCATATCCATATCAAAATCTTCCAAATTATCGCAGATTTTGCAGTGCAAGTGAATGTGTGGCTTTTTATTTAACTCGTATTTTTGCTTCTGTGTGGGCGTTTTTATGCTTTTGATAATATTTGCATTTTGCATTGAAAGGATATTTTTGTAAATCGTAGCAAGGGAAACAGAAGGGATTCGCCCCCGAATAAGCGCGTAAATATCATCTACACTTGAATGCCCGTGCTTATAAATCTCATCTAAAATCGCTACTCGTTGCGCGGTTACTTTAAGATTTTTATCTTTTAAAAGTTTGCTAAAATCAACGCTACTCATTTATTGCCTTCTAAAAATTCTATTGTTTTTTGCGAAATTATATAATAATTTTTATCGTTTTGGAATTTAGTTTAGATTCGCATATTCACATATTTTTTAAGCAAGATTCGCCATTAAATTTATTATAATTTTCCTAGATTTTTTAGATTACAAGGAAAAAATATGAGATTTTTTGGCATTTTATGTAAAATCATTGCGATTTTTGGTGTGGTTATGTTTTTTAGTGCGTGTGGCGATAATAGTGCGATTTCGCAAGCCACAAAAGGAATCGTGCCAACACACATAAAACCACAAATTATTTTCAAAGAAAAAGTTAGCGACAAAATAAATGAGATTTTGGAATCAAGCGGTGAGATTCGCATAAATGGCAAAAAATATTTTGGCAAATATATTTTTGACAAGGAAAACGCGCTGACTTTATTGCCTGATTCGCCACTAAATGCGAATCAAAACTATAAAATTAACTTTGATTTTGATGGAATCAATAAGGCACAAGGCACAAATATCAAAGCAAAAAATTTCACTATGGAATTTAGCACACAGTCGCTTCAATCACAGATTGAAAATGCAAATTTTATAAAAGATAGCAATGATTTATCAAAGATGAAATTAGAGGCAAAGATACATCTCTCGCAATCTTTGCCACAAGATAGCATTGCAAATGCCATAAAGCTAGCTGATTCAAAGCAAAATAATATCCCACTTCATATTACAAATATTAACGATAGAGAGATTTTAATCGCTTCTAATTCGCTTACTTTGAGCGATGAATCTTTCTCTCTTACTATTGATAAAGATTTAGGATTAGAAAAAAGCGAAAAAATTATGATTTTGGCTTCAAATGACGATTCGCTAAAAATTATCGATATTAAGCCTATTGTGGGCGATAAAAATAGCATTGAGATTCGCTTCTCTGCTCCGCTAATGCCAAATGCAAATATCGATAATTTTGTGCGTGTTAGCCCAAGTGTGGATTTTCGCGCATCTTTGTCAAATGATACGATAATTTTAAGTGGCAATTTTACGCAAAATGACTATACAATAGAGATTTTAAAAGGCATAAAAGGGCGCGATGGAGCTACACTAAAAGAAAACATAAAGCGCAAAATAGAGCTAGGCGATAAATCTCCGCAAATCGTTTTTTCAAACAATGGCGTATTTTTGCCTGATTCAGCTAAAAAGCAAATCGCCTTTAAAAGCATAAATGTCAAAAAAGCAAGGCTAATTGTGCGAAAAATCTATGCAAGTAATGTGGCGCATTATCTCTATGATAACAACTTGCAAAAAAAGGACAGCACATATTTTTACACATATCAGTTTGATAAATTCGGCGATGTGATTTTTGAAAAAGAGATTAACATAAATGCACCTAAAAATGAGTGGATTCAAAGTGTGATTGATTTAGGTAAATTGCAGGATTTAAGCGGGATTTTTGTAGTAAGTTTGCATTTTGATAAAGATGGCGTGAATTATACATTTCCTAGCGATAGAGAATGGCGCATAAATAATTATTTTGATGAAAATGGCAATGTTTATAAACAGCTGATTTTTTCTAATATTGCGTTACTAGCGCAAAAATTTGGCGATGAAGTCATAGTCTCTGCACTTGATATAAAAAGCAATGAGCCATTAGCTGGAGTTCAAATAGAGGGCATAAGCATAGGCAATAAAATTATCTCCAAAGCCACCACCGATATTGCAGGAAATGCAAAGCTAAAATTTAGCGAATTTATTGGCGATTCGCATAAAAATATCGCTTATATTTATGGCAAAAAAGTCGGCAAAAGCGATGATTTCGCACTTATTAAGTTAAGCGCACAAGAGATTAGCGATGATGGATTTGATACAGATGGCGTAGTTGCGGAAAATGGCATAAAAGCCTTTATTTACACCGATAGGAGCGTTTATCGACCGGGCGATAAAGCAAATATAACCATAATAGCACGAAATAATGACAAGGCAATAAATCACCCCATAAAATTAAGCATTACAAATCCTCGTGGCAAGGCGATTGTAAATAATGCAAATCTTGAATCTAGCGGTGATGGCGTATTTTACTACGCATTTGAGAGTGCAAAAAACGCATTTACAGGCATTTATAATATCAAAGTCGATATTGGGAAAAATATTTTCACGCATAAAATTGCAGTTGAGGCAATCGTGCCAAATCGCATAAAATTAGACTTAAAGGCACAAGATTCGGTAGATTTGTTAAAAGAGAAAAGCGTAAAGGTATCGCTACAAAGCGACTATCTCTTTGGCGCACCAGCAAGTGGGCTAGATTGGGAAATGTTTGTATATCTTAAACAACAACAATTTGTTAGCAAAAAATATAAAGATTGGAGTTTTGAGCGCGTGGGCGAAGTGCACACGGATTTTATCAATAAAGAATTAGAGGGCAGTTTAGATAACAATGGATTTGCAGAAAATAGCATTGATGTGGATTCGTATAAAGCTAAAAATAGAAATATCACTATGCACCTAATTGCACAAGTAAAAGAAAACAATGGACGCGCCGTTACGCAACGCAAAAATATCGCACTTAATAGATTTGATAGTTTTGTGGGAATAAAAATACCGACAAATCGCTATGTAAAAAGTGGCGACTCTGTGAATCTAAATGTCGTTTTAATTGACGAAAAAGAGCATTTTATCAAAAATCGCAATATGAAATATATCGTATATCAAAATAATTATTCGTGGTGGTGGGATTTTTATAACAAAGATGATTTTATCCGTGCAATCAAGGGCGATAAAAATACACAAATCATCGCACAAGGCGAATTTAAAAGCAAGGATAAGATTAGCAATATTAAATTTGATGTAAAAGATAGGGGAGAGATTTTGGTAGAAGTGATTGATATGACAAACGAACAAACCTCATCTATCTCGCTATATGCGTCATCTTGGGGCGAACCGCTAGACATTGAAAAAATCACGCAATTAAAAATCAAAACCGACAAAAACAAATACAAAAATGGCGATAGCGCAAAGGTTACCTTTGAATCCCTGAAAGGTGCAAAAGCTCTAATTACTATTAGTAGCGATAAAGAGATTGTGAAGCGATATTGGATTGAGACTACTAGTTTGCAGACAAATTTTAGTGTGCCAATCGATGAAAAACACGCGCCAAATCTCTATGCAAGCGTATTTTTACTCCAAAACTATAACACAATAAATAATGATAGGTCTTTGCGCCTTTATGGCGTTGTCCCGCTAAACATAACAAAAGAAAGCGCGAAAATCGCACTAAATATCAAAGCAAAAGATGAGATTTTGCCAAATTCAAATCTAGATATTGAAATAAGCAACGCGCAAAACAAGCAAGTAACTTACACTCTTGCTATTGTCGATGAGGGATTATTAAATCTCACAAATTTCAAAACACCATCGCCATATCATTATTTCTATGCCAAAACCAAATACAATATCCGCAACTATGATACTTTTGACTATATTATAGGAAAGATTGATGGTGCGGTGCGAAATGCGTATTCAGTCGGGGGCGATGAAGAGTTAGGCACAGCAGGAAAAGGGCGCAATGATGAAAATGCCGAGCGATTCAAACCCGTAGTGCATTTTATAAAGCCCACCAAAAGCGACAAAAACGGACGCGCAAAGATTAGCTTTAATGTGCCCTCATATATCGGTGCGCTACGCGTGATGCTTGTGGCAGTGGATAATAATAGCTATGGAAGCGCACAAAAAGAAGTGCGCGTGAGTGCGCCTGTGGTTATGCTACCTACGATTCCGCGTTCTTTGAAAATCAATGATAATTTTAAGCTACCCATTGAGGTTATGCAAATCAAAGACAATGTAAAAAGCGCGAATCTAGCCATTAGAAGCAATGGTATTATAGAATTTGATAAAAATCTGCAAGAAGTGCGGTTTGATAATGGCAAAAAGTCCCAAACAATCTTTTTTAATGGGCGCGTGAAAGAAAAATTAGGCGTTGAAAAGATTGCATTACAGCTAAATAGCGATAATTTTATAATGCGCGATTTAGTAGAAATTGACATAAAAGCCCCAAATCCTTATATGCAAATTAGCAAAAATTGGGTGCTAAAAGGTGGCGAATCCGCGACAATCGAAGCCCCAAAAGCCTTTATTGAAAATTCAAACACGGGCAAAATCACACTCTCTGCACAGCCGATTCTAAACATAGACCATCGATTAAGATGGCTTATTCGCTATCCTTATGGTTGCATTGAGCAGACGACTTCTAGCGTTTTCCCGCAACTTTTTATTACAAAATTAGCAAGCGAAAATTTTGCACCAAAGCAACAAATCGTGGATAATATAAATGCAGGGATTGCGCGAATCCAAAGTTTTCAAACCTCTGATGGCGGATTTTCGTATTGGCAGGGTGGAAGCAGTAGCGATGAGTGGGGAACTAGCTATGCTACGCATTTTTTGATATTAGCAAAAATGAATGGCTATAACATTAGCGATTCGGTGCTAAAAAAGGCGATAAATTATTTGAAAAATCACACTACTTCGCGTGATATTTATCCGCTGTATTTATTAAGTTTGAGTGATAATCATCAGCTTGGCGCAATGAATGAGATTTATGAAAATCATTTAAAAGGCTTGTCCGTTACGAATCGTTGGCTTTTGGCGGCGAGTTATGCAATGGCTGGATTTGATGATATTGCACTAAAAATTAGCAATGGTTTAAGTCTTATGCCAAATGAATCGCAGGATTATTATTCGCGCTCTTATGGCTCAAGTCTTCGCAATAAAGCCATTATTTTACAAGCACACAAAATCGTAACAGGTAATATTGATGCGGATTTGTTCAATGAAATCAAAAGCGAATTAGAGGGCAATGAGTGGCTATCCACGCAAGAATCCGCTTACGCGCTACTTGTAATGGCAAGTATCAAAGATGAAACAAAAATAGGCGAAATTAAGGGCGAAATCGTGCTAAATAATAAAACGCAAAAATTTAGTGAGACGAAAAATAGGCTTGAATTTGCCCTAAATAGCGGAAGCGGAGTAGTAAAATCACCAAATGCGCTTTTTGTAAATTACAGCTGGGAGGGCATCACGGCAGATTCAAGCAATGATAATATCGCTAAAAAAATGCAGCTATCCCGTGAATTTGTCGTGTTTGATGAAAATGGCGTTGAACAAGTAATTGACGCACGGGAGCTAAAAAGTGGCGATTCATTTTACATAAAAATCCTGCTAACGCCACACGGCAGGAATTATACCAATATGGATAATATCGCGCTTACCCAAAATCTCCCTAGTGGGTGGGAGATTGAAAACACGCGCCTAAATAATGACGCCTTGCCAAATGCGGTGGCAAGGGCAAATAATGGCGTGGATTATACCGATATTCGTGATGATAAAATAATGTGGTTTTTTAGCGTAGATGAATCACGCGTGGTTTATGTGAAAATAAATGCCGTAACACCGGGTAAATACACGCTCCCATCGGCATTTGCGGAGGCTATGTATGATGGAAGTTATAAAGCTAGCACGGATAGCTTTAAGGTGCGAGTAGTGGCGAAATAAAAAGCGCATTTGTCTTTTTGCGAATCGCTTGAATCTAAAACAAATAAAATCCGCACGAAGTGCGAATCAATATAAAAGTTTTTGCTTCGTTTTGCTTTTGCAAAACGAAGAATCCCACTATTTTATTTCCTTTGTATCGGGTAGCAAGTCCCTTATGTCCATATCAAATTCGGTGGCAATGATGAAAAGGTGGTGCAGATTGTAGCACACGCCGTGTTTGCGTGTCTCAATCTTTGCGATATAGTTTGGCGACTTATGCCCCAAAATCTGCGCTAATGCTAGTTGAGAAATGCCTCGTGCTAGTCGCTCACGCTTGACATTTGCCACGATTTCATCGAAAAATTCATCTATTACTTTTTGATTCACAATCCACCTTTGATTTAAGGGCATTTTATGTTTTTGGATAGGAAAAATTCAAACACTTATAAGTGTTTGTTAAGGTTAAAAAAATTAAAATTTCAGCTCAAAATTT
Organism: uncultured Helicobacteraceae bacterium; assembly: GCA_934668765.1. Lineage (GTDB taxonomy): Bacteria > Campylobacterota > Campylobacteria > Campylobacterales > Helicobacteraceae > NHYM01. The sequence goes on along the minus strand of CAKUOH010000007.1, from coordinate 73,477 downwards.
AATTTTCAAGGAGAAAAAATGGCAAAAATTTGCGTAGTTGCCGAAAATAAGGCAAAGGTAAAGGTGTTTAAAGTTGATAGAGATAGCAAAGCGGATTTGCTTGTGTTTGTTGTTGATAAAGACATTAAGGCAAAGGGTGATGCGCTTTGGTATATGGAAGAAAAGGACAATAAAGCCACTTCAACTATTGCGTGGGTAAGTAGCGAAAACAAAGCGCAACTTAAGGTATTCTTTGTAGATAGGGAAAATAAAGCAAAGTGGAATAAACCACATAATTTGCAAAATCAGCTTTAATACACAATACAAATAAGGAGTAAAAAATGAGCCTAATAAGCAATAGAATAGATGAGGAGAGCATCAAGGGTAGAAGTATGTTTGGAAGTCTATTAAGTTTTTTAGATTATAGGGTAGATTATAGCCTTATCTGTCATTATGATACAAATAAAGGAGTTCCTTCTCCCATTACAGAGGAGGAGGCTAAATATTTGGTAAGTGATGTAAATAGAGGAGCTACAATATTATCTGTTTTGATTTCTATTGTTGCTTTTGTTGTATCGGTTAGCTTAATGCTATATTTTGAGATATTTAGTGCTGGTATAAGTTCTATAATTGCGATAGTGTTGGGTATTGCCATAGGAGTTATAATAAAATATGGACTTGCAGGTGTAGTAGAGAAGCGTTCCAAAATAATGTTTAATGACATAAAAGTTGCTACAATTTATCCAAGCTGTAAAAAGGCATTTTGTATTGAGCATATTGATGAGATAACGACTAGAGAAAATTTGTCAGATATGGATGGCATAAACAATACAACCATCTTTTTTCATCAAGGAGAGGTGGAAGTGCATTGGCAATGTAAAGAATGTGGTAAAAGTGGTAGTGGTAAAGTTAAATTTAGGAATGTGCATACTGTATAACTAAACAATCATTACTAACAAATCAAACTAAAAAGGAATAAACAATGACATTTTTACAATTAGCAAAAGAGATTTTATCAAAGGCTAAATATCCACTGACAAGCAAAGAGATTTGGGAGATTGCCAAAAAAGAGAAATACGATGAAAAAGTCGGTAGCAAGGGGCAAACGCAGTGGGATACTATGCGAGTGGCGATTGCTAATGATATAAAAAATCGCAAAGATTCGGCTTTTTGTATTGTCAATCAACGCCCTACAACCTTTTGGCTAAATGCTCGTAAAAGCGAGATAAATATAGATGAGCTAAACGCCAAAATCCCCGAATCTAAAAAGCAAAAAGAATCATTCCACGAGCGCGATTTGCACCCATTGCTTGTAAAATTTTTGTTTGATGATGAGAATTTTAGGATTCACTCAAAAACGATTTACCACGAAAAATGCAAGAAAAAAGAGTTAGGCAGAAGCAAGTGGAATTACCCCGATATTGTGGGCGTCCGCTTTCCTTTTGATAGAAGCGATAAAACATTTGATTTGTTATCAAACATAAATCAAAGCGAATACAAACTCTACTCTTTTGAGCTAAAAAAATCCATAGATTTTAGCAATCTAAAAGAGTGTTATTTTCAAGCAGTTTCAAACTCTAGCTTTGCAAATGAGGGCTATTTAGTCGTGTTTGAATATATAGATAAAGAAGTGCTAAATGATTTAATGCGACTAAATGCAAGTTTTGGTATAGGTGTGATTCAGCTTAATGTGGATATGGTAGATTCGGCTGTGGGCGTTTTAAACTCAGAGATTATTTTACCTGCAATGCAAAGGGATTTAGACATTGAAACGCTTGATATGCTCGTAGATGAAAGCCCTGATTTTAGTGATTTTATCAGCGATATAAATGAGAACATTAGGGCAAAACAGCAAAAGCTAACCTACAATAAAGCCAAATTTGACGAAGTGCTAAGCGATGATAAGTTAGAAGCACATATCAAAAAATGTGGCATTGCGGTGGAGTGAGGGTTAGCTTGTTGTGGTAGCTCGTGTATTTATGGCGAATCTTTTTAATTCTTAGCATAAATTAGATAAAATCGTTAATTTGAAATTTAATTTAAAAGGATTGGCGATGAATTATTTTATAATTGTGCGAAAAGACGAAAAAAATCATTATAGTAATCCTAAAAGTGATAATAGCGAGTTGTGGTATAGACATAATGATAATGACGAACTACGCAAATATGCCAAAGTATATGACAGCATAAACAAAGGCGATAAAATTCTTTGTTATTCTGCGATAGACAAAGCAATTTGTGCTATTTTAGAAGCAGGAACTAAAAATAATGATGGTATAGACTTGGAATTTAAGAAACCACTAAATGTTTCATTGGAAACAATAAAAGCGCATTATGATACAATTTTAAGCCTATCGCCTAAAAAATACTCGTCATTTACAAAAACTATGAGAAATATTTTTTATGGCACATTTTTCCAAACAACAAAGCAACAATTTGATTTTATTTGCGCTTTAGATAATTCTATTGATGATTCTCTAGCTTTAGCTGATAAAAATGTTATCAAACAAGTTTTTACCACTAGACACGAAACAGGCGCAAAGGCAGAAGAAATTTTTCAAAAGCACTATAAACAAATCCCCAAATTTAAAAATGCTAAATGTAAAGATATGAGACTAAGTGGGGTGGGTTATGACTTTTGAGCTAATCAAAAATGGAGAGATATTTTTTATCGAAGTAAAGGGAATAAATGACGGCAAAGTATGTAACTCTGTATTATTTACTCCAAAAGAATGGAAAGTGGCTAGTAACAATGGCGAATCTTATTTTCTTGTGATTGTAAATATTTCTCAAAATACAATGCAAGTAATGCAAAATCCTAGCCAAGCAGAATGGAAAAAAGAAACAAGAGAAATAGAAATTTATAATGTTAATATCAAGCCATTTTGCGATGATAAAAATTTATATAAAATCAAAGATTTGCAGTAAGCGATTCGCCATTATTGAAGCAAAAGCATTATTTATAGTAGCATACAAGAGACTTTACTCACACAGACGCATTATGTGTGGAAATATGACTTTATGAATCTAGCGCGTGATAGGGCATCGCATAATGACAAGATAATGCTACATAAGCCAAAGTGGCAATTTATGGACTTTTGGTGTATGTGCGATAGGGCGGATTTTGAGGATTGGCTGGGTAGTGAGGGCATTTTGGTGAATAAATATAGCGATAAAAATGCAAGGCAGATAAAGGACGCTGTGGTGCAAATGTGCGCGATTTACGATAAAGTAGAGAGTGCCAAAGCCAAAGGCGATAAGATTAGGGTGGTGTTTTTTGCTACGCCATTGCCATACACAGCGGACAAAATGTCGAATCACTCTGCCAAAACGCATAAGATTATGGAGGATTTGCTGGTGGATTTTCTGCTAAATCATTTTATAGTAACTATATTTTACGCCGTGATGGATATGCAAAACGATAAGCATTCTAATGGCGAATCTAGGGCGCATTTTGCACTTGGCGCGATTATGCTTGGACTAGAAACATAAAATTTGGGCTTTCTAGCAAGGGTAAATCTAAATGCGATTTACCTTGCTTGGTAGATTAGAGTCTAATGGTAGAGAGATTCTACTTTTTGCGAAAGCAAAACGAAGCAAAAACTTTTATATAGATTCACACTTCGTGTGGATTTTATTTTTTGGATTGCCACGATTCTGCGTTGCTTTATAAACAAATTCTAGTATTGATTGCTTCGCTTCGCTCACAAATCCTGCGGATTGCGGTGGAAGTTGTGGAGTTTTTGGGGATTTTCGAGTGCTCGCAGACTCTCACACTCAAAAATCCCCAAATCTACGCAAAATGCACCCAAAGATGAATTGCCCTACCCTTTTGCAATTTTTTCAATCACTTCGTTAAATGTCTTGCTTGGGCGCATAATCGATTCTGCTTTTAAATCATCAAATTTATAATACCCGCCTAAATCCACTTTTACGCTCTGTGCGCCGTTAAATTCTGCGCGGATAGATTGCGCGTTTGATTCTAGCTCGTCTGCCACTGCGCCAAAAAAGCTAGAAATCGCAGAATCTTCGCCTTGACTTGCCAAAGCGCGTGCGAAATACATTGCTAGATAAAAATGGCTTGTGCGGTTGTCATCTTCGCCCACTTTGCGCGATGGGGCTTTGTTGTTATCTAGCCATTGCCCGATTGCACTATCTAGCGCGTTTGCTAACACCTTTGCTTTATCATTATTGTTGCGTTGTGCGTAAAATTCCAAACTCGCCTGCAATGCTAAAAACTCACCCAAACTATCCCAACGCAAGTGATTTTCCTCCACAAGCTGCTCGACTTGCTTAGGCGCACTTCCTCCCGCTCCCGTCTCAAACATCGCCCCGCCATTTAGCATAGGGACAACGGATAGCATTTTCGCACTTGTGCCAAGCTCCAAAATCGGAAACAAATCGGTCAAATAATCGCGCAACACATTGCCTGTAATGCTTATAGCGTTTTTACCTGCGCGGATGAGTTTTAGCGATTCTAAACACGCTTCTTTTGGGGCTAGAATCTCTATATTTTTACCCTTTTCTTTTAGACGATTTCGCACAATACTAGCCATTATTTTATTACTCGCTCTTTTTTCATCAAGCCAAAAAATCGCTCTATCGCCCGTGAGCTCCGCTCGTTCAATCCCTAAATCTATCCAATTTAGCACCGCGTCAATTTTGGCTTGATTTGCGCGATAAATATCGCCCTTGCGGACTTTGTGGGTTAAAAGCGCGTTGCCACTCTCATCGATTATGCTAAACTCGCCATCGCTCCCAGCGATGAAAGTTTTATCGTGGCTGCCGTATTCTTGCGCTTTTTTTGCCATTAGCCCGACATTGCTGACACTGCCTAGTGTTGTGGGATTTAAAGTGCCGTTTTTGCGCAAATCCTCTAATACGGCTTCATAAATCGTAGCATAAGTTTTATCGGGTATTACTGCGTTGGTATCGCATTCTTTGCCGTCTTTGTCCCATAATTTTGCGCCGTTTTTTAGCATTGCAGGCATTGAAGCATCGACAATGACATCGCTTGGAATGTGGAGATTTGTGATACCTTTGTCGGAATTAACCATTGAGATTTTGGCGGATTTGGCAAGGATTTCGTTATAAAGAGCTAGAATCTCACTTTTTTTAGAGCTAGATTCGATTTTGCTTAAAATCTCTGCCACGCCGTTATTTGCATTCACGCCAAGCGCATTTAGCTCATCTCCAAACTTTTCAAAAATCTCTTCAAAATACGCCTTTACCGCATAGCCAAATAGCACAGGGTCGCTTACTTTCATCATCGTGGCTTTAAGGTGTAATGAAAACAAAATCCCATCTTTTTTGCAAAGCGCGATTTGCTCTTTATAGAACTCATAGAGCTTCGCGCTATCCATAAATGTGGCGTCTAAAATCTCATCTTTCTCTAATTTGAGATTTTCTTTTAAAGTCGTGGTTGTGCCACTAGAATCTTTAAAGATGATTTTTGCGGTGGTTGGCTTATCGATGAGAACTGCTTTTTCATTGTCAAAAAAATCGCCATCTTTCATATAGCTCACAATGGTTTTAGAATCTTTATCAAAGGGAATGACTTTGTAAGGATTTTTGCGCGCATAGTCTTTGACTGCCTTTGTGCTTCGCCTATCGGAGTTTCCCGCTCTTAGCACGGGATTTACTGCGCTTCCTAGCACTTTTTGGTATTTTTCTTTGATTGCTTTTTGTGCGTCATCTTTGGGTTCATCGGGGAAGTCTGGGACATTATAGCCTTTAGATTGAAGCTCTTTAATCGTGGCTTTTAGCTGTGGAATGGAAGCCGAAATGTTTGGGGTTTTGATGAGATTACAATCGCTTTGTTGCACAAGTTTGCCTAGCTCAGCTAGGGTGTCTGGCACTTGTTGATTTGGTGCTAGATTTTGTTGGAATTGCGCTAAAACACGAGCGGATAGCGAAATATCGCTAGTGGCGACTTCAATATTTGCGTGATTGCAAAATGCTTTTGCGATTGGCAGAAACGAATAAGTCGCAAGTGCTGGGGATTCATCAGTTAGTGTGTAGGTAATTTTCATTGTGTGTCCTTTTGGATTAGATTTAAAGCAAAGATTATAGCGAATCTATGCGTGAGATTTAATAAGATTTGGCAAGATTCGCACCAAAGATTCAACCAAAAGTGGCAAAAATAGACAAAATTTTTGGAATTAAGAATCTTTTAGTTATATTTTTAAAGATATTTCGCTAGGAATATCAAAAAATTATAAGGAGATTCTAATGAAAAAGTTACTTTTAGTTTTGTGCTTGGCGTTTGGATTTGCAAATGCTGAGGATATTATGGTGTTGGCGGCGGCAAGTTTGAAATTCGTGCTTGAAGACATAAAAGCCGAATTTTTAAAGGATAGAGCAGGCGATAAAATCGAAGTAAGCTATATCGCCTCTGGCAAGGCTTATAATCAAATCATAAACGGCTCTCCCGCGCATTTTTTCATCGCGGCAGATATAGGCTATACGCAAAAACTTTTTGATGAGAAAAAGACTAGCGATAAGCCTATGAATTATGTCAAAGGAAAGCTCGTGCTTGTGAGCTATGATAAGAATCTAAAAATTGATTCGCTTGATATTTTAAAAGATAGCAAGATTAAAAAAATTGCACTTCCAAATCCCAAACTTGCCCCTTACGGCGTGGCTGGTGAGCAATCACTGCAAAAATCAAAGCTCTATGACGCAGTGAAAAATAAGCTAGTTTTGGGCGAATCTATCGGGCAAGCTTATCAGTATATCAAAACAGGTGCTAGCGAAGTGGGCTTTAACGCGCTCTCAATGGTTATCAAAGATAAGGACGCAAATTATTTCGTGGTGGATTCGGCACTCTATGAGCCTATCGCACAGGCTATGGTTATCACGGATGCTGGGAAAAATTCTAAACTTGCAAAGGATTTTAAGGACTATATTTTAGACAAAAAAGCGCAAGAGATTTTTGCGTCTTACGGATATGATAAACCTTAATGTAATTCGTCTATCACGCAAGATATTAGAATTGCGGTTTTTAGATTCTGCGGAGGTTTTAAATGAATCGCATTCGTGCTAAAATCATCAAAATCACCAAAAGTGGCGCAGTCGCGCTAGTGAAATTTGAATCGCATAAATCTAGCGCAAATCCAAATGGCGATTTGGCGAATCAAACAATCGCAAATCCTGCGATTTTTAGCGCGATAATGCTAGACTTTGCGGAAAATCTAACGCTTGGGCGTGAATGTAATGTCATTTTTAAAGAAAGCGAAGTGATGATTGCGAGTGTAGATTCGCGCATAAGTGCGCGGAATCGCTTTCTTTCGCGGATTGTCAAAATCGAATGCGATGAGATTTTTGCGCGAATCTTTTTGGATTTTGAAGGCACTCAAATCACCGCGCTTATCACCAAAGAAGCGAGTTTGGAGCTGAATCTAAAAGTTGGCGAAATCGTGCTGTGGTTTGTGAAAGCAAATGAAGTTATGGTGGAATTTAAGTAAAATTTTACGCCCACGCGTTATCGCAAATCTACAAAAATGTAAAATGTAAATTGAAAGTATTGAAAGTTATGTTAAACTTTTTCTAATATCATCCGCCATTTATTGAAAATTAAGGTTATTAAAGCAATAATTCAACCATAAATAGCATAGAAAACTAAACTAAAAGAGGTAATTTATGAGATTCAAAGCAGGGCAAGATTTTATTGAGCCAATTTTTTAATAGCGATGGTATTATCCAAATTACCACCAAAAGCGATATAAAAGAAATCCTAAAACAATGCACACCAAAAGAATACGAACGCCGTCTCCCTGCTGTGCTTGATAACTACAAGCGAGTAATGGCGCAATATACAAGCAAATACGACTATTTGTGGGAAAAGTATTTAAAGAGCGATAAAAGCGATTTGTAAATAGCATTTAGATTCGCAAGAAATGCTAAAATTTTATTTTGTTTTAATCCCAAAACCTTACCCTTTTATTTTAGATTACCGCAATTCAGGTAAAAGCCAAATCTTGCAATGACAAATTGCCTTACTTTTCCACAAAGACGCCATACGCCATAATTTTGTCAAACCGCTTGGCAATGTAATCTTTGTCTTTTTTAATCTCTTTGATTGCGCTTAAAAAATAGCTCTTTATCGCCTCTGCCGCGCCGATTTTATCCCTATGTGCGCCCACAGACGGCTCTTTTATGACATCATCGATTAGTTTCATATCGTGCAAATATTCGGGGATAATTTTTAGCGATTTGGTGGCGTTTTCGACTTTTAACGAATCATTCCACAAAATCGCCGAACAGCCCTCAGGCGAAATCACGCTAAATACAGAATATTCCATCATTGCTAATCTATCTGCCACGCTTATGGCAAGTGCGCCTCCGCTCCCGCCTTCGCCGATTACAATGGCAACGGTGGGCGTTTTTAACGCGCTAAATTCCTGCAAATTTTTGGCAATCGCCTCACTTTGTCCGCGCTCTTCTGCGCCCACGCCCGGATATGCACCTGCGGTATCTACAAGCATTAAAATAGGGATTTGAAATTTCTCTGCGATTTTTGCCACGCGCAGTGCCTTGCGGTAACCCTCTGGATTTGGCATACCAAAATTTCGCGCAATTTTATTTTTTGTCCCTCTGCCTTTTTCCTCTGCGATTATCATAGCACTTTGTCCGTCAATTTTGCCGATAAAACTCACAATCGCCAAATCATCTTTATAATGTCTATCGCCGTGAATCTCATAAGCATCGCTCATAATAATCTCAATATAATCCATAGAGTAAGGTCTATCTGGGTGGCGGGCAAGTTGGAGTTTTTGATAATCTGTAAGATTTGCATAAATCTTGCTAACTTCTTTTTCTAGCTCTTTGCCTAAAATATCCTGTGCGTGAATATCGCCACGAAATACGGCAGATTCTATGTCATCTTGGATATTTTTTAGCTTTTGCTCGAAATCTAAATAAGTAAGCATAATAAACGCTCCATTTAGTCGAATCTAGCACTTGTTGCGCAGAATCTATATTTTTTTGAAAATCACAACGGCGTTTGTCCCGCCAAAGCCAAATGAATTACTCATCACGCATTCGACTTTTGCGTCCCGCGCGGTATTTGGGATATAGTCCAAATCGCATTCAGGGTCTTTTGTGATTTGATTTATCGTGGGTGGCAAGACAGAGTTCTTTATTGATAGAATACTAATCGCCGCCTCTATCGCACCTGCCGCACCCAAGCAATGCCCAATTTGCCCCTTTGTAGAGCTAATGGGCGGGACATTATCCTTGCCACCAAAGACATTTTTAATCGCAATGGTTTCGTATAAATCATTATACTTCGTGCTAGTGCCGTGTGCGTTGATATAATCTACCTTTGTATTTGCCATAGCAAGGGCGGCTTTCATAGCGCGGAATGCACCCTCGCCGTTTGGCGCAGGGGTTGTGATATGATTTGCATCACCACTCTCGCCATAGCCGATGAGTTCAGCATAGATTTTCGCACCTCGCTTTTTAGCTAAATCATAAGATTCAAGCAATAAAGACGCCGCTCCCTCGCCCATTACAAAGCCATCTCTATCATTATCAAACGGACGGGAGGCTTTTTGTGGCTCATCATTGCGTGTGCTTAAAGCTTTCATTGAGGCAAATCCACCGATTCCCACAGGGCAGATGGCAGATTCCGCGCCAATGGCAAGCATTCTATCTGCGCCACCAAGCACGATTGTTTTGTATGCTTCAATAATTGCGTGATTTCCCGCAGCACACGCAGTTACACTTGCCAAAGTGGGACCTTTTAGCCCATATTCGATTGATACGAATCCACCTAGCATATTTACAAGTGAGCTAGGGATAAAAAATGGGTTGATTCGCCTAGCTCCCTTTTCAAAACAAGCTATGGAATTTTTTTCGATATTGCCAAGTCCGCCGATACCAGAGCCAGATGCTGTGCCAAATCGCTCAAAATCAATGTCCTTGCACTCCAAAATGCCCGAATCTTCCATAGCTTCTTTTGAAGACTGCAAAGCAAGTTGTATGAATCTATCCGCCTTTTTGATTTCTCTAGCGTCCATCACAGACGCAGGGTCAAAATCCACTATCTCGCCGGCAATTTTCACAGGCATATCACTTGCGTCAAACGAAGTGATATGCTTAATGCCACTTTTTCCCGCTACGATAGCCTCAAAAGACGAATCTCTACTCAAGCCCAAGGAATTTATCATTCCTATGCCTGTTACAACAACTCTTTGCATTCGCGTCTCCAAATATGCGTTTTACTATTTTTTGTGGCTTTCGATATAATCCACGACATCTTTAACTGTGGAGATTTTCTCCGCCTCTTCATCGGGAATCTCCACATCAAATTTGCTCTCTAGCTCCATAACAAGCTCCACAACATCAAGCGAATCCGCGCCCAAATCATCTACGAATTTAGACTCCAACTTCACTTCGTCCGCATTTACGCTTAATTGCTCCACGATAACCGCTTTTACATCATCAAAAATCGCCATTTTTAACTCCTTAATTTTAAATTTAACTTGAAATTGTAGCAAAAAATCTTAAATTTTCGCTACATATATAAACCGCCATTGACTTTTATAACCTCGCCTGTGATATAACTTGCGCTATCACTCAACAAAAACGCCACGACTTCCGCCACTTCGCTGACATTTGCGAATCGCCCCAAAGGAATATTTTTAAGATAAGATTCCTTAATCTCACTTTTAAGCGATTCCGTCATACTTGTATCCACAAATCCCGGCGTAATAGCGTTAAATCGCACATTACGACTCGCGCCCTCATAAGCAAAAGATTTACTCATAGCAATCATTCCGCCCTTGCTTGCTGCATAATTACTCTGCCCTGCATTGCCACGCTCGCCGATGATTGAAGCGATATTTACTACGCTTCCAAAGCGATTTTTACTCATCGATTTCAATGCCTCGCGAGAGCAAAGAAAGGCGGATTTTAGGTTTGAATCAATCACGCTCATAAAATCCTCTTCTTTCATACGCAATGCAAGTTTGTCATTTGTAATCCCAGCATTATTGACAAGATAGTCTATTGTGCCATCGCAATCTGCAATCACTTTAAACGCGTCAATAACTTCGCTTTCATTATCCGCATTAAACTTAATCACAGCCGCGCTTCCACCGCGTTTCTCAATCTCATCTTTTAAGACGAGCGCAGGATTTTCATCGCTTCGATAATTTATCCAAACTTTTAAGCCATAGTCTGCCAAAATCTTTGCAATCCCCGCGCCAATCCCGCGAGATGCACCCGTAACTAGCACATTTTTACCGCTAAACTTCATATCACTTACTCCATTTAATTGCCTATTTTACGCTAAAATATACGCTTTATAATTTCGATTCATATCTACGCAAAACAAACAATCGCTTCAATATTTTCTTTTTCGCACTGATTTTTTGCTTTTTGCGCTTTTCTGTTTGACTTTCAAAGAACCTTCTTGCACGAGATTCCGTTACGACAAGATTCCTGTCTGCTTGCTTTTTAAAGCGTCTATAAGCCTCATCAAAGCTCTCATTTTCCCTAATCTTAATGCCGGGCATTCTGTCATCACCACCTTTTTTGTAAGATAAAAAGCCGAAATTCTAGCAAAAATTTTTAAAAAAATAAATAAATGTGAGCAGATTCGCAAGATATTCTTAAAGATTCACTAGATTCGTGTGCTAGAGATTAGCTAATCTTTATGTTATAATCCGCAAATTTTATATAATGAAATTTAAGGTTATAAATGACAAATCCCATCCTAATTACCCAATCCACCAAATCTAAAGGCAGTGAAGCCGAATCGTTAGCCAAAATTTTCTTGCAAAATAGCGGTTTTGAGATTGTCGAATCAAACTATTTCACGCGCTATGGGGAGATTGACATAATCGCTACAAAAGATTCGACATATCATTTTATTGAGGTAAAATCTGGCAAAAACTTTGAACCTTTACAAAATGTAACGCCAAAAAAGTTAAATCGCATCATTGATTCAATCCATATTTATTTGGCGAATCACGCGCTAGATACGGCATTTTGCGTGGATATAATTACGATTAGAGATGGCAAAATCGCATTTTTTGAAAATGTAACAGCGCAATTTTTAAGCTAAAAAAAAAAACTTAATGTTAAAATTCCGCTTTAAATTTTCAAAATTAAGGAGAAAAGTAAGATGGGAAAGTATATCGAGCTAAACAACGCGAATTTCGATAGCGTTACAAAGAGTGGCGTATCAATGGTAGATTTTTGGGCGCCTTGGTGCGGTCCGTGCAGAATGCTAAATCCGATTATCGAAAAGCTAGTCGATGAGTTTGAAGGACGCGCAAATATCTGCAAAGTCAATGCGGACGATGAGAAGGATTTGGTGGCGAAATTTGGCATTTCTAGCGTCCCTACGATGCTTTTTATGAAAGATGGCGAGATTGTCCATCAAGTTATCGGCGCAACCAGTGAGCAATCTATTAGAGATAAAATAAATTCTATTTTGCAATAAAAGCGGTTTTAAAAGGTGCGATTTTCGCCACTAATGCCGTTTTTTGCCACGCTTTTTATGGCGGCGGCGTTTTTTTATTTTCAATACACTTACACGAAATTTAAAGTGATTGATTTTGGCGAGTTTGTTTTCTATGGTAGGGATTATATTTTCAAGCCCACTAGGGCGGAGTATATAATCCTTTTGTATAATTCTAAATCAAACAATTTTATTGATGTCGCTAAAAATATCCCAAATGACGATGGGCACACTATTTTAGCTATTGATTTTTATCAAAATACAAATCAACAAAATAGCGAAAATATACTGCCTTTGAGTGCGGGAATGAATACGCTTTTGAAGTTTAGCAAAAGGTTTAGAATCGATACAATTCCAGCGTATTTTCACATAAAACAAAAAAGCGCGACTAAATACACGCAAGATAGCAAAATTTACAGCGATTTTTAGTAAAGGATAAATAATGATAAATTTAGCGATTATCGGGGGCGGACCTGCAGGATTAAGTGCAGGATTATACGCTACACGCGGCGGTTTGAAAGATGTCGTTTTGTTTGAGCGCGGAATGCCGGGCGGACAAATCACAAATTCTAGCGAGATTGAAAACTATCCGGGCGTAAAAGATATAGTAAGCGGAATCGAATTTATGGAGCCGTGGCTTACGCAATGCTTTCGATTTGGATTGACGCATAATATGAATGATGTGATTCGCATCTCTAAAAACGGCGAAGAATTTGAGATTCTCTGCGCCGATGGGACAAAAGAGAGTGCGAAATCCGTCATCGTATGCACAGGCGGGAATCCAAAGCGTTCAGGCATAAAGGGCGAGAGCGAATATTGGGGCAAAGGCGTTAGCACTTGTGCGACTTGCGATGGATTTTTCTATAAAAATAAAATCGTAGCCGTGCTTGGCGGTGGCGATACTGCGCTTGAAGAGGCGATTTATCTAGCGCGAATCTGCGAGAAAATCTATCTAATCCATAGGCGCGATTCATTCCGTGCTGCGCCCATTACGGTGGATGCTGTGAAAGAAAATCCAAAGATTGAGATTCTAACGCCTAGCGTGATTGATGAGATTATCGGCGATGGCAAACACGCAACAGGCGTCCAAATCACAAATCTCAATACAAAAGAGAGTCGCACTATTGAAGTTAGCGGATTGTTTGAATTTGTCGGCTACGATGTGAATACAAGCATTTTAATGCAAGAAGATTCAACGCCATTGTGTGAGATGAGCAGTGATGGCAAAATCAAAGTGGATTTAAATATGAAAACATCTGTCGCTGGGCTTTTTGCGGCAGGCGATATAAGGCAGGATTCGCTAAAACAAGTGGTAATCGCCGCAGGAGACGGCGCAGTGGCGGCGTTGAGTGCGATTGAATATTTGGAGGCACAAAAGCACGAATCTGAATCGAATCTATTTTAGATTTTGGCATAATTATGGCGCGAATCTTTGGTGGCAAATCTAAAAAACGCGAAGTTTTAAAATGATGGAGGGCAAAATGATAAAAGTGGGTATCTTTGGCGCGACAGGGCGAATCGGCAGACTTTTAATCGAATCTTTAAGCAATGATAGAGAGGCACAGCTATCAAGCGTTTTTGTGCGCAATGAGCTGCAATACTCTATCCCCGAAGGTGTTTTGGTAACTAATGATATAAAGGTTTTTGTGGAATCTAGCGATTTAATTATTGATTTTTCAAGCCCAGAGGCAACGCAAAATCTGCTTGATTGCGCCATTGATAATTGCGCAAAACCCATAGTTATCGGCACAACAGGGCTAAATGATATGCAAAAAGACTTGCTTTGCGCTGCTTCGCAGAAAATGCCCATTTTATACGCTTCAAATATGTCGCGTGGCATTGTGGTGCTAAATAATATCGCAGAGATTGTCGCCACAGCCTTGCGTGAGAGTGATATTGAGATTGTAGAGATTCATCATCACCATAAAAAGGATTCGCCATCTGGCACGGCTCTCACACTTGCTAATAATGTCGCAAAGGCGCGAGGATTAAACATTGACAAAGTTCGCATTAGTGGCAGAGACGGCGCAATAGGGGAGCGCAAAAGCGATGAAATAGGCGTGATGAGTTTGCGCGGTGGCGATATAGTTGGACGACACACCATAGGCTTTTATATGGATGGCGAATATTTGGAGCTAACACACAATGCCACAAGTCGCCTAACTTTTGCCAAAGGCGCAATCAATGTCGGCAAATGGCTTGTGAATCAAGAATGCGGATTGTATGATATAAAGGACGCTTTGGCACTGAATTAAGGGCGAAAATGAAAAAATCTAACGATAAATCGCACAACTCTTTTGAATTTCGCGAATCGCCTAACGAAAAATGCGCCGTTGTGGGCATTTTTAACGCGAATCGTAGTGCTGCACTCTGCTACTACGCGCTTTTCGCAATGCAGCATAGAGGGCAAGAATCTAGCGGAATTTCTACCACAGACGGACGCAAAATCACCACCATAAAAGGCGAAGGATTAGTTACTTCTATTTTCAAAGGCGGATTAGACGCACTCAAAGGAAGTGCAAGTATCGGGCATAATCGCTACTCAACCGCAGGGGAAGATTCCAAATGCGATGTGCAACCCATTTTTGCCAAATACGCGCTTGGCGAAATCGCATTAGCGCACAATGGCAACCTAGTAAATGCAAAAGAAGTGCGCAAATCACTTACCACCAAAGGCGCGATTTTCCAAAGCCACCTTGATACAGAAAATCTAATCCACCTAATCGCACGAAGCAAAAAAGAGCGACTGCGGGATAGAATCATCGAATCACTCCAACGCATAAAAGGCGCGTATTCATTTGTGCTATTAAGTCGTGGCAAACTCTTTGCGATTCGCGACCCGTTTGGATTTCGTCCATTGAGTTTGGGAGAAATTACAAATGATGACGGAAGCAAGGGCTATATCGTGGCAAGTGAAACTTGTGCGTTTGATTTAATCGGTGCTAGATTTGTGCGAGATATTAACCCCGGCGAAATGGTAATATTTAGCTTAAAGTCGGACAATTCGTCTCTTACGCAAAATACTAGAATTGCCGATTCGATAGAATCACCATTGCGAGACGAATCGCAGATTCGCGCAAAGCAATCCAAAAATCCCCCCTCCCTTGCGGATGGGGATAGAGGGTGGGTAGAATCCTCTGATTTATCGCCACAAGACGAATTTACCGCCACAATCGAATCAATCCAAGTTTTCCCGCCCACTCCAAAGCACTGCATTTTTGAATTTGTCTATTTTGCGCGTCCTGATAGCTTTGTCTTTGGCAAAAGCGTCTATGAGATTCGCAAAAATATGGGCGTAGAACTTGCAAGAGAGCATAAAATAAGTGCGGATTTTGTCATTCCCGTGCCAGATTCAGGCGTGATTTCGGCAATCGGCTATGCGCAAGAAAGTGGCATTCCATTTGAGTTTGGCATCGTGCGCAATCACTACATAGGGCGCACATTCATTGAGCCTACGCAATCAATGCGTGAGCTAAAAGTCAAGCTAAAATTAAATCCCATCGAAAAGCTAATCACAGGCAAAGATATAATCATCATTGATGATAGCATTGTGCGCGGGACAACAAGCAAACAAATCATTAGCATTCTCCGCAAGGCAGGGGCAAAAAAGATTCATCTTATCATCGCTTCGCCACAAACCATTGCGCCTTGCTATTATGGCGTGGATACGCCTGATTCATCACAACTCATTTGCGCCAATAAGAGCCAAGATGAAGTTTGCGCGTTTATCGGCGCGGATTCGCTACATTTTCTCTCACTAAATGGACTTTATAAAAGCATAGGCATAGAAAATGGCGATGGCTATTGCAGAGCTTGTTTTGATAAGGATTATGTTATTTGAAGCAGATTCTAACCATTGGGCGATATTTTCGGGCGCGTTTTGGCACTCGTGTGCGCAAAATCCCTATTTCTCTGCAAGGCTTTACTTGCCCAAATATTGACGGGGAGAAGGCAAAAGGCGGGTGCATTTATTGTAAAAATGAAAGTTTTTCGCCATCTTTACAGACGCTAAAAGAAATCACACAAGATTCCTCCAAAAATAATATTTTTATGAATTTTTATTTGACTGAAAATCCGCTTTTAGATTCGCAAGTCTCCACGCTAAAAGCGCAATATCACAAACACGCAAATTATCACAAAGACAAATACAAAATCACAAAATATATGATTTATTTTCAATCTTTTAGCAATACTTACGCACCTTATGCGACTTTGGAGCGATTATATAGCGAGGCTTTGAATCTCCCAAATGTCGTGGGATTATCCATTGGCACAAGGATTGATTGCATAGAAGATGCGGTGCTAGAATTTCTAGCAAAGCAGGTGCAAAATGGCAATGATATTTGGCTAGAATACGGCATTCAATCGACATTTAATCAAACCCTGCGCCTTATAAATCGCGCTCACGGCATTGAAGGCGCAAAAGAGTTAGTGCAAAAAACACGCGCTTTGGGGATAAAAGTCTGCGTTCATTTGATTTATGGACTGCCAAAAGAGAGCAAAGAAATGATGATGGAATCGCTAAAAAATGTCCTATCGTGGGGCATTGATGGCATTAAGATTCACCCGCTTTATATTGTGCGTGAAACGCCTTTGGAGCAAATGTTTAAGGGTGGAAAATACACGCCCATAAGCCTTGAATCTTACACAGATTTGATTGTGGAATCGCTAAAACAAATCCCTGAAAATGTCGTAGTCCAGCGCGTCTCCGCAGGTGTGCACGATGATAGTTTGATTGCGCCAGAGTGGTGCTTTGATAAAAATGTGCAAATGAATTTTATCCGCGAAAAATTACTAGAAAATGGAATAAAATATTGAAAAAATCGCAGAATCTCTACTATTTTAGCCAAAAAGCCACCGCGCCAAAAATCTATGCAATTAGCGATTATAATCTAACGCCTTATGACAAAATCGAGGCAATGCTAAAAGAGGCGATTTATGGCGGAATCAAAATCTTTCAGTTACGCGATAAATACTCGCGCGATGAGGATATTTTGGAAGTGTGTGTGAATCTGGCAGAAATTTGTCTGCAAAACAAAGTCGAATTTATCATAAATGACAGGGCAAATCTTGCCTTATATTTGCAAAAGCGCGAGATTGAATGCGGACTTCATTTAGGAATCGATGATGAGGAAAATATGCCTTTTGAGGAATTGCGCAAAGTTTTTGGCGGGACAATCGGCGTCTCTTGCTATGGCGATATGAATCGCGCATTGGATTATGAAGCAAAAGGCGCGGATTATGTGGCGTTTGGAAGCATTTTTAAAAGCAAAACAAAGCCATATAGCGAAGTGGTGGGATGCGATATTTTGGTGGAAGCCAAGCGCAAACTGCGGACAAAAATCTGCGCAATCGGTGGAATCAATATCGATAATATCACGCAGATAAAGGGCGCGGATATGGTTGCAATGGTAAGTGAAATCTGGCAAGGCAATGTATATAAAAATGTGGAAAATTTGCATAGCAAGATAGATTCATAGCAAAATGTAAATTTCGCGCTTTATAAAAAGATATTGATTTTTTCGCATAATTTTTAAAGATTCGCAGATTTTCGCAATGACGGAATATTTTGCTTTGAATTTATGCAAATCTAGTGCGAAAGTATCGTAATGGGATTTTGCGGGTTTTTCAAGTGTGAGACTGCGAAAATAGCACTTGCCGTGCGTTGCAGTGAAGCAAAGTGTGGGTTTCGTGCAAAGCATTACCCAAAACAATGCGTAGCCGAAGTTTTTTTAGTAAATATAAATTAAAAAAGCGCAGACTAACATATTCGCGGTAAAATCTCGCCCTGCGGATATTCCAAATATCGCTTCACGCCTAAATTACTTCTTATCGCCACTTTTCCCAAATCTGCGTCCTTTTTAGCACTCACACTCCCGATAATACTCGCATTTTTGCCTAACTCGTGGCTTTTTAGCAAGTCCAAAGCCATATTTGCGTCCTTTTTAGGAATCGCAAACGCGCAAACGCCCTCATTTGCCAAGCTAAATGCTTCAATTCCTAAAATCTCGCACACGCCACGCACTTCGTTACTAATCGGTATCGCGCGTTCATCTATCTCAATCTCGCATTTGGACGCACTAGCCCATTCATTCAACAATGACGCGATTCCGCCCCGTGTAGCGTCTCTAATGGCGTGAATCTCAATATTATTTTTTATTAGCAACTCCACAAGCCCCCACAGCACGGCGCAATCGCTTTGTAAATTATGCTCCAAATCTATCCCCTCACGCGCACAATAGATACACGCGCCGTGTGTGCCGATATTTCCGCTGATTATCACACAATCGCCATCTTGCAGATTTCGCGCACTGATGCCATCTCTTTGCATTTCGCCGATGATTGAAGTAGTGATAAAAATCCCTGCGTCTGCGCCATGTTTTTCCACGACTTTTGTATCTGCTGAGATTAGCGCAATGTCATTTTTTCGCATTTCTTCGCCCATAGACTGCGCAATTTTTTTCAAATCCGCCACCAAAAAGCCCTCTTCGATGATAAAACTAGCACTTAAAAATTTAGGCTTTGCGCCCATCATTGCGACATCATTGGCACTTCCACAAACGCTCAACTTCCCTATGTCGCCACCTTTGAAAAATATGGGCGTTATGGTAAAGGAATCAATGCTTGTGGCGTATTTTTTCGCGCTTTGATTTGCAAGATTTTCGATAGATTCGCCAAAAAGCCCCGCATCTTCTGCGCCAAATTTATTTTCAAAATGTCGCAAAAATACTTTGATTAGCTCCGCATTTTCCGCTCCGCCATTGCCAGCTGATAACATTACTCTGTCATTTTTCATAAAATTTACCACCTTAAAGAATTTTTTAGTCAAGTATAATCAATTTAATGTTAAAATCCCACATTTTTTTAAAAACGGAGGCGAAATGCAAATCGAAATGTTAAGCGCAAAACTGCACCGCGCCACGATTACAGATGCAAATCTAAACTACACAGGCTCAATCACAATCGATAAGGCACTTTTGGAGTGTGCAAATCTCCGTGCAGGGCAGAAAGTCGAAGTCGCAAATATCAACAATGGGGAGCGATTTAGCACTTATATTATCGAAGGCGCGGAATCTAGTGGCATTATTTGTCTAAATGGTGCAGCGGCTAGAAAGGCGCAAGTCGGGGATAAAGTCATCATTATGGCTTATGCGCTTTATGATGAATCCGAGCTAGAAAACTACGCACCAAAGATTTTGCAACTTGGCGAAAAAAATGAAATAATTGCCCAAAGTGCGCAATTTTAAAGGAAACCACAATGTTTAATCCAAATGATTTTAGCAATATGTTAGAGCAGCTTCAAAGCAATATCAAAAATATCGAGGAAAAGAACGCAAACACCATCTACACGGCAAAAAGTGGCGGTGGACTTGTGAGTGTGAGTGTGAATGGCAACAGCGAAGTAGTGGATTTAAATATCGATAAATCGTTATTAGAGGACTTGGAGGCGTTGCAGATTTTGCTAATTGGCGCAATTAACGAAGCACTAAAAAATGCCGAAAATGCGAAAAAATCAAACGCAATGGAGCTTTTGGGTGATTTTTCGCCATTTAAATAATCGCATTTGCAGGGCTTTTGTCGCGTTTTTCGTGGCAAATCAAACAAATTTATTGCGTAGATTCGCGCTTTTTGGATTCGCACTTTTTATCGCACCAAACGCGCTAGAGGCATATAATTTTAGCAAATGCAAGGAATTTTATTTAAACGCTTCGCAGATTTTTACGCTAGAGGGCTGGAAAGAGATTCGCGCAATCCACATAGGCGATGGCAAATATCTTGCTTATGGTGGCACATCTTTTAGCGAATCAAAAGGCAAAGATTTGCTAAAATATGACGGATTCACTGGGCTAATGCTATTTTCTGGCAAAAAGATTGTCCCAAAATATGACTTAATCCCTATCACGCAAAGTGCAAAAAATATGCCCCTTGCCGCAATCACAGATAATGCCATCACGCAAGGTAAGATTTTGCGCCAACAGCTTTCACTAAAAAACAAAGCCACATTTTCGCGCCAAATCCCGCAAAATGCGGTAATTAGCGATATTTGCTATCAAAGCTATGGGTTAAGCGCAGGAAGCGATAAATTTATCGATATTGCCTACATTTCACGCTTTTTGAGCGAAAATGGTGTGAAAATTTACAGCGACATAGGCTTTGAAATAAAGGCGCAAAAAGGCGCGTTAATTATTAGCTATGTTAATCCATTTGTGAAATTTATGCTATTAGATTCTGGTTCAAATCAAAAAAATGCTACGAATCAAAAAGGCGCGAATCTTGCGAATCAAAAAAGCACGAACGCCACAGATTCGCTTAAAATAGGCGATGAGATTGTGGCAATAAACGACACTACGCTAAAAAATGAAAATGATTTTTTTGACACTGCCGCCACGCTACCACTTGGTAAAAAAGCCACGATTCGCGTTAAAAGAGGCGATAGAATCTTAAATTTTGCCTTTCTACCGATGAAGCGAGTGCGTGGATTTGATGAAAATGGCACAATGTTAGATTTTTTTGGCATTGTGATTGATGATAGTCTGCGCGTGATTCGCGCCCCGAACGCGTCTATTTTTAGGGCAAATGATAGGATTTTGCGCCTAAATCAAATCATTATAGAGAATAAGACAGAGTTAGATTCGGCGATTTTGCGTGTATTACGCGAAAAATGGGACTTTTCGTTTTTAATCACACGCAAAGATTTTGAGTTTTTTATCACATTTAAAAATGAGGACAAATGAAGCGATTAGATAGCGTATTAAACGCGTTTGAGCGATATTTGCAACATCATAGCGTAAAGATTATGCGCAGTTTTCACCCGAGCTTTGAATGCGCATTTTGGGAAATGGTGCAAAATGGCGGGAAGCGATTTCGCCCTGCGTTGCTATTTTGTGTGGTTTTGGCGCATAATAAAGAGCGTGTAAAAGATAGTTTTCAAATCGCCCTAGCAATCGAATCGCTCCACACTTATTCCCTAATCCACGATGATTTACCTGCTATGGATAATGCCACCTTGCGCCGCAATCACCCCACTTTGCATACCAAATATAGCGAGGCGGACGCGATTTTGTGTGGCGATGGGCTAAATACCTATGCGTTTTATTTAATCGCTACGGCACATTTTAGCGATAAGATTCGCACAAAGTTAGCTAAATCGTTATCTTTTGGAGGGCTAAAAATGGTGCTTGGACAAGCATTAGATTGCCACTTTGAGGGGCAGAAATTAAAACGAGAAAAGGTGGATTTTATCCACACAAATAAAACCGCACATCTCATCGCTGCTTCGCTAGAAATGGGCGCAATCATCGCCGAGCTACCAAAAAAGGAGCAGATTCAACTCTATGGTTTTGGAATAAAATTAGGATTATTTTTTCAGATTCGCGATGATATTTTGGATAAAATCTCCGAAAGCGAGGGCAAAAGTGCAAATATCGATGAATATAAAAACAGCTATGTGAATCTACTTGGGTTAAAAGGGGCGCAAGACGCGTTAAAATCACAAAAAATCGCACTTTTAGATTCGCTTGAAAAAATCGATAAAAAAATCGCAAAAAACTTATATTTTTTGCTAAATAAATATTTTGATTAAACAAGGAAAAATTATGAAAACTATCTTAATTACCAACGATGATGGCTTTGAATCTATCGCATTACAGGCACTTATAGAAGCATTAGACGGATTAGTGCGAATTATTGTCGTAGCACCTGCGAGTGAAAAATCCGCCTGCGGACACGGATTAACGCTCACAAAGCCACTGCGACTAATCAAAATTATCAAAGATTTCTACAAACTTGATGATGGCACACCCGCAGACTGCGTGTATTTGGCACTAAATACACTTGGAATTACGCCAGACTTAATCATATCAGGCATAAACATAGGTTCAAATATGGGCGAAGATGTAACCTACTCAGGCACGGTGGCAGGGGCAATGGAGGGCGCGATAAGGGAGATTCCATCTATTGCCATTTCGCAAGTGGTAGATGATAAAAATGAAGTTTTTACAGAGGATTTTGCTTTGGCAAAAGAAGTATCACGCGATTTGGTAGCAAAAATTTTAAGCGCGAAATTCCCGCTCACAGGGCGCAAATTACTAAATATAAATATCCCAAAAGTTAAAGCAAAGGATTACAAAGGCATAAAAATCACTCAACTAGGCTACCGAATCTATGGAAATGACGCACACAAGCGCAAGACTCCGCGTGGCGAAGAATACTATTGGCTAGGATTGCACCCGCTTGCGTGGAATGAGAGAGCGGAAAATAACTCGGATTTTGCGGCTGTGTTTGCAGGATGGACAAGCATAACGCCCATAATGCTTGATATGACAAGCTATGAGGATATGAATATGCTTAAATCGTGGGTAAAATAGCCACATTATTTCACATTTTATGCCACGAAATGCAGTGAAATCGCGCTTTGCCACGCACCAAATTCGCTACTTTCACTAGATTCACGCGGTTTTTTTGTGCGATTAGCTTTAATCTGCGCTCATCTTTTTTGCGAATCGAAAATAAAAATTCATACTCTTCGCCACTAACGGCATTTACGCGATTCACACACTCAAAAAATCTAAAACCCACGCGATTTAGCAAACTAATGCGATTTAGCTCATTAAACAGCCCGTCTGAAATATCCATTCCACCGCGCACAAAGCCCAAAATGTCGCTTATAAATTTTGCGTGAAGCGTGGGCGCGTAAAATTTTGAAGTCCTAGCGATTTTCCCGCCCCTATACAAATATCGCATATCTTTTAAACTGCGCCCAAGCGGATTTCCGCGCGTTTGCGTGTGAAAAAGCAAATCGCCCACCTTAAAATTACTCCGCAAAATAGGCTTTTTTCGCAACTCGCCAATCATTGTAATGGCGATATTTAGCTTTGTATCGCTAATCGTATCGCCCCCGATGATTTTCACACCAAATTCCCTACACACCGCGCTAAAACCTTTATTTAGCTCATCAATATCCGCACCACTCATATATTTACCAAGCGAAATGCCTAAAAGCGCGTATTTAGGCTTTGCACCCATCGCCAAAATGTCGCTGATATTCACAAGCAATGCCTTTTGTGCGATTTGGTAATAGCTAAAATGCGGGATTTTAAAATGCACACCCTCGCAAAATAAATCCATCGCATAGATTTTTCGCCCTACCACCGCGCCATCATCGCCTATAAATCGCGTGATTTTTTGCGCTTGCAATTTTGCGATAAATTTTGCTTCTCTATCCACGATACAGCCCTAAAATCTTGCGTATTTTTCGCATTGCGCGAAAGATTGCGAGTTGTGGCTTTATACAAAGCAAAAAAAGAAAATATCGCACCCCTTTAAATGCGCGTGGCGTGATAAAACTAATGATTTGTAAGATTTGCAAATTTTCGCGCTCTTTTTTTAAAAGCCTAACGAATCGCGCCTTTGTGCTATAAATATCACACTTAAAGCGCAAAATATCGCAAGATTCAGCCAATAAATGTGGCAAAAAATTCACTTTGCATAGATTTGCCTTTTCTTTATCCTTGTAAGTCTCGCAGAATGTGGCAACGCTCAACGCTATCTCACATAAGCTTTGTGCGCAAAAATATCCCCACGCCAAATCGCCCTGCGCCACGCGCAAAGGCTCTACAAACGGCGGGAGAGATTTTGTATTTTTGGCAATGGTAGTCGTGCTATTTGCGCGAATGCGGTAATTGTAAAGTTTGCGTGGCATTATGGCGATTGATTCGCTTTGCAAAAATAGCAAAATGCCAAAGAGATTATCTTCAAAAATTATGCCCTCTAAAAAGCGCAAATTCACGCGCTTCAAATATTCAAAGCAGATTAACCCCTGCCACGCCCACCAAAATTGATAGATTTGCTTATCTTTTGCGTGATTTAGCCACTCTATCGCATTTATTTGCGTGGGATTCGCATAGCCAAAAATCTCTAGCATAGTTTGGCTGTGGGGATTTTTAGATATTTTGGATTCATAAGATTCATAAGATTCGCGCCAATCAAACCAAATAATATTTGGATTATCGTTTTGTTGCATAGATTCCAAGCACGATTCAAGCAAATTCACTTCCCAAAAGTCATCTGAATCCAAAAAGATAATATAATCGATTTTGGGTGGATTTAGATTTGTGTGATTTGGGCGTGTGTAAAAAGTCATTTGTGGAGAAATTACCCACCCCCTAGTCCCATCAGCAATGGAGGGGGAATAAGATTCGTCATTGCGAGATTTTGTGTTAGCAGAATCGTGGCAATCTAAATTATTTGTATGGATTGCTTTGTTCGCAAATCCTGCGGATTGCATACCCAAAGACGAATTGCCTACAAGTGAATTAGCAAAATAATCAATCCCCACATTTCTAGCACTGCTTAATCCTCCATTTGCTTTATCAATTAGCACGAATCGCTCATCTTTTGCGACATATTCTAGGGCGATTTTTAGGGATTCTGCCTTTTGTTCCCCCTCCCTTGCGCTAGGGTGGCGCAGGGGGTGGGTAAAATCACTATTTGCAAATTTTGCATTGCTGATATTTTGTGTATAGCACCCACCCCCTTTATCCCCCTCCGCAAGGGAGGGGGAATTTTTAGATTCGCCACTTAAAATATCATTGCTTCCATCATTTACAAGCACTGCGTGAAAATTGCCATAAGTTTGATTTAGCACAGAATCAAGACACTGCCTTAAATATTTAGCGACATTATATATGGGGATTACAATGCCGATTTTTGGCGATGCGCGTTTGTCTTTTAGCGATAAATCGGGGAGACTTGTTGTTCGCTTCGTCAATAGACTATTAGTCTTATTTCCTTGCTCACAACTTCGCAACCCCGATTTCTCATCTAAAATACTTCCGCGCGTGATATTTTTGCTTGTTTGCATTATTTTCCTTACAAAAATTTAGGCGCAGATTCTACCAAATTTAGCCAAATTTTAGTAATATTCCGCCTTTAAACTTCATCATAGGACAAAATATGCAAGATACGATTCAAAACCACATTCAAATTTTCGGGGCGAGGGAAAACAACCTAAAAAATATCAATTTAGAGATTCCTAAAAATAAACTTGTCGTATTTACGGGATTATCTGGCAGTGGCAAAAGCACACTTGCCTTTGATACGCTCTATGCGGAGGGACAAAGGCGATATTTGGAGAGTTTATCTAGCTACGCAAGGCAGTTTTTGGATAAAGTCGGCAAACCTGATGTCGATAAAATCGAGGGGCTAACTCCAGCCATTGCCATCGACCAAAAGACGACTTCTAAAAATCCGCGCTCTACCGTTGGCACGATTACGGAGATTTATGATTATTTGCGATTGCTTTATGCGCGTGTGGGGATTCAGCATTGTCATAAATGTGGCAAAAAGATTTCGCAGATGAGCAGTAGCGATATTATAAATCAAATTTTATCTTTGCCAAATGATAGCAAAATCACTATCCTTGCGCCCATTGTCAAAGAAAAAAAAGGGACATTTAATGACACGCTTGAAGGATTGCGCCAAAAGGGATTCGTGCGTGTGATGATTGATGGCGTGATGACGCGCCTTGATGAAAGCGTGGAACTTGCTAAACACAAAAAGCACACCATAAAAATCGTGCTTGATAGAGTTACAATAAATGATGAAAACAAATCGCGTATAGCAAGTGCGATTGAGAGAGGATTACAAGAATCTTTTGGCGAAATCGAAGTGCTAGAGGGCGAGAAACTTACGCATTATAGTGAGCATTTTGCGTGCTTTGATTGTAAGATTAGCTTTGAGATTTTAGAGCCTTTAAGTTTTAGTTTTAATTCGCCAAAAGGCGCGTGTCCTAGCTGTAATGGGCTTGGAATGAATTACCGAATCGACTATAAAAAAATCATAAATGACGCGCTCCCGCTAAACAAAGGCGGTATTAAAGTCATCTTTGGATTTAACAAAAGCTACTACACGGAGCTATTTTATGCCTTTTGCAAAGCAGAAAAAATCGAGCCTAGCGAATCTTTTGAAAATCTATCATCGCAAAAACAAAATTTAATTCTTTATGGCAGTCCAAAGGAAATCCATTTTGATTGGGGCAAAAGCAAAATCAAAAGTTCGTGGGACGGAATCCTAAAAATCGCCTACAATATGTGCAAAAATGATAGCGATTTGAGCGGATATATGAGCGAAAAAGTGTGTGATTTATGCAATGGAAAGCGACTAAAATTAGAATCTTTAAGCGTTAAAGTCGCAGGGCTTGGCATTGGCGAAATCGTGGATATGCCTATTGAAGAATCTTACCGCCTTTTTAGCGATGAAAAAAACTTTGCGTATTTAAGCGCGGAGCAGAGATTTATAGCGCAAAGTATTTTAAAAGAGATTCGCGAACGACTTTATTTTCTCTATGATGTGGGGCTTGGATATTTGAGTTTGGGGCGCGATAGTAGAACGATTAGCGGAGGCGAAAATCAACGCATACGAATCGCATCACAAATCGGCAGTGGGCTTACAGGTGTGCTTTATGTGCTTGATGAGCCTAGCATCGGGCTTCACGAGCGCGACACATTGCGCCTAATCAAAACGCTTCGCTCTTTGCAACAAAAGGGCAACACGCTTGTAGTAGTCGAGCACGATAGAGAGACGATTAAAAATGCGGATTTTATCGTGGATATTGGCGAGGGTGCGGGGAAAAATGGTGGCAAAGTGATTTTTAGCGGTGAAATCAAAAAGCTAAAGGACGCAAACACGCTAACTGCGCAATATATCTATGGCAAAAAGCAAATAGAGCATTTTCACGGGCGCAAACAAAGCAAATGGCTTGAAATTGATAATATCAACATAAACAATGTCAAAAATTTGAGCTTAAAAATACCGCTATTAAATTTTGTGTGCGTAACAGGCGTAAGTGGCAGTGGCAAAAGTAGCATTGTGCTTCAAACTTTGCTCCCTATCGCACAAGAGATTCTAAACCGCGCTACGAAAATAAATCGCGTTGATGGCGTGGAGATTCGCGGATTAGAGGAACTTGATAAAGTCATATATTTAGACCAAAGCCCCATTGGACGCACTCCACGAAGCAATCCAGCCACTTACACGGGCGTGATGGACGATATTCGTTTGCTTTTTTCGCAGACAAAAGAAGCAAAAGTGCGAGGCTACGGCGTGGGGCGATTTAGCTTTAATGTCAAAGGTGGGCGATGTGAAAAATGTCAAGGTGAGGGCGAGATACGAATCGAAATGCACTTTTTGCCCGATATAAATGTCAAATGCGATGTGTGCGGTGGCAAAAAATATAATAATCAAACGCTAGAAATCCTATACAATGGCAAAAATATCGCCGATGTGCTAAATCTTAGCGTTAGCGAGGCACTAGAATTTTTCAAAAAAATCCCACGAATCACACAAAAACTAAAAACGATAAATGACATAGGATTAGGCTATATCACGCTAGGGCAAAACGCGCTATCTTTAAGCGGAGGCGAGGCGCAACGGATAAAAATCGCCAAAGAGCTTTGCAAAAAAGACACAGGCAAAACGCTCTATGTGCTTGATGAGCCTACTACTGGACTGCATTTTGAGGATATAAATAATTTGGTTTTGGTTTTGCATCATCTAGTGGAACTTGGCAATTCAATGATAGTAATTGAGCATAATTTAGATGTAATAAAAAATGCGGATTATATCATAGACATTGGACCTGAGGGCGGAGATAGGGGCGGAAAAGTCGTAGATTGCGGAAGCGTAAAATCACTCATCAAAAACGCCCAAAAAAGTGGCAGCTACACAGCGAAATATTTGGCAAAGGAAGCGTAGGAATTATGCGCTTTAAAATCGTTGCTATAATGCCAAATTTGCAGGACAAAATTTATGTTTAACTCTCTTATCGCCAAAGGCATCGTGCTAATGCTACTCTCTACAATCTTTTTTGCGTTAATGAATGCCATTATCAAATACCTAAACATTTTGGGCTACTCATCGATGGAAAATGTCTTTTTTCGTGCGTTTTTTATGGTGCTATCTGTGTGGAGTTTGGTGGCGTTTGCGCCTGTGATTCGTGCCATTTTGCCACGATATAAAATGCCACAGATTCGCGCCAAAAAAAGCGGTGGATTTCGCCACATACTCATTCGCGGTGTGCTTGGTGGCATAGCTGTAAGTGCAAATTATTATAATTTTGCCACGATTCCTTTGGGATTGGCGACTGCGTTTTTGCAATCTACGCCCATTTTTGTGGTTTTGCTTTCGCTTTTTACGCACAATAAGCCCTCACTCTTTACCATAATCGCCACACTCATAGGTTTTAGCGGTGTGCTACTTGTGGCAAATCCCAGCTCAAGCAATATCCCGCCCATTAACGCGCTTGTAGGAATCATCGCTGCGATTTGCGCGGCGTGTGCGTTTATGACGATTCATAATCTCAAAAGTTTCTACACAAGCGAAGCGGTAGTGCTTTGGTATGGTGTTACAATGTGCTCAGTAGGCGCGATAGGAATGTGTGCTGATATTGACAAAATGGGCGGATTTATGATGCCAAATCTTTTGGCGTGGGTGTTGTTTGTGCTATCAGGTATTTTAGGCACAATTGGGCAATGGCTAATGACAAAGTCCTATATGTTCGCTTCGCCCGATATTGTCTCGCCTATCGCATATATGCGAATCGTGTGGAGCTTGTTTTTAGGCGTGGCTTTGGGCGATGCACTACCAAATCTTATGCCTAGTCTTGGAATCGCGCTTATTTTGCTATCGGGCGCACTTGTGGCTTTTGGCGTGTATAGGCAAAAGCGCGATTTGCAAGATTTGTGTAAATCTAGCAAATCTAGACACAATAAGGATTTGCGATGATGATAATTGTATGCGTGAATCTAATCGCAGTGGTGGCACTTGCGCTAGTGAATGTGGATTTTGTGATAATCTTTGAAGTGGCGTTTGTGGGGGCTTGGCTAATATTTTTTAGCTCGTATAGGGCGATTATGCAAAGAATAAACGACAATAAATCATCATTGCAAGAAATAGATTCACACAAATCAAATTTAGATTCCAAACCCGAAAATCTCTCCAAAAAAGAGCGATTTTTCATAGGATTTAGAATCTCTTTTGGGCTTTTGCGCCTTTTGTCCTACGCATTTTTAGGCATTAGTATAGTCGCTTTAATCAACAATGGCGCGTTTTTTTTATTGCCATTTTTGGGCGGAATCGCGCTATCCACGCTCACAAGTGCAATCTATGCGATAAAGCGCAAAGCATAAGCCTTATTTGCAAAAAACTCATAGCTTGGCTAAAATCCAAAGTTGTCGCATTTGATTCATACAATATTCACAGCACATTGACAAACAATCATTACAATTTCGCTTGGAATCTTAAAAATTCCACAAGATTCCAAAATTTTGATTTATAAGGAGCAATTATGAAAATTTTAAGTGGTATGTTGGTGTCATTTGTGGCGGGAAGTATGCTATTTGCAGCGGATTTTAGTAGCAAGAGCAATGATGAGCTAGTAAGCCTAGCTGGTAGCGTTAGCAAGGAAGATATTGTAAGCTATGTAAGCGAGATTGAAAATCGCATTGTTAAGATGAATGAGAAAGAA
The DNA here is from genome assembly GCA_934668765.1 of uncultured Helicobacteraceae bacterium. Lineage (GTDB taxonomy): Bacteria > Campylobacterota > Campylobacteria > Campylobacterales > Helicobacteraceae > NHYM01. The sequence continues at coordinate 43,502 of CAKUOH010000007.1, read as the reverse complement.
GCTATTGAATTTCGCAACAAACTTCAAGCCCAAGAGCAACAAGCCGTAAGCAAAATGAGCGATGCACAAAAAGCGCAGTATAAACAAGATATTGATAAAGCACTGCGGGACAGAAACGCAGCCCAAAAAGGCAATACAAAAGCCAAAAATACGACAAACAAAGGCGCAAATAATAAAAGCACGAATAAACTTAATTAAGCAAACAAAAACTTAAAACCTTAGATTAGGTTGCGATTCGTGGTTAGGTTTGCGATTCGCAATCGATTCAAGAGTTGCTGAAATGGACTGCCAAAGAAAACTTCGTTTTGCGAACGCAGTGAAACAACAATCCAAAGGGTGCGAATCAAATCATAGATTCGCGAGATTCGCAAGATTTACGCATTTTTTCGCAGATTCAAAAGCGAATCTGCGAAATATAACCTATTGCCCTATTTCATAGTAATAAGTGCCGAAGTTTGTATCCATCTCAATCTCATATTTGCCATTTTTGGGTGGGCATTTATCATCTTCGTTAAATCCTTCAACTCTAATAGTGCCATAAGGTAATTTTTCGCCATATTTAACACCTTTTAAATGAAATATACGGCGACCAGTCCCTAAATCTTTTATATCGCATTTGCCATTGCGTCCGCTAACAGTTATCTTTTTGATGATTGTATCATCATCGCGTGATTGTAATGCTAATATTGGTATCCCATTTTCAAGCAAGCTTATTTCTGCCAAAGGCGACTTGCCATCATCTCCACACGAAACAAATCCTATTCCAGCTATTACCATTACCACTACGCCTAATGCGATTTTGCGTATCTTTTTCATTTCTAACTCCTTAATTTATAAAATCTAATCCGCAGATATAGAAAAACTGCGATTCATTGCTCTCAAAAAATGTCCCAAAAAAGATATTGCTCATATCCTTTGAAAATGGCGAATATTTTTCAGACGACAACGCTAAAATGCTCTCATAATGCGCCTTTATAGATTCAAGTGAAATATTTAGCGCATTTTTAAATTCTAGCGTTATGCCTTCATCATTTTTCGCTCCCGCCTCCAAAATCGCACAGATTTCTTTTTCCTTTGCCGAATAGCAAAGTATCAAATCCCCCTTTTGAATGCTATCATAGACTTCGGCGTGTTTTCGTGGCTCATCGCTGTCATTATAGCTAGTCCAAAATTCGCTTTTTGTCTTTTCAAAATTCTCCTTGCTGTAAGGATTATCTATATCATTGCGGACAAATATAAAGTAGTTCATTTTACTTTCCTTTCACGCTATCTATGATTAGCAAAACTTTGCGTAGATTTTGCATACGCAACTTTTTCTGCACTAGAAACAAATCTATAAGCCACCAAACCCACATTGCGCTCACTAGAACATTGCGACCAGAATCTTCATTTACCATTGAAACAATCACAGCCACTATACAAAGCACCAGCCTACCAATGCCAAGCCCAATATCACCTATCATAAACCTAGCCACACCAAAATTGCCAAAGAACAAATTGCATATATTTACGATAGTAGGACTTTTTAGATTTGCGTCCTGAATCTTTAAAAATGCTTCACTTCGCTGACTGTCTGTAAGTGAATCTAGCCTAGTTTGCAATTCCTCAAGTGTCGCCTTGCCTGCTTTACCGCGTAGCAACAATTTGCCCTTAATCTCATCTAAAATTAACCTTGTATCCATTTTTGTCTCCTTAAAATTAAATTTTGCCCCTTTTTGTTTTGATTTTGGGGCGAATCTGTTCTAACCGCCGACTAAAACCAAAAGATTGCTTTGCCATTTTTGACGCGCGAATCTAAAATGCGCAAAAATATTTTAAGTAATCATTTGGATTCCTTTGTGGGCAAGGTTATAGAAGTAAAAAATTCCCCTCCCTTGCGCTAGGGTGGTGCAGGGGGTGGGTAGATTCGTTATTGCTAAATTTCGTGCTACTATTTTTTCGCGTTTTTAACCCGCCCCCTTTATCCCCCTCCGCAAGGGAGGGGGAATTTTTGCTGTCATTGCGAGGCGACTTGTCGCCGAAACAGTCCAAGCCACGAGTTGTTAAAAGATAAAGAAAATAAATGACCCAAAAGCGAATCAATAAATCTAACCACAGATTCGCGTAAAGTAAGTGATTCATACAAGATTCAAGAGTTGCTAAAATAGATTGCTTCGATTTTCTAGCGAAAATCTCGCAATGATGGGGTTGTATTTGCATTTGATTTATAGATTGTTTCGTCTTGCTATCGCAAGGTTTCGCAATGATAGGACTTACCCGCCCCCTTAATCCCCATCCGCAAGGGCGGGGGAAATAATAAAATGGATTTTTGTGATTTAATGTGTAAGTTTGGGATAGAGCGGTTAAATCAGCTAAATAAAGCCAAATCCCCCCCCCCGTGAGAGTTTGGCGATTTTATTTGTGGATTCGCAAGATTCGCGTGATTTAAGATTTGATTTCAACTTTTGCCCTTTTTATTTTCAAAAAATATTTGCGGATTTTAGTAACTTTTGATTTAAAATTCACTTAAAAGATTTTAAGAAAATGGGAGATTTAATTTTGATTTAGCTTTAAGACATTATGCGAATCTATATTTTAAAGTCGTGGGGTTTGGATTGCCACGATTTTGCTGACGCAACATCTCGCAATGACGGAACTGGAGCGATTTGGATTGCTTTGGTAATTCGCTGATTTGCCTTGCAATGACGGCTTATTTTGCCACCACACTTTTAATCCATCTTTTATATTTTTTACTCGAATCTGCTTTTAGGCACACAAATTCGGGCAATTCATAAGGGTGGCGCGAATCAAAAACACGCTTTATCTTTTTGCGATTTTTACGAAGTGTCTTTATGATTAGCAAAAATTCGCGCTCGAATCTAATCTCATTTTTCCACAAATAGCGACTTTTTATGCGCGTCATCTGCACACACGCCGCAAGTTTTTTGCGAATCAAAATGTCGCTTAATGTTTTCGTGCTTTTTTTATCGCCACAAGTTGTCATTATCACACAGATTTTATTTGCCATTTTATGCCCCCTTAAAAATCCAAAATTTTATGCAAAAAATGCTAAATTTTACACAATTTGCATTTTTTTGTTTTAGTTTTTGTAAAAATCCTTTTAAAATCGCCACTTTATTTGTTATTATGATTGCACTTTAAAACAAAGGAGAAATTATGAAAAACACAGTAACACTTATTGATAATTCCACAGGCAAGGAATTTGAGTTTGATTTAATCGAATGCACACGCGGACCAAAGGCGATTGACTTTGGCAAACTTTTTGAGCGCACGGGGATTTTTTCTTATGACCCCGGATATGCTTCTACGGCGGGTTGTAGAAGCACGATTAGCTACATTGATGGTCAAAATGGGGTGCTTTTATATCGCGGGATTCCCGTGCAGGACTTGGTTGCAAAGTATAATTTCACGGATATTTGCAGTCTTTTGATAAATGACAAATTACCCCAAAATGAGCACGAATCAAAAGAGTTTGATTTAGAATTGCGTCCTTTGCGATATATCCACGAGGGGCTAATCGATATTTTTAAGGCATTCCCTGATGGAGCGCACCCTATGGCGAACTTAAGCTCTGCTGTGGGCGCGTTATCGACATTTTACAAGGACTATATGGATATAAGCGATGATGACGGCTATCAAATGATGGCAAAGCGAATGATTGCAAAAATCACCACGCTAGTCGCCTTTGCCTACCGCCACTCAATCGGTTATCCTTACATTTACCCCGATGTTTCGCGTGGCTATGTGGAAAATTTCTTGTATATGCTACGCGCCTTTCCGTGCGGGAAAATCGGCGTAAATATCGATGGCGAAGTAGAAATCGACCCGCTAGAAGTAGAAGCGTTGGATAAAATTTTTAGCCTACACGCAGAACACGGGCAAAACGCTTCTACGACAACCGTGCGTAATGTCGCTTCAACGGGAGTGCATCCTTATGCGGCAATCAGTGCGGGAATAAACGCCCTTTGGGGACCATCACACGGCGGAGCAAATGAAAAAGTGCTAGTGCAACTCGCAGAAATCGGCGATGTGAAAAATGTCCCCAAATTTATTGAGCGCGTGAAAGATAAAAACGACCCATTTAGACTAATGGGCTTTGGACATCGCGTCTATAAGAGCTACGACCCACGCGCAAAGGCAATCAAAGGGCTAAAAGATGAGCTAAACAAAAAGGGCATAAAAATGAATGCTAAGTTTAGCGACATTGCTGAAAAACTAGAAGAAGTCGCTTTGCAAGATGAGTATTTTATCGAGCGCAAACTCTACCCAAATGTGGATTTTTACAGCGGAATCATACTAACCGCGCTAAAAATCCCTGTGAGCTTATTTACGCCCATTTTTGTCATCGGGAGAATGCCGGGCTGGTGTGCGCAAGTCATCGAGCATATCAAATCAGGAGCGCGAATCACCCGCCCAAGACAGGTTTATGAGGGGAAATGAAAAATTATCGTCATTGCGATGGCTTTGAAAAAACCGAAGCAATCTATTTTTGTGGATTCGTGGATTGCTTCGTTGTGGCTTCGCACTGCCTCGCAATGACAAAAAAGTAGTGCTTTGCTTTGAATTGCTTTGTGTTTTTTGCAATGACGAATCTACCCACCCCCTTAATCCCCCCTCCGCAAGAGAGGGGGAAAGTCTGGTGTTACCACGCGCAAGGTGGGGGGGGGGGCTTTTATTGTCATTGCGAAAAGTTAGCACGACTTTGTGGCAATTTATGTCATTGCAAAAATCTGCGCATTGCATAGAATCAATCGCCCTCACGCTGCCATTGCGAGAATATGCGACTTTGTAAAAAGTTGCAGATTCGTGGCAATCCAAAAACAAAAATCTCTACTTTGCATCCCAAAGGCTATCATAGATTTTATTGCGAAGTTTTAGCTCGTCATTAAAACTATCGATATTAAACGCACTTTCAATGAGCATTTTTCCATAAAGCGGATTACGCCCCAAGCCAAAAGATTCAGCGCGAATCCCTAGAGAATCTAAAATCAATGGCGTTATATCAAAATGACTTATAATGCGCCCTTTGATTAGCTTGTGCGTGGGAGTTTTTGTCCATTTTGCGTTTATAAAGGCATTATACACGCTACGACTTATTATAGGTGCTTTTATGAAATACGCTGAACTTAAATGGTCGCCAAGTATGATAATCGTGGTATTGTCTTTGAATCTGCTATTTTGCAAATAATCTATAAAGTCGCTTACAACCTTATCTGTGCAAAGATACGCGTTCTCATAAGAATTATCTAAATTTGGGCATTGCTCTTTATCTACAAAGCCTTGCGGTCCGTGCGTATCAAGCGTAGAAATATACAATGCAAAAGGCTTATTTGCGGCATTCAAATAATCCTTTGCAAAACCAAAAATCACGCTGTCTTTCGCGCCCCAAGCACCTTTCATTGATGGCGGTAATTTTTTAGGCAAAATCCCTTTGGATTCAAAGTATTTTGAATCTAGCACTTCGATTTTGTGTGTTTTTAATAAATTTTCCGTCCCAGCAAATTTTGCATCTTGACTTCCAAAATATGCCTGTTTATAGCCTAAATCATTCAAAATATCACTAATGCAAGTAGCCCCGCTTAAAAAATATTTATTTGACTCAAAAGTGTTAATGCGTATGGGTAGATTTAGCGGGATACCACATAGATAGCTAGTTGTCCCATTTATCGTTCCACCTGTGCCAAAAACTTGTTTGATTCCACCAAATCCGCTATACATAGAAAAATTGACATTTTCATTTGCGATTTTTTGCAAACGCGGGATTAGATTAAGCGATTCCCCCCCCCCATTTTTCGCTAGTATATGTTGCAAGATTTGATTCAAGTGATTCGACTAAAATAACGATTAAATTTTGTTTGGGTGTGAAACCTGCAAAGGCTCATCGCCAAATCGCCGTTTATTTTCACCTAAAATCACGGAGATTCCTTTAATCTTTGCATTTTTGATGATTGATTTTGCCATTTTTATGTAGTCCCCTTTCGCACTTTTTTGAATCGCTCAGTAATCGCTAGATTTTCAACGATTTGCACTTTGCTAGGAATCTTAAAAGGTGCAAGTTTGTCTTTGCAAAAGAGGCGAATCTGCTTTTTTAGCTTGATATTATTTTTACATTCAGCATTATTTTCTACGATTTTAACGCCCACACTCTGCCCTGTAATAGCATTAGATTCACCATAAACCAAACAATCTTTGATAAAAGGTAATTCTAAAATCACATTCTCCACTTCTTGTGGTAAAACCTTTTTGCCACCAACATTTATAACTTCTTTTGTGCGCCCTAAGATTCGCAAATACTCTTCACCATTTATATTTAAAATTTCTACTAAATCCCCTGTGGCAAAGTAGCCTTCTTTGTCAAATGCGCTATTATCAGCATTTAGATAGCCTAGCGTTTGGGTTTTGGATTTGAGATAAAGCTCATTGTCAATGATTTTGTAATCAGTATTGACAAATTTAAAATAATCACTATTTGGCAAACTTTTTGTTTTTATTGCATTTGTTTCACTTGTCCCAAAACTTTGTTTAAACCTTACATTTGGCATTTTTTGGCTCAAAGCATAAAGCAATGAATCAGGCATTTTTTCACTACCATAAACTACAAGTTTTAATGCAGATAAGTCAAATTGCTCTATTTCACTCATCAAAAGAAGTCTTAAAAGCGTGGGTGAAGTGGGCAAAATCTCCACTTTATAATTTTGCATTGCACATAAAATATCTTGTGGATTTCTACTTTTAGGGATTACTAGCGTTCCACCACTGCCAAAGACATTTAAAAGCACATCAATTCCTGCGATATGATTTGGCAAAAATACACTTATAGTGTTTGTAGGATTATATGTTTTGTTGCTATAAGTTTCTAAAAAATTATCAAAATTATGCACGATTGCCTTTGGCTTTGTGTGTGAGAGCTGGTGGTGGGCGGTAGGGATTTTGCCGATTTTAAGCGCGGTGTATGGATATTGTCCGCTGTATAAGCTCCGCGAAAACTGCCCACTATGCAAAAAGGGCAAATGCGAAGTCAAAAAGTAGGGTTTGGAGTGAGGTTTGGGTGCGTTTAAGCGAAATTTTGCTTTATGTTTGTGAAATTTTGCGGTAGATTTATATAAAGCGAATCGAAATCTTTGCAAATTCATTTTGCAAGTAGCTTGAAATGTTTATTGGGTTTAAATAGAGATTTTGTGCAATATCAATATCATTTGCATTGATTGCACCTTTTTTGCAAAGCTCGTTGCTCGGCGATTTCGCCATCAACACAATCCACACCATAAATGAGCGCGCGCAAAACCTTGTCTATGTCAGCGTCATTTCTAATGCCCATCATAAATACTATCATCTCTATCAAAACTCCTGCTTTGTATGATTGATAGTAATTCATCGACTTGCTCTTTTGGACAAAACCTTGCGTGATAAAATCCACAAATACTTCTTATTTGGAACATCTACAAGGCGACTTGATAGCCTATCAATGCAAGAATTTTCTGCCTTTATGATAGTCTCGTCATCTTTAGATTCAAGTGTATAACACGCCTTTGGGGTATTGCAAGACTTCTAAAATGCAGGTTTTCGTGCCATTTCAAACCACTCGCCACTATTTTTTTGCAAATCAATCACACCTAATAACCCTATCATTTCGCACCTTGTTTATGAAATTTGGGAAATATGCGTGAAATTTATAGCGATGCACAAATTTAAATTTTGCAAAATCTAAATTTTATCCTATAATTGCGACTTCAAAAGGTGCAAATCCTAAATACGAAAGGCATAAATTTGAAAGGCATAATTCTAGCAGGGGGCAGTGGCACGAGGCTTTACCCCATCACAAAAGGCATCAGCAAGCAGCTTTTGCCCGTCTTTGACAAACCGATGATTTACTATCCACTTTCCGTGCTTATGCTTGCAGGCATTCGCGACATTCTCATCATCACCACGCCCCAAGACAGCGCAAATTTCAAGGCACTTTTGGGAGACGGGGCGGACTTTGGCGTGAATCTAAGCTACTGTGAGCAACCAAGCCCTGATGGATTAGCGCAGGCGTTTATTTTGGGCGAATCTTTTTTGGGCGATTCGCCATCTTGCCTCGTGCTAGGGGATAATATCTTTTATGGTAGCGGATTTGCGCCCCTGCTAGAAAATGGTGTAGCAGACGCGCAAAATGGCTTTGCCACGATTTTTGGCTACAAGGTGCGCGACCCGCAAAGGTATGGCATCGCTGAATTTAACGAAAAAGGCGAAGTTGTAGGGCTTGAAGAAAAGCCAGCCGTGCCAAAAAGCGATTACGCCGTAACGGGACTTTATTTTTACCCAAGCGGAGTGAGTGCGCTTGCAAAGCAAATCCGCCCAAGTGCGCGTGGCGAGCTTGAAATCACCACGCTAAATCAAATGTATTTAGAACAAAATCGCTTAAAATGCGCAACTATGGGGCGAGGTTTCGCGTGGCTTGACACAGGCACGCACGACTCGCTTTTAGAAGCAAGTAGCTTTATCCAAACCCTGCAAAAACGGCAAAATCTCAAAATCGCTTGTTTGGAGGAAATCGCCTTTTTAAACGGCTGGATTGACGCAAACAAATTGCGTGAGCTAGGGGAGAAACTCGATAAAAACGATTATGGAACATATCTTATCTCACTTGCAAATGCAAGACGGACTTTTTAAAATTTAAAGCGCAAAAGGATAACCAATGAAAAGCATTTTAATCACAGGCGGGGCGGGGTTTATCGGTAGCAATTTTATAGAGTATTTTTTGCGCCACTATTTGCCAAAATACGCAGATAAAGATAGCACGGTTATCAATTTGGATTGCCTCTCTTATGCGGGGAATTTAGAGAATCTAAAAAGCGTTGAAGCGCATAAAAACTATCATTTTATACAAGGCGACATTTGTGATAGTGCGTTAGTTAGCGAGATTTTTGCAAAATATAATGTCGATTGTGTGATTCACTTTGCGGCAGAATCGCATGTAGATAATTCTATCAACAGCCCTGAAATCTTTATCAAAACTAATGTCTATGGCACTTGGAATCTACTAAATTGTGCTTATAAGCATTGGTTAGATTCGCCGTTTTGCCACAAAAAAGGCTATGAAAACGCGCTTTTTCACCACATAAGCACGGACGAAGTCTATGGCACACTTGGGGCAATGGGCAAATTTAGCGAAAAAACGCCTTATGCGCCAAATTCGCCTTATTCTGCGTCCAAAGCATCAAGTGATATGATAGTGCGAAGTTATGCGCATACTTTTGGACTACACGCAATTATCACAAACTGCTCCAACAACTATGGAATGCACCAACACGATGAAAAGCTTATCCCTACCATTATCCGCAACGCACTTTTAGACAAAGAAATCCCCATTTATGGCGATGGCAAAAATGTGCGCGACTGGCTTTTTGTGGAAGATCATTGCGATGCGATTTGCGCGGTGTTTGAGTATGCGAGAGATAAAATTGTCGCGCTAGATTCAAATGGGGGGGGGGGAATCGCTAAATGAAAATCCCAAAAACAGCCCCCAAAATCAACGCATTTTTGATGAAAACAAAGTCTTTTTTGAGTGCTTTAATATCGGTGGCAACGAAGAAAAAGAAAATATTGATATTGCAAAGGAAATCTGCGCCTACTTAGATAAAAGAATGCCCAAAAAAGATTCTTACGCAAAGCAAATTCGCTTTGTCAAAGATAGGGCGGGACACGATAGGCGGTATGCCATAGATTCTACAAAGCTACAAAAAACACTTGGTTGGAAGCCAAAACATAGCTTTGAATCAGGCATTGCAAAAACCATAGAGTGGTATATCAAAAAATACACTCAAAGCAACAAAATGGAGTATGGATAATGAAAATAAATAACTTCAACTCGGATGAAAAGATTTTGCGCTACACGGGCAAAATCGACTACTTTTTCAACTCTCACAAAACACTAATCGTAACAGAACTTGACTTAACAAACAAATGCAACCATCGCTGTCCGGGCTGCTGTGGGCATAATGAAAATAATGTCGAGATAAGCAAAGAGCAGGTAGAATCTGTGGTGCAAAATCTAAAGGCAATGGACAATAAAGGCGTGATTTTAAGCGGTGGAGGCGAACCTACTTGTTCGCCACATTTTGAATACGCCATAAAATTGCTAAAAAACGCAGGGCAAAATATCGGGCTAAATTCGCACGGAATGAATCTAAATGAGCGATTTAATGAAATCATCGCGGAAAATTTAGAGTATTTTAGGATTAGTCTTGATGCGGGAAGTGCTGAGATGTATGAGAAGATTCACGGAATGAAGCCAAAACACTTTGAAAAAACTTTGGCAAATATTGAGAATTTTGCAAATACTAAGGCGCGACTTGGGAGCAAGACCAGCTTTGGCGTGGGGTTTCTCACAAGCAATATCACGCAAGGTGATATGGAATCTTTTGTGCGACTTGTCAAAGAGCGGGGTGCGGATTTTGCGCAGTTTCGTCCATTTACAGGCGATAGGCTTGATATTACCGATAAACTTTTAGAATTGCGGGAAAAATATGAAGATTCTAACTTTAAAATCGTGGCGAGTTATCAAAAATATAAAGAAATGGGGGCTTTGAATGAGGGTGCAGAGCGCGGATATGACAAATGCCACGGAATGTTTTTTAGCACGGTGATAAGTGCTGATTTTAAGGTGTGGGCGTGTTTGCATTTTAGACAGAGTGAAAGGCATTTTTTGGGGGATTTGCGGGAACAGAGCTTGGAGCAGATTTGGCGTGGGGAGCGCATAAGAGAAGTGTATAATGCTATTGATTGCACGAAATGCCCGATTCTTTGTCGCAACGATAGCTTTAATCGCACATTAAATAAACTAAGCTTAGATATTACAAATAGTGAGTTTTTGTAATAATTAAAGCAAAAATTAATACGCATTTAATAAGTTTTGTCAAAGACAATGCTGGACACGACAAACGCTACGCCATAGATGTGAGTAAAATCGAAAGCACTCTTGGCTGGAAAGCAAAAGAAAACTTTGAAAGCGGGATTGTAAAGACTATTAGTGGTATTTAATACATTTGAATCGTAAGCTAAAATGAACTTTTAAAAACTAAAAAATCTATGAATGCTATATAAAGTGTTTTTTTCTATATCAAAAATTATTATAAAAAATGCTATAATTTAATAGCCTTATAAATTTATTATTTGGATGGTTTTGAAATATGACGCTTGATGAAACATTACATAGAAATATAAAAAATAATAGACAAGTGGAGACAAAAGAGTGGATTAAAAAACTGCTTCAGCCAAGCCAACTCGTAGGCGATTTGTATTCGATGAATTATGAAAAGGCTAGGGTTATAATCCACGATACTCATAGGCATAGGGTTGGCGGGATTCCTAGTTTGAGTTTTTTGGTTGCTTCAAGGTTAAATCCAAATGATTGTGATAAGGTGGATTTTAAAGATGAAGAAACCTCGTTTATTTTATTGCGTGTGATTGATTCTGCGACTTTGCCACAAGATAGTGAAAGCGAACGAATTCGTGTTGAGGTGGCTAGGCAAGTTAGTGGGGATAGTGCTAAACATTGGGACGATAAAACTGCTATGGATTTAAAAACCAAAGATTATTTAAGTTATGCTGGGATTTTATGTCGCATAATCGGCACTTTTTATTTGGATAATGATTCAAATAATAGAGAATCGCCATTGCAACTTAAATTTGGTAGTGATATATCAAATTACTACCCAAATCACGGATTAAAAGTTTATAAGCCTAATGGAGATGCGCTAAAAGAGATTGTAAATTATATTGACCCACAAGTTAAGCAACAAAATTATGAAAAATTTGGCAATGAAAGCAGAGTGCGAATCGGTTTCGTGCGCTATGCTTCTACAAATAGAAAGCACCAAAATATAGACAATGTTCCCATTTTCGTTTATCCAGCAGACTTGTTATCGCAAAAAACTGCATTGTTTGGAATGACACGCACAGGTAAATCAAATACCACAAAAATTATCGCAAAATCTGTATTTGAACTACGAAAACACCCTATCAAAGGTAATGATAATAGAATCGGTCAGTTGATTTTTGACCCAAATGGCGAATATGCCAATGAAAATGAACAGGATAATAATAACGCCATTAAAAATGTATGGAAATTATTAGACAATGGTAATAAAGAAAATGAAGTTGTAACTTATGGGATTACCACTCACGATAATGACAAAGACAGAAGGCTAATGAAGCTAAATTTTTATTTGGACGAAAATTTGCAAATAGGCAAAGAAATTATTGATGGTATTTTAAGCAATAGTGGCAGTGGCGATAGAATCTATATAAAAAATTTTATTCAAGTTAATTTAGAGCGACCTGAGAATGCTGATGAATTTGGTTCTGATATGACAAGACATAAACGGCGAATTTTAGCATATCGTGCTATTTTAAAGAGAGCTGGATTTTCAATTCCCGATAATTTAAAGCCCATAACAACAAAATTATTTAATGCAGATTTAATAAAAGCAATGGAGAATAGCAATAGTGATAATGCGGAAGAATATAAAATCGCTGCCAAATGTTTTGCTTCCGATAGCCCTAATTGGGATAAAATTGGCAACGCTTTTGAAACTCTAGATAAATTCATTAGAGACGATAAAAGCGGATATAAAGCATTTAACGATGGATATGTAAGCAACCCAAACAAATCTGGAGAAAATTGGGCTGATGAAGATTTTAAAAAGATAATTGGTATTTTTCAATATCATAACGGCACTAGAATAATAGGTGGTGCAAAAGAACAACATAGCCCAAACACCACTAATGATTACACTGATGATATTTATGCAGATTTAAAAGCTGGCAAACTTGTTATCATTGACCAATCTTGTGGCGACCCAGAGTTAAATAAATCATCTGCCAAGCGCATTATCACAAAAATTTTTAGAAACAATCAACAGCAATTTATTAAAAATGAAGCTATACCAGAAATTCTTGTTTATGTCGAAGAAGCACATAATATATTACCAGCAGGAAATGACATTAAGTTAGATGATATGTGGGTTAGGACAGCAAAAGAGGGTGCGAAATATAAAATTGGAATGGTTTATGCCACGCAAGAAGTAAGCTCTATTCAAAAAAATATCCTTAAAAATACAGCAAATTGGTTTATCAGTCATTTAAATAATACTGATGAAACAAAAGAACTATGTAAGTATTATGACTTTGCAGATTTTGAGCCTTCGATTCGTAAAGCGCAAGATAAGGGATTCTTGCGTGTTAAGACACTAAGTAATCTCTTTGTGATTCCTGTGCAAGTTGATAAATTTGATATAGAAATAAAGTGATAAATTAAGGCGATATTATGGGTTTTGATGGCGAAAGGGCGAGTTATGAGCCACTAAAAAAGCTGATTATGAATGAGCAAAATGCTGATTTCTTAAAGCGAATAAAGGTAAGAGAAGATTCACCACAATTTTTTGAATCAATCTCACAAAAATTGATAAGGCAAGAATCGCTAGAATCTAATAGTAATCAACAGCCTGATTTAATCATAGCCATAGATGGTGGTAGAGAAGAAGTTCCTATATTGACAGGTTTTCCATCTGCTAGTTATGGGTATGTTACCGTTAGCTCTGTGCTAATGGATTTAAAAAAAATCAGTGAGATTGAAAAAGAGCCATTTCCTAATCCCATAGAAGTAAGAAATACTGAGACTTCTGTGGGAATCTATACTACTTTTCCGGGTTGCAATGTCTTTGAAAATAAGGCGCAGATTATTTGAAGAATTGCAAAATCATAATTCTTTTGAAAATGGAGAAAGTGTTTTGCAAACTTACGAATATCTACTTGATAAACGCTTACAAAACAATGAGCGCGAACAAAAATGTCCCATAAGTGGGTATGAGAATTGTAAGATAGAGTTACAAAAGGGCAAATTTGTTTGTCCGCATTCATCTCAAACACTCTATTCAACTGATGCTTTGCGTATATATGAAAATATGAATCAAGACGGCTCAAATTTAGGTATTTTTACACAAATAATGTCTATGTTAGAAAAGCTGTGGCTTGTTAATATACTTCGTTCATTTGAACAAAGAAATTGGCTATCCACTCTTAGGCGAGTAGCTTTTATCATAGATGGACCACTAGCTGTTTTTGATACAGCTGCTTGGCTATCGCAGTATATAGGCGAAGAAGTAGAGAGAATCAATAAGAAACAAAAAGAAATAAATGGACAAGATTTAATTATTGTAGGGTTGGAAAAAAGTGGAAATTTTGTCGAACATTTTGAAAGACTTGATATAAACCAAAGCGGAGATAGTGAGCGTTTTTCTAATGGCTCTGCTTTTTTGCTAGATAATGACTATATTAAGCAAAATATTCAGTTTTCAACCAGCACAAAGCCTTATGGTAAAGCTACATATTTTGGCAGAAAATTCTTTTACAAGACGGCATCTGGTCAAAGACTTGTGCCTGTTGTAGCTTCATATAGTGCTAATGAGAGAGATATTTTAACGGCAGAAATTTCTCAATTTTCTAGGCTTAAAGATATTATGCAATTATTAGACAAACTCATTTCAAGTCGGTATCCAAATTCAATCACACCACTTATTTCAGCTCACGCACAAGCTGCTATACCACAAATGGGACAAAAATTATTTGAAGATTTGGCTAGAGAAATAAGGAATAGAGATAAAAATGCTTGAATTGGAGCATTATTACAAGGGCTATAAGTCTAAATCTGCTAGGTGGGCTAGATTTGGACCATACTATGCAATGTTTCCTGTGAGTTTTGCTTTTGAAGTAATAAATAAATATTCAAAGCGTGGAGATAAAATCCTTGACCCATTTAGTGGTAGGGGGACTAGTATTTTTGCAGGGAGTGCTCTTAGTCGTCAAAGCGTAGGTATTGAAATAAATCCACTTGGCTGGATTTATGGCAGTGTAAAGTTATATCCTGCTAAAAAAGATAAGGTTTTGGCTAGACTTAAAGAAATCTATGATTTACGAGGAAACTACGAATTAGAAGCAAAAAATTGTAGTGATTTTTTTAAAATGTGCTTTTGCGAAGATGTGTTGAAATTTTTGTTTTCAGCAAAGACAAATTTAGATTGGAAACACAATCATATTGATAGAACACTTATTGCTTTTATTGCCTATTATTTACACGCTGGTATAGGCAAAGGATTATCTAATCAAATGCGCTCCACTCGTGCATTTGCAATTCAATATTCGCTTGATTGGTGGGCTAAAAATCGCCTTACCACACCGCCAAAAATCAATGCTCTTGATTTTTTAAGCAAAAAGATTCAGTGGCGTTACCAATGGGGTGCATTAGAATTAAAAAATGGTTTTATTGAGTTTGGCGATAGTTGCAATATTACAAAACAAATGCAAAACAACGAAAAACAAACATATTCGCTTCTCTTTACTTCTCCGCCATATTGTGGCGTAACGGACTATTTTAAAGACCAATGGTTGCGACTTTGGTTGCTTGGTGGCGATGATTATCCAAGAATGCAAAAAGAAGAGCATAAAAATAAATTTGACAATAAAGAAAAATACACCCAAATGCTTGATATAGTATTTAAAAATTGTGCAAAATTGATGAAAGAAAATGCGTGTATTTATGTGCGAACAGATTGCAGAGAATTTACCAAAGAAACAACAATAAGAATTTTAAGAGAAAATTTTTATAATCATAAACTAAAAATTATTGAACAACCCATACAAAAAAACACCATAACACAAACCATAATTCACGGAAACTTTTCTAAAAAGCAAGGCGAAGTAGATATTATTTTAACGCCAAAGCAATAATTAAGGAATCTAAATGCAATCTATTCAAGTCTATAAAAACGACCAACGACCAAAGGCAAGTATAAAGGACAATGATAAATTATACATTGCCAAATTTAGCTCTAAAAATGACTTACATTCAGTGATTTTATGGGAAGCAGTTATGTTAGAATTAGCCAAAAGAGCCAAGATTCGCACTGCAAATTTTAAAATCATTAAAACAAATAAAAAACCCGTGCTACTTGTGGAGCGATTTGACAGAATAAATGAAACGCGAATCCCATTTATGTCTGCAATGACATTGCTTAAAGTGAGCAAAAAAGAAAATGCTAAAGAAAAATCTTATGTAAATATTGCAAAAGAGCTAGATTTGCAAAATAAAGCCGAAATGTTTAGGCGGATGCTATTTAACACACTATTTGGCAATATAGATGACCATTTGCGTAATCACGCATTGCTTTATGATAAAGCCACAAAATCGTGGAATTTAAGCCCAGCTTATGATTTGAATCCTATGCCATATCCTTATGAAAAACAACGCCACGCGCTAAATTTTATAGAATATAAGAATTTGCCAAGTGTAAATCTATGCAGAGAAATTGCACCTGAATTTAGCGTGAATCAAAAAGCATTTTTAGAAATTTTGCGTGATTGCGTAAATGCGGGAGCGCAGTGGAAAAATATAGCCTTAAAATTTGGCATTAAGGCAAATGAAATCAATCTCTTTAAACAAAACTTCGAGCATAGCGACATAGAAAAGGCAAGAAAAATTTTTAAGTCATAAAATTTGTTATCTAAAATAATTTCATATTATCTTGCTACACATTTTCATTGCAAATATACTTGCAAAAAGGGCGCAGAGGCACATACATAGGCTTGTAGCAATCCCAAAGGCAAAGAGTGCGCCAAAATGCGAAGTCGCCAAAATCACAAATGAAATAATGCTAGTTAGCGAAGCCAAAATTATGCCTAAAATGGCGCGAATCTTGCTTTGATAAAGTGCGAAAATTACATAATCAATCCCCACCACACTTGCTAAAATCAGCCCAAAAATGCTAAAAATATTCACACTCACACCGCAAATCACAAGAGCACATAAGCTTAAAATCATAGCACATAGCACGATTAGCGTCATTTTCAAGCCCATTTTTAGCCCAAAACACGCACCCAAAATCACAAACGCCACGACAAAAGCGATGATTTTTAGTGCAATGGCATTGCGTTTTATAGATTCAAAACCGCTATTTATGCTTTCATTAAAATCAATAAATCGCGCGTTATGCGATTCTAAAAGGCTAAAAATCTCGCTTCTACCCTGCGAATCCATTGTAGAAAAATTAGGATTTTTCAAAAACATAATGCTTTGGAGAGTAGATTCGTCCAAATCATTTAGATTCGCAGTATCATTTGATGCTAAAAAGCGATTTAGTTTAAAAATCTCAAAAATATTATATAAATTATCTTTAAAATCTATGATTTCTAAATTGCTTATTTGATTTATAAAATCACTAATCGCGCTTTTATCAAAGCCTAAATCTTGCAAATAACTTGTATTTTTCTGCAATGAATCTAGCAAAATCTCTCTTGCATTTTCTTGCTCTTTTTTGCTTAAAAAAATCTTGCTAATGCCATCATAATCGCTAATTATGCCTTTTTGCTCTAAAATTTCGCCTAATTTTCGCTCTTTTGCTATCAAATCATCGCTATTTTTAGCGCGAATCGTTATAAATTGCGTATTTGAGCTATCTTGCATAATGTTGCTAATCTCTATTGTCTCGTTAATTAGGGCATTTGGCGGAGCGTAGTAGCTTTTAATATTGTCGCTAAAATCAAATCGCACTAAAAATGGAATACTTAAAATAACTAGCGCACAAGGCAAAATGAGCCACTTTTTATTGAAGCGTTTTAGCCACAAAATATAATTTATTAGGCAAAAGCGAAAAAATCTCGTGGGTTTGGGATTAGAATCTATCATTTGTGGTAGCAAAAAATATGTCGCCATCATCGCTCCAAATAGCGTAAAAATCGATATTGTAGCAATTTGGTGCAAAAAATTCATAGGCGATAGAAAAAAAATCGCATATCCGCTACACGCGATTCCTAGCCCGACAATAAAGACTTTTTTTAGTTTAAAAATAGGCAAATTTCTTTTATAATTTAGACTTAAAAAGTGCATTGAAAAATCAAGCACCAACCCAATCAAACTCGTGCTAATGGCGATGCTTAAAATATGCACCTTATCTAGCAAAGCAAAAGCCCCCGCTAGCCCGCATAAAAACGCAAAAGCGATGATAAAAATCAGCCTAAAAATCCGCACACTGCCAAAGGCACTAAAAAGTAAAATGCTAATTAGTGATAACGAAATCACGCTCATATAAATGCTTTCAATATTGCCACGCGATTCCCCCACAGCAGAGAAAATCGCCCCACCACTTACAAGCAAAATCGCATTTTTTGCACTCGCTATACTTTTAGATTCGGCGATGAAATTTAAGAGTGCGCTAGATTGGATATTTTTGCTTAAAATCCCGCGCGCAATGTAAAATCGTTTGCCTTTGCTCTCTACAAAAAACCTGCCACTGCGTGAATCTATGCTAATATTTGATTTTAATAGCGTAGAGTGCGCACTTAAATTTAAAAAATCGCTTGAAATAGGGAGGATTCGCATATCAAATGCGTTAAAAATATTGCTTATTGATTCGCGCATAAAATCCTTACCCTGCGATAAAATCCGCTCATAAACTTTACGATTCATCGTGGAGAGTTTGTAAGAATCTAGTATTTTTGTAAAATTTGCGCCATTTGGTAAATCCTGCGAATCTTGCAAAGAATCGCTAAAAATACCAAAAATTTGCCTATCATCATTTTTTGCATTTCGCGCTTTGATTTCATCTAAAACCTCCGCATTATCGCTTAAAAAAATAATTTCATTAGAGAGAGATTCGCGCATATTTTGCGTGATAATTTTGTCATTTTCATTTAGATTTATTAGTGTGTAAATATCAGATTCAACGCTAAAATTTCGCACAATTATTGCCACTAAAATTAGCGAAGCCACAAAAAAAATACTATAAATTTTCCATTTCATTGCTTATTACCACTGCGCCTTGTTGTGTGTTGTGTTGTTGTGCGCATTTATCTATTTTTGCTTGACTTTTAATATTATTTTTCGTAGCATTCTTTTTGTCAATCTCGTTGATGATTGAGCGTTCATCTGTAAAAGTTTGGTTGTAACGGAGTTTCTCAAACTTGGGAGATTGATACAAAAGCTCTCCGCTTTTTAGTTTGCCTATCATCGTGTTTTTTCGTTTGGGTGCGTTACTTATTATCACTATCCTAGCTTCAAATTCCCTCCCTATACTTGTGAAATAAATTTTATCGTTAATTTTCTTTGCAAAAATCAAACTGCCATCGTGCCGTATTATTAGTTCAGGCTCATCAAGCACTTGCTTTATTTGCAAGATATATTGCAGTCGATTCTTTTGGGCGAGTTTTTTAAGACTGCCTTTTGTAAGCTGTATTGCCTTACTCTGCAAGGCGCATTTTATTTTGTCGCTATGTTTTGGAGAGTAATATTCATCAATAGATTTTAAACCAAAAGTTTTGAGCCATAATGCTTCTTGCTCTTTGGCTAAAATCTTTACATTGCCACACCCATCGTCATATTCTAGCATAAATAATCCCGCAAAATCCCTGCTTCTAAAATCCCTATTTTACAACAAAAGTATTTTCTGTAAAATCGCCATTAGATTCCACCAAAACCACGCGATTAACGAATTTTCCGCCACTAATTTCAATCTTTCTAAAGATATTTTTTAGCATTCCCTTTGGCAGTAAAACTAACTGCCACGCGTAAATATCGCCACTTGTTTCAAAATCAAAGCTATCTTTTAGCTTTTCAAAATCAAGCTTGATAATGCTTAAAAATAGCCCTCTATCGTAGTTTTGGCTAGTTTGCACCCACTCGCCATTTTGCAGGTTAAAAATGCCATCACTTGTGATTTTAATATGGCTAATCACAGGCTTTGTCGTATCCCAAAACAGCTCATTATTGATGATAGAAAAGCTCCCATAGCTCACAAGCGCGTTTTTAAAGCCACGCAGTCGCTTGCTTTGCACAAAGTCGCCTTTGATATTATCACGCTTAATGCTGCTTAAATCATCTATGCTAAATGCCCAAATTTGCGATAAAATCACGCAAATAACAACAAAAATTTTCATTCTCTGCCTCCGTTTTATTTAAATCTCACTGCATTTTTTGCAAAAATCTTGTAATTTTGCTTTGAAATTCTGTGGAATTTCATATAGCGATTCTTTTATCTCCATATCAAAAGCCACCTGTGAAGTTTGCGCGATTGTGAGCTTTTTACCACACGAATCCAAAAAAATATACTGAAATTTTAGCACACTATCAAAGTCCAGCAAATCCACGCGAATCGCAAATCTATCATTAAACAAAATAGGCGAGATAAACTTAAACTCCATTTTGATAATAGGCATAGCAAAGCCATTTTTGCGCATAGCGTTATAATCAAAGCCCACTTCGTCCAAAAACCTGCAACGAGCCACTTCTACGCACTTCACATAATTGCCGTGCCACATAACACCCATAGAATCGATGTCATAAAATTCCGCCTTAAAGTCATAAATGCGACTAATTAGCACATTTTTAATCTCTCTCAAAGTCAAATTCCTTGCATTTTTTGGGATTTTGGATTCGCACTTAAATCGCCCAAATTTTGCATCCTAAAACCACGCGCCTCTTCCCAAAAATCATAAAAGCTAAACCACTGCGTAGGATTATTTAGCGCGTGAGATTGTAGAGAATCTACATATTTTTGCAAAAGCGGTTTTAGATTTGCAAATTTATCGCGCCTATTTTTTTGCAATGCAGATTCGCCCAAATTTGGCGAAAAATTATCAATAGATTCGCTGATATTTTCAATCTCCACACGATATTTGCCATCAATTTTTTCGCACCACATAGCAGAGATTTGTGTCTCCAAAAGTTGCGCGATGATAAACGCACCAAGCGAAAAATAGCAAGGCGCACCCAAAAAATCCATCATCACATTACGCTTATGATTTAGTGCAATTCTATCGCCCATAATGCCGATATGTCCGCCACTTTCGATAATCTCACGCAACTCCAAAAGTCGCTTTATATCAATCTCATCGACAAATACACGCTGTATTTTGCGCCCACTTACCTTATCAATCATCTGCAAAAACTGCTCTGTGTTTTTTTGATAGACAAAAATAACGATGCGCAAATTGCGAAATTTCTGCGACAAAGCGAATGCCACCTCCGCATTGCCAAAATGACTCATTAGCAAAATCCGTCCTTTTTTTGGTTCGCAAAGATTTTTGATGATTGCTTCGTGATTTATCACAATATCATCATAGCGAATCTTGCCTATCCACGCGGATATTTTGTCGCAAATCGCCCAGCCAAAATGATAAAAATTTAGATAAATATTAGGATTTTTTAGCTTGTCATTTTTCAAATTTATGGCATTTTTTTGACAATATTGTTGCGCTAATGTGTAAAATTTTGTGAGATTTTTACGCTCTTTTTTAGAAAATATAAAATAAGTCGCCGTTACAACGATAATGACGATATTTAGCGCGAATTTGGGCAAGATTCGCACAAGCAAAATGGTGAGATTTAGCCAAAAACTTCCTGCACATTCATTGCGTTCAAACCACGATTCGCGTGAATCTTGCGTAGATTCGCGCAAATTTAGTTTGGATTTACGCTTTGATTCGCACGATTTGCGTGAATTTGCGTCAATTTTTTGGGCTAATTCTACCATTTGCACACTCTTTTTTGTCGCTTAAAATTTGAAAATATATTTTGCTATTTTTACGCTTTATTTCCATCTCTACTTCGCTAAATGGGCGCATAAAGTTAGTAAATTTTACGCATTCAATGCTAAAATCCGCCCCTAAATCTAAATGCACCTTTGCCAAATCTACCACGAATCCAAGCTCCACAAAGCCCGGCACAAGCGGAAAATCCCCAAAATGCCCATCAAAATAAAAGCAACCTTCATCAATATAACTTCGCGCAGATAGCCACTCACTATCTGAGTGAATAATCTCAAACTTTGGCATTATTTTTTCATTCACACAGGCGATAAAATCTTTTTTGGTAATTTTGCACCGCTCATTGTATGGCAGTTTAGCGCGGATATGAAAATGGCGAATTTCTTTTATTTTTAGCGATTTTATCGCTTCTACAACGCCCTTTTTGCCATTTTGCAAAAATAGCTCTTTACCATTCTCACTTAAAACAACAACGCAATGTGCGTGATTTTGCCCATCAATCAATCCCACAAAGCAATCATCGATAATTTTTAATGCACGAATCCGCGCTTCCAAGCTATCCAAACTCACGCGCTTTTCAAAAATTTTCACAATCCTATCTATGCGCCCCTGCAAGATTAACGCGCCGTTTTTGATTTTCGCACTATCATTGCTGATAAATTCTGCACCTGTGAGCGCATTTTTCACCCAAGCAGAGCGAATGATGAGCCTTGAATCGCTGTGCGTTTTTAGCTCCACGCCACTAAATGGGATAAATTTATCATTAAAATGCGCATTAAACGCCACAATCCCGCTTTCCGTGCTACCATAAACCTCAAAAATATCCAAATTGATTTTATTTCTAAAATATGCTCGTATTTCGCTATCCAACCTCGCTCCCGCGCTAATGATGGCTTTAAGATTTGATAATGGGCGCAAATCTGGCTGACTAGCTAAATATTTTAATAGCGTGGGCGAAGTGATTAAAATAAGATTTTTTGCGCTAGATTCGGCGCAAAACGCCAAAATTAACTCGGGGAATTTTAGCTCACTATCCACAATCCTAGCATTTGCAATTAAGGGCAAAAAAATCTTATGCGTTAGCCCATAAAGGTGCTGGTGCGTGGCAGAAGCAATAAAAATATCATCGCTTTTTGCGCCTAGCGTTTCGCGCAAAACTTTCGCTTCCTCTATCATTTGGCGCAGAGTTTTGGGGATAATATCGCCCTTATCCTTGCTAGAACCCGAAGTGGAGAGAAAAAATGGCAAGTCAATGGCGTTTTGGTTGAATAAACCCATCATTACTAAAAAAACTTCGGCTTCGCCTTGTTTTGCGAAACTTGACGCAGTCAAGTTATGGCAATCCAAAGAATTATTTAGATTCGTGGATTGCTTCGTTGTGTTTGCTACGCTCACACTCCCTCGCAATGATAAATTATTGCATTCGCCCAAAATCTGCGCAAAATTGCTATCATTTATCATAAATCCAAGCCCAAGATTTACTTCCTTTGGCAAAATATATGTCTTAATCCCCGCATTTATCGCACCAAAAAATGCCACCATAAAATCATAACTTGAATCTAAATAAATCTCCACGCAAGACAATTTCCGCGCTTTTAGATTCGCGCTCATTTTGCAAATATCGTGTTTTAGCGATTCAAAACCTAAAATTTCGCCATTTTTAATCACACCAAAGCCCATTTTACCCTGCCCTATTTTGCGCAAATCTGCGCTTAAAGATGAGATTGCGATATAGCAATTCCCCTGCAAATAGTGCGCCTACAAGGCAATATGCCACGATTCCACAAAATACGCTCCAATAGATTTTATTTTCAAGCAATGCAAGTGCAAATCCCATTAGCGCATTAAAGATAAAAAGTGCGCACCAAATTTTTGTGAGTTTGCGTGTGTAGGCAACGCCACGCGAATCTAATGCGGGATTTTGCATTTTGGCAAATTTAGTGATAATAGATTCGCCCTTTAGGCTCATCGCAAAAAACGCAAAAAACGCAAGATTCACAACTGATGGATAAAAATACGCCGAAATATCCACGAATCCGCCCCCAATGCCAAGCCGAAGCACTATTAAAATCCCAAAAAATATCACGCTAATTAGCGTTAGTTTGTCGCGTGAAAGTGCGTATTTTAGAATAGATAGCGCAAATAAAACTATCAAAAATATCGCCACTTGCGCCGTAATCAAACCGCTTTCATAGCCCTTGTTTTCGGCGATTCGCAAGTCATCTACATTCGCATTTCCAGCCCAAAACATTACAAATGGATAAACAATGATTGCGCTTATAAATGCGATATTTATGGCAATTTTTGCAATTTTTAGCATTTTAAAAAGTCCCTTTATGTCGTGCGAATCCAAAAGCTACGAATCCAAAATCGCGCCACAAATCTTACGAATCTTTTGCATTTTGTAGCTGTTTTGCGACTACTTCGACTATGTTTTCTAGTGTCCGCACTTCCCTAAAATCGCTTGCTTCCATACGATAGCCCGTCTTTTTCTTTATAAAATCCACCAAGTCAATGGCATCAATGCTATCAATATCCAAATCATCATAGATTTGGCTCTCTAGCGTGATTTTACTCTCATCAATCTCAAAAAGCTCAATTAACGCGCCTTTTAAAATCTCAAAAATCTCATCGTTACTCATTTCTTTATTCATTTCAAAAATCCTTTATTTTTTATTTTGCGCGATAAAATCCGCCAAACTTTTCGCACTATAAAAAATCTCTTTTAGATTTTCACTCTTTGAATCTAGCAGGATTCCATATCGCTTTTGCAAAGCAAGTCCAAGCTCTAGCGCATCTACGCTATCTAGCCCAAGCCCATCATCGCTAAAAAGCGGCGCATTTGAATCTATCTCATCGATTTTCATATCATCTAGATTCAAACTCTCAATTATCATTTCCTTTACCTCATCGACTAAATCCATCAAATTCCTCCTTATAAATATCGCTTAAAGTGCTATGCAATTTGCGCACACGAAGTGGCGTGGCTTTGCCTTGTGCGAAATATTGCAAATCCCAAATATCGTGCATTATCACACTATATCGCAGGGTTTCGCGTGGCGTATCATACCATTTTTCGCCTTTTTTTAATGCCTTTGGGTGCATTTTTATGAAAATCACTGCCAAACTTTTAGCCCCATTTATGGCAATGTAACTTGCTGCCTTGTGAAAAATAATGCTATTTTTTGTGCGCGTTCCTTCTGGGAAAATCAAAAGAGATTCGCCTTTTTTAAGTGCAGATAGGCTTTTTTCAAGCAATATTTCATTTGCAGTATTTGGAATGTAGCCACTTGCCTTAATGGCAGCAAAAAGAAAGAGATTTTTACACAAATCCGCTTTGACTACGCAATTTATCCGCCGAATCTGCGCAATTATTAGCACCACATCAAGCAAACTTGGATGATTTGCAATAAATATTCGCGCTTGTTTGGACAAATCGTGCGAATCTATCTTTTCAAATCCGCTGTATGTGCAATCAATCACACCCAACATTTTCGCACACACTAGAAAAAATCGCCACGAAAAGCAAACAATGTCGCGTGAGAGATTTTGAATGGGCGTAAATCTTTGCAATCGCAAGGCGATTAGCGGGATAAAGAAAAGATTGCCTACAAGGCAGATTATCCCAAAAAGCACAAAGCAAAGCGCGATAAGGGCGATTCGCGCCGTTTTGATAAATCTCACACTACAAGTTTTCAATGCTAAACTCTCTTATAAAATCACTAATATCAAGCGCAAAATCTCCATTTTCATAGCGCGGAATCTCCCCTGCCACTGCGGATAAAAAGGATAGATTTGAAGTTAGCCCAAACTTATTGTCATTCTTAGATTTTATAAGAATCGAAGAATCCACGCAATTATTTTTGCAAGTGTTAGTCGGTGCTTCGCACAGACGCTTTGTTGCATTCGCTGCACTCACACTGCCTTGTAATGATGATTTGTGCGATTTAATGCGAATCTGTGGCAAGTTTGAATCCAAACTCACACACGCAATAATCGCGCTAATCTCTTTACTGCCAAGATTCTCATCATAGCTAATCACAAGGCAATCTTTTATGGAGGATTTGCGCAAATCTTGCGAATCTACCGCAGATTCGCACAATAGTGCGTAAGCATTTATTAGCCCATATTCAAAGCAATCCACCGCGCTAATTGCCAAAATCTCGCTGTGATTTTTTTGCGTGATTGCCAAAAGTGCGGGAGTTGCATTTAGGACGGAGAGCGAAAATGCCGTAGGCGAAGTGAGATGATGAATTGCTAATTCTTGTAGCATACCAAAGCAGCGATTGATTTCGCCTTTTTGTGAGCTAAAAACAATGGGACAATGCAGGGGCGAATCGCCAAGTAAGCCAAGCGTGATTTTACTTGCTTCGCTTAATCGTCTGCGCTCAATTACAGGGATGAAACTCAAATCCAAGTCTTTTTTAAGCGTGGCTAGTGGAGATTCAAGCGAATCTAACGCATAATTTTTAGAAATAAACGCCTTGCAAAATCGCACACCAACACTAATTTGCATTCCAAAACTCCCGCTATTTCGCAAAGTCTGCTTTTAGTTTCACGCGAATGCTAGAATTGCTTACGATACATTGAAATTTATCCTTGCTATCTAACGCAGTGGAGCTTGTGTAATAAGATATGATATTTACCGCCTTTGTCGCGCCGATTTTTAACGCATCGTCCCTTAAATCTGCCAAATTTAGCAAAAGCGCGAATCCACAGGTGGATTCCACTTCGTTAAAAGCGTAGCTTTTGCCACTCAAAGATTTATTAAAATGGTTTGTTTCCGTGCCCTTGGATAAACTAGCGCGTGTTTTTACACCACCTGCATAGATATTTTCCTTGCTTCCACTGCCAAAACTGAATCGCACTTCATTGCCTACAATTTCCGCAAATTCCGCACTATCTAAAACTTTATCTAAATCAATATAAAGCATAATAGTCTTTGCATTTACCGCACACACCGCCAAAACTAACGCCAAAATTATCTTTTTCATTTGTCGCTCCCTTATTTAATTTTTAGATTACTAAAGGCAAGTTTCATAGCTTTAGCCCAAAGTAATCCATTCACACTCTCTTAAAAATCAAGCTAGTATTCACACCACCAAATGCAAAATTATTATTCATCACAAAATCCGTGCGAATCTCCCGCAAATCCTGCAAATAATCCAATTTCGCGCATTCACTATCCACTTCCGCCAAATTTATCGTAGGATAAAAAATCTCATCTCTCATCATCTCAATGCTAATGGCAGATTCAAGCGCACCACACGCACCAAGCGTATGCCCAAGATAGCTTTTTAGTGAGCTAATAGGCACATTTTCTCCAAAAAGCTCGTTTGTAGCGATTGATTCGGCTATGTCGCCCCATTTTGTCGCAGTAGCGTGGGCGTTTATGTAGCATATATCGCTGGGCGCAAGATTCGCGTCCTTTAAAGCCAAAATCATCGCTTCTTTCATTGTCGCGCTATTTGGGCGCGTGATATGCGTCCCATCGCAAGTGCTACCAAAGCCCACGACTTCCGCGATAGGATTTGCACCACGCGCTTTCATACTTGATTCACTTTCAAGCACCAGCATACAGCCACCCTCGCCGATTACCAAGCCATCGCGATTCTTATCAAAAGGCGCAGGGGTGAGCTTTGGCATATCGTTTTTTAAGCTCGTGGCATAAAGCAAATTAAATGTATAAGCCTCGCTTACGCAGAGTTCCTCCGCTCCACCTGCTATCATCATATCGATTTTGCCACCTTTTATGGCTTCATAGGCATAGCCGATTGCGTGGCTACCGCTAGTGCAGGCACTTGAAGTGGGGATTAGTCGCCCTTTTAGCGAATAAAAAAGTGCGATATTTGCGGCGGTTGTGTGTGGCATAAACTTTATGTAAGTGTTTGCATTGATATTGTTTTCGTCATTTAAAAATAGCTTTGCCATATCTAGCACCGCGTCCGTGCTTCCCGTGCTAGAGCCACTTGCCACGCCCATTCGCCCATCTTTGATATTCTCATCATCTTTTAATCCCGCCATTTCAAGCGCGATTCCCGCGCACTCTACGCTATACTGCGATACGCGCCCTAGTGAGCGGAGCTGTTTGCGATTCCATTCCTTTGGTGGCGCGTAATTTAAAATAGGCGCAGCAAGGTAAGTCGTCAAATCCTTATACTTGCGCCAATCCTCCATCACGCACACGGCATTTTGCTTTGCTTTTAGTTTGTCTTTTATCGCGCTCCAGCTTTTGCCAAACGCACTTACAATCCCATATCCCGTTACAAACACACGATTCAACACATACCTCCATTCACGCCAATAACCTGCTTTGTGATATAACTAGCATTTTCACTTAATAGAAATGCCACTAACGGCGCGACATCTTCGACTTTGCCAAATCGCTTTGCAGGAATCATCTTTTTAATCTCATCAAGCGGGAGATTTTGACTAATCATATCCGTTTCAATCAAACCCGGTGCGACTACATTCACGCAAATATTGCGACTTGCAAGCTCGATGGCAATGGATTTTGCCGCGCCAATTAGCCCAGCCTTACTTGCAGCGTAATTGCTTTGTCCCCTATTGCCAAAAACGCCAGAAACTGAGCTAATCACTACGATTCGCCCACTCTTTTTTCGTGCCATCTGCATTAAAAGCGGTTTTAGCACATTATAAAAGCCATTTAGATTCGTATCAATCACGCTTTTCCATTCGTCCTCTTCTAATCCTACGAATGTATTGTCTTTTGCAATTCCTGCATTTAGCACGATTCCCCATAATGCGCCATTTTTTTCTACGAATCTCTCTAATACTTCCCTGCATTGCGCAGTATTTGCAATATCAAAGATAAGTTTTTCCGCGCTTAATTCTTGTGTGATTTTATCTAACGCGCTAGATTCGCTCCGTCCGTGTAAAATCACACTATAACCTTGCGCTTTTAACTCTCTAGCGATTCCAGCTCCAATGCCACGCGATGAGCCTGTGATAAGGACTTTTTTTGTATTATTCATTTTGCATTCCTTTTATTTGCGATAAAAAATCATCATTTGGATTTAGTGCAGAAATACTTGCTGTTGCGATAAGCGTGTCATTTTCAAACACTTCGCAGTCATACACGCCCATACCGCTATTATCTTGCATAGAAAGCGTAACCTTGATAATTGCCCAATTTGCGATATATGGGCGCAAAATCTTAAATCGCCGTGCGCCTAGCAAAAATCCAAGTTTAGAGCCACTACCGCTCTCATTTAACGCACGAAAAATACCTAAACTCTGCGCCATTAGCTCGATTGATTTGTAAGTGGGGAGGGCAAGATTCGCACCAAAATCGCCCGAATCCACGCACTCACAAAACTCCGCGTGATTTTTTACAATACTTTTTGTGATGATAAAATCCTCCCCCACTTCGATAATCTCATCAATTAGCACCATTGCGCCACTATGTGGCAGGTAAGATTCAGGCGTTTTGTAGGGCATTTTCGCACCTTTTATCGCTTTCACTCTCGCACTCCAACCAAAATCGCGCTATTATCGCCACCAAAGGCAAATGAAGTCGATAGCGCGGTTTTGACGCATTTAGATTCGCCTTTTTTTACAAGTGCAATTTCGCTAAATTCGCTCTCATAGATATGCGGTGGCAAGAGAGATTTGCCGTTTTTTAAGCTATCTAAAATAAGTTCAGCGCAGATTCCTAGCTCGATTCCACCAGCCGCACCCAAAGTATGCCCAATAAATGGCTTTATCGTGCTACACGGCGTTTGCGGGAAATTTTTAGCGATGATTCGCGCCTCCATATTATCATTTGCAATCGTGCCTGTGCCGTGCAAGTTAATATAATCCGCGCTCGTAAATCCGCACAAAAAATCGCTTTGCATTTTGGGGCTAGGCTGCGTGATATGATAGGCATCATTAGTGCTTTTATGCGCTAACAGCGTGATTTTAAAGTCATTTTCAAACTGCGGATGCGATTTTAGCAAGTCCTCACGCACAGCCACAAAAAGCCCCGCGCCCTCGCCTATATTTATGCCATCTCGCTCCACACTAAATGGCTTTGCGTGATTTTGGCTTAAAATTTCAAGCGCATTAAATCCAGCCATTGTAAGATGATTTAGACTATCCACGCCACCACAAATCACGGCTTTGCAGAGATTTGCTTTTAGCATTCGTGCGCCTTGTATGATTGCCTTACCTCCGCTTGTGCAGGCACTTGAGACGCCAAAGGATAGCGAATCTAACTCAAAATGCGCCTTTAAAAAATCCGCAGGATTGCAGAGTGCGCTTCGTTCGCCAACATAATTCATTTTTGTATAGTCGATTGTAGCTTGAATGCCGTGTGTTTCGTAGAATCCAGCAATGGCTAGGTAGTTTTCGCCGATTCCTGTGGTAGTTGTGCCTAGACTTATGCCAATATTTTCAGCACCAAGCGCGTTTTTAAGCTCCAAAATCAATGGCTCTAACTCTAAAACCGCATTATAAAGAATCTCATTTGTGCGCGTGAAAAAATGCGAAGCCGTGTTTTTTGGCAAGGGTGCTAGATTTTCGCAAATACCGACAAAAATATCGCGCCCCAAAAAATGCGAATCTTTTTGCAAAAATGTAGTGCCGTTTTGGAATGCGTCTAAAATGCTAGATTCGCGCGAATCTATGGCTATTTTTTCATTTCTGCCCCCCCCCATTTGCGATTCGTGCGATTTGCCACAACTATTTGCCGCACATAAAATCGCGGGTTTGCTTAATAAAATCCTACTCATTTTTCACTCTCAAAATCTCATACGATTCGACAATCTTGCGCGATTTGCCACTCTCCAAAAGGCGCAAAGATTCCACAAAAATTTCATTATACTTCGCACTTGGTGGCAAAAGTTTGGTATCGCTAAAATTACCATTTTGCAAAATCTTATCCGCAATAGGCACACCCAGCGAATCAAAAAGCGCGAAATGATAGACATTTGGCGAATTATGCGCGACATAAAGCATATATGAATCTTGCGCGATTTTCACGCTAAAAGTCTCACGCTCAAAAGCTACAAGAGCGATTTGCGGATATTTCGCACACGCGACAAGATTTACACATACAATCACAGCGCAACAAAAAGCCCATTTCAACGCCAAAACCCTTTATTGCATTGATTTGGTGTATTCCCAAAGCGTTTTTAACGCGGTATCAGACTTTGTTACAAAAGGATTGCTAGTATCCCACGCATATCCTGCTAAAATCGAGCAAATCTGTCGCTTAATGTCGTGGTTTTCGATTTTTGTGTAAATCACATCTTGAAATTCCCCGCTATACCAGCCATTTACATAAGTCCTAAATGCGTTTATACCTATCATTAGCGGTTTTGCGTATTCGTTTTCTAAATCCACAGATTCGCCCTTTAAGATTCGTGGCACTAAATGCCCTGCTAACCTTGCCGAATACATCGCAATCGTAACGCCCGAGCTAAACACAGGGTCTAAAAATTCACTTGCATTGCCTAGTAAGATATATTTGTCGCCATAAAGTTGCTTTACATCTTTGGAGTAGGATTTAATCGTGCGCACAGGCGTATCCCACACTGCGTCCTTTAACAATCGCGCTAACATCGGGGCTTCATAAGTGTGCGCTTTTAAAGTATCGCCTAAATCCTTGCCATCAATGTCGATTGTCGCCTCTTCGCCTACCACGCCGATAGAGCACCTGCCATTGCTAAAAGGTATAAGCCAAAACCACACATCGCGGAATCGTGGGTGCGTGGTAATCAAAATCTTTTTTCTGTCATAAAGCACTTCGCTGATATTGTCCTGTATGTGCGTGAAAATCGCCTTTCGTGGCGTCAAAGTTGAAGGCACTTCCAAATCCAAAAGTCGTGGCAAAACGCGCCCATAGCCACTTGCATCGACAATGTATTTTGCCTTAATCGCTTCGCCATTTGATAGATTCGCACTCACGCCATCGCTATCAAATGCCACAGATTCAAGGGCGACTTCAAATCGCACAGGCACACCTTGCTTTATCGCCTCATCAATTAGCAATTTGTCAAAATCGCCCCTTTGCACTTGAAAAGTCGTGCCATATCCCGCCGTGCTTTTATCACAAAAATCAAAATATCGATATTCGCTTCCCCAGCTAAACGCCGCGCCATTTTTAAACTGAAATCCGTGTTGTTTCACCGCATCTAAAAATCCCGCTTCCTCCATCATCGCCATACACGCGGGGAGAAGCGATTCGCCAATCACAAAGCGCGGGAATTTTTCTTTATCCACCACCAGCACTTTTAGCCCTTGTGCGTGTAAAATCGCGCTAACTATCGAGCCACTAGGTCCAGCTCCAACTACCAAAACATCGACTTCTTGCATTTTTTGCCTCCAAAAAATTTGAAAAATTATATCAAAAATCCACGCGAATCTATATCACTAATAAATCTAAAAAGTATAGATAAATCGTGTCATTCCCAAAATATGCAAGTCGTTTTCAAAGATTTCATAGCGCGGTTGCACGGCTAATTCAATGGCACTTCTATCATAAATCACAAAGCGCAAACCAAAATTGCCCCCAAAGGTAAGATTTATCTCGGGATTACTGCAAAGTTCGGTATATGTGCCACTTTGTTGATTTCCATTTGCTTCCCAGCTACTCCAGCTACCAGCTTCGCACATTCTATCATACTTATAATTTGTCGCTCCAGCACCTGTATGAATCCCAAAAAATATACCCACTTTAAAAGGGCGATATTGATTGAAATTAAACATAAAATCATAATTTAGTGAGCCATTATGTGCATCTACTGGATTTATCCCATCCGTTGAAAAAAGAAAATTGTAGTCTGCATAAAGGCGCATTCCAAAGATTCCGCGCTCACCAAAAAACCACTTATATCCTAACATTAACTCGCCACCATATTCAAAGCGCGAAGCATTAGTCGCATATCCAAAATATGTCTCGACATCAATCAATCCACCCAGCGTAAGTCCTGCGCCTAGCATAAATCCACTAGGCTCTTTTGTTTCGTTATTATCTAACATTTGCCGTGTGTGCGTTTTTGAAATGGTATTTCTACTATTTGCACCAACGCTATCAAATGTCTTTATATTTGTGCCTTTGCGTGTCAAATCTGTCGAATCCGCCGAATCTAGCGCATTTTCCACGCCAAACACCACCAACGGCAACGCCAAAATCACGCATAGTAATTTTTTCATCTCAAATCGCCCTACTCTGCAATGTCGGCTTTTAGCTTAACATCTACTTTTCGTTTGCCTACCGAGCATAAAAAGCTATCTTTGCTATCTCTTTGCTCATTTAATTTGTAATATGAGGTTACATTGACTACTTTTGAGCCACCGACTTTTTTGACATAGTCTCTTAACGCTACCAAATTTTCTAATAGCGCGTATCCGCACGCCACATCAATTTCGGTGAATTTATACGCTTTACCACTTATGGAGTTTGAAAAATACGCATTGTGTTTGCCGATTTCCGCATTACCTTTTGAATATATATAAGAGATAATCTTCTCTTTGCTACCACTGCCAAAGTCAAACTTCACTTCATTGCCGACAACCTCTGCAAAATCCTTGCTATCCACTACCTTGTCAAAATCCACAAACATAGTAGTCCTGCTACCACACGCCACAAATATCAATGACAGCGCAATAATCGCGCCTAATTTACCTAAAATTTTCATTTTTTGTCCTTTATGTTGAATTTTGCCCCTGTGAGCAAAATATTCTTAAAAATTGCCAACCGCCAACTAAATTTAGATTCTTTAAAAATGCGCGAATCTAAAAGCGCGAAAAATATTTAAGTAATCATTTTCGTGCCTTTAAGTGAAGTTAGAGAAGTGAAAAATTCCCCATCCCTTGCGTGTGGTAATTCTGCTGTTTCCCCCTCCCTTGCGGAGGGGGTTAGGGGGTGGGTTTTATTTGTCATTGCGAAGCGAATCATAGATTTGCGCTCTTTGTTCGTCATTGCGAGATTTGCCAAAGGCAAATCATAGCAATCCAAACAAAAATAAAGCGGATTTTTAGGATTTAATGTGTGAGTTTGGGATAAATGCGGTAAAAGATTAGCTAAATAAAGCCAAATCCCCCCCCCGTAACAGCGTGGGTGGGTTTATTTATTGATTCGTGTGATTTATGATTTGATTTCAAATTGTTGCCCTTCCAAAAAATAGAATTGTGAATTTTAGTTTTAATTACATTAAAAAATTCTTAAAATTTTTTAGATTTATGCGAATCTAAAATCAATTTAAAGTATTTTTAAGAATTATTATTATAATATTTCACTCTTTAAAAAATTATAAAAATTTAAGGAGACATTTTATGAAAAATGTAAAAAACACACTTTTATCCGTTTCATTAGGATTATGTTTAGGGATTGTGAGCGCAAATGCAGAGGAATCAAATGCGGATTCAAACGCACTAACCGAACATTTTAAGAATAACTACTCTTATTTCGCACAAGTCGGGGCGCAATACACGCAAGGATATTACGGCGGCAAAAATAATTTCCAAAGCCTTTATGCGTATTTGGGCTTTGAGGGCGTGGAGTTTGAGCGACTACGATTTGGGCTAAATCTAATGGGTAGCGTGAAGCTAGGCAAAAATGGCGCGATTTATGGCACAGATATAGGCGCAAATGCGCTTCTTTATCAAGGATTCATCGGCTACACAAGCGAATATTTTGATTTGAGCGGTGGGCGTGAAGAGCTGGATTTAGAGTGGGTAAATTACTATGTAGAAGGTGCTAGATTTGCGCTGAAAATCCCGCAAGGCGCGACTGAGATTAAGGGTTATTGGTTTTATCGTCAAGCGGTAGCGGATTATAACGAAGTCGTGCAATTTGAGGATAATAAAATCGGGCATACTTTCATCGCAGGGATTGAAAATAGTTCGTGGGAGCCACTAGCAATAGAAGCGTATTTTATCAATGTCGATAGCGCGACAAGATATGCGACAGAGGACGCACTCCCTAGCTTTAATGGTGCGTGGCTTGGGCTAAATCTAAATTTAGGCAATGATATTGTGGCATCAAGCACTAGTCTAAAATACTCGTATTTTCATAGCAAACTAGCGCATCTTGTCGATACGCAGTTTTTGCAAGTCGATGAAAGTTTGGATTTTGCTGTTGCCGATGAGCATCAAATAAATGCTACATTAGGTATTACAAAAGTTTTTAATAAAAAAGGCGGCGCAGTGCTAGGATTTAATGCACTTGGCGACCAAAATCCATTTGAGCAAGGCGAACAGCTGTATTTAAGCAATGCTTTAACGGCGTATTTAGGGCTTGGATATGGTTTTGCGGATTATTTAGAAATCGCATTTATATATGGCAATACAAGCGGAGCAAAAAACGAATCAGGCAATAGCATTAAGCCTATAAATGAAATAAATCTAGGCATAACAGGGCGATATGCAGGGCTAGAACTAGGCTTTATCTACTCTAAATTGCTTGGTAGCGACAATTTTAATGACAATGATTCAAGCAACACAAAGCTAAATCAAGATTATTTTGAGGCGTTTGTATCGTATAATTTTTAGGTTTTATGTGATTTGCGTGGGCGTAAATTCCACGCGAATCTAAAAATTTTTTGGAGTTATGAAAAATGAAATTAGTTAGATTTTTAGCGATTTTTGCGCTAATTTGTGTCAATGCAAAAGATTTTGAGGCGGACGCAAAGATTATCCGTGAAATGCTTGATAAAAGCATAGAAACTTATAAGAGTGGTGATAATCTCTCTGCCAAAAAGTTAGCCGAAGATGCGTATTTTCAGCATTTTGAAAATATCGAGGGGCATATCGGGCGCAATATGGGCAAAAAAGCCTATCTAATGGAGCGCAAATTCACTAACTTGCGCAAACTATATCAAAACAAAGCCGACTTGGAGCGTATAGAAGCCTTAATCGCAGGGCTTTATTTTGATATGGAAGAGGTTTTGCCTGTTCTTAAAGGCGGGATTCGCTTGGTGGCTGAAGCAAGTGATACAAATTACGACAAGGCAAAGGCGGAGGCGGATTCGATAAAGGCAGAAGCGCAAAGGCGCAAAGAAGCCGAAGCGATGTTTGCGACATTGCTTGGGGACGAATCTAGTGGCGAATCCGCCACAGATTCAGGCGAATCAAACGCAAAAGTCGCCGAATCTACCGCAGATTCAGCTACCAAATCCACCGATGATTTTTCTGCCATCGGCGCACCAAATACTTTAATCAATAGTAGTGCGGAGTTTCAACAAGCCGCAGGGCTAAATCCAAAGCTATATTTTATCTATGAAAATATCAGCGCAAAGCTTGACATTGCCGCTATGCGCTTCCAAAAAGGCGATTTGGAATCTGCTGCAAATCTCATCGAAGATGCGCAATTTAGCGACTATCGCAACACAAAGCTAGAAATCGTCATAAACAAAACCACAAGCAAGGGCAAAGAGATTCAGCAATCTATGCGCCAAATTGTGCGTGAGATTCGCACCAAAAGCATTGATGAAAAGCGACTGCGCGAAGAAATCACGGATTTAAGTGATAAGATTTTTGATATTTTACTAGAAATCCCGCTTGAGCAAATCGCACTTGTGCAAGTGGAGGGCTTTGATGAGAGCGCAACTAGCAAGGATTACGCAAAAGTCGCAGATGATATAAAAATCGCACTAAATAATATTTTGGATTCATACCCTGATAAAGGCGCAAATGCGCTAATTGATAGCTTGCAAAGCGTGTATTTAGATATTTTTGAAGGTAGCGGAATGGAAAACAAAATAGGCGCGATGAATGCGGATTTGAAAATGAAAATCGAGGCGCAATTCACGCGTGGCGTGGCATTGATAAAAGCAAACGCACCGAAAGAAGAATTGCAAAGCACTTTTGATTCGCTAAATGTGCTGATTGTAAGTTCGCTTGATTTTATACAGGATTCAAGTGTGTGGTTTTTGTTTATCTCTGCGCTTAGCATTATCCTGCGCGAGGGGCTAGAAGCAATGCTTATTGTTGTGGCAATCGTGGCATATCTCATTCAAAGTGGCAATCAATCCCGCACAAATATCGTATATTCCGCACTTGGTGTGGGCGTATTTTTGAGCTTTGTAACGGCATTTGCGGTGTATTATTTTTTCAGGGAATACGCAGGGCAGTTTAGAGAGCTATTAGAGGGCGTAACGATGCTTATTGCAGTGGCATTACTCTTATATGTTGGCTTTTGGCTACTATCAAAGGCGCATAAATGGAATGAATTTATCAAGCACAGCGCAAAAGAGGCGATTAGCAAAGGTTCATCTTACGCACTTTGGTGGACTGTGTTTTTGGCAGTTTATCGCGAGGGCGCGGAAACCGTGCTATTTTATCAAGCATTGCTATTTGATTCAAATACTTCGGCGGACTTTAGCGCGGTAATAGGCGGTTTGGCTTTGGGGTGCGTGATTTTGATAGTGCTATATTTGCTAATCAAACGCGGTGCAGTGAAAATCCCCATAAAATTATTTTTTCAAGCCACTTCTGCGATTATTTTTCTAATGTGTTTTAGTTTCAGCGGCAAGGGCGTAGGAGAGCTAATTGAGGGCAAAGTCATCACGCCGACTTTGATTCCCTATCAATTTGACGCGATTTCGTGGGCGGGGCTTTATCCGTATTATGAGAGTTTAGGACTGCAACTAATCGTGCTTTTATTTATCGCAGGTGGCATAATTGCCACACGCAAACTTGCCAAAAAATCACCAAAAACGGGAGGTGTAAATGCGTAAAAACTGAACTAATCGCGTTTTTTGAGTGATTTTAAATTTAAATTTTGAAAGGATATAAAATGTTAAAAAAAGTAGTTTTTGGTTTAGCGTTAAGCTCTGCGGTTGTTTTCGCGGCAGAAGTGCCTATCGGAGATAGCGTAGAAAAAAATGGTATGGAAATCGCGGCGGTTTATTTGCAACCTATCGAAATGGAGCCACGGGGCATTGATTTAGCAGCGTCAAAAGCTGATATTCACCTTGAGGCTGACATTCACGCCACAAAAGGCAATAAAAATGGCTTTGCAGAGGGCGATT
Organism: uncultured Helicobacteraceae bacterium; assembly: GCA_934668765.1. Classification (GTDB taxonomy): domain Bacteria; phylum Campylobacterota; class Campylobacteria; order Campylobacterales; family Helicobacteraceae; genus NHYM01. The sequence goes on along the minus strand of CAKUOH010000007.1, from coordinate 5,946 downwards.
GGATTCCTTATTTGACAATCGGCTATAAGATTACAAATTTGGATACTAAAAAGTCTAAAGCGGGTAAATTTATGCCTATGGTTGCCGATGATGGGGCGCATTATGGCGCAAATATCGCTATGGAAAAAGACGGATTTGGTCCGGGCAATTATGAGTTGATTTATGCGATTGAAAGCCCTGAAAAGCAAGGTTTTGGACGACATGTCGATAAAGAAACAGGCGTGGGCAAGTGGTTTGAGCCGTTTACGGTGAAATATACATTTAAATACACAGGCAAACCAAAACCATAGACAATTTGTTCTGGGGTATGCGATTCACGCCCCATTTCGTCATTGCGATGCGAATCGCAGATTCGCGCAAAGCAATCCAAAAAGTCGCTTTTTAGATTGATGGATTGCCACGATTCTGCTACGCAGAATCTCGCAATGACAAGTGAGGCGAGATTCTATGAATCATAATTTAAATTTTTAGGATTATAAATGTCAATTTATTTCGTTCATTTTTTTTCGCTACTATTGCCTATCAGCTTTTTGGGCGCAGTTTTTTTGGATTCGCAATATTTGCGGACTTCAAAGGATTTAAGCAAATCACATAAAAAGATTGCGCCCAAAAATCTTATCATTTGTATAATAGTAGGTGCGGTTTTTGCCTATATCGCGCACTTTATTGCCACAAAAAATCTGCAAGATGATACACTTATTTTTATCACAAATATTATGCTAATTTTTGCAAGTATTACTTTAATCACACTTTATTTTATCGCGCGAATCGCCCCAAAAATCGCGCAGATTCCACTGCTAAAAGAAAGCATTTTTGCATTTATTACACTTGGATTTTTTGTAGCTTATTTAAAAGAGAGCATAGATTTCAAACTCTTTGGCGAAGAGATTTTAGATAGTTTGGCAATCAACTCTTTTGCACTTACGATTCTTGCGCTGATTGCGTGTGTGGCAGTGTTTTATCTGCTAAAAATATTGCAAAGATTTTTCCCAAAACTCACACTTATTTTTGGGTGTGCTACCGCTATTTTGTCGCTAAATCCAGCGTTTGCTAATATCTTATTATATTTGGTGCGACAAAATGTCATTTCTAGCAACGAATCGCTTATTAGCTACATTGGCAAAAGCCTATATTACGCGTTTTTAAATCCGTATATTTTGGTGGTGTTTTTGCTAGTTTTGGGATTTGCTAGTTTGCAAAAAATCCCACGCGAGATTTGCAAAAATGCGCTTTTTGATTTAGAATATCGCAAAAAATGCGGACTAAAAAATTTCATAAGTCAAAAATTTACACTAAATATTTGCGTGTGCGCTTTGAGTGTGGGGATTTTGCTATATTATGATTTATATGCGTCAAAGCCTGTGGTAATTGATAAACCTACGATTTTGGAGCGTCCGCAAAATGGCGTTTTTGAATTTAACGCAGAGATTTTAAATGATAATAAACTCCATAGATTCGCCTATATCAATGATGAGGGCAAAGAGATTCGCTTCTTTTTGCTAAATAAATTTGAGGATAGAATCTCCCCTGCGGTGGCGTTTGATGCGTGTATGCTATGTGGCGATATGGGCTATATTAAAAAGGGCGGAGAGCTAATCTGTATCGCGTGTAATGTGCGCATCTTTTTGCCATCTGTCGGCAAATTTGGCGGTTGCAATCCTATTCCGCTTGAATTTAGCAATGAAAATGGCACTATCAAAATCACACTTAAAAATGTGCTAGGCGGAGCGAATTATTTTAGCAAAGTCGTTAGCAAAGAAGTCATCGACCCTGTAAATGGCGCAAAATTGCTAAATACAGAGGCTTTGTTTCGCTATGAATTTAATGGGCGGACATATTTTTTTCAATCGCAAGAAAATTATGACGCTTTTGTCAAAGAGCCTGAAAAATACGCACCTAGCGAAGTTAGCGCACTTTATATAATCCAAAAATACCACGAGAAAAGTTAAAGCGAGGATAAAAATGACACTAAATTTGATACGAAAATCGCTTGGTGGGAGCAGGTTTCAAAAGGTTTTAAGTCTAGTTACAATCATCGCAAGCACCTTGCTAATAAGCTGTATGCTAAATATCACGCTAGGCATCGGCAATCAAATCGCCAAAGATTTGCGTGGCTATGGGAGCAATATCGTGGTGCTGCCAAAGGGGACGACTTTGAGCGTAGAAGTAGGCGATGAGATTTACGCGCCATTGCAGAATGAAAGCTATTTAGAAGAATCAAAACTGCATTTGATTAAAGAAATATTTTGGCGAAATAATATCACTGCGTTTGCGCCATTCCTAGATATTAAAGTAATTGTAGGCGATTTATCGCAAAAAAACAACGCGCCACAAAGCACGACTATTTTTACAGGCACATACTTCGATAAAAATATAGGCGTCCAAGACGAACCTGAATTTAGCACAGGTGTGAAAATGCTCTATCCTGCGTGGAGCGTGGAAGGTGAATGGGTGCGTGAAGATTCGCTTGAATCTGTGCTTGTAGGAAGCGAACTTGCAAAGCGCGACAATATAAAAATCGGCGATACGCTAATTTTACACGAATCTAGCGCAGATTCACGCAAATCTAAACAAATCTATCAAGTCAAAGTCAGTGGGATTCTCTTAAATAGTGGCATTTATGACAATCGAATCATAGGCTCACTTGCCCTAGCGCAAAAACTGCTAGGCAAGGACAATATTTTCGCCAAAGCCGAAGTTTCCGCATTCACAATCCCAGAAAATACGCTTAGCTACAAAGCAAGGCGAAACATAGATAGCCTAAATGCCGTAGAATTTGATACTTGGTATTGTAGCGCGTTTGCAAGCTCTATTGCATATCAAATCGAAGAAGATTTTAAAGGCGCAAGTGCAAAGGCGCAAATCAAAGTTAGCGATGCGGAAAGCTCGATTGTCCGCAAGATTCAAGGGCTTATGAGCGTTACAAGTATAATTTGCCTACTTGTGGCAAGTGTGGGGATTGGCGCACTTTTAAGTGCGGAATTTCAGCGCAGACGCAAGGAAATAGGGCTTATGAAAGTGCTTGGTGCGAATCTATGGCAAATCTATGCGATTTTTGCAGGGGAATCGTGCTTCATTGCCATTATTGGCGCAATTATCGGCTTTTTTGGCGGTGTGGGCGTGGCTGAACTTATCTCAATTAGCATTTTTGCCCACACATTGCCGATTTCGTGGATTGCATTGCCACTATCAATCGTATTTGCGCTATTTATTTCACTTTGTGGGTCGCTTTTTTTGCTAAAAAATATCAATGCGCTAATGCCTGCAAATGTGCTATATGGGCGATAGGGAGGCTATAAATGAATAGCAATAAAACATTTTTTTATAAAAGCATTTTAAATTCACTGCGCGTCTCTTTTGCGCGCGTGAGTGTGATTGCAACCTCGCTTTTTATCGGTGCGTGCGTAAGTAGCGCGTTTTTAAATATTTTGCTAGATGTTGAATATAAGCTATCAAATGAGCTAAAAGTCTATGGCGCAAATTTCATTATCTCCCCTACACACGGGCAAAATCATATAGATTCACACTTATATGAATCTAAAATCGCCCAAATTCCAAAGGATGCTCTAAAAGCCTCTGCGCCATTTCTTTATGGCACTTTTAGTTTAGGGAGCAACTCTGCGATTGTGGCTGGAGTGGATTTTGGCGCACTTAAAAGCGTATTTCCTTTTATTGAAGTGCGCGATGGGCATTTTGGCAATAGCGTATTTGATGATAAAAGCGCATTTGTAGGCATTAGCCTAGCTAAAAGCGCGGAAATAAAAGTGGGTGATACCATCACACTAACCAATCAAAAAACGCTAAATAGCGAAAATTTGGAAGTCAAAGGGATTATTTCTAGTGGCGATGAGTTTGATGGAATTTTGTTTGCGCCATTAAGAGTGGTGCAAGATTTGGTGAGCGAATCAAACGCAGAATCTAGCGCAATTCACTACGCCAAACTAGTTTTATATGGCAACTTTGCCGAAGTGGCGCAAATTGGCGAATCTTTAAGCGATGATTTTATCACCGCAAAGCCTATCGCACAAGTTTCCATTAGCGAAGGAATCGTGCTTAATAAAATCAAATCACTAATGCTCTTAATCTGCCTAATTATCCTGCTAATCGCAAGTTTGAGTGTCAATACTTCGCTTAGCTCCATAATTTTCGCACGAAAAAAGGAGGTCGCCTTGCATTTGAGTTTAGGGGCGAAAAAATCCCAAATCGCAAAACTCTTTGGCGCGGAAGTTTTGTTTTTAGCTTTAATTGCAAGTGTGATAGGTGCGCTGTGTGGGTATTTATTAGCGAATCTGCTTGGATTTATCATCTTTAATTCAAGTATTTCTTTTAGGATTTTTAGCGTCTTTGGTGCGGTAGCAATTACATTGTTTTTTGCCTTTGTGGCGAGTTTTTACCCTATAAAAAAGGCGTTAAATATCAACATTATCACAAATTTGAAGGGAGAATAATATGGTTTTAGAATTGCAAAATATAAACAAATCTTTTGGCAATGTTTGCGCATTAAAAGGCGTGAATCTATCCGTCCAAAAGGGCGATTGGGTTAGCATTATGGGACCTAGTGGCAGTGGAAAATCCACGCTACTAAATATCATCGCATTGCTTGATGAGCCTACTAGCGGGGAATATCGCCTTATGGGAAAATCTATGCGTGATTTAAGCGAAGAGGAAAAGATTGTGATTCGCAGGGAAAAAATCGGACTAATTTTTCAGCAATTTCATCTCATTCCCTATCTTACCGCGCTTGAAAATGTCGAGTTAGCGCAGTTTTATCACTCCGCAGTAGATAGCGATGATGCCAAAGCCGCGCTTGAAAAGGTAGGATTAGGGCATCGAATCTCACATTTACCAAGCGAATTAAGCGGAGGTGAACAACAAAGGCTCTGCATTGCGCGCTCTTTCATAAACAACCCCGATATTTTACTAGCCGATGAGCCTACGGGAAATTTGGATGGCGAAAATGAAAAAATCATATTAGAAGCATTTTGCAAATTACGCGATGAGGGCAAAACGATAATTTTAATCACGCACAATCCCGAGCTAGGCGAGTATGGCAATAAAAAATTGCGTTTAAAACACGGAGAAATGGCGTGAAGTGGCGTTTTGTAGTCGCGCTTTGCTTTGTGCTTTGGCTTTTTATGGGCTGTGATGGCGACAAATACGCGACTTTAAACGAATCTGCCCCCGAAATCGTAGCTATGGATTTGGATGGGAAAAGTGTGAATTTGAGCGATTTTAGCTCCCAAGCCGTTGCGATTGTATTTTATAAAAATGGTTGCGAAGCCTGTGTGGGCATAATCCCTGCACTTGATAATTACGCAAAAAGCGCGAATCTAGCCTCCATTGCGATAAATATGGCAAATTCAAAAGAGGAAATAATGGAGTTTTTAGAGGAAACGCCACTACCAAATACACGCGTCCTGCGCGATTCGCTAGGGGCAAGTGCGAAGCGATTTATTATCAATATGACACCTACAATCATTTTGCTAGACAAAGAGCATAAGATTCGCGCAAGAATCATCGGTGCGAGTGATTTTCGCAAGGTAGAAGCGCAAATCAAAGATTGGCTATGAATCTTTTTAAATGCGCTTTTGTGGCATTTTGCGCGATTTTGCTTTGCGGATGTTTGGAGAGCAAGGGCGAATTTGAGGCGATAAATCTAGGCAAAGTTAGCGCAGTTTATAAAAATGAAACGCTAAAAATTTTAGATTCGCACTCCACTCCGTCATTGAAAGAAGAATCAAACGCAAATAATCCGTCATTGCGAGGCGAATCATATATTTATGGCAATCAGCCCACCTTGTCATTGCGAGATTCACGCAGTGAATCGTGGCAATCCACCACGCCGTCATTGCGAGAATCGCAAAGCGATTCGTGGCAATCCATAGACAATCAAAAAGACACCGCGCCCTTTGCACTCTTTTTCTTTACCACCACCTGTGGCGTTTG
>CAKUOH010000006.1 GCA_934668765.1 uncultured Helicobacteraceae bacterium | reverse complement strand
TGTATTCCACTGATTACTTAATACGCAGTGGCTATGCGTATCAATCGGGCTACTACTTCCGAGAGCAGTATTTGCAGATGGTTTGCACTCAAATTGACAATTACCACCACCTTCTGTTACTTTGTCATCTTTGTTTTTTAAACTCCAATTCCACGATTTTTTACAGCCATTTTCGCCATTTGGTGAAGGTATGCAGTATTGAGTCCCGCCAAAAAATCCACCACTTACGGTTTTAGTGCTATTAGAAGCACCGATTTTTGCAAAACAGCGATATTGTGTGCCTATCGGTTTAATCACAGGTCCGCCTCCACCACCGCCACCGCTAGCAAAGGCATTTGTGGTAAATCCTAGTAATAGTAAAATCGCAAAAACTAAATAAGAGAGAACATATCGCCCCCCCCCGTGTGTAGAAATCGTGCTATTTATCATAATGAACCTCCATTTTTTTAGATTTTGACATTGTAGCAAAAATATTGTAAAAATATAAATAAATTATAAATAAAATATGCGCAAGATTCGTGCTATTTTATTTAAAAAATCTCCAAAAACTCACAATTTAATATTACTTTAATTTTTTTTGGCTAGAATTGCACTTTTATTTTAAAATTTTGCGGGAATGGCGGAATGGTAGACGCACCAGACTTAGGATCTGGCGCCGCAAGGTGTGGAGGTTCAAGTCCTCTTTCCCGCACCACTGCAATAATTCAAAATATTTTTTAACATTTTTTAGGATTAAAATGGATATTTCAAACACATATATTTCAGAGCAAGCAAATCTCCCCACAAAATACGGCAATTTCATCATTCAATCCTTTAAAGAATCCCTGCCCACCGAAAAATCTTTATCTTGCGTGGCTGAACATCTAGTCGTGCGAAGTGCGAATCTTGGCACAATCCCACTTGTGCGTGTGCATAGTGAGTGCCTTACAGGCGATGTTTTTGGCTCTTGCAAATGCGATTGTGGCGATGAACTTGCGATAGCCCTGCGACAAATCGCAGATGACAAAGACGGCGGAATGATAATCTACTTGCGCCAAGAGGGACGCGGCATCGGGCTTTTTAACAAAATCAACGCTTACGCCCTGCAAGATAAAGGATATGACACAGTGGAGGCAAATGAGGCTTTGGGCTTTGCTAGTGATAATCGCAACTATGCCGTTGTAGGCGAGATTTTTAAGTATTTTAGAATAAAAGAAGTGCGCCTTTTGACAAACAATCCTAAAAAAATTGAAGCGATTTCACGCTTTGCAAAGGTGTGTCGCGCAGAAATTTTCGCACCAAAAAATAAATACAATGAAAAATATCTAGCCGTAAAAAAGGCGAAATTAGGGCATTTATTGTGAGTATTTTTGTAATTTTGCGTTCTTTCAATTTGTATTTGGGTGCATCTTTTGCGGATTTAATGAATCGCCACAAGGCACGGACTCTAAGTTCGCTATCCTTGTGTCAATTCATTAAAAATCGCAAAACTTCCACCGCAACTACTTTGATTGCGATTTGTTGCACAAATCTACTACGAAATAAAACACACAATAAAAATTTAAAAAATTCCCCCACCCTTGCGGATGGGGTTAGGGGGCGGGTAAATCCCCTAAACTACTCACCAAAAATTTTTTTGGCAATCTAACTTAAAGGACACTTCAATGAAATTTTTTCTCTCACAAACTTTTCTTAAACCCGCAAAAGCCGTATATTTATGGCTTATCGCGCTTTGTATTGGTGCTATTTTTTGCGCTGGGGCATTTAGTGCAAGTGTGATTTTTAATGCCGAATCTTTTGGTGTGAATCTAGCGCGATTTAGCGCGGGTGTGCTGATGAGTGAGATTTTTTCAAGGCTAAATATTTTGCTAATTTTTTTAGCCTTTGTGATGACATTTTATGAAATTTTATCGGCGAAATTAGCCACATTAGCGCGGATTCATAAGATTTTGCTTGGCGTTAGTAGTGCGATTAGTGTGCTTTGTATATTTTTATTTACGCTTTATTTTTCGCCAAAAATTATTGCGTTGCAAAAACTAGGCGAATCTGCCACCCAAAGCGATGAATTTCTCGCACTCCACGCACAAAGTGAGTGGATTTTTCATATTTTATTTGTTGCGCTTTCATTTAACTTGATATATCGAATCTTGCGTGATTAGTGGAGTTTTAGCTATGTTTCTTACCAAATACAGCGCAAATGGCAATGATTTTCTAATCACAACTGCTATTAAAGGCGCAAATCGTGCGAATCTTGCTAAAAAACTTTGCGACAGGCACGATGGAGTGGGCGCAGATGGCTTTGTCGTGCTTTTGCCACACGATAGATTCGCATATCGGTGGGAATTTTACAATGCCGATGGTAGCAAGGCAAATATGTGCGGAAATGCGTCTCGCTGCATAGCGCACTATGCGGTAGCACATAAAATCGCGCCAAAAAATCACAGCTTTTTAAGCGGTGCTGGAGCAATCAAAGTGCGTGTAGCGCGCGATATGGTAGAGGTAAATCTAGGCAAAGTGCGAATCTTAAAAGAAAATATAGTCGAATTTATGCCAAATTATTTAAAAAACAATAATTCAAATTCTAGTATTGTGAGCGAAAAATCGGGGTTGCGAAGTTGTGAGATAGGCGATAGAACTGATAGTTCATCAACGAAACAAACAACAAGTCTCCCCGATTTGTCGCCACAAGACGAATTTGAGCTGGATTTTTCGCTTTTAGATTCTGGTGTGCCACATTTAGTAACATTTGTCAGCGATAAAACAAAAAGCGAATTAGCCAAAAATCTTGCATTTTTAAAAACCCTGCGCGACAAATACAATGCAAATGTGAATCTTGCCGTAATCACGGACAAAAGCACGATTGAATTGCTAACTTTTGAGCGTGGTGTGGAAAATATCACTCTTGCTTGTGGCACGGGAATGTGCGCAGTTTATTTTCTTGCTAAATCACAAAATCTTATCGCCGATAAAGCCACGCTAATCCCGCCAAGTGGGGATAAAATCGCACTTCGTTTGGAAAATGATGAAGTCTGTTTTAAAGGCAAAGTCGCAAAAATCGCGGATATTATCATTTAGGGCGCGATTTTATTAAGTGTGGATTGCCACGAATCTACGCTTTGCGCACAAATTCTCGCAATGACGATTTGTGTGGCGAAAAACAAATCGCAATGGCGATTTTTTCATTTTTAGATTCTTTATTTAGTAATGACAGCATTTTACGCCTATTTTTTTAGATTCACGCAAATCTTACATTTTTTTACAAAAAATTTGACTTAAAACAAATATTTTCTTGCAAAACTTGCTACAATTTCAGCGTTTTTTTTGATTTTTTGAAAAATATCAAGAAAGCCAAATTCGCCTAGTGCGTTTAATGTAGATATTTCAATTTGGCTTTCTTATTATTTTTCACTCTTTTGTATTTCCTAAATTTCTCTTATAGGGGGGGGGTGCAACGATGAAAAAAATTGCAGTTGCCGATAAAATCGATAAAGTGGATAGCACACTTATAAGCGATAATGATTTGGATGCGAGTCATAATGTCCTAAATTACGATGATGTAATCGCACTAAAATACAAAGAACGATTCGATAAGAAAATCGAAGTAAAAGCAAAGCGAAATGCGATGATTTTTGTCATCAAGGGGAGCAAAACCTTTGGCGAAAAAAGCAAAATCGTGCTAAATGAAAATGAGATTTTATTTGTGAAAAGTGGCAGTTTTAAGGCGATAAATGCAATCTCCAAAGCAGATGGGATTTATAAGTCCTATTGCATATTTTTCTCAAATATGTTCTTGCTAAAATTTCTAAGCAAACATAAATATTTGCTTGATTTAATCGCAAGCCGTGCAAAGATTAGCGTCTATAAAATACAATCCGACATTTATATCAACGAGCAGATTAACTCGCTAAGCGTGTATTTTGATAATAAAGACAAGTTAAATACAAATGTTTTTAAAGAAATCATTAAGCTAAAAACGGAGGCGTTATTTTTGCTACTAATGAATCGCGAGGATAGGGTATTTTCCAGCTTTGTGCATAGCATTTTGGCGTCGTATCCGTTTTTGCGAATCCTGCTTGATAATAGCGACAAAGAATTTAGTAGCGTGAAAGAAATGGCGGATATTTTTGATACGAATATCTCGCTTTTTAGTAAAAAATTTAAGACAAATTTTGGCATTTCACCCAAAGAGTGGCTGGATAATGAGAAATTTGAAAAGGCAAAACTGCTGATAGAATTTAGCAATAAAAATGTAACCGAAGTTTGCAAAGAGCTGAAAATCAATTCAGTTGCGTGGTTTATCGAGCGATTTAAAGAACGATATGGCACGACACCAAAGCAGTTGCAAAAATCACATAATTTGTATTTTGGGAAGTAGATTTTGCCTACATTCGCGCCATCAATATTGCTACGCACCATAAAAACGCGCATAAGCGCATAAGCCAAAGCAAAAATTATCATAAAGATAAAACCTAGCGCAAGGAAGTTTGCGAAATTTGGATTCGCAGGATTTGCTAAATTATTTTGTTGTTTTTTCATAAATCTTTCCTTTTTATTTTTGGATTGCTTCGGCGACTTTATCGCCTCGCAATGACGAATAATTTTTAGATTCACACGAATCCAAGCGCGGAAGTATCGTGCGATGGATTTATGGGTTTTCAAGTGTGAGACTGAGAAAATAGGACATAAAGTCCATTGAGCAGACACGCAGAATCCCGCAAATACGCGCACGAGACAAACGCGCTTTATAGCATTTTTAGGCTCAAATCTATCCACTTCGCCCTATGAATCATCGCCCCCACACTCACCGCATCTACGCCACTTTTTGCATATTGCGCGATATTTTCTAAACTAATATTGCCACTTGCTTCAAGCAAAATATGCGGGAATTTTTGGGCGCGAATCTGCGCCACTTGCGCGATAGATTCCACATTCATATTATCGCACATCACTATATCCACTCCTGCAATCATCGCACTCTCTGCACTTTCTACGCTCTCGCATTCTACTTCGATTTTTGTCCCCCATGATATTTTTTGCCGTGCAGTTTTGATAAACGCACCTAAATCCGCAATGTGCGCAAGATTTGTATCTTTTAGCATTAGGCAGTCATCAAGTCCGAATCGATGATTGATTCCTCCGCCATTACGCACGGAGTATTTTTCCAACTCACGCAATAATGGGCGCGTTTTGCGCGTATCTAAAATTTTTAGATTCGCATTATTTTCGCGCAAAATATCCACGAATCTGCCCGTATTTGTGGCGATTCCACTGCTATGTGCCAAAATATTTAATCCCACACGCTCACTTTGCAAAATATCAATGTAGTTCCCACGCAACTTCACAAGCACTTCGCCACTCTCAAACGCCTCGCTATCGTGCTTTAAAAACTCCGCCTTGATTCCAAAAATCTCATATAGCGCGTTTAAATAAACTTCGCCACTAAAAATTCCGCCCTCTTTTGCGATGATTTGCGCCTCTACAAATTTATGTGCCAACTCACGCGCAATACACCGCTCAAACAAATCTCCGCGCCCCAAATCCTCATCAATCGCGCCTTTCACAAATGCCTGAATCATTTATGATAACTCCAGCATTTTTTCTAGAGACATTTTGGCGTATTTTATTATCTCATCATTTTCGCAAATCTCATTATAAGGCATATCGTCCTTAAATGCGCTCATCACGGCATATAAATCCTCTAATGTCGTCTCATTCATCGTAGGGCAAAGCGGTTTGGTGGAGGATAAAATAAAAATATTGTCCTTATTGCCATTTTGCTTTGTCAAGCGATTGACAAGGTTAAACTCCGTGCCTACGGCGACTTTGGCGTTTTGTGGCAGACTTGCGACAAAATTTATAATTTGACTTGTCGAGCCGACAAAGTCGCTTTTTGCCACCACCGCAGGGTCACATTCAGGATGCGTGGCTATTAAAATATCACTAAATTTATTACGATAAAAGTCAATATCTTCTGGCGTGAAAAGCTGATGCACAGAGCAAAATCCATCATAGCAAATAATATCAGATTCAAGGATTTGCAAATCACTGCATTGTCCTAGCACACAGGCTTTTTTGCCATTTTTTAGCGCAAGATTTAGCCCCAAGCACCTATCTGGCATAAAAAAGATTTTTTTATTTAATTTTAGCGCGTAATCAAAGATTTTTGCGGCATTTGCACTAGTGCAAACTACGCCACCCATTTTGCCGACTTTTGCCTTGACATCGGCATTTGAGTTGATATAAGTCATAGGGAAAATATCGTGGATTCCTAGCGATTGTAGCTTTGCCACACTTTTATCAAAATACGCCGAGTCAATCATTCGTGCCATCGAGCAGCACGCAAGGCGAGGCATAATCACGCGCTTATTTGGCGCAAGCACCTTTACACTCTGCCCCATAAAGCTAACGCCACAAAATACGATTAGATTTTGCTTTGCGCTACTTGCCTTTTTGGCGAGTTCCAAGCTATCACCGCAAAAATCCGCGATTTCCACAATCTCATCGCGCTGATAAAAATGCGCCACAATTAGCGCGTCTAGCTCATATTTAAGGTGCAATATTTTTTCACGCAAAATGCGCGAATCTTGCTTTGCGCCACCAAGATTCGCGCTATTAAATTTGCTCATTTACATTACCAATCAATGGATTGAATCTTTTCGTTTGCGAGTGGAAAAAGGTAGCTTTTGTTATAATTTAGGCGGATAATGCCTAGCGAACTCTCTTCCTCTGTGCTTTTGACAAACATTATACTTCCGCCGTCCCGCGAAAATCGTGGGATTTGATTTACGCCACTTGCCGTTAATCGCCTAATATAGTCGCTTTTAGTAGAAATCAAATATAAATTAAAGATATTTGGTCCAAACTCATTTGCGCTCTCTCTGCTTGAATACACGATATATTCGTTGTGTGCACTAGCACTGCTATTGTTGCGCCCGTGATAGACTAACTGCGTAATAAGGCGTGATTTTAAATCTAACGAAAAAATATTTGGATAGCCTAGCCTATCGCTGATAAACATAATGCTTTTTTCGTTATTGATGAAATTCGCGCCCACATCAATGCCGTTGTAATTCGTTAGCTTCGTATTTTGCTTGGTTGTCATATCATAGAGATAAATATCTGTCTGCCCCTTTGGAGCCATCGTAAGCAGAACTTTTCTGCCGTCCTTGCTAACATCACTAGCGATTATTAGCCCATCGCTAGATAACAATCGCTCCATTTTGCCTGTGTAGATATTGTAGCGTATGAGCGTGGGTTTTGGCAGATATTTGGTAAATAAAATCGTAGTTTGCTCCAAATCCACCCATTTTGGGAAAATATTTAGCCCCTCGCGAATCACCGCACTTTGATAAGTCAGTGTATAATCCGCAATTACAATGTAGCTCTCTTTGCTTTTGGTGTATTTAGAAAAAACCACGAATCGATTCATCCAATCAATGCTGGGTGCTTGAATGTAGCCATTTATGTCAATCGCCATTTTGTGCGCCAAAAACGGAAAGCGCATTTCCTCTTTCACGCTATACTGCTTTGAAAGCGCAACTTGGCGGACATTTACATCATAGACTTGAATCGTAGAGACTAGCTCACCACCACTTGCCTCGCTTGTGAGTTTGACTACAAGATTCACATTCTCACGCGCATAAGATTCATAATCTATATTTTTGTCGCCATCATTTCTCTCTATGACACTAAAATGCCCGCTTACCTTTAAATCCGCCACTAGCATTTTATGAATCTTGCTTGAAATTAGCACATCATTTTTATTGGCATTTAGATTTTCAACCACAATCGTGGGCAATTTCGTGGCGTCTTTTACCACTTCGATAGTCGCATCAAGCGCAAAAAGATTCGCCACAAATGACGCACACAGCGCAAAAATCAGCAATATTTTTTTCATTATAGCCTCCCTTTATTGGTAAAATTTACTTCTAATTTATCAATTTTTATGTCCTCAAGTGTGGGGAATTTCTGCGCCTTTAGGCTTTGTAGTGATTGCGCTAATTCCTTATCAAAGACATTGTTGCCAGATTTTTTTTTGATAGTATAGCTAAAATTTCCGTCTTTACTAATGGAAATTTGCACTTTTGAGCTTAATTTTTCAACAAATGAGCTTTTGGTGTGCCAATTTTTATACAAAAGTTTATAGAGTTCATCGCAGTAATCGCTGTATTTCTCGCAAAATTTGGAGTTGCTTGAATCGGCAGTAATGGCAATATTTGCGTTTAGATTTTCTAGTGTATTCATAATATTTTGCGTTTTTTCGATGATTTGGCTTAATTTTTCATTTGTTGAATTTTCGCCTTTTTTATTGAGTGCGATTTTGTCGCGATTATCGGCTAGCTTGGAATCTTTGGCGGGTTTATTTGTGTCTATTTTTTCAAATAAATCACCCATTCCAAGCCCAGAGAGCGCACTTTTTGAGCCTGTATCTTTAGGATTTTCGGCATTGTCATTTTTGGGCGTCTCGCTAATTTCTTCTGCGCTAGATTCAAGTGGGACGCTTATAGGAATCTCCACCAAATCCACGCTAATAGCAGAAATCGCGCTTGGCGCGTTGATTGAGATATTGATTCGCACTTCGCTTAATTTAAAAAGCAAAGCCAAAAGTAGCAACAAAAGCACATATAATGAAAGTGCGAAAATGCCACTTAATACGAAGATTCCGTCTTTGTAATTACTATCAAATCTATCCATTTGTAATTAAGGACACCTTTAAGAATCCAGCCTCTTTAATGCTTTTAAGCACAAAAATCACATCGCCGTAATTTATGTCCTTATCGGCGCGGATTCGCACCTCTGTGGCTTTGTCATAGCTCTGCCCCAAAAGATTGAAATTATCCGTAAAATTTTTGAAATTATAAGTGGCGTCTTTGATATAAATATTGCGTTTTTTGTCGATTCGCACTTCAATTTGTGGCTCATTTACCACTTTTTGCGTTTTAGAACCACGCGCAAGAGTTATGTCCTCTTTATAAACAATCGTAGGCGTAGTTACCATCAAAATCGCCAAAAGCACAAGCATAATATCCACAAGCGGCGTGATATTTAGCTCTGGCTTGTCATTTAGCCCGAAATCATCGTAACTTTCCAAAAATCGCGCCTTTAATTACCAGCTTTAGTTAGCGTGATTTTAAAATCATCTTTTTTGGGTTGCTCACTAGATAACACGAAATGGATTTGCATATCCAAAAATGAGCTGATTTGATAAACCTTTCGGCGCAATATTATATAAAATGAATACGCTGGAATCGCCGTTAAGATTCCAAATGCCGTAGCAATAAGTGCCTTTGAAATAATGGGCGCGATAATATCAAAACTAACTTTGCCCTCACCGCCAAGATGATAAAACGCCTCCAAAATCTCTACCACTGTGCCAAAAAGCCCGATAAATGGCGCAGTCGATGAGATAATACTAAGCATTGACAGCCCAATTGTGGCTTGAGATATGGCTTGAAGTTTATAGACACTAAAAAGATTCGTATTTAGCTCCTGCGAATCAAAGAGCTTAAAAAATGTGGATTTTGGCATAGGCGTGTGCGAAGTAATGATTAGCTCCAAAGTGTCGCGCTCGGTGTTTAGCGTGTCATTTAGCTTGATTGTGCGCCAAATAAAAATCCAAATGTTAATGATAAAATAAATCGACAGCCACACCAAAACAACCCAAGTAACAGGTCCTATGCCACTTAAAAATTGACTCAAAGATTCGCCTTTATAAGAGTTGCTTTGCGTTTGATTCAATCTTTGTGAGCGCGATTGAAACAAGTGCTTCTTCTTTGGCAGCGGATTTTAGCAAGTTTTTAGCATTGTCAATCGCATTGCTAATAGCACTCTCGCTATTGCCCTCAATGGCTACCGCGCCATTTGCCAAAACATCGACTTTATCTGCTGTTACCTCTGCATAACCCCAATTTATCGCAACTAATTCTCTTTTGTCATCTTTTTTTAAAATCTCAATCACGCCTACTTTTAAAAGCGACAAAAAATCACAATGCCCCGGCAAAACGCCAAATTCACCCTCGCTTCCGGGCAAAAACACGGACTTCACATTATCGCTAAATATCTCGCCATAGGGCGTAACGATGCTCAATTTAATATGCTCCATTGCCTAAAACCTTAACTTTTTATTTTTAGCTTTTTAGCTTTTGTGCCTTTTCTACTACCTCATCTATGTTGCCTACCATATAAAACGCTGCTTCGGGGACATCATCGTATTTGCCCTCCAAAATGCCCTCAAAGCCGTTGATTGTATCCTCCAAACTCACATATTTACCCGCACTACCTGTGAAAACCTCTGCAACAAAGAAAGGCTGTGATAAGAATCGCTCCATTTTCCTAGCGCGACTAACGGTTCGTTTGTCTTCCTCTGATAGTTCATCCATTCCAAGCAATGCGATAATATCTTGCAAATCTTTGTATTTCTGCAAAACTTGCTGGACGCCGATAGCGACTTTGTGGTGTTTTTCGCCAACGATATGCGGATCTAGGATTCGCGAAGTAGAGCCAAGTGGGTCAACTGCTGGGTAAATGCCTTTTTCAGCGATTTTTCTATCAAGCACCGTTGTAGCATCAAGGTGCGCAAAAACACTCGCAGGCGCAGGGTCTGTCAAGTCGTCCGCTGGGACATAGACGGCTTGGACAGAAGTAATTGAGCCTTTTTTGGTAGAAGTGATGCGCTCTTGTAATTTACCCATTTCGGTTGCAAGTGTAGGCTGGTAGCCCACCGCAGATGGGATTCGCCCTAAAAGTGCGGACATTTCTGCCCCTGACTGTGCGAATCTAAAGATATTATCAATAAACATTAGCACATCAAGCCCTTTTTCATCACGGAAATATTCCGCCATCGTAAGCCCTGTAAATGCTATGCGGTTTCTTGCTCCCGGTGGCTCATTCATCTGCCCATAGCAAAGCGCGACTTTATCCAAAACGCTACTTTCTTTCATCTCGTTATACAAGTCATTACCCTCTCTTGTGCGCTCTCCCACACCTGCGAAAATCGAATATCCGCTGTGTTTATAGGCGACATTGTGGATTAGCTCCATAATAATGACCGTTTTCCCCACACCAGCACCGCCAAAAAGCCCGACTTTACCGCCTTTTGAATATGGCGCAAGTAAATCTACGACTTTAATTCCAGTCTCAAACATTTCTGTCTTTGTGCTTTGTTCCTCAAAGCTAGGCGCAGCGCGGTGAATCGGCATTGTTATTTTGCGTGAGAGTGGCGCACCATCATCGATTATATCACCTACGACATTTAGGATTCGCCCTAAAACTTCCTCGCCCACAGGCACTTCTATCATCGTGCCACGCGCTTTTACACTCTGTCCGCGACTTAATCCCTCAGTCATATCCATAGCGATTGTTCGCACACGATTATCGCCCAAATGTGCGGCTACTTCAAGCACAAGTCGCTTTTCCTCGCCCTCCATTTGATATACCACATCAATCGCCTCATAAATCTTTGGCAAATACGCTTCATCGCCCTCTCTTACAAAGTCAATATCCACGACAGGACCCATAATCTGCGAGATTATCCCATTTAAATTTTTAGCTTCCATAAATTCTCCTTAAAATTATTTCATAGCTTACCACTATTTCATCGCTTCTGCGCCAGCATTTATCTCTACTAATTCCGTAGTAATCGCCGCTTGACGCGCTTTGTTATGCTTAATCGTCAAATCCCTAACCAACTCCGCTGCATTTTCAGTCGCTGTATCCATCGCCTGCATTCGCGCACTTAACTCCGCTGCAAGCGAATCGATTAGCGCGTAAAACATATTGTAGTTAATATATTGTCGCACTAGTTCATCTAAAATCTGCTTTTCATCATCTGTCGGCTCAATCGTCATTTCGCCACTATTTGCGCCACTTTTTGCCTTTGTGGCGACTTCATCCAAATCCACCTTAAAGGGCAAAATCTCTACTTGCTGAATCTCTTGAGATAGCATATTTTTAAAGCCATTATGAATGATTATGACTTTGTCCGTAATGCCCTCAATATAGTCATTTACCGCTTTCATAATAAACTCACTTGCCGCCGAATCGCTAGGATTTGACGAAAGCGTATCAGATTCATCGCATAGCTCGATTTCATTAAAATTAAAATAACGAATGCCTGTTTTCCCCACGCCACGCAGTCGCACCTTAATATCTTGCTTTTTATATTCATTCATAAGCGCAACAACGGACTTTATGGTGTTTGAATTAAATGCGCCACACAAGCCTTTGTCTGATGTGATAAATACAATATCCACCATTTTTATCGCCCTATCTTTATCCACAAACAAAATGTCGTTTTTCTCAAAGAGATTGCCATTTGAGAGCGTTTTTTGGATAATGTCATTAAAAACTTCATTTAGTTTTGTAGCATAGATTCGACTGCGCTTAGCGGCTTCGACAGCTTTTTTGAGCTTGGAATTTGCCACGAGCTTCATTGCACGAGTAGTTTTTTGGATATTTTTAATACTTGCAATTTCTTTTCTAATCTCTTTTAAACTATTTCCCATTGCTTATGCCTTTTACGCGAATGAATTATTAAACTCTTCTAATGCTTGCTTTAAAAGTGCCTCTAAATCCGAATCGATTGCCTTTTTGCTAATCAAAGTTTCAAAAATCTTTGGATATTTCGCTTCGATAAATGGATACAAATCCGCTTCAAATTTAGTGATTTTATTAACAGGGATATTATCCAAATAGCCTTTCGCACCAGCAAAAATAATGACAATTTGCTTTTCAACCGATAAAGGCGAATAAGGTGGCTGTTTTAGCACCTCAACCATTCTTTGCCCTCTATCAAGCTGTTTGCGACTGCCCTCATCTAAATCCGATGCAAATTGCGAAAACGCTTGCAATTCCCTATACTGCGCTAAATCTAGCCTTAAAGTCCCCGCGACTTGCTTCATCGCCTTAACCTGCGCTGCGCCACCCACGCGCGAAACAGACAAGCCCACATTGATTGCAGGACGAATCCCAGAGTAAAATAAATCCGTCTCCAAAAAGATTTGCCCATCGGTAATGGAAATAACATTTGTAGGGATATACGCTGCGACATCGCCTGCTTGAGTTTCGATGATAGGAAGCGCGGTTAGCGAACCAGCCCCCAAATCATCGCTTAATTTCGCTGCGCGCTCTAAAAGCCTAGAATGTAGGTAGAAAACATCGCCGGGGAATGCCTCGCGTCCGGGCGGACGGCGCAAGATTAACGACATTTCGCGATAGCTAACGGCGTGTTTGCTTAAATCATCATAGATTATTAGTGCGTGGCGAGCGTTGTCTCTAAAATATTCGCCCATCGTAACGCCTGCATAAGGTGCTAAAAACTGCATAGTAGCCGAATCTGAAGCGGGTGCATTTACGATAATGCTATACTCCATCGCGCCGTGTTCTTCAAGTCTGCGGACAACTTGGGCGACCGTTGATTCCTTTTGTCCGATTGCCACATAGATGCAAATGACATCTTGTCCTTTTTGATTGATAATAGTATCCACAGCAACGGTTGTTTTGCCTGTTTGCCTGTCGCCGATGATTAGCTCCCTTTGCCCACGCCCGATAGGCACAAGCGCATCAATGGCTTTGATTCCTGTTTGCAATGGCTCGTGCACGGATTTTCGCGCCATAATGCCTGGTGCTTTGACTTCGATAAATCTATGCTCTTTTGCCTCAATCGCACCTTTGCCATCAATAGGCTCTCCAAGTGCATTTATTACGCGCCCTACAACCGCATCGCCCACAGGCACACTCATAAGAGTGCCTAATCTTTTGACAGAAATGCCCTCTTTGATTTCGCGCCCAGCACCCAGCACAACCACACCCACACTATTGTCCTCTAGATTCAAAGCCAAGCCCTTATCGCCTGTCTCAAATTCTACCATTTCGTAATACATTACATTTTTTAGCCCATAAACTCGCGCCACGCCGTCCGCGTAATTTATGACCGTCCCTACCTCATCTATGTCGATTTTTAGCTCAAAATCCTCGATTTTTTGCTTAATAATTGAGCTTATTTCATCTACCTGAATCTTACTTGACATCTTTACTCCTTTCTTTTAATTAAATGCTTTTAAGATATGGCTCTTTATACCATTTGTCAAACTCTGCTTTAAAAACGCGCTCTCAACACCCATTCCATCGACAAAAAGTTTGATTCCCTCAATGTTGTTTTTTTTCTGCGAAACATAGAGTTTGACTTTTAGCCTTTGCTCTAATTTCTGCTTAATAGATTCCAAATCCTTTGAATCTAACGCGAAATTTGACTGCACGATGAGTTCATATTCGTTGTTTTTCGTGCGAATGTAGCGATTTAGCTCATTATAAATACTAGGAATCTCACAAAGGCGATTTTTTTCATTTAAAAGTTTTAGGAAATTTACTAGCTTTTTGTCTTTAACTGAATCTAATCCAAAAATCTCCAAAACAAGCTCCAAACGCTTTGATTTTAACACAAAAGGCGAATCAATCACGCCATAAAACTGCGCGTCCTCAAAACCCTTTGCGATTCGCCCAAGCAAATCCACCGCTTCCTTAATCTCGCTATCTTTTAGCGCACTAACCAATGCCTTTGTGTATTTTTTTGCCACAATCGTATTCATCACGCCACCCTTTTAGTTAGAATCTCTACAAACGCGCTTTTATCAAGTGTGATATTTTTATCACTCAAAAGTTCGTCCAAAACTTCCGCAATCACGGCTTGTTTGATACGCTTTTGCTCGAAATTTAGTCGCTCTGCGTGAGTTTTACGCAATGATTCGCTATCATTCTTGCACTGCGTAGCGATATTTTCTGTCAAAATCACTGCTTCTTTTTTTGCACCAGCCACAATATCTTGGGCTAATTTTTTGGATTTTTCTAGCTCTTTTAACGCACTATCTTTTTTTGCCCTTGAATCTGCAAGTTTATCCTGCACGG
Source organism: uncultured Helicobacteraceae bacterium (assembly GCA_934668765.1). Taxonomy (GTDB): domain Bacteria; phylum Campylobacterota; class Campylobacteria; order Campylobacterales; family Helicobacteraceae; genus NHYM01. Next base: position 78,569 of record CAKUOH010000006.1, on the reverse strand, counting down.
CGTTTAATTGCGCTGAAATATTATCCTGCCTAGATTTTAGTGCATTTTTGATATGTTTTGCCACAAGCCACCACAAAATCACCGCAAAAATCACAAAATTTATGCTTCGCATTACAAAGTCGCTATTTTCTATGCTAACTTCCGCCGCGCCCACAATTACAGGCAACGCAACAAAAATCAATGCCAAAAATTTTATTTGATTCATCGCCACTCCCTTAAATCTGCTTGATTTTCGCATTTAAGCTTTTTTGAAAGTCTGGTAGCTGTGCCAAAAGTGCGGCTTTGATATTGTCCTTTTCTAATCGCATAGATTCCAAGAAATTTGCCAAATCCTTTTCATTCTCCGCTTTTAACGCCTCAATTTTCTTATCATACTCCGCTTTTGCCTCTAAAATCGCCTTTTCTTTAATCGCAGTCGCTTCCTTTCTAGCCGAATCCAAAATGCTCTCTATCTCGCCTTTAATCGCCTCTATCTCACCCTCATTGCCACTTGCATTATCCAAATCATTTTTTATCATCGCATCACGCGCATCCATAAAACTAAAAATAGGCTGATATAGCCACTTATTTAGCAAATAAATAGATATGATAAACAAAACAAATACAAGTAGCATTAACTGCGGATTCAAACTTATACCCATTTCGCCTCCCTAAAAGTTAAAAAATTTTCAAAGTATATCTTATTTTTACAAGAAATTCCTAGATTTTTGATATTTTTTTTGATAAAGTGGTAATTTTTTCGACATTTTGAAACTTTAACACCAAAGAATCGCCACTGATTTTAGAATCTATTTTTAGATTTTTGAAAATGGTGGCTAGTTTTTTTAGTGCAGATTCAAACTCCATATCGCTAGATTCGTGTGAATCTTTTGAATCTCTTGTGTTTTGCGCTGATTTTTTTGGCTTTTTAGATTCATCGCTAAACTTCATTTTTTGGACTAATTTTTCGCTTTGGCTAACGGATAATTTCTGCCCCACTATTGAATCTAGTGCGATTTTTAAATCTTTTTCATTTAGATTTACCAAAATTTTGGCGTGTCCTTGCGTGATTTTGCCACTGATTAGCAAATCCTGTGCATTTTTGGGCAGTTTCAAAAGTGCCAAAGTGTTTGTAATCTGCGGACGGGATTTCTGCACCTTGTGGGCTAACTCATCTTGCGTAATGCCGTAATCCTTGATTAACGCGCTGTATGAGAGTGCCAAATCGATGGGATTCAAATCCTCGCGCTGTATGTTTTCGATAAGTGCCATTTCGCGCAGTTTTTCTGGCTTTATATCTGCGACAATGGCTTTGATTGAGGATAGTTTGGCGACTTTTGAGGCGCGAAGTCTGCGCTCACCTGCGATTAAGAAAAACTCATTATTTTCTTCATAGACTAAAATGGGCTGTAAAATGCCATATTCTTTAATCGAAGCGGCAAGTTCAGCAATGCTAGATTCATCAAAATTCTTGCGTGGCTGCAAGGGATTTGGCTTAATTAAGTCAATGTCAATTTCCACGACAAGCTGCGAATCATCGCCCATATTTTGCTCATAAGCTTTCTCCATTTCGCCGATAAGCGCACCAAGTCCGCGCCCTAATGCTTGTTTTTTAGCCATTACGCTCCCTGCAAAATGGCTTCAGCTAGGTTTTGATAAGCCACCGCGCCATTTGAGCGAATATCATATTGCAAAATGGGCTTTCCAAAGCTAGGCGATTCGGCGAGTTTTACACTGCGCGGAATGATGAGATTTTGCGCATCCATATCCTTAAACATATATTTATCAAAATGCTGCGACAAGTCATAAACAACCTGTTTTGCGAGATTATTCTGCGATGCAAACATTGTCGGCAAAAAACCTTTAATGTTAAGATTTGGGTTAATCTGCTCTTTTAGCAACTTTATCGTGTTTAAAAGCTGTGCCAAGCCCTCCAGCGCGAAAAATTCACATTGTATAGGAATCAGCACCGAATCAGACGCACTTAAAGCATTCATCGTTAAAGGTCCAAGCGCAGGTGGCGAATCAATGATGATAAAGTCATATTCCTCCGTTACTTCTTCGATTTTTTTCTTTAAGACTAATTCGCGCCCTTGCGTTTTTTTGTTGTAAAATTCCTTTTCAAAGCCCACTAGCCCGATATTTGACGGCGCAAGAAAAAGATTGCGCGTGTCGGTTTTAGTAATGATTTGAGATAGTTTTTTAGAGCCTGTAAGCACATGGTAGAGATAGAAATCAAGCTCGTTGCGGTGGATTCCTAAACTCGTGGTGGCGTTTGACTGCGGGTCTGCGTCAATAAGCAGGACTTTTTTGCCCTTGTATGCAAGAGATGCGGCAAGATTTACCGCTGTTGTAGTTTTGCCAACACCACCTTTTTGATTTGCAATAGTAATAGTTTCACATTTCATAGTCTGCCTTTGTCATAAAAATTCAAAAAATATTTTGGGATTCTAGCTATTTTTTTATAAATCAAATCTTATAAAAGAGATAAATTTTGTGATTTTTTATAAAATTTTGCAATGTGCAAAATCGTAACAAATAGGCTGAAATGCGGTAGATTCGCACTAAACAACCCAAACCGAATTGTCATTGCGAGAAAATGAGCGAAGCGAATTTTCGTGGCAATCCAAAACACGCGAATTTAAAAGATAAAAAATATCAATGACTTAAAGTAAATCGATAAATTATTGCTTTTAGATTCGCTTAAAGTAAGTGGATTCGCACTTAATTCTAGAGTCGCATTAGTGGATTGTTTTGCCTTGCTGTCGCAAGGACTCGCAATGACATATTGCATACCACAGAACAAATTGTCCTATTCTTCCGCTGGTTTAGGATAACAAAAGCGATACCCGCGTCTGCGCACGGTTTCAATGGTAGAGATTCGCAGTGGCTTATCCATCTTTTGGCGGATTTGGTTAATCGCTACTTCAATGACATTTGGCGTAACAAGCTCTGGCTCTTCCCATATAGCGTCCAAAAGCTGCTCTTTACTTACAATCTGGTCGCGATGCTTTGCTAGGTGCGTTAGCACTTCAAATGGTTTGCCTTTGACTTCGATTTCCTGCCCTTTATAGACGATTTTTTCCTCATCGGGGTTAATTAGCAAGTCATCAATTTCAATTAAGTTGCTGCCCCACGAGCGCAGTCGCGCTTCCACTCTAGCGATAAACACTTCATTAGCGCAGGGAAATCGCAAGAAATCATCTGCCCCACCATTTAGCGCACTCACTTCAATATCCGTAGCTTCCTTGCTTGAAATAATGATGACAGGGACTTTGGGCGTTTTTTCTTTAATCTGATTGATTATATCCACGCCATTTACATCGCTTAGATTCCAATTTGAGACGATTAAATCATAATTCCTAATGCCAATGTAGTATTTGCCGTCTTTGAGATTCTCTGCGATGTCGGTTTGGTATTTCTTTTCATTTAGCGCATCACTTAGCGATTCGCCCAACTCTTCATTGTTTTCTATGATTAAAACACGCATTTATTTAATCCTTTAAAATAAAAATGAATTTGGGATTATAGCATAAATTTAGACAAATTTAAGCAAACTTTAAAAAATAATCGTTTTATTGTTATGGATAAAGATTCGTCCCTGTATTGCCAAATCCACCGCCTGTGCCAAAACCACGCGCTCGATATTTCGCCCTGCCCTTTGCATATCCACCCACGAAAAAGTGTGATTTACCTGCATAATATCTTGGCAGATAATCGGTCCGCTATCTAGCTCACTTGTTACAAAATGCGCCGTTGCGCCGATGATTTTCACGCCCCGCGTATATGCTTGTTTGTAAGGATTCGCGCCGATAAATGCAGGGAGAAAGCTATGATGAATATTTATAATGCGATTTTCATAATGTGCTATAAATTTTGGGCTTAAAATCCGCATATATTTTGCCAAAATAATAAAATCAGGCGCGAATCTAGCGCAAATTTTAAGCATTGAATCTTCGTAATTTTTAGATTCGTGTGAAATGTGAAAATATGGTATGTTGAATTTTTCTACCAAACTCTGCAAAATCTCATAGTTTGAAATCACCGCCTTTATGTCAATATCTAGCTCGTTATTATAATATTTCATTAGCAAATCACCTAAGCAATGCGCTTCTTTGGTGCAAAAAATAACGGCGGATTTTTTGCTTTTTTGCGTAACCTTAATAAAACTTTGTGGCGGGAGAATTGCCTTTAGATTCGCTTCTATCTTGCGCTGAATCGCCACAATATCCGCGCTAGATTCACAGCTAATCTCTGTTCGCATAAAAAAATGCGCACTCTCTTTATCTACAAATTCATCATTTTTTTCAATATTAAATTCAAGCAAATTTGCCGTAATCTTATGCACCAAACCCTGCGAATCAGGTGTGCTTATTAAAATAATAAGATTCATCTTATGGTATTTATTTGGGAAAGCACTTCGCTTATTGCTTGGGCGGTAAATTTTTTAAGATAATTATCAATCACACCCTCTTTTGCCCACACGGGATTTTGCACACCGCTTAATTCCTGCAAAATATTTATGGCAGATTTTTGAGTGCCGACTAAATCGATTAAGCCAACTTCTTTGGCATCAAAAGCATTAAAAACCTTGCCCTCCGCATAGATTCGATAATCCACATTGCCTAGCGTCTTTGCCCTAGCATTTGCCACATCGCGCACAAACATTGCGTATTGCTGATTTAGGACTTTTTGCAAATACGCCCTTTCTGCATCGCTCCATTTTCGCGTAAAAGTGCCTACTTCTTTAAATTCTCCTGCTTTCAATCCCTGCGACTGAATCCCTATTTTGCCAAGCAATTCCTCGATATTATAACCATTAAAAATCACGCCAATAGAGCCAATCATTGCGCCACGATTCGCCACTATGAATCGACTATACATTCCTGCATAATAGCTCCCACTTGCCATAGTCCCGCGCACATAAGCAACTACGGGGATTTTAGTATTTAGCTCCTCAATCATATCAGCCACCTCAACACTCGCAGACAGCGCACCCCCGGGCGAATCAATCACAAGCAAAACGCCTTTAAGATTTGGGAAATTTTTTAGCGATTCAAGTTGCGTGGCAAATAAATCGCTTCTAAAAATGGGACCTTCTAAATAGATTCGCGCTAGATTTATTTGCTGTGTTTGCGGTGGTGTAAAGGCAATGCAAAGCACCACCACTAGCAAAATAAACAAGCAAGATTTAAAATATGTTTGAATGAAATTTAGCGGTTTTAGCACGAAAAATCGCCATATTTTTTTAAAGAGTTTCAAAGTCTATCCTTTTGCCATTGATGTATAAATCCATTGCTTCACGCGCATTTAGCAAGAAATGCAGAGGCACTTGCTTACTCTCTGCAATATCTTTTACATAAAATACCGCCAAATCACTTGCCTTGCCACGCTCGATACTGCCATTATTAAAACCAAATCGTTTAGCGATATTGCGCGTGATTCCTAGCATTATTTCCTTTGCCAAAGCATTAACATCAAATTTGCGATAGGCAAATAAAGCACATCGCCCTTCATCAAGCAGACTTAAAGAGTTATTTGAGCTTTTGCCATCGGTGGCAAGGATTAGTTTGAATCTAAAATCCTTTGCCTTAAAAAAGTCAAAATAGCGATTATTTAGCAGACGATTTGAGCGTGGAGCGGATATTATCTCCGAATCTAATCTTTGTAAAAACTCAAAATCATCATTGCTTAAATAAAGGCAATGCGTGAAAAGTGTAGGCACTTGGCTAAAAAGCTCCATAAAATCGCGCTTTGTATAAAATGGACGCGCAGATTCAACGCCCAAATTATTTTTAAAAAAGTCCTTAAAATAGCCCCTGCCGTAATCTAGCCAAATTAGCTCTTCACGCGATTCCATAAAATGCGTAGATACTAGCATTTTGCCTTTTCGTGCCTTATCAAGCGCGTATTCTGCCAAATCATTATGCAGGGCATAAGGCGAATGAAGCGCAATCGCATTTTTAAAGCGCGGATTTTCTAGCAATTTCGCCTTTTTTACGCGCTCATCAAAATGCTCTTTTATATCTTCAAATCGCGCAGCATTTGTCCCCATAATCTCATTAAAATACACAACTTTTAGCGGACTTGTGCTTAATGCTTCCAAATCTAGCCCCGCGCTACTAATCGCGCCCACACACGCCGTCCCGCTACGCAAAACTTCTTTAATCGCGGATTTAATCGAATCTTGCGAATCTTTAAATAATTCATCTCGTTTTTGCATAATCGAATCAAGCCACACACCGAAATTCCCGTAATTCAAAGTGCTAGTATTGTCGCTAAATTCAAAATGAATGTGCGGATTGATAAATGCTGGCGTAATCACGCAAGATTCATAAAATTTGCTTTTTACTTTTGGGCTTTGCATACTGCTAAAATCGCCCACTTTTAAAATCCTATCCTCGCTAAACAAAATCCCGCCATTTTTGATAATCTCAAAATGCTTATTACACGAAATTACCGCACTTGCGCCAATTAGTTGTATCTCTTTATCTGTCATAAAAATCCTATTTTATTAAATTTACATCAAGTTTATTGTATGGAATCTCAATATTTGCCGAATCCAACGCCTTTTTGACATTTTCAATCATTTTGCTTTTTGTGCTACCAAATGTGCTATTATCAAGCACCCACGCACGAATCGCAAACTCAATGCTACTTGCTTGAAGTTCATTTACGCCCACAAAAATCTTTTTAGTCGAATCTTGCTCGCCATTATCAATATTTTCCGTCTTTGCCACAGCGTCATAAATGACTTGCTTTGCAGTATCAATATCACTCCCATAGCCCACGCCCACAAGCCAATCGATTCGCAAGATTACATTATCGGCATTTATGATTTGCGACAAAGAATGTGGCGATTCTTTTATGCGATGCAGGTGCTTTTTGGTATAGTTTATCACCTGACTTGTGGCGATATTTGTATTTGGCATAATGACAAGTTTGCCATCTGCCATTCGCATATAAGTATGAAAAAGCGAAATATCCTCCACAATGCCGACTAATCCGCCAATTTCGATTTTATCGTCCTTTGTAAATGGGCGGAAAATCACTAGCATAATGCCACTTGCAAGATTTGAAAGCGAATCTTTAAGCGCAAGTGCAATCGCCAAACCCGCCGCGCCAAGTGCCGCGATAATGGAAGTCGTTTGAACGCCCATAGTGCCAAGTGTAGCCACCACAACTAAAATCATAATGCCCACAAATGTGAGCTTTGATAAGAAATTTGCAAGCATTTCATCTTTCAGCACACGAAGCAGGATTTTTCGCACTCTCCCTGCTAAAAAATACGCAAACCACAGCCCAAAGATTAAGATAAAAATCGCCTTTGAGCCGACAATCACAGCATTTATCAGCTCTTCAAGCATTAAATGAAGCATATTTAAGATTTTTTCTTTCATTTTTGTCCTTTTTAATTTGCCTTTCGTTAGATTCGCTAGATTTGCGCTAATTTTTAAATAAAGCGCAAAATTTTACCTTTTAGATTCGCGCCCAAATCCGCGCCTAAATTTGTCGCGTGATATGGCGAAAATGCGTCTTCTATCGCCACACTTGCTTCCAAATCCACTGCCATTAGCCTTGCCTCTTTGCCCTGCTCTATTTTGCCACAATTTAACTTTAAGATTTTTGCAGGATTTTCTGCGCAAATCTCAAATAATCGCTCTAAACTTATGATTTTTGTTTTCACAAGATTACTATACAAAAGCGCGAAATAATACGCAATTCCGTCAATCCCATACTCCGCATCGCCAAAAGGCAATTCTTTTTTAGAATTAAAATGCGCACATTGCAGCGAAGTAAGAATGTCAATATTGCCATTTTGGAGCGATTCAAGCAATTTATCACGAGTCCTTTTATCTTTCAAGGGCGGATTTATTTTCGCGCTAGTGTTGTAATTTTCACACGCGCTATCATCCAAAATCAAATGATGAATGGACACTTCGGCAAAAATGCGCGGATTATGCTTTTTGGCTTGATTTATGAGTTCAAGGCTACGAATCTCGCTAATCGCGCTAAAAACGGCGTTTATATCATAGAAAATCGCCACTTCAAGCATTTTGGCAACTTCTTTGATTTCGCTTAATGGACTTCGCGCGGGGATTCCTAGCTTCGCGCTTAGCTCACCACAATTTATCATTCCGCCCAAATTGTCATTTGCGTTTATAAATAGCGGAATATCCAGCATTTTGGCGTATTTAGCGACTTTGTCAATGGTATTTGCGTCTCTTGCGCTGTCAATATTTATCCCCACGCCCCCAAGCGCGTTTAAAATCGTAATATCACAGATTTTAGAATCGCCTTTTTTGTTTATAGATTCGCCACCCAAATCCGCCACATTTGAGCTAATCAGTGGGAGAATCGCCACTTCCGTGCTAATATTTTTTACAAACTCCATTGCCATTTCATTATCGATTGCGGGATTTGTCGCAGAATTTAGCGCGATAAAGCCCACGCCACCGCATTTTGCCTTTTTTTCAAGCGATAAAATCGAATTGCGTGAGAGTGATTTATTTTTAGGAAACACATTTAAATCAATGAACTGCGGGGCGATTAGTGCGTCTTTTAAGTCTAAAACCGATTCGTCATTGCGAGACTTGCCTTTGGCAAGTCGTGGCAATCCATTTGATTCTACGCTCACAATTATGCCATTTTCGATTTTAACACTTTGATTTTTGCCTTTTACAATCTTGCAATTTTGCATTTTTGCCCCTTTTTACGAAAAAACTACGGCGATTCTATCTAATCCACCAAAGATAATCACAACGCCGATTGCCACAAGCAACGCCCCACTAATGATTTCAATGAACCTATAATATTTTTTCACGCGCTCAAAAACGCAAAATACGCGCTCAATCAAAAGCGCAGTTAGCAAAAATGGCACTCCAAGCCCAAGTGCATAAATCATCAGCAAAGCAACTCCGCCACCGCTCACACCCACGCTATTGAGCGCGATAATCGAGCTTAAAATCGGTCCCACACACGGACTCCAGCCTAGCGCAAAACCGATTCCTAAAATAAAGGGCGAAATTATGCGCACCAACAGGTTTGAATCTAGGTTTTGAATCATTGCGAATCGCTTTGTTTTGTATAAAATTTTTAAGCGCAAAATGCCTAAAAAGTGGATTCCAAAAATGATGATAATCCCACCAGCGACATAATTTGTGATAGGATTGCTTAAAAATCGCCCAAGAAGCGAATTAAATGAGATTCCAAGCATTATAAAAACTAGCGAAAATCCCGCGACAAAGAGAGTTGCGCGTTGAAAAATGTAGATTTTTTGTTTGTAGTTTTGCGCTTTTAGCCCTTCAATCGAAATCCCGCTAATATAGCTCATATAAGGCGGTATGAGTGGCAAAATGCAGGGACTTAAAAATGTAAGGATTCCTGCTAAAAATGCCGCGAGATAGGGCAGATTTTCATAAAGACTAACTAATGCGAGTTCCACGCGATTCCTTTTTTGCGTTGCAAAATTTAAGTGCGAATTATAACGAAATATTTTTTAAGAAAAATTTTAAAGCTAAAAAAATGTGCAATCACAATCCAAGCAAACTAAATCCAAAGAATCCCACATTGACTTTCTTAACAAAAACTAACGCTTTTTCAATCATTTTTTGCTACAATGCACCCAAAAATTTAAGGCAAGGCAATTTTATCAAGGCAATTTTATGAGCAAAAAAGTGCAAGTAGAAAAGACGATTGACTTATACAAAATCCCACTATCTGCGCTGATTGTGGCACTTTTTGGTATGATTGCATTTGCGTTTGTTAATGCTGAAAAACTTCCGATTTTCAAATTATGTGCGCTTATCGGTGGGATTATACTAGTTGCAACGGCGATAGGCGTCATAGTGTGGCAGTGTGTGAAAACTCTTAAAAAATTGGAGGATTTATAAAAATGGTTACCTTTACAATAATTTTTTGCCTTGTGGCACTTGCAGCGTTTGCAGGGCTAATGGTATGGTTTGTAGTCAAAACGGCGGCATAGGGTTTTTAGGATTTACAAAATGATTGCGTTTATTTTGAGATTTACGATGATAGCGAGGTTGTAATGTGTGTGTTGTCCCCCTATTAGTTTGTTTGCGTAGATTCGCTTATAGTGTGCTATTTAGCGCAGTTATTGCAAATGCGCAAAGTATCGATATAAGCAAGTTTTATTATAGGGATTATTTGGACTTTGGGCAAAATAAAGGCGCATTTAGTGGCAATGGTAGCACCACGATAACGGGCAAAGACGGCACGAAATTTCCAATCCCACAAACCCCAAATTTCTCCGCTTCAAGCAATAACGGCAATCTTGCGGCAGTAGGGCGTGGATTTGCAGTTACGGCTAATCATGTAACAAGCCCAGAACAACCAACAAGCACACAAGAATTTCGCAGGTGGGGACTTACCTTATATACAATAGCCAAAATGAATACTGCGGACGGCAGCGACACCAAAAATAGTGTTTCTAAACCTTATGGACGCGATGAAAAATTTTTGCGTTTTGACAAATATATCGTTGAAGGGCAAGTGGATATGCTCGACATTGATAATAATGAAAAAAAAGATGACACTTCCAAAGACCAACAAAATATCGCGAAATTTAAAGAGCAATTAGAGCAATTCAAAGATGAGTCGGGCAATATTTACATTTATCAGGCGGGTTCAGGCGTGATTGATTTGCGTAATGATTCGCCATATTCCAAAACAGATTTAAATAGACTAGAAAATGGCGAAACAAAAGGCGGTGGATTCGCAATCCTTGATGTAAATTCGGCTACATATTACAATCTCATAAACTGCAACGATTGCCCAGACTTATATGGCGAGGAATATAAGCCTGATTCGCGTGGAATCACCTTTACATACAATGCAAATACAGAGGGAAATTTTAACAATCGTATTACTTCGGGCGATAGTGGGAGTGGAATTTACGCTTATAACACAACGAAAAAAGAGTGGGTTTTGCTGGGCGTTACTTCATCAGCTACAACAGGTAGCAATAAAGCAAACATTGCCGCTGTTTCAAACAAAGATTTGTTAGATTTTCAACAACAATTTGAGCAAAAAATAAATCTTAAAATTCAAGACCCCGCAGATGCGAACACTTGGACACTTAAAGGAAATAACTTAACCTATCAACAAAGAGGCGATACGCCAAAGCAAACTGATAATTTACAGCTTAACAAAGACATAATTTTTAGCGGTGGTGGCGGAACGATTGAAGTGCAAAGCGATATTAACCGAAATATGAGCGGTTATGCTGGGGGCTTTGTCTTTGAAGCTGGAGATTCGGCTACTAGCACGAATCCTACGACTTACAAATTTATAAACGAAAACGGCAAAACTCACTCTTTCAAAGGCTCTGGGCTTGATATAGGCGAAAAAGTTAAGGTAGAATGGGCTTTACGAAATGATAAAGATGACGCCTTGCATAAAATAGGCAAGGGCGAACTTGTCATTAAGACTGAAAATACCGAAACCACAGGACTAGGCACGCTGAAAATCGGCGAGGGCAAGGTTACGCTAGATACGACTACAAAGGCTTTTGACAATATTTACATTACAAGCGGACGAGGCGAACTTGCGCTTGTAAGTGGCAAAGCTCAGGCGTTAGGCGCAAGCAAAAGCACAAATGGCGCGGCTTCCTACACGCTATCGCAAAATAAAAATAGCGAAATGGGCTTTTATTTTGGCAAGGGCGGAGGCAAGTTTGATTTGGCGGGCAACTCGCTAGTGCTTAACACCATAGCCGCAAATGATAGCAAGGCTATCATCACAAATTCAAGTGGCACGGCGGTAAATTTAGAAATTGAAGGCTTTGGCTATGACACGGATGGCAAAAAGACGACAAATAAAGCCGATACCATAATCCACGCAAGTATCGGCGAAATTTCCCCCTCCCCTGCGGAGGGGGATAAAGGGGGTGGGTTAAAAGCGCAAAATAGCGGACAAGCGAATATCGACATTAAATATAGTGGCAATCGCACTACGCAAAATGTGCAAAATACTACCCACCCCCTAGCCCCCTCCGCAAGGGAGGGGGAATCTCAAAGTGCGAGCTTGATTTTTGACGGACATATCAACATACAAGGCAAAATGGAAGTTACAAACGGCAATATCGCATTGCAAGGACACGCCACCACTCACGCGACAATTTCAAGCGAATCGATTCGCAATCAAATTACAAATGCCGAAAACGGCACAATTAAGGGAATGGAAAGTTATATGGATTTATCCAAACCCTCGCACTTAGAGCAACCCGATTGGGATAATCGCACTTTCAAATTGGGTGGCATTGATTTAAAAAGCTCAAATCTTACGCTAGGACGCAATGCGAGTTTAGACTCTAATATCACGCTAGATTCAACCTCCAAAGTCGAGTTTGGCGGTAGCGTAAAGCACTTCATCGACAACAAAGATGGCGCAAATATCAATGGTAGTGGCTTTGGATATTATCAAAAAGTGGAGGTTGGGGATTTAAGTGCGGATATGCAAAAAATCGCAAATGAGACTATACACTACAAAGGCAAAATTACCGCAAATGGTGGCACGATAGAATCGCGTATTTTGGATTTTAATGCAAGTTTGGATTTGAAAAGCGGTGCGACATTGACAGCGGATTATTTGACTTTGACAAACAACGATTCGGTGAAACTTGACGGTGCAAGTGCAACAATTCAAAATCTTATTTTAAAAAATGTAAGCAACAATAATCTTAATACGATTTTTACAAATAGCAACACCGCAACTAGCACGAAATTAAGCGTTACCGAAGCATTGTGGTTTAATAGTGTGGGTAGCTTTGATTTAACCAAATTAGATTCGGCAAATGTGGAAATAGAACAAAATTACGACATTAGGGGCGTTAAATCCACCATTACAGGCACAAGCAAAGATTTAATCGCAAATGTTTCACTTTTTGAGGAAGCGAATCTAACGCTAAAAAGCCTTACACTAAAAGATACAAAAGCAAATGAAGTAACGACTAATGGCACAACAAATACGCTTAAAAATAGCGTGTATTTGCAGGGCGATAGCAAACAAACGAGCAATACAAAGCTAACTTTGACAGATAGCCTAAAAGCGGATGGTGTAGAAAAAGCCACGATTCAGCTATGGGGCAAAAGCGAGATTATCGCACCAAAAATCACATTTAACAATGTCAAGGACGGCATTTTGGCACTTGACAAAGATTCAAAACTCACAGGAACAAATGGCAATGCAAATGTCGAAGTTAGCGGTGTGGATTCAAGCCTAAAAATCGGCATTTTGGGCGATAAAAATTTTGATATAAACGCGCAAGGTGGGAGCAAAATCACGCTAGGTTTGCTTGAATCTAGAGATAAAACACAAACGCCAAGTGCGAATTTTAGCGGGAAAATTACCGCCAAAGATTCAAGCGTGGTGGCAACTGCACTTGAATCTATCACAGCAAGTGTGGATTTAAGCGGCAGTGCGAAATTAAATGCGATAGATATTGTGCTACAAAATAGCCATAATTCAATCAAATTAAGCGACACCGCCACGCTTACAGCGCAAACAATCACTGCAAAAAGTGTGGCGAATCTTACTTTGCAACAAAACGGCGGAACGGCAAATATAGGAAAATTTATTTTTGACGGCGGGACTACAAATCTCACGGGCAATCTTATCGGTAACAATATCGAGTTAAAAAATAGCACGATTAAAACTACTGATTTGACTTTCAATAACAAGCAAAACACCACACTTGAGCTTGATAAAGATTCAAAGCTAGATATTACGAATCTAAAAGTAGAAAATGCGAATCTAACGCTAAATCTTGCAGATTCAAGCAAAAATACGGCAAGTTTGCAAAAAATCACTTTAAACAATAACGCGAATCTAAATATCAATTCGTGGGATTTTGGCAACACTACGGCATTTTCAAGCAATGGCGATTCGCGTGTAACTTTTGAAAATGCCACTTATATGCAAAATAGCACAGCAAAAAATATCAGTGTAGATTCTACTATAAGTCAAATGCTTACACTTTCAAATGTCGGTAAGGATTCTACCAAAAGCGATGATAGATTTAAAACACTCACATTTGATAAAAATCTCACATTTAGCGAAAATGCAAAAGTCCAAGTTAAGCTAGATTCAAGTGTAAAAAAAGGCGAATCTAGCATTACTTTAGGCACATATTACACGCTCATAAGCGCGGGTAGCATATTTGATAATCGCACCGATTCACGCATAGATTTTATTTTTGATTCAGTCAAAGAAAGCGACAAACTCTTTGTAGTCAGCAAATACGACAATGACAAGAAAAATCTACTTATCAAATTCCTTGAATCCGCCCCAAATACCTTTAATGAGCTAAATAAGCAAATCTCTCACGCCTCTAGCCGATATAGCGAGATTTTAAAAGCCCTTACAGAGGTGCGTCCAAATGATGAAGCGATTGATACTGCCACACGCACCGATGATTACAGCGTCCTAGATAAGCGAATCAAACACATAGACAGCGATTTAAACGAAATCGCACAGGGCAACAAAACGCGTCAAACGCGCAATTTACTCTTTTCAAATGACCAAACGATAAATACACGCATTTCGCAAGTCCGCCTAGCACATAGTGGGCGCAATAAGCACTTGCGATTTGCGCAAAATGACACTATGTATCGCATTCAATCCCTAATGCAAGGCGCAGTTAGAAGCGATGCGATGCCTAGCTATGGTAGTAAGCGCGAATTAGACTTGCCAAATAGCGTGTGGCTAAATGTGGGCGGTGGATATTTCGGCGGGGATAGCAAAATGGGCTTTGGTGCGACAAATATCGGCTATGATAGGCTTATTTATGCGGGTAGTAGCGATATTTTGCTTGGTGCAATGCTTGGCTTTGGTGGCTCAAAGGCGCACACAGGCGAGTTTATAGATAGCGCGATGTTTTATAATATCGGGCTATATTTGCATTCACTATTTTGTGCACGGGGCGGGGAGTTCGGCGGACACGAGATTCAAAGCAATATCAGTTTTAGCATTAACGATAATCGCAAAACTTACAATGCTAAAAGTGCGAAAAATACGGCATTTGGGACGCTTTTCGCACTCTATTATAAATACAACTTTATTTTAGCACAAAATGATACCATTAGCCACGCGCTAAAACCTGTGGTAGTTTTGGCGTTAGGCTACAATCGCAATGGTGCGTTTGAAATCTATGAATACAAGCAGGCAACATATAATAGCGTGAATTTTTCCTATGGGTTTGGCGTGGAATATAATGCCGTGATGAGTGAGAGCTTTTATAGTCTAGCACTCACGCTAAAAGATATGGCATATAGTGGCAGTAAGAGCGTATTTATGAGTTTAAGCGGAGCGCAGAATTTTATCGGCTACAGCCTTGAATCTGCTCCACGATTTAGCGCGGAAATCAATCTCATAGGCTCACACAAGCTAACAGACGCGCTATACTTGCAATATGGAATCGCTGGAATGGTAGATAGTGGCGCGAATTACGGCGCAAAAGGCGATATAAAGATTGGGTATAAATTTTGACTTTCACACTAAAATCTATCGATAATAAAGCTCGTGCAGGGCAAATGAATCTATCTCATAGCATTGTGCAAACGCCTATGTTTATGCCTGTGGGGACACAAGCCTGTGTCAAGGCACTAGATTTTAATGATTTAGAAAATCTTGGCGCGAAAATCATTTTGGCAAATACTTATCATCTCTATTTGCGTCCAAATGATGAAGTCGTGCGAACGCTAGGCGGACTGCACGGATTTAGCGGATTTAAGGGTAGCTTTTTAACCGATAGTGGCGGATTTCAAGCATTTAGCTTGGGTGGAAAACCGCGTGAGAATGGCATAGAATTTCGTAGCCATATTGATGGAAGCACTCATTTTTTCACGCCCCAAAAGGTGCTTGACATTCAATACAACCTAAATAGCGACATTATGATGATTTTAGATGATTTAATCCGCCTCCCCGCGGAGCAAAAACGCATTGCAGATTCGATTAAGCGCACGATTGCTTGGGCACACGAATCGCTAGAATATCACGCGACTAGGCGCGAATCTCACCTTTCAAACAATATCTTTGCCATTATTCAAGGGGGTGTGGATTTAGAGGCGCGAAAAATCTGCGCTGATTGTTTAGTGGCTATGGAATGCGGCGGAGTGGGATTTGATGGCTTTGCAATCGGCGGACTTGCCGTAGGCGAGGAAAAAAGCGCGATGTATGATACGATTGAATGGACGGCAAATCTTATGCCACAGGGCAAAATCCGCTACCTTATGGGCGTGGGGACGCCAGAGGATTTATTGGAGGGAATCGCGCGTGGCGTGGATATTTTTGACTGCGTTATGCCTACACGAAATGCGCGAAATGGGACGCTTTTCACGCATTTTGGGCGCGTAAATGTCAAATCCAAGCGATTTGCATTAAGTGATTTGCCCATAGATTCGGCGTGTGATTGCTATGCGTGTAAGCATTTTTCGCTAGGCTATATCAATCATCTATTCCGCGCAAATGAGATTTTATTCGCGCGTTTAGCGAGTATTCATAACATTGCGTTTTATTTGGATTTGATGAAATGCGCTAGGGAGGCGATAATCGCGCAAAAATTTGAGGCATTTAAAAATGAGTGGTTAAATGCTTTAAATCAAGTGGATTTGTAGTATAAATTTTAATAGTGCGATTTATTCCCTATACTTCACAAATCCCCTGTCTTTGTCTAATTTTTTATTTTCTTTATTTTTAGCCTTGATTTTGGCACTAAAGATTCGCCTCTGATTTGCATCCAAAATCTCATACACGCTCATCATAAACCTATGCTCCGCGTCTATCTTATCAATCGCTAGGCTCTTATCACGCGCAATTTCAGGGGTGTTGTTTTTTAGGGTCGAATCGGCAAAATTTTTCATCATTTTTTCGCTATTTGCTAGAGAATCGCTATACCATTGACGCAGGAATTTATGGTGATTTTTGATTATGCCTTTTAGTGCGACTTCCTGCTCTTTGCTAAGATTTAGCATTTGGAGTTCATCATAAATATTTTCCAAAAATCCGCCAAAATGATCCGCATAAAGTGCCACACTCGCCACAAAAACGCATAAAAAAAATTGTGTTTTCAAATACAAACCTTATAAATATAAATGAATTTTTGCAAAATTTTAAGCAAAAATTATCAAATTTTTGTGAATTTTTTGGGGAATCGTTTTGCTTGGGATTTGAATTTGTGCTTTTTGTGAATTAAGATTTAAATATTTGGATTCTTCGCTTCGCGCTTTCGTGCTCTGCTTATAATGACAAAAAGTTTGGATTGCCACGATTTGCTAAAGCGATTCTTATAATGACGGATTTATCGTTTTTAGATTCAAGGCGACTTGCGCAGAAAGCATCTAAAGAGACAACGCACTTTACGCCACGAATTTTTTAAGTATCGCCATTCGCACAAATACGCCATTTGATACTTGCTCTAGCACCTTGCTTCGCTCATCTTTTAGCATTTCATCATCAATGTCAATGTTGCGATGCACAGGACCGGGGTGCAAAACGATAATATCGCGCGAACCAAGCAAATCTTTTGTGATGCAGAATTTGGATGCGTAATCTTTTAGCGAACCATAGATTTGATGATTGTGCCGCTCTGTTTGTGTGCGAAGGCTCATAATCACATCTACTGAATCTATCACTTCCTCCAAACTGCCACATTTTTTAAGATTCTCACTTTCAGGCACTAGGCTTTGAAAATGCGGTGGCGCGACTAAAATCACGCTCATTCCAAGTCGCCGAAGTAAATCAATCCCGCTTGTAGCCACGCGAGAGCTCATTATATCGCCTACGATTGCAATTCTCTTGCCATTTAATTCGCCAAAATGCAGCTTCATAGTCATCGCATCAAGCAGAGCCTGCGAAGGGTGCGCGTGTGCGCCATCGCCACCATTGATAATAGGACAGCTCACATACCGTGCTAGATAATCCCCTGCTCCAGCTTGGCTGTGGCGGATAATAATGGCATTTGGGCTCATTGCATTGATATTTGCGGCGGTATCGGCAATCGATTCGCCCTTTGCAGTGGAGCTTTTAGAAATATCAAGGCGCACCACGCGCCCACCAAGCCGTCTAACCGCGATTTCAAAGCTGCTTAAAGTCCGTGTGGAATTTTCAAAAAATATAGTCGCAATGAGTTTGCCACTCAAAGATTCTAGGATTTTGGGCGTGTTTTTTAGCGTAATAGCTTCATCTAAAATCGCATTTATATCACGCAAATCCAAATCGTGTGTGCTTAAAAGGTGCTTTGACATAACTTTAATCCTTTAGGAAAAATTATAAAAAAATTGTTAGAATCATAGCAAATTTTATTTAAAAAGAAGTGCGAATGCGTGAATTTTTGATGCGAATCTGTTGCATAGCTTTATGTGCGTTTTGGCTTTGTGGTTGCGGACTTTATGATGATAGCTACAAGCCAAGTGTGCTGTTGGAAAAAAAAATCAATCAAACGCGCAAAGGGCAAATCATAAAGGATGGGAAAACCGAAGTTGTCGCTATCGCCACTTATCTAAATAATGTTGATTCGCGAATCTACCGCGAGGGACGCGAATATTTTTTCGTGGAGATTTTTAGTGAGCTAGAGATTCCACTGCGTGAATCGCTACATTTTAGCCTAACGGATAATGTCGAATTTATGTGGATTCGCGAGGTTAGGATAGATGAAATGGATGGCATTTTAAGCGTGTATAATCGCTGGGCGCGGGGATTTATAATCGCATTTGATGAGTTAGCATATCAGCAAAAAAAGAATATGAGATTAAAATTAGAGATTGAAAATGTTGGCGAAATGGAGTTTGACTTCGGCTACAAGGTGCTTGAAATGCAGTTATGAATCGTGTGATTTAGATTTATTTATAAATTTGCTTTAAGCTAAAACTTAAATTTTGCGTGATTTTTGCTAATTGTTATAATAAAGATTCTTAAAATTTTATATGGCATTTTTGCGATAAACAAGGCTCAAATTACGAATCGCTCAAAATTTTTTTATAAATTTTTTGTAGTTTAAGTTAAATTTAAAACAATTTTTCTATAATTTCGCTTTTAATTTTGCGATTTTTGCGAATCTAATGCGACAAAATCACAAAGTCGTAAAATTGTCATAAATTTTATGCTTCTTTGAAATTTCGTTTTGTTTTTTTGGCTCGATAGCTCAGTTGGTAGAGCAGAGGACTGAAAATCCTCGTGTCGGTGGTTCGATTCCGCCTCGAGCCACCATAACTAAAAAGTTTTTTTAAGCAATGTTTAGCAACCTGCTAATACTGCAACACAATAAAACTCTGTATGTTTTTGGTTAAAATGAAATTTCCTTTATATCTCCCACTTTAAAAAACTCCTCATAAACAGCCTTTATGAGGAGGATTCGATTTTCTTTTAGGCGCGAATCCTCGACATTTATTAGCACTTCATCAAAGAATTTTTCAAGCACGATTTTAAAATCTAATAGTGCGATGATTCGTTCCCTATGTGTGGCAAAATTAAGCTTTTTAAATGCGGTGATTTTATTATAAAGCTCTTTTTCGGCACTCTCTTGCAACAAAGATTCATCAATTATCGTGGCTTTTGTATCGCTTAAAATATTTGCCACGCGCTTGAAAAGCACCTTTAATGCGCCTTTATCTGGGCTTTGTGCTATTAAATCTAATGCTTTTATTTTACGGATAAGTTCTAATAAATCGCACTCTTTGGACTTAATTGCGGCGTTTATTAGGGATTGATTCACGCCTAAAACGCCCTCCAATCGCTCATAAAAAAAGCTTTGGATTTTTGCAAATTCGATTTTTGGGTAGTTTGGCGATAATTTTTCACAAATTTTGCGCAAATCAAAAGATAAATCAAATTTTTCTATCGCCCTTAAAATCCCATTTGCGCCTCTACGCAAAGCAAATGGGTCTTTTGAACCACTTGGGATTTTGTCAAGCGCAAAAAGGCAAAGGATTGAATCTAACTTATTTGCAATGCTTAAAATCGCGCCTTCTAGGCTATTTTGTGTGCTTAAATACTGCTCTTTGATTGCTTCGCAAATGTGCGAATCTAATCCATTATTTTTGGCATTTTTGGCATAATATCCACCCATAATGCCCTGCAACTCGCCAAATTCGCCCACCATTTCGCTAACTAAATCATTTTTAGAAATACTCACGGCACGAATCATATTTGCAGAATTTAGGTTAGATTCCGCGCTATTTTGCGCTAAATTTTCTAAAAGTAATTTCGCAATCTCGCACTCCCGCGCCACCTTATCCCACAAACTTCCGCCGCCTTTCATAAATTCGATATTTTTTAGGCGCAAATCACACGAATCTGCGTTAAAATGTTTGCAATCATTTTGATAGAAAAATAGCGCGTCTTCTAATCTCGCACTCAAAACCTTGACATTGCCCTGCGCTATGAGTTCGCTAGGATTCGTGCTATTGCAAACCACGATAAATGCGCTATTTAGCATATCAAAGTCTGCGTTTTTATAGGTGGCAAAATACTTTTGATTGATTTTCATAGAAGTAACGATAACTTCCTTTGGCAGTGCCAAAAATCGCTCATCAAACGCGCCTACCAGCACATTTGGATACTCACAAATCGCCACGACTTCATTTAACAAATCCTCATCAATCTCCACAAATAAACCGCATTCTTTAATCTGCTCTAAAATCCGCGCCTTTCGTGAATCTTGCGAATAAATTACAGCATTTTTTTCTAAAAATGCAAAATATTCTTTCGTGCTTTTGATTGTTTTTGATTCGCAGTTTCTATGTGGCGAAATTACTGCACTTTGGGAAAATCCATACTTTTTTGATAAATTTGGCATTTTCACAAATTCATCGCCAAATAGCACAAAGATATTACGAATCGGGCGCACAAACGCACTCTCTACCATACCCCAGCGCATTTTTTTATCAAAACTTAAACTTTCTAAAAAATCATCAATGATATTTTCAATCAAATTTATTGTATTTTCTCCGCTCTCTTTTTTGGCAAAATAAAGGCATTCTTTGCCATTTTTTTCTTTTGTCGCCACTTCGTCAAGAGAAATATTTAGTTTGTTTAGAAAGCTCTTTGTGGCGTTTGTCGGCTCATTATTTTGATAGGCGATAGAAAGCGGGGGACCGAAAAATTCTAATAACTCATCGCGCTGTTTTTTTGGAAAATTTCTTGCATAAAAAATAATTCTTCGTGGCGTGTAAAAAAATGCGATTGCATTTGAATCTGCGCTTAAATCGCTATCGGATTCAAAGCTAGATTCACACACTTCACCCAAATCCAAGCGATATTTTTTTACAATCGCTTCAAACTTTGGCAAAAGATTCCCAAACTCTTTTTTAATCGCACTATAAGGCAACTCTTCTGTAAATATTTCGATAAGCAATGACGATGTATTCAAACTAATTTTCCTTTACAAAGTGGAGTTTTATGAAAAATGAAGTAAGATTCTACCAAAAAAACTTTTAAGGGTTTTTAATGCGATTTCTTGTGAGCCTTTTTGTGCTTGTCTGCGTGGCAAATCTCGCCGCGAATCCTACAAATAAATGCGGAAGCGTCTATGACTTTACAAACGACCAAAAGGAAATCATCGCCTATGCCTATAACTACGGCAAAAAATACGGGCTTGGATACACACTTGCAGCCATTGCGTGGCACGAATCGTGCGCTGGGGAATATCGTATGAATTTCGCTGACCCTAGCGCAGGGCTTTATCACGCGCTAATACCGGGCGTCATTCGCCGCTATCAAATGCTAAAAGACAATGGATTTAATCGCAATGTGATTGGCGAAATGCTTGTGCGTGATGATGAGTTTGCCTCCAAAGTCGCTATTGATGAGCTTTTGTATTGGGATAAGGTGCGCAATGGAAATTGGAAAGATATGATAAAGTCCTACAACAAGGGCTTTAGCTGGGAAAAAAGCGCAAGTGCAAATAAATTTGCCGAAAATTACTATAATAATGTCCGCCAAAAGCGCGAGATTTTGGCGGATTATATCCCCAAATATCTCTCAAATTTCAAGCTAAAAGAGCGTAAACCGCTTTTGAGCGCATACACGAATACGAGTTTTAACAAAGATTTAGCAAATTCTAGCAAAATCGCCGAGATTGTAAAAAAACAGCAGATTGCCGAAAAGATTCGCCGTGTGGAAATTGCAAGTCTTAAAAACGACAATCCAGCCACGATAAAAAAAGCGCGCGATTCCAAAAAAGCCGTCATTAGCGTCTATACAAGACAGGAAGGTGGCGAAATCGTGCATAATAAGACTATCTCAATCAAGCCCATTTATAGAAATAAATAGCGATGATTAGCGTAGCGATTAACGGATTTGGGCGCATTGGCAGGGCATTTTTTCGCCTTGTGATGAATCAAACATTAAATAATCAAGGGGCAAATCGCCCTACGGAGTGCGAAAATAGCGACATACAAATTTCTCACATTTATGATGTGAAAAATTTTGAGATTTTGGCATATTTGTTGAAATACGATTCGCTTTTGGGAGAGTTTGGGAGTGAAATCGAATTTAAAAAAGATAAGTTTTTTGTGCGTGGGCAAGAGATAAAATTAACGCAAGATTTTAGTGGCGCGGATATTGTTTTGGAATGTAGCGGGGCATTTTTGGATACCAAATCACTCGAATCTTACCTGCAAAATGGCGCAAAACGCGTGATTTTAAGTGCGCCACCAAATGATAATGTGCCGATTTTTATCTACGGCGTGAATTGGGATAAATACAAGGGCGAAGCGATTTTTTCAAACGCGTCCTGCACTTCAAATGCCATCGCGCCTATAATTCATACTATTAGTAAAAAATACAAGATTCTTGGCGGAAATATTAGCACGATTCACCCTTTTAATAGCGACCAAAATCTGCTAGATAATCCAAACGCTTCGCATTTGCACGACAAACGGCTCTCGCGCAACGCCACGCAAAATATTATCCCTACGAGCAGCTCTATCGGTGCGGTTTTGGCGCGAATATTTAGCGATTTAGGCGCAGATTCTAATCCAAACGAAGCATTTAACGGCAATGCGGGGCGATTCTATGGCGATTCGATTCGCGTTCCTACTTCGCTTGTGTGCTTTAGCAATGTGGATTTATTGCTTGAATCTGCGCCAAAAATGGATGAAATTTTGGGATTAGAGTGGAATCGTAAAATTATCGCATTCGATAGCGAATCGCGCGTCTCAAGCGACTTTGTGGGCGACTCTCATAGCGCAATCATCGCAAAGGATTTAATCAAAATAAACGAGCAAATGTTACGAATCTCCATTTGGTTTGACAACGAAAATGGCTACGCGAATCGCCTTTTAGACATTATTAAAGACTTAAATTGCCAAATATAACTGATTTAATTTTGCGCCAAAAACAACGCAAAATACACCAAGATACAAACTACCCTAATCCAAAAACTCTTTATCGCAAAATGAATCCGTATGAATATTGCTAAACGCCTTTTTTAGCGAGATAAAAAAGTCTTTATTGTGCGATTCGATTTCGCTCAACATTGCCTTTGCATTCTCACGCGCAAAGGGCTTTTTGTCGCTAGGTAGCCAATTTATCGGGCAGTTGCAATCAGGGGCGATATAAATCTCATTGCTTTTGATAAAATCGATGATTTGCCGTTCACGCACAAAAATCAGCGGACGAATCACCTGCAAACCATTATCCGCACGATAAATCGGTGGCATAGAGCGCAGTGCGCCGTTGTAGCTAAAATTCATCACAAAGCTCTCCGCAGCGTCATCTAGGTGGTGTGCCAAAGCGATTTTATTAAATCCACCCTCCAAAGCCTTGCTATACAGCGCACCACGGCGCATTCGTGAGCAAAAACTGCAATATGAGCTATTTGGACGCTTCTTTTCCTCCAAAGCCTCAAAGATTTTCGTGCGATAAAGTTCATAAGGAATCTCGTGCTTTGCGCAATAATCGATGATATATTCATACTCACCACCGCGCCCATAGTCGATTGTGATTGCCTTAAAGTCAAAGCGAAAGGGCGCGTGGCTTTGCATTCGCTTTAAAAGCATAGCAAGTAGCATCGAATCTTTGCCCCCGCTCAATCCCAAAAGCACTTTATCATTCTCTTTGATTAAGCCATATTCGGCATTTGTCCGCCCCACAATGCTTAAAATTTTTTTGCTTATCATTTGTAAATCCTTTGGAATTTTGCAAGATTTTGCTAAAAAATAAAAGATGAGATTGTAGCAAAAATTTGCTTTGTGGATTTGCACATAAATCCATCATTGCCCCAATCAATATTACAAATCTCACAAACTTAATTTGTGAGATTTTGTGGATTTTTAAGTTTATAGATTACTGCAAATCGCAAAATTTCGCAATGACGCCCAGTCTTTATTCAAAATCTACGATTATCATTCCTGCGAATTTTTCTGTGCCTTTTAGATTCGCGCTATTTGCGCTAGATTCGCGTGAATCTAATACATTTTCACTTTTATAAAACTCCACGCGAAATTTTGAATTTGCCTTATCAATGGCAAATTTCCCCATTAAATCGCGCCGTTTTATTTCAATATCCACTTCACTTCCGCGCCCAGAATAGCCGATAACATTCACGCGATAAGGCAGATTTTTCACGCTAAAACTATTTTTTACCTTTATTATGCTGCCGATTTTTGCCTCTACTTCCGTCCCATCAATCACAAGATTCGCTCTCTCTAGGCTCTTATCAAAATCGATAAAAAACGGCTTTAGCGTGGTTACTCCACGATTGCCATTTTTGATGCGATATATGCTATTATCCTTAAAAAGCCACACAATAGGCGTATTGCTCTTAAACTCCACCTCGCCTTTTGGCAGTGGGAAAAAATTTAGCTGTGGTTTTATGTTATGCAATGGCATTTCTATGCGATTTTCAATCACAATATTTGCCTCCTTGTCTTTGATGAGTGCATCAATAGCCCCCACATTTAAATCAAAGTCGCGCTCAAATTCAATGTCTGAATTTTGCAGCATTCCCTCAATGGCAAGCAAATGATAATACACACGCTTTTTTAGCGGGAGATTTTTACTAGCTTCGTTTGCAAATGCCATTTTTTTATTTAAGGTGGCAAAGTAAGTAAGACTTTTTATTTGCTCATCATCGCCCTGTGCTGTGCGCGTATTACGAATGCGATAGCGGTGAATCTCATCTAGCAAATTTTCATTTATATAATCAATCATTTGCGTGATATTGTGATTTAAATCATTAGCGGTAAAAAGCGTATCTTGGTCAATGATTGAGCAATTTCCCCAGCGATTTTGATTTAGCATTGCATTTATATAAGTCTCGCGATAAAATCCGCTCCCATCGTGCAAATGCAGGATTTTTTCTACACGCGAATCTAAAATCAGCCCTTTTATGCGTTGGATTATCGCATATTCAGGGTCGCTTGGCGCAAGATAGGCAAATTTGCGATTCATATCGCCATAAATCCCGCGATTGTTTTTTAAAATGCTATGCTGATTTAAGTTTGGCACTACCCAAAGGCTACCACGCGTGATTTTGTAATGCTTGATAAGAATCGAAGTCGCATTAAACGCGCCCGGCTCATCGCCTTGAATCCCAGACATTATGAGCAAAACAGGCTCATTTGCGAAAGGATTTGCTTCCATTTTATAGAGATTAAAATCGATTGTTTTTGCATCCAAAATGTTTAGATTTGCGCCAAATGAGCCCAAAAATACCATAAAAATAAATATTTTTTTCAAAAAATCCACCTAAATTTTAATGTAAAAAAGTGCAATTATAGCAGATTCTTATAAAAAATTATGGCTTTTTGTAGTATGGAACGAATCTTGCTTAAATTTAATCGCATTTATAAAATTTCACGCAAGGAGCGCGTATAATGGAAAAAGACATACTAGCGACTTTGAAAAAGCATATTGATGATGGCGTTATCGAAGCGATGCCAAAGGAAGTTTCAAAGGCGCAAATTCACAAATTTGGAGAGAATATGAAAGGTATCAATGAATTCATAGGTGCAGTGCAAATGCTTAGCCTAAACCTAAATAAGGTTAAAAATTTGAGTGAGAAAATAGAGTGGATAAATGATTTGCTATCCCAAGAGAGCGATGAAAACACGATTTCAATGCTACGAATGCAACGCAACGCACATATTGCAAATATCAAATATGTCTGCGGTGAAGCGAAGTTTTTGGGCGTAAATCTACTTGGCACGAATCTATCTTGCGTGGCAAATGGCAAGGAATTTAGCATTAGTGTAGAAAATCCACTTGAACTAAAAGGCACACACATTCCAAGCTACTGCACGGAAAAACTGCTTGAGATTGATGATGTAATGCAAAGGTTGAATAATCGTTTGCATAATATCGATGATGAAAACGCCATAGATTCAGCCGAATCTGCCATTAGCAAGTATGCAGAGAATTTGGCAAAAATAAGTTAAGGTTTTTGCAAAGGACACATTGCTTTTTGTGGCGTGAATTGCTATGAATCGCTAATTCACGCCCTTTTCTTTTTTGTCTCTTTTGTTTCTTTGGATTTGTCCAATTTAATCTTTGTGATTCCATATCGTTTGCGTTTTTCCCAAAGGCTTTTGCGGGAGATTCCTAGCTTTTTTGCCAAGTCAATGTCAGAGTAAATATTCTCATACTTCACAATCATCGCCTTTTCATAATCCTTAATGCTTAAAATATCTCCGCCAAAGTCGCATATCGCATTTGAGTTTGTAATATCCGCAATATTGCTAAATGCCACTTCCTCTTTTGAGATAAAAGACATTAGGATATTGTGCTTATTTAGGCGCGATAAAAACTCGTTGCGCTCGTTTTTTTTGAGTTGCTCTAATCCTGTAATATAAATAATTTCATCGTTGTTATTTTTCTTTAAAATCTCGCGGCAATCAATCGCTTTGATATTTTTAAAGGTAAATTTTATGTGTTTTAGCCGTGCGTAGCGCATAGCGTAAATATCTGCGCTTCGCTGCGAATTGCTACGAATGATAAATGGTAGGTTGTAGGTAAATGGTATGGGCGTATCCAAAATCTCTTCGACAAACTCAAAGTAATTTTTATAAAAGACAACTTCTTGTTGCAACGCGCTGTAATGCTTGTAATGCTCGATTTTGCGGATTAGCTCATCGATGGCAAATGGCTTAATGATATAGTCATACGCACCTGCTTGAAGCATTTTGGTTACGCTCTCATCGGCGATATATTTTATCATCATTATGACAATGCTATTTGGAAAAAGTTTGACTATATTCACGCAGTTCGTGGTGCAGACATCATAGCTCATAAGCACCACATCAAAGTGCGTATTGCCATCAAACTTGAAATTCGTATCCTTTGAAACCACGCATTCATAGCCTTTGTCGATGAGTTTATTGCTAATGCTCTGCGCCAAATAAGTGTCATTTTCCACAATCAAAGTTTTCATTTTATGCTAAATTTCCTTTTTTGATGATTTTTATAACAATTTTGCGAATCGCTCTAAATGCGGAATTTTGCCAAAAAAGTATAAAGTTTTTGCTTAATTTGGATAAAAACTTGGGAATTTTTGTAAAAAAATTGTGTGAATCTAGTGCGAATCGTGGGTAGATTCACGCTTGATTTATATGAATCTATTGCCACGCCGTCATTGCGAACATTCGTAAGAATGTGAAGCAATCCAAAAAAATAAAATCCCGTCATTGCGAGAATCTAGGCTTTTGAGGCTAGATTCGTGGCAAAACAAGCGTAGCGCAGTTTCTTTAGTAATCTAAATAAAATAAATCCGCACGAAGTGTAAATCCTTATAAAAGTTTTTGCTACTTTTTGCTTTTGCAAAAAGTAGGATCCCTCTAACCCCTAGACTTTAATTTACCAAGTAAGGTTGCTTTGATTTGCATTTGGGGCATTGATTTGGATTTTTATTAGATTTTCGTGGTGTGGATTGCTTCACATTCTTGCGAATGTTTGCAATGACAGATTGATTACCCACCCCCTTAATCCCCCTCCGCAAGGGAGGGGGAATCTTTGGATTGCTTCGGACAAATCTTACGATTCGCCCTCGCAATGACGGATTTTCTCGCAATGACGGCGTGGGATTTGCTTGCGAACCCTGCATCTAGGCTACCCTAATTCCGCAAGATTCACCTTTAGTGCATTGCTAAAAACTTCGCTATAATCTCTATCCTTTGGCATTTTTTCTAAAAATATATTTAGCAAGTCCGCATATTCAAAAAGCGTGATTTTGCCCTGCAATAGCTGATATTTTAGGTATAGCCAATATG
The DNA here is from genome assembly GCA_934668765.1 of uncultured Helicobacteraceae bacterium. GTDB lineage: Bacteria > Campylobacterota > Campylobacteria > Campylobacterales > Helicobacteraceae > NHYM01. The sequence goes on along the minus strand of CAKUOH010000006.1, from coordinate 50,367 downwards.
TATTTAGCACATCGCTTTGGCAGTATTCATCGATTTTGCGAAATTCCCCAGCGTGAAAAAGTTTATACACATCATCGCCGCTTGTATCAAATTTGCCTACAATTCCCGCCATTTTGCAGATGACATCAAGTTTAATCCCCCGCGCTGCGCCAAACGCACTCACAGCATCTAGCAAGTCAATGTGAAAATTCTCACTATACCTTGCCCGATAATTCTCCCACTTGTTTTTATTATGCGCCACATTGTCCGTCTCAAAGTAGGATTCGGCACTGAGATTATAGCGCATAGCACGAATCATAATCGTAGGCAAGTCAAAATTGCGCCCATTAAAACTCACTAATTTAGGATTATTTTTATTTAAATAGCGTAGAAATTCACTTAAAATCTCGCGTTCATCTTTTGCTAAATACGGCGAATCTTTGCTTGAATTTGCACCTGAATTGCTACTTGAATCTACATTTGAATCCTTTGAATCGCGCCCAAAATTCCCCACTTTTACAAACCGCCCAAAATCATCGCAGATTAGCGCGGAGATGGATATGATTTGATGAAAGGCGATGGGCAAAAACTCGCTTCCTGTGGCTTCTTTTTGCGCTGCAAACGCCATTTCGCACACTTCCAAATCACTGCCACTATATCCATACACTTCGCGCAAAAGTGCGGTATCAGGCACACTCTCGCAATCAAACACACAAAGCATAAATTTCCTTTTTTAAAAATTTTTACGATTCTAATAAAATATTATCAAAGCAATCCACCAAAGGCTGGGGGCATTCCGCCCCCTTGCACCTATTGCTTATTCTTAATCCAAATTTTCAACTTGCAAACAAGCGAAATTTTTAGATATAATTTCAGCGTAAGGCGTTTGTTATGTTGTTTCATAACGATACCTTATTAGTGGATTTTGCCCCTTTTGAAAACAAAAGGGGCGCGTGAATTATACATAAATCCGCGTGAAATTCTAAAATCCTTATAAATCAAATTTCTGCTACAATTCCGCTTATAAATTTCACACTTCATAATAAAGGACTTCAAATGAATGTGTTTGATTTGCGCTGGATTTTATCGCTCTTTGGCACGGCGGTGGGGGCTGGGATATTGTTTTTGCCGATTCGTGCGGGAAGTGGCGGATTTTGGGCTGTGGTGGTGATGAGTGCGCTAATATTTCCTATGGTTTGGCTCTCTCATCGTGCGCTGTCGCGATTTGTCGGCAGCTCGCAAAGTGCGGATAATGACATAACCCACGCTGCCGAGCAGTATTGGGGACGCAAGGTTAGCTTTGGCATTACGGTGCTTTATTTTTTTGCGATTTATCCTATATGTCTTGCTTATGGCGTGGGGATTACAAATACTTTTGGTAGCTTTTTTATCCACCAGCTTGGGCTAACTGCGCTCTATGATGAATCTACAATGCAACTTTACCCTGCTGTGCGCGCAAGCTTGGCATTCATTTTAGTTTTGGCACTAATGCTAGTAATGTTAGCGCGGGAGGAAATTATCACCAAAGTCTGCTCCGCGCTTGTCTATCCGCTCTGCCTTGTGCTTTTTGGCTTTTCGCTTTATCTTATCCCGCATTGGAAGTTAGAGCTAATCGCACAAATTCCAAGCGTAAAGGACTTTTTTGTAGTCATTTGGCTGACTTTGCCCGTGCTTGTATTTTCATTTAACCATAGCCCTGCCATTTCGACATTCACACAATCCATCCGTAAGCATTATGGCGAATCTAGTGCAAATCAAAAGGCAAATGCGATTCTATTTAAAACCGCGCTAATGTTGCTAATCTTTATAATGTTTTTTGTGTTTTCGTGTATTTTGTCGCTTGATAGCGCGGATTTTGTGGCTGCCAGAGAGGCAAATATCCCTATTTTGTCATATTTTGCAAATAAGCTTGATAATCCGCTGATTTCATATAGTGCGCCGTTGGTGGCGTTTCTAGCTATCGCCACTAGCTTTTTTGGGCATTATTTTGGAGCGTGTGAAGGGCTAAATGGTATCGTGCGCAAGGGATTCAAACTTGTAGGGAGTGAAAATCCAAACCTGCGCTACATTAGCATTTTTACCACAATCTTTATGTTTGCGACAATCGTGGCGGTGGCGTATATTAACCCTAGCATTTTGGGCTTTATCGAGGATTTAGGCGGACCTATTATCGCAACGATACTCTTTGTGATGCCCATCGTGGCACTTTATAGCGTCCCTGTGATGAAAAAATTACGCAACAAATGGCTTGATTTATTCGTGCTTGTAACAGGAATCTTAACCATTACAAGCGTGGTTTATAAGTTTTTTTAGATTTGCGCTTGAGATTCGCAAATGGTTTTACAAATGCGTGGCATTGTGATTGGATTTGCGCTACTTGGTTGCGTGAATGTCGCGTATTGCATAAATTACACAGACTACACTTTACCTAGCACAATAACGCTCAATGGCAATAGAAGCGATACAATAACTTCATCAAAAGGCAATGGGCAAGCGACAACCATAGGCTACAATCGCAATCCACACCTTACGATAAATGGCAGGGCAAATTCGCAGTATGTGCTACAAGTTAGCGATAATACCACGACTTTTTATTCGGGCGGATTTAGCGTGGCTAACGGGATTCAAAGCGCGATTATGAGCGCACATACACTTGCTATTCAAAGCGGTAGCGTGAGTGTAGGCAATGGTGCGACTTTTAATGTAATTTCAAGTGGGACTACGATAAATCCGCAAGGTTCGGAATATGGTGGCGAATCTAAAGTGAGATTTTCGCGTGGTAGTTCGCTACAATTAGCCCAAAATGCCACAGCGGATTTTAGCAATGCAAATTTTTTTATCCACGATGGAATCGTGAATCTTTCGCAAAATGCTACTTTGCGCGTCTCTGCAAACACGATTCGCTTTCAAAATAGTTTAACAAATAACGGCGGGAGTGTGAATCTAACGGGTAGCGTTTATAATGTCGGCGGGACGGTAGGCGTTCTCAGTAATAATACTACTTCAAATTTTACGATAAATAGTGGTGGGCGCGTTGTTGTAAATGGAAATTTCTACAATGGATTAGAATCAAAAGATATGAGCGTGGATACTACGGGCAGTGTTGCAGGTGGATTCAATGCTTTTGATTCGGTTTTTGGTGGCGGGGGAAATCTTGTTATAAACGGCGGAAAAATGACCGTTACGGGCACACTAATTTCACGGCAAGGTGGCACTTCTATGAATGGTGGCGGAATCTATGACTCAAAAAACTCTAGCATTAGCATTTACGGTGGCACACTCACAGCCACAGGCGGTGTGCAAAATCTTGCGGGTAGCACTCTTACAATCGGTGCGGATAATAGTGGCAAAATGGGGCAGATTATAGGTAGCGTGGCAAATAGTGGAACTTATATTGTCGATGCAAAAGGCGCGATGGCTGGAAATCACACGCTTATCACAGGAACGCTCACGGGGGGGGGTAGCGTAAGATTGATAAACGGAAATAGCGACTTTGCAAACGCGAATCTTAACGGCACAACACTAAATGTTACGATAAATCAGGCGGCAATCACGGAGTTTAAATCATCGCTAAATAACAATGAAAGCGCGACTTTAACGCGGTTTGGCGATGATATTTATACCATTAGCGGGGCAAGTAGCGCAAATCTTAAATCTAGCGCAAATGACATAAATCGCGCCATTTTTAGCGCGTTTTATGCTACAAATCTCGCGGTAATGGAGAGTTTGGCATTTGATAGCGACTTGATATTTTCAAAGCAACGCAGCACAAAGCGCGTAGTAAATCCACGCCAAGCGCGTCAAAGGCAGGTTAGAAAAATCTCCACAAAAAGCGCAAATCCAAATAATATAAACGCGGGATTTATCGTGCAGGGCATTTCAGGGGACGCAAATGGCATTTTAGGCGGGATTCGCGCAGGATATGGGGTGGATTTTGTGCGTGGCAGATTCGCATTAAATTTTGCTTATGCTTATGGCAACCTAAAAAACGCACTAGATACATTCATCGCCACGCAAAATCTAGCCACCAAAAGCCACAATCTCACGCTTGGTGCAAATCTAAATGCGCGATTTGCGGAGAATTTTGGCGTGGATTTGGGTTTGAGTGGATTTATGATTTTTGCAAATCATACGCGCGAGATAAAATCAAATAGGCAGATTTCAAGCCTAAAATCAAGTCAAAATATTTATCAAATCGCGGTGGATTTGGCATTCGTGTATGATTTTAAAATCACTAATTTTATGATTGCGCCGTATTTAGGGCTAAATCAGGGCTTTTTGGCAATGCCAAAATTTGCCGAAGCAGGTGGCGACTTTGCGCTAAATGCGGAAGCGTATCATTCGTATTTTTTAAGCGCGATTTTGGGGGCGAAAGTGGGCTTTGACTTTAGGAATTATGGTGCGATTTTAGGCAAAATTGATTATAAATTTTTGGCGTATAACTCGCAAAAAACGCATATTTTGCATTATGCAAATAGCACAGATTCGCTTGTCTTTAAGATTCCAAACACACATAAAATCGCCTTTGATTTGGGCTACCAAAAGGACTTTGGCGCGTGGTATTTGCGCGTGAATGGGAATTTTGGGGCGATTTTTAACACCACAAAATCAAGCGACACAAACACAAATTTTTACACTTACGGCTTGGAGGCAAAATTTGGCTGGAAGTTTTAGAGAATTTAGTAGATTTAAAGTATAATTGCAAATTTGTAAAATTTTAGAGGTGCGAATGATTGACATAAAACTTCTGCTAAATGAATTTGAGTGCGTGAAACAGCGTTTAAGTGCAAAAAATGTCGAATCAAAAAAGTTAGATTTATTGCGTGAGAAAATAGGCAAATATAGGGATTTGCTTAAAAGTTTAGAATCGCTTAGAGCAGAGCAAAATGCAAAGTCAAAGGACTTTTTTGAGGCAAAAAAAGCCAACGCGGACACTGCAAATCTGCAAAGAGAGTTAGCGAATCTAAAAAGCGATATTGCAAAGGCAGAGGCGGAGTTTAGAGAGATTGAGTGCGCTACAAATGAGATTTTGCTAGAAATCCCAAATATCCCTGATAGCAAAACTCCCATCGGCGCAGATGAAAATGAAAATGTAGAGATTAAAAAAATCGGCACTCCAAAGGCATTTGACTTCGCGCCAAAGGCACATTATGAGCTTGGGGAGCAAAATAAATGGATTGATTTTGAAGTGGGTGTGAAACTCGCCAAATCACGCTTTTCACTGCTTCGCGGTGGCGCGGCAAAGCTAAATCGTGCGCTTATAAATTTTATGTTGGAGCATAATGCTAGTTTTGGCTTTGAGGAAATTTCTACGCCTGTGATTGTGAATCGGGATTCGTTGCTGACTACGGGACAATTACCAAAATTTGAATACGATATGTTTAAAATAGCCGACAATTCGGTCTTGGGTGCGCCTTCCGCAGATTTGGCAGATTTCGAGCATTCGCAGACTCCAAGTCTAGTCTCACGCTCAAAATCTGCCAAAAACTACGAAAATCCCACCGCAATCACTTCCGTTGTTTTAGGCGATACTGCGGATATTAGTGCAGATTCGGTAGATTTAGCAGAAAAACAAAAAAAACACGAACTTTATTTGATTTCAACAGCAGAAATTACGCTTACAAATATGTATAGAGACTGCATTATCCCGCTTGAAACTCTACCGCTCAAACTCTGCGCCTATACGCCTTGCTTTCGCAAAGAGGCAGGAAGTGCAGGGCGCGATACGCGGGGAATGATTCGCCAACATCAATTTGACAAAGTCGAGCTAGTAGCGATTACTACGCAAAAGCAAAGCGATAAAATGCAGGATTTTATGGTAGAAGTGGCGAGTGGCATTTTGCAAAAATTAGAGTTGCCACATAGAATGATTCAGCTTTGCAGTGGCGATTTGGGTTTTAGTGCGAGTAATACGGTGGATATTGAAGTGTGGTTGCCTTATCAAAACTGCTACCGCGAGATTAGCTCTGTAAGCAATACACGCGATTTTCAAAGCAGGCGCGGAAAGATTCGCTATAAAGATGGCAAAAAAAATATTTTAGCACACACGCTAAATGGCTCATCTTTGGCGGTGGGGCGGACTTTGGTAGCGATTATGGAAAATTATCAGCAAAAAGATGGAAGCATTGATATACCAAATGCGCTAAAAAAATATTTGCAATAATGTAATCAAAGGATTCACGCAAAATGCCCGAGCAAAACGCACAAGATGAAAAAAATGTCATTCATTTAGATGAGGCGCAAAATGGCACGGATTCAAGTGCAAATCTAAAAGACAGATTCAAAGATTCGCTTAAAAATTTAGATTCGCTTAAAGAGCGATTTTCTAGCGTGGGCGGTGCTGTAAGCGGATTTTTTGGTAAAATCGCCCCGCTTATTGCCAAAATCAAAGAATTATTTAAAAACAAAATAATTTTATATGCTTCAATCGCTATTGCCGTGCTTTTGCTAATCCTAATCATCGTGCTAATTAGTGCTTTAAACAAAGAAGAGCCTTTAACGCCAATTTATACTCCGCAACCGCAAGTTGAGCAAAGGGCAGTGCGTGAAGGCACAAAAATGCCAAAGTTGCAGGGCAACGAACTCCAACGCCTTATCCAAAAAGCCGCTTTGCTTTATAGTAGCGGACATATCACAGAGGCGTTAGATGTCTATAATAATATTTCGATTTTTTCGCAGAGCTTTGCTAGTTTTAATTTAGGCGTGGCAAAGATGAAAGAGCGCAATCTAAAAGACGCGCTAAATGCCTTTGATGGCACAATCAAAAGTGGCGAAAATATCGCAGCTGCCGCGATAAATGCCGCACAGATTTCCTATCAGCTAAATGACTTTGCAAAATATGATTATTATGTGAATCTTGCCAAAGGCACGATGATTGAGTGGAGTGGTAAGCCACTTTATAGTTATATTTATAGCCTTGCAAATTTTTATAGCGCAAATTATTTTAACTCTCTCTCTTCGCTAAATAACCCTAGCTCCGATGCGTATTCTACACAATCCGCGCTTTTAGCGTCCAAAATCTATCTAAATTTTAATGACGAATATAGTGCCATAAAAAAACTGCTAGATATTACAGATATGGATAATCGCTTTACAATCGGGCTAATCTATGCGCGAATGGGCGAGTTTGACTTGGCTTATGAATACATTAGCAATTATATTCGCGATGTTGATTTATCGCCCACAGACTTAATACAGACAAATATGGCACTTGCGCTTGTGGAGCTAAAACGGTCGCATTTCACGCAAAGTGCGGAGATTTATAACGCGCTAATGAAAAATTACGAAGCAAAAGATTTGGCAAAATATTATCCTATAAAAATCAAACTAAAAGATTCGCTATTTGACATAAATATTGCGCAAAAAAGTTTTTGGAATCGCAGTGATAATTCGCAGATGACGAATCTTTGGCATTATAAAATCATCTTTTATTTCGCGCCTTTTCGCGTATTTGACGCCAAAAATGCCATTTCGCTAATAAATGACGGCGGATTGCATTTGCGAATGAATAATATCGAAGAAGCCGATTCAAGCCTAGCACAGGGCGTCCTACTCTCGCGAATCAATCAAAATATCACGCAGGGTTTAAAAGAGATTTTGCGCTATAACATTAACGAAGCCCTAAAAATTATGCAAGATGCGGCAAAAAAATACCCAAATCATCAGGTTTTGCAGTATAATTTAGGGTTAATTTATGCGCAGTTAAATGACTTTGAAAACGCAAGGCGACATTTTTTGCGCTCATATCATTTGGATTCAAATGATATGTTAAGCGGGATTTTCGCGCTAATGTGCGCTCAACTCACGCAAAAAGATGGCAGTCGAATCCTAAATGACATTACCACAAGTTTTGAAGAGCTCACATTTGAAAGCGAAGTGCAAGAAGGCTTTTATCGCTCACTGCTTGGCTTTGCAAATGGGAATCTCACTGATGATATGCAGTGGTTTCATAAGGAATCCACGCAAGATTTAGGAAAACCAAATGCACCGCTAAAAATGCAAATCTCCCCACAAAATCCTAGTAATACTCAAGCCACACCTTTAATGTTTGCGCTAAATGCGCTTTATGCACTTGGCACAAGGGATAAGAGTATCATCACAAGCGCGTTTAATGAGCTTGTCGCAGCGTCAAATAATGACATTGTAGCGATGATTTTGGCGCGAATTTCAAGCCATTATAATGAAAATATCAAGACATTTTCGCTAAATCTCTTTGATTTTTTTAAAAATGATTTGAAAAATTTGGAGTTGGTTTATACGGGACCTAGCCTTGCAAGGCAGATTTATATTTATATGGCGTTTTTGGTGGGTGCAAATAGCTATGTCGATGAGATTTTAAATGATAGATTGCTAAACTCACAAGGCGATGTGAGCGGGATTTTACAAGCACTAGCACTTAATGCGATTTATTTGCTAGACTTTGAACGCGCATTTGCCTACTATAATGAGCTAATTGACGCGTATAAAGTGCAAAGCTCAGAGATTTATTTTTACGCCACGGTGGCAGCGATTGGCGCGGGAAATTATGATAATGCGGTAGCTTTGATTCAGCTCTCACGAATGGATAGTGGCACGAATTTTGAAGCAAGATTCGCGCTAGGATTGCTTCATCAAGCGATGGGAAATTTGAACTTGGCATCAATGCAATTTGGTGCAATCAACAAGGCGGGGTTTAAGTCGGACTTTTTTGACTTTGAGATTGATACGAGCGAAATTTTGGCAAAAAACAATGCCACTGCACGAAATGCGCCAAATCCAATGAATCTAAATGGCGGAACGCGCAAAAATCGGGCTAATTCAAGTATGAATCCACTAGATTCAAATGTAAATCAAGCAAATCCTGCGGATTTATCGCTAAAAGACAATCGCACCAAAGGCACACAAAAATGAGCGATATTTTAAGCGGACTAAATCCCGAACAATGCGAAGCCGTCAAGCAAATCGATGGCGCGTTGCTTATTTTGGCAGGTGCTGGGAGCGGGAAAACAAAAACGCTTACCACGCGCCTAGCGTATTTGATTGATGAAGTAGGAATCCCATCAAGTAGCACTTTGACGCTAACTTTCACAAACAAAGCAGCAATGGAAATGCGCACCCGTGCGCTAAATCTAATCACGCGAACCGACTCTGCGCCGCCTTTGCTTTGCACTTTTCATAAATTTGGGCTTTTGTTTTTAAAGCTACACATTCATTTGCTAAATCGCAAGGCAAATTTTATTTTGCTTGATAATGACGATAGGAAGCGAATCTTGCGCACATTTAAATCAAATGTCTCTTTAAGCCTTTTGGGTGCGGAAATTTCGCGCTATAAAAATCTGCTTTTAAGCCCCGCCGAAGTGGCAAATCAGGCAAAAGATAGCACTTATAAAGAAATCGCAAAGATTTATGGCGCATACAACGGGCTATTGCTTGAAAAAAATATGGTGGATTTTGATGATTTACTGCTTTTAACTTACGAAATTTTAGATAAGAATCCCGCGCTTTGCGATGAAATCAGCCAAAAATACAATTACATTATGGTTGATGAATACCAAGATACGAATGAATTGCAATATAAATTGCTAAAAAAACTCTGCACCACGCATAATAATATCTGCGTGGTGGGCGATGATGACCAAAGCATTTATGGGTGGAGAGGCGCGAAAATCCAAAATATTTTGGATTTTAAGGATAATTTTAAGGGCGCAAAAATCATTCGATTAGAAAAAAATTATCGCTCTACGAGTGAGATTTTGGAGGTTGCAAATCGCCTAATCGCCTTTAATACGAAGCGATTAGGCAAGGAATTGCAAAGCACAAAGGGCAGTGGCAAGGAAGTCGCGTTGCTTGAAAGCATTGATGAGCGAATCGAATCAGCACAGATTGCCGAGCGCGTAAAAAAGCTACTAGATTCAGGTGTGAATCCAAATGAAATCGCCATTTTATTTCGCCTAAACGCTTTAAGTAGAAGTATTGAGGATGGGCTAAATAAGGCAAATATTCCCTACAAACTCATCGGCACTACGCGCTTTTATGAACGCGCCGAGATTAAGGATATTTTGAGTTATTTTCGCCTTGTTATAAATCCAAATGATGATTTTTCGCTGCTTCGAATCATAAACCGCCCCAAGCGCGGAATCGGCAAGGTTTCGCAAGATAAATTAGAATCTTTTGCCAAAAGTAAGGGCATTTCGATTTTTGAGGCAGTGGCAAATCTAAAAAGCGAAATCCCACTGCCACAAAAGCACATCGATGCGATTTGCGGGATTTTTTCGCTATTAGATTCGTTGCGTGAGAAATTAGCAGATTCGACAATGGGCTTTTTGGATTTGTTTAAGGATAGAATAAATATTTTGGATTCATTTGATAAAAGCCAAGATGAGATTGATAGAGAGGCAAATATTGACGAGCTTTATGGGAGTTTCCGCGATTTTGTCGTGCAAAATCCAGAGGCAAGTTTGGAAGATTTTTTGAATGATATTTCATTAAGCAGCGATAGCGATGAGGACGCACAAAATTGCATTTTTTGTATGAGTGTGCATTCTAGCAAGGGATTAGAATTTGAGCATTTATTTGTGATAGGTTTAGAGGAAGGATTTTTCCCTATTATTAGTGATAGCACGGACATTGAGGAAGAGCGCAGACTTGGCTATGTGGCGATTACAAGGGCAAAAAGCGAACTAGTGGTATCCTGCGTAAAATCGCGCTTTTACAAGGGCAAAAGGACACAATTAGAAAAATCTCGTTTTTTGCGCGAATGTGGGCTAGTGCAAGGTAGCGTGAAGTTTGACAAACAAAGCGCGGGATTTAAGAAAAATGATTTGGTAGTGCATAAAATCTTTGGCACAGGGCGCATAGAGGCTGTAAGCGAAAGCGGTGTGAATGCAAAGCTAAAAATCAATTTTGGTGGCATTACGCGCGAGATTTTGTCAAATTTTGTGGTAAAGGCGTGATTATGAAAAAAATTATATTGTTGGTTTTTGTGGCGATTTGCGTGGCTTTTGGCGCGGAAGATTTAGGCGTAAATCAAAGCGATTCAAATGCGAATCAAAATGCGAATCAAAGCGCAGATTCAAGCGATTTAAACACAAACGATGCGCAAAATCCAGCCCTTATCAATGCTATAAAAAGTGCGGTAGAGAAGCGATTTTTGGATTATTATAAAAACTACAATATTGCCATTAGCAACCTTGAAATCGCCCCTGTGATTGAGCGCAATTTGGCGAAATATACTTTGGAGAAAATCATTTTTGATGATAGGGATTTGCGAAAGGACAGTGGAAATTTTGAAGTGCATATCCGCCATAATGAGCGCAAGAAGCGCGTGTTTTTCAACTTTCAAATAAACGCTATTATCGATAGTTTGAGCGCGGTAGGGAGCATCAAAAGTGGCGAAGTGATTGACAAAAATAACACTACAATCACGCAGATTCCTATCACTAAAAATCTCACTATGCCTGTCAGCGCGGAGATTTTGGGGCAATATGAAGCAAAGAGCTTTATTGCAAGTGGTGCAAGTATCGTGGCGTCTAAAATCACGCCCAAAATCATCGTGCGCAAGGGCGATATTTTGAGCGTGGCGTATAAAAATAGCGACATTAACATAACTTTTAGCGTCAAAGCAATGCAAGATGGCGCAAAAGGGCAAACTATCCGAGCGGAGAATACGCAAAGCAATAGAGAACTAAATGTCATCATTTTAGATTCAAAAAGCGCGAAGATTGGGGAGTAGATTTTAAATTTTAGGCGTGAATTGCGCAAAAATAAAAAATCAGTCATTGCGAGATTCGCAACGCGAATCGAAGCAATCGCTGCCTTTTGTCATTGAGAGGTAAATCGCAAATTTACCGAAGCAATCCACAAATTACCCACGAATTTAATGGCAATTCACGCACAAATCTAAATGATTTTACGCTACAATTTACTTGAAATAAAATGATAGAGAATAAAAATGCAAAGAATTGCTTTGAGCTAGGAGGTATGCTGTTTAATGCAAGTCTAAGCGATGATAAAGAAAAAATGCTTGATAGCGAAAAAAGGGCTGTGATTTGGCACAAGATAGTGATTTTAGATAAGCGATAGATTTGAGCGATTTTAAGGCAAATTTTTTTGGAGTAAAAATGCAAGAAATTCATAGCAAAAAAAAGCAAAGATTCGTAGTAGGCATTACGGGAGCAAGTGGGATAAGGCTTGGCATTCGATTCGCAGGGCATTTGGCAAGGTTTGCGGAGAATAGCGAAATCTTTGTGGTTTTTAGCAATGGTGCAAAAATGGTGGCGCAATATGAGGAAAAAATCAGCGATATTTTAAGCGATTCGCACATAAAAAATCTGCTAGATTTGGGCGAATCTAGTGGCGATTCGTGCGTAAAAAGTGCGACAGATTCAAATGAATCGCGCAAAGATTCGTATAATTTACAGGGCGATTTAAGCAAATCTAGCGCAAAAATCACACTTTGTGATGATAGCGCATTAGATTCGCCTATCTCATCTGGCTCTTTTGGTGTGAGTGCCACGGTCATAATCCCGTGTAGCGCGAATACGCTTGCAAAAATCGCCTGTGGCATTAGTGAGACGCTAATCACTCGCGCCGCCCTTGTCGCGCTAAAAGAGCGCAAAACCCTGCTTTTAGCCCCGCGCGAAATGCCCCTAAATGCGATAATGCTCCAAAATATGCTAAATCTTACAAATATGGGCGCAATCATCGCCCCGCCTATGCTCTCATATTACGCAAACAGCAAGAATCTCGCAGATATGGAGGACTTTATGTGTGGAAAATGGCTTGATTCTATCAATGTAGCGCACAATCTTTTCCCACGCTGGGGCGAAAATACAAGCGAATCTAATGCAGATAAAAGCAAATGATTTGAATCTAAAATTTGCTATAATTGTGAAAATATCAATAGCAAAAGGCACAAAATGCAAAAAATCGCAATCTATCCGGGGACTTTTGACCCGATTACAAACGGACATTTAGATGTTATTACGCGTTCAAGTCGGATTTTTGATACTATCATCGTGGCAGTGGCGCACTCTGCGGATAAAAGCCCACTTTTTAGCGTAGAAAAACGCGTAGAGATGATAGAACTCGCAATCGCAAATATGCCAAATGTCGCAGTGGAATCCTTTGATAATCTCTTGGCTGATTTTGCAAAGTCCAAAAATTGCAGTATTTTGATTCGTGGGCTTCGTGCTGTTAGCGACTTTGAGTATGAGCTGCAAATCGGCTATGCGAACGCATCGCTAAATCCTAGCCTAGAGACGATTTATCTAATGCCGTCCTTGCAAAATGCCTTTATTAGCTCAAGCGTGGTGCGCTCGATTCTGCGACACAGGGGTAAAATCGCACATTTAGTCCCGCAAAAAGTCAATGATTTTATCGCGCATTTGGGGGCGCAAAATGGGTAAATATATTGTTTTGGAGGGCATTGATACCACAGGCAAAAGCACCCAAATCGCGCTACTGCGTGGGCGATATAAAAATGCTATTTTTACCAAAGAGCCTAGTGGTGGCGATTTTGGCACAATGATTCGCAACCTTGCCCTGCACGGAAGCTCTGGCGATATTAGCAATCTCACGCAAACTATGCTATTTCTAGCCGATAGGGCAAATCACACAGAGTGCGTCATTGCGCCAAATCTAAATGCGGGACGACTTGTGATTAGCGATAGAAGCCTTATTTCTGGCGTTGCGTATTGCGATTCGCTATCTTTTGATTTGGCTTTGCAGGTAAATCGCGCTGTTTCAAAAACGCCTGATTTAGCCGTGATTTTAGAGACAAATGAAGCGATTTTGCGCTCCCGCCTAGCACAAAAAGAAAATGACAATATCGAATCGCGTGGATTAGAGTATCTTTTGGAAGTGCAGAAGCGAATCATAAAAACCGCCGAATCTTTGGGCGTAAAAACCCTAAAAATCCCCTGCGATAAGCCACAAGATGAAATTTTAGCGATGATTTGCGCGGAAATCGATTTGCTTTGAATTGCACGAAATTATAATAATTCGCTTTTGATTTTTTAGATTCTTTGCTTTTGTGCTTTGCTTAGAATGATAAAAATATTTATTTTAGATTGCACCACGAATCGCAATCAAAGTAGTTGTGGCAGTGCTTTGGGTTATTTTTTTGCGCAAAATAAGCAAGATAAGACTTGGGCGTCTATAAAGTCGTAGTTTTATACAAAAATAATCCAAATGATTACCCAAAACAAGCAAAGTGCAGTTTTAGTGGATACAAATTATCATCCTAAAATCTTGCATCACTTAAAACTAGCGCGAATAAAACGCACACATTGTTTGATTCTAAACATTCTCTTGCCTCATCGATACTCGCGCCACTTGTGATAATATCATCAATTAGCACCGCACTAATTCCCTGCTTGCCACTATAAATAAAGCCTTTCTTGTGATTTTGGCGGTATTTTAGGCTTTTCCCTGCGTAGTGAATGCCATTTTGTGCTTTCAAAACCCCAAAAAGTGGCGTAAAACTTTTGGCAAATTCTTTCACAATCACGCCCGAATGCGAATAGCAATGCTCTACTCTATCATCAAGTCCTATACCATATACACCGCGAAAATCGCTATTTATACCACTAAAATATGCCCACGCTTTTTTGGCTAAAAACTTGTAGATTCGACTGCCGATTAGATAATATTTGCTTTTTAGTAAAAATTCGATTGTTTGATATTCATAAAAGCTAAAAACGGCGAATCCATCGGCGTAAAAGCGTTTTTGCGGGGCTAGTTTGATTAAAGAATCGCAATTTTTGCAGATAATATTAAAGCTAAAATCCTCGCACATTAGGCATTTCATTGCGCTTTATCCGCCCCAAAATCTCGCTTCTATCTACACAAAATCACGCAAAATTTACTTGCGCTTAAATTTCGTTACCAAAATTTTCTTGCCAAGCTCCACGCCGGGCTGATTGTAGGTATTTATATCTAGCACTTTTCCCGCACACGAAGTCAAAAGTTCATAATACATTATGAGATTCCCCGCACTTTCTTCATCTAATCGCTTGATTTCAATGCTATCAGTGGGCACACCTTCCTTTTGAATCGCCTCCATTGTGGAGTGCTGCTGCTTTTGCAAAAGCGAAGCAAAACTCGCACCATTAGCAAAATCACACGAATCTAAAAATTCTAATTTCATCTTTGGGATTTTGGGATTTTCGTAGCTTGTTTGATTTAAACTCAAAAATGTAACGGTTTTATCCATTACGCCCTGCACGATTAGTTGCAAAAATGAATGCTGGTCGATACTGCCAATCAGTGCGATAGGCGTTAGCGCGGTTTTGCGATGAAAGCTATTTAGTTTCCCCAAACTCTCTCCCCAAAGCTGCACATACCACGCGTTAAAGTCCTTAAAGACGCTTGAATACGAAAAGAGAATATTTATGTGAAATTTATCCCTATGGTTGCCAAAAAAGATGGCTTTTTTAAGGATATGGTCTGCCTTGCGACGAAAAAAATCCTCCGACATTTTACGCGCACCGCACAAAATTTTATCCACGCGGTAGCCCAAAATACTTAAAGGCAAGATTCCTATCGTGCTAAGTGCTGAAAATCGCCCACCGATATTTTTCTCAATGCAAAGTGTGGCGATTTTGTTTTTGCGTCCAAAAGATTCAAGTGGTGAGCCAAAATCCGTGATAATGGCTAAATGCCGCTTGTTTGTCGCACCTTTTAGCAACTGATAACGGCGCAGGACATATTTCATAAGCGACAAAGTTTCAATCGTTTTGCCAGACTTTGAGATGACGATAAATAGGGAGTTTTTTAGCTTTATTTTTTTGAGCGTTTTTTCAATTTTTATCGGATCAGTATGCTCTAAAAATTTCAAATTTATCGGCTTTCGGTAAGGCAAGTGCGAGAGCATTGAATCAATCGCCTTTAGCCCCAGCGAACTCCCGCCAATGCCTATTATGATAAGATTTTCAATGGAATCTAGTAAGGTTTTGCGCGATTCGATAAATTTATGCGAATCTAAAATCGCGCTTTTTTGATATGGCAAATCATAATATCCGCTAACACCTTCTTTTTTTTCTGCGACAATGGCGCGAAAAAGCGCATTCATCGCATCTTTGGAAAAATTACTAGATTTTGGGAAATAATCTTTAAATTTTATCATTGATTCGCCCTAGTTTGTTTTATGATAAGATTTACCTAAAAGATTCGCGCAAATTACGCATTCACAAACGCTACCAAATCCACAAGTCGCGCACTATATCCCACTTCATTATCATACCACGCTAAAACTTTGGCATTAAAATCATCTACTACGATAGTTTTATCTGGCACAAAAATGCTACTAAATGTCGAATCTACAAAATCGCTAGATACTAGCCTATCTAAGTCATTGTGAATAATTTGCGGATTTTGTCGCTCCGCCTCCAAAAATGCCTCGTTAATTATATCCACGCTAACGCGCTTTTTAAGGCGCACAGACAAATCCACAAGACTCACATTTGGCGTAGGGACGCGAATGGCGACACCATTTAATTTGCCCTCTAATTCAGGGAAAATCTTGCCTATCGCCTTTGCCGCGCCCGTGCTTGTGGGAATCATATTTAGCGCAGCAGCACGCGCACGGCGCAAATCTTTATGTTTGACATCTAGCACATTTTGGTCATTCGTGTAGCTATGAATCGTAGTCATAAGCCCACATTCCACGCCAAAATTGCTATGCAAAACCGCCACAATGGGCGCAAGGCAGTTTGTCGTGCAGCTAGCATTTGAAATTACGGATTCGCCATTGTATGTGCTATGATTCACACCATAAACAAACATAGGCGCATTGTCCGCAGGGGCAGAGATTACGACTTTTTTGACATTGCCGTGCAAGTGCTGACTTGATTTGTCAGCAGAATTAAATTTCCCTGTGCATTCAATAACGCACTGCGCCTCACCAAAATCTAAATTTTGCGGATTCCTATCGCTCAAAACGCGGATATTTTTGCTTTTGCCGATTGCGATTTTATCCTCGCCCACCACTTCGATTTCAACGCTATGCCTATGCACAGAATCATATTTTAACAAATGCGCTAAAGTCGCAATATCCGCCGTGCTATTTATTGCTACAATTTCTATATCATCGCGCTCACCTATGATTCGCGCTACACAAAGCCCGATTCGCCCTGTGCCGTTGATTGCCACCTTGATTTTTGCCATTTTGCGCCTCCGCGTTTAAAAAATATCGCAATTCTATAAAAATCTATTTTAAAATTTGCTTGTAGAAATAAAATAGGTTCATAGTAAAGTTATTAAAGATATAAGCAACTCTCCGCTGCTAGATTCGTATTTGTGATTGCCTTTAAAATAACTTTGAATCTTATATAGCCCTCTAACTATCCCAGCTAAAAGCAGATTTGCCCGTATCCATTGCCATTAGTGTTTTCATATCATTGCTATCAAGTTTAAAATCAAACACCGCGATATTTTCAATCATTCGTTGCTCATTTGTCGTCTTTGGAATGACGATTATGTTCTGCTGGATTAGGAATCGCAGTGCCACTTGCGCCACGCTACGATTATATTTCTTTGCTATACTTAAAAGTGTGGGATTTTTAAAAAAGTTATTTTGCCCAGAGACGAATGGACTCCACGATTCTAAAAGCGTCCCGCTCTCTTTCATCGCCTCGCGCAGTGCCTTTTGCTGATAAAAGATATGCGTTTGGCATTGATTTACCGCTGGGATTATCTCACAATTTTTCACAAAGTCGCTAAATGCCTCCGCATTGAAGTTTGAAAGCCCAAGTGATTTGATATTGCCATTTTTGTGGAGTGCCTCCATTGCTTTATACATTTCTTTGGAATTGCGGTAATTGCTGTGAATAAGCAGCAAATCCAAATAATCAAGGTTTAGCTTCCGCATCGAATCTTCAAATCTTTTCATCACCTCATCATAGCTCATATTGCTTGATAACTTTGTGGTGATGAAGAATTCTTCGCGTGGAATGCCCGATTTTATCGCATTTCCTACGGCGTTGCCGACTTCTATTTCGTTGCCATACATTTGCGCTGTGTCAATCAAGCGATAGCCGACTTTTATGGCAGTTGAGATGGCGTTTTGTCCGCTTTTGCCACGCATATTATAAGTGCCAAGCCCTAAAATTGGCATTTTTATGCCATTATTTAGCTTTACAAATTCCATTGTGCCTTGCAATCTCCCTGCGCTTTGAAGTGGTATCGCACTTGCAACTGCCACTGCTCCTGCGATTCGCGCTGAATCTTTGATAAACTCTCTACGATTTTTCATTGCTCTACCTTTTGAAATCTAAAACTTTAAAAACGCAATTATACAAGATGATAGTGGCTATCTGTCAAGGGTAAATCGCAAAAAATTTAATATAAATATGCTAAAATATACCACAAATCACCAGCAATCAAAGGAATCGCCATAAATGCTAACAACTACCTTACAAGAATCTTATGCGATGTATTGCAACGATAATAGCGATATTATTAGCACTTATAAAAATCTAGTGCGATTCGTGCGACAGATTTTGCCAAATCCCTAATCCAAAGTCCGCTTAATTACACAGGCTCAAATTTTCGGCTCTTGCCAAAATTTTGCCACCCAAAGTATTTGTATAAAGGCAGACGGCGCGAGATTACGGCTTGTATAGATTTGATTCGCACGATAAGTCCGCACCGATTTGATAGAATCTTGTTTAATAAAATATTTGTCTCCACACGCAAAAATAGATAGATTCATAGATACGATAGGGGGGGGGGTTACAAGGTAATTATCGGCATTCACGCATTTCGTGGCAAAAACTGCTTTAACTTCGCGCCAAGCGATTGGATAGCACTTGGGATGGAAATAGCGCGGGAATCTAGCGATATTTTGGTGATTTTTACAAACCACAAAAGCAGTGGATATGAGTTCGCACCCTTTGAATCGCCAAATATTGCGGTTTTTGTGAATGATGATGACTTGCTAAATTTAGCAGAGCTTATGAAGCGATTTGATTTGCTTTTGTGTGCGGATACGGGCAATGCACACTTGGCGGATAACTTGGGAGTGCGCATTTTAGAGCTAATCCACGCTAAAAATGTCCATCGCTGGGGCTGTGGGGCTTATGGCAATGAATGCGAAATGATTGCTTTGCCAAACGCTTGGGAGCGCGAATATGAGTAATACAAAAAGATTTATTTTAAGAAAGCAAAGGCGTGGGCAAAGCGAATCTTATATGAATCGCGGTAAAAACCCATCATTGCGATAATTGCATATATTTCAAAGCAATCCACAAAAATAAAGATTCTAATAATAAAGTGGATTGCCACAAATCGCGTTGCGATTCTCGCAATGACGATAAATTTCCCCTCCCTTGCGGAGGGGATTAAGGGGGTAGGTAAATTTGTTATTGTAAGGCAACAACCAAAGCAATCCAAAAAATCAAAAATAAATTACCAAATATACAATCGCCCCCCCCCTAGCTCATTATTTTTTCGATGGCTTTTTTGTCCTTACTCCAGCCTTTTTCGCATACGACATTTAAGCTTAAAAACGCTTTGCTACCGCTAAATTCCTCAATCTTTTTTCGTGCGTCTATGCCGATATTTTTTATACTTTTACCGCCCTGCCCTATAATGATTTTCTTTTGGCTTTCCTTTTCTGTAATGATTTCAGCATAAATTTTAGTAAGATTTGCGCCCTCGATAATCTGCAAAATACGCACTTCGCTAATGTAAGGGATTTCTTTATTTGTGAAATTAAACAGCGATTCGCGGATTTTCTCGCGGTAAATCTCGCGTAAATGCGTGGGTGTAATGATTTCACTATCATACAAAAAAGGTGAATGTGGCAAATGTGCATAAATCGCTTCTAAAATCTGCTCCAAATTTACGCGCTTTTTTGCAGAAATAGGGATTAAAGCCTCGCATTTATCGCTATATTTTTGATAAGATTTTAATTTTTTTAGTAGATTTGCCTTGCTTGTTAAGTCGATTTTTGTTAATAATACAATATGTTTTTTATCTTTTATGATTTTCAAAAACGCTTCATAGTGCGCCACCTCATCGCTTATAGGCGCAAGAAACGCCACAATATCGCTAGATTCGATGGCTTTATAGCTCTCATCAACCATAAGGGTATTTAGCAATTTTTTGCTTTTGTGAAGTCCCGGTGTGTCAATAAAAATCATCTGCGCGTTTTTGTGCGTAACGATGATATTGCATTGTTTGCGCGTGGCATTGACTTTGTGAGAAGTAAGTGCGAGATTTTCGTTGATAAGGGCATTTAAAAGCGTGGATTTACCTGCATTTGGGCGTCCCACAAGAGCGATAAATCCGCATTTGGTTTTATGCGATTCAATCACAAAATATACCTCGTGCTGTCGGCACTTTGTATGATTGAATCTAACTTTTCCTCAATATCCTTTTTGCCAATTTTTATGCTTTGCCCTTTGAGATTTGGCGCATCAAAGCTAATATCTTCAAGCACCTTTTCGACAATGGTATGCAGTCGCCTTGCACCTATATCCTCCGTCTTTTCATTTGCAATGTGGGCAAATCTTGCGATTGTCCGCAATGCCTCATCATCAAATTCTAGCTTTAATCCCTCCGTTTCTAGCAAATAAATATATTGTTTAATTATGCTATTTTTGGTTTGAATCAAAATTTTGTATAAATCATCCTCGCTTAAAGAATCTAGCTCCACACGAATGGGGAATCGCCCCTGCAACTCGGGGATTAAATCGCTTGGCTTACTTAAATGAAACGCACCTGCCGCGATAAATAAAATATAATCCGTCTTAATTTGCCCATATTTCGTATCCACAAGACTACCCTCAACAATGGGCAGCAAATCACGCTGGACGCCCTCTTTGTTTGGATTTTGGCGTGAGTTGCTATTATCACTCGCCGTTTTGTCAATCTCATCGATAAAAATGATTCCGCTTTCTTCTGCCTTTTTCAATGCTTCGATTTTTAGTTCATCGATATTTGTGATATTTTCCATAGCTTCATTTTTTAGCAATTCTTTGGCGTCTCTCACATTTGTTTTGATTTTTTTGATTTTTTGCGCTTTGGGGAAAATCTCTACAATGCCGATATTTGGCATAGGAAAGGGATTTATCGGGGCTTCGGTTATTTCTACTTCGATTTCTAGCTCATCAACCGCGCCAGATTTTACCTTTTGCTTCATTTTCTCAAAACTTGCTTTGTATTCCTCTTTTTTGCTTTCACTTGCGGTATTTGGGAGCGGAGGGATTAGATTATTTGTGATTTTAGTTAGGATATAATCCTCTGTTTTATCGGCGTTTTTCTCCATATAATCGGACTTCACAAGATTCATAGACGCATTTACCAAATCTCTCACCATTGATTCGACATCACGCCCCACAAAGCCCACTTCGGTGTATTTACTCGCCTCGACTTTAATAAATGGCAATCCCAAAATCTTTGCCATTCTGCGCGAAATCTCCGTTTTCCCCACGCCTGTCGAACCTATCATTAGGATATTTTTTGGCATTATCTCATCTTGAATCTCTTTTGGCAACTGCATTCTACGATAGCGATTGCGAAGCGCGATTGCAATGGCGCGTTTTGCCTTGTCCTGCCCTATAATATACTCATCTAAATATTCTATAATCTCTTTTGGCGTTTTGTTATCTCTCAAAGTTTAATCTCCAATCTCTAGCAATTTTATGTTTGTATTTGTGTAAATGCAAAGCTCACCTGCAATTTGCAAGGATTTTTCTACTAAATCGCGTGGAGCAAGTTTTGTCAAATCTGCGTTGCGGTGCAATGCTCTTGCAGCGGATAGCGCGTAGTTTCCACCGCTACCTATTGCAGCAAGGACGCCATCTTCAGGCTCAACCACATCGCCACTTCCGCTTAAAATGTAGATTTTTGCGCGATTTAGGACAATCATCATCGCTTCTAATTTCCGCAAATACTTATCCTTGCGCCATTCCTTGCTAAACTCCACAACTGAACGCTCCAAATCGCCCTTTTTTGCTTCCAAAATCTTTTCAAACATATCAAAAAGGCTAAACGCATCTGCCGTGCTACCCGCAAATCCGCTTAAAATTTTCCCATCATAAAGGGCGCGAATCTTGGTGGCATTTGACTTTAAGACGCAGTTGCCAAAGGTTACTTGCCCATCGCCACCGATGACGGATTTATTTTCCCCTTTGAATGCCAAAATCGTAGTCGCGTGAAACATATTTTTATCCTTACAAAATTTTACTAAAAAGCACGAATCTTAATACGAATCACCTTAAAAATGCGTTATAGATTCCAAGAAACTATAATTTTTGTAAAATCATAAAAATTTTACTTACAAAATTAAAATTGTTGATATTGTTTTGTTACAATTTTATCACACAAATTAAATTCATAAGGGAGAAAAAATGCTGAAAAAAATCGCATTTTTGGGGCTGTTTTTGGGGCTTTGTTTTGGGGCAACGCCCAAAGACACCATAGTCGTAGCGGTTGAAAACGAGATAGAGCGTATCAACCCGATTTTCAGTGAGGACCACGATGAGGCGGTGAGGCTCATCTTTTCGGGGCTTGTGCGCTTTGATGAAAAGATGAAAATTCAGTCTGATTTAGCAAAATCGTGGAAAGTCAGCAAAGATGGGCTTACATATAGCTTTGAGTTGCGAGATGATGTGCTGTGGCACGATGGGGCGAAATTTAGCGCAAAAGATGTGGAATTCACGCTTAAAGCCGTCAATGACACTAAATTTAACTCGCCTGTGCGGGCAAATTACGAGATGATAAAGGACATAAAAGTCCTTGATGACACGCACATAGACATTACGCTTACTTATCCTTTTCCAGCCTTTTTGGACGCTTTGATGATGGGTATGTTGCCCACTCATCTCTTGCAAAATGAAAATTTAAACACAAGCAAATTCAACCAAAAGCCCATAGGCACGGGTGCATTTAAGTTTAAGGCGTGGAAAAAAGGGCAATATCTAAGTTTGGAGGCAAATGAAAACTATCATTTAGGCAAGGTGCAAAGCCCAAAACTTATTTTAAGGCATATCAGCGACCCAAATATCAGTGCTTTGGAGCTTAAAAACGGCAGCGTTGATGTGGCACTTGTGGGCTTTGAAATGGTAGAGAGCTTTAAAAATGATGATAAATTCAAGGTTTTAGTGGAAAATTCAGCCGATTACAGAGCCTTAATGTATAATTTTGACAACCCTATTTTCAAGGACAAAGCCGTGCACGAAGCCCTTGATTATGCTGTGGATAAAAGGCTCATCGTGGATAAACTCTTGCACTCACTTGGCAAGGTAGCCCATCACCCCTTGCAAAACTCGTGGGCAAGCCCTAAAAAAAGCACACAACGCGCTTACAATCCGCAAAAAGCAAGTGAAATTCTCGCAAAAGCTGGCTGGCAAAAAAACGCTAAGGGCATACTTGAAAAAAACGGCGTTGAGCTTAAATTTGACTTGTATGCGATGAGCAACGACCCTTTGCGCGTGGCTTTGGTGAAGCTCTTGTCAAGCGAATTTGGCAAAATCGGCATAAAAACGCAAGTTTTTGCAAAGCCTGCTGGCAGCTTTGACTATTCAAAGGTAGATAGCTTTTTGGTAGGCTGGGGAACGCCTTATGACCCTGATTTGCACACTTATAGGGTGTTTGAAAGCACACAAGATAAGGTGTGGAATTTCGGGCATTATAAAAACGCAAAAGTTGATGAAGCACTGAAAAAAGCGCGTTCTACCCTTGATGAAAAAAAGCGAAAGGCGCATTATGCTGAATTTATCAATGCTTTAAATGAGGAGCCGCCTTTTTTGTTTTTGGTGTATTTGGACTTTCCTTTGGTGTATAACAAGGACATAAAGGGCATAAAGCCCCAAATTCTAGGGCATCACGGCGTTGGCTTTTCGTGGAATGCTTGGCAGTGGAGCAAATAAAGATTGCTAGCCCTTATCCTTAAACGCTTGTTTTGGCTTGCGGCTTTGCTTTTGGCACTTTCTTATGTGTGCTTTGCGATGATACATTTAAGCAAGGGCAGCGTGGTGTATGCGAAAAGCCCGCAGGCTGTAAGTGCTGAGCTAAAAGCGCAAATTGAATCGAATTTAAATTTAGACAAGCCCCTAAACGAGCAGTATTTGAGCTGGCTTAAAGGGGCGATGAGCGGCGATTTTGGCAACTCTTTAATCACAGGCGAAAGCGTCAATGAAGTCCTTGCTGAGCGTTTGCCGCTCACGCTCACGCTTGGCGGGCTTGCTTTGCTTGTGCTGTTTTGTGTGAGCTTGTTTTTTGCGATTATCAGCGCGATTTACAAGGACAAATTCATCGACAAAGCCCTAAATTTCATCTCTATGGGCTTTTTGGCAACGCCTGCTTTTGCGCTTTGTTTATTACTTATCTTGTTTTTTAGCGTGTATTTGGGCGTTTTGCCTAGTTCTGGCGTGAGTGATTTGGGCTTTGAAGATGATTTTTTAAACCGCGCCGCTCATTTGGTGCTGCCTATTTTAGCCCTAACTTTGGCGCATTTGGGTTCGTATCTGCGCCTTTACAGGACGATTTTGCTAGATAGTCTTAATCAAAGTTTCATCGAAGCAGCCTTTGCGCGGGGTTTGAGCCTAAGGCGGATTTATTTTCACTTGGTGCTTAAACACGCCTTGCCGCCTATACTCACATATTTTGCGGCAAATTCAGTGGCTTTTTTGATGAGCGTTTATGTGGTGGAGAGTGTTTTTGCTTACGGCGGGCTTGGAAATTTAGTGATTGAGAGCATTATTTTTAAGGATTATCCTATGGTTTTGGCTGTCTTGCTTTTAAGCGTTGTGGGCGTTGTGGTGCTGAATTTTTTGGCTGAACTTTGCGCGAATCTGCTCGATACAAGGAAAGTTTATGCCTAAAAAGATCTTAATGCTTAGCCCCTTGCTTTTTTGCCTGCTTTTTGCCATCTTTGTCCCGCTTTTAAGCCCCTATGCTGCTGGCTTTAATGAGCTTGCAAATGCTAAAATGCCCCCAAATTTAGAGCATTTTTTTGGCACGGATTTGTTGGGGCGTGATTTATTTACTCAGCTTGCGCAAGGTTTGCGCGTGTCGCTTTTTGTGGGCTTTGTGGCGGCTTTTATGAGCGTGGTTTTGGGCGTTTTGTTTGTTTTGCTGGCGCGAAGTTTTTTTTATAGCTTTTTTATACGAAGTTTGGACGCGATTTTAGCCGCTCCTAGCCTTTTAATCGTAATGTTTTTTCAAAGTTTTTTGAGCGGAAATTTACTCACAATGTCCTTTGTCATCGCCTTGGGGCATTTTGCTTTCATCGCAAAGCTGCTTGATAGCGAGCTGAATTCCTTGATGAAAAGTGAGTTTTACCTGTGCGCCCTTGCGCTTGGAAGCACGAAATTTAGGGCTTTTTACAAGGACTTGCTGCCCGCTTGTGTGAATTTGCTTTTGGTGCTTTTTATCCTTAACATAGCTCACGCCATTTCACACGAAGCGACTTTGAGTTTTTTTGGCTTGGGGGTGAGTTTAGATGAGGTGAGTTTGGGGCGGCTTTTGGACGAGGGCGCAAAGGCTGTTTTCATAGGGGCTTGGTGGCTTGTCATCTTTCCTGTGGCGTTTTCGCTTGCGCTTATCTTGCCCTTGCTCGCTCTTGCTTCAAATTTGCAAGGCAACTTGGGAGTGCGCGTTGATTAGGGTAAAAAATCTCAATTTAGAGTGCAAGGGGCGTAAATTCTTGCAAGATATTAGCTTTGAACTTCGCCCAAATAGCACGCTTGGTGTGCTTGGCAAAAGCGGAGCGGGCAAAAGTTTGCTTGCTAAAAGTTTGCTTTGTCTTATCAGCAAACCCTTTGTGTTAAGTGCTGATGAGTTAAGCGTGGCGGGCTTTTCGCCCCTAAACCTTGACAAAAACGCCTTGCTAACTTTAAGAACAAAAGTAGGCTTTATCTTTCAAGATGCAAGGGCTAGCTTTCACCCTATGTTTAATATGGGCGACATTTTTGAAATGCACCTAAAAGAACACAGCAAATTTGGCAAAAAAGAGCGCAAAAATTTAGCTTTTAGCTGGCTTGAACGCTTGGGCTTTGATGATATGGAGCTTTTGTGGCACTCTTATGCGCACCAAATCAGTGCTGGTATGGCTATGCGCGTGCAAGTGGCTTTGGCTTTAAGCCTTGGGGCGCAAATTTTACTTTGCGATGAAATCACAAGCTCACTTGATGAAAAAAACGCGCAAAATATCACGGACATTTTTAAAGAGTTAAAAAAAGAAAAAAGCCTAGTGCTTATCTCGCACGAGCTAGATTTTGTAAGAGATTTAAGCGATGAAATCATCGTGCTTGAAAGGGGCAAAATCACCGAAAAAGCTAACGCAAAAGACTTTTTTAGCGCACCAAAAACTGAGTATGGCAAAGAGCTTTTGCGCTTATACAAGGACAACAATGCTTTTAAAAGTGCATAAACTTGCTAAATTCTACGAATTTAAACGCCATTTATACCTTAAAAGCGAGCAAAAAGCGGTGTTTGAAAATGTGAGCTTTGAGCTGAATTTAGGCGAAAATTTACTGCTTTGTGGACAAAGTGGTTGCGGCAAAAGCACACTTGGCAAAATCATCGCAATGCTTGAAAAAGCAAGCTCTGGGGAAGTTTTTTTTGAAGAAAAGCCCATTTTAAAGCTAAAATTTAAGGAACAAAGAAAGCTCAGAAAAGAAATTTCTTATGTTTTTCAAGAGCAAAAACTTGCCCTAAATCCTTACAAAAAGGTGCTTGACTTGCTTTGTGTGGGACAGCAAAATTTTGGCTTGAACTTTGACTTAAACGAGGCAAAAAGGCTTTTTGAGGACTTTGAGCTTGAATTTAGCCTTACAAAGCTCAAACCAAAAGAGCTTAGCACAGGACAAGCGCAAAGGATAGGGCTGATTAGAGCCTTACTCTTGCGCCCAAAGTTGCTGATTTTAGATGAAATCACCGCCCCGCTTGATTTAAGCGCAAGTGGCAAAATCCTTTCTCACCTTTTAGCCATTCAAAAAAAGCAAGACATAAGCTATATTTTCATCTCACACGAAACGGGGCTTTTTAAGCCACATTGTGCGCAAATTTTACAAATGAATTTTTTGCAAAATCAAGCCTAAAATTCAAGGCGAAATTTAAAATCACAAAAATTTTAAGAATATATGAATGCAAACGCGCCTTTGAGATTTTTGCGCACATTCCACGCAAAATAAAACCCAAGATTTTCGCGCTAATAGGAATCAATTAGCGCAACACGCATTTATTTGAAAAGCTAGGGATTTGCGGTATGGATGAAATTTTGCGCATTTGGCAAAATTTTTGAATGAAAATTGACGCGAATCAAAAAGTAAAATTTGCCGTTATTTTAAAGATTTAACACGAATCTAAAAAAAATAGATTGCGAGATTTGCCGAATCACAAAATCTCGCAATGACAAGGATTTTAGATTCTACTCCGCTACTATATCCACTTTGCAAACTGCGTGGATTCCAAAGCCTAGCTTTAAGTCTAGCTCATAAATCCCTGTGCTTTTTATTGGATTTTTCAAATCTAGTGCCTTTTTGTCAATGTCGATATTGAATTTTTCTTTAAAAGCAACCGCAATTTCATCTTTGGTAATCGCGCCATATAGCGCACCATTTGCGCCGACTTTTTTATGAATTGGCAAAGTTAGCTTTTGCAACCTATCTGCTAAATCAATGAGTTCGCCTTTCATTTTTGCTTCGTCTTCCAATCGCTTTTTTTCCTGCGCTTTATAGCGATTGATTGTCTCATTTGTGGCAAGTTGTGCTAAATTTTTAGCGATTAAAAAATTTTTGCCATAGCCGTCCTTTACCTCGCAAATGCTCCCAGCCTTGCCTAAACCTTTCACATCTTTTAATAATAAAACTTTCATTTTGTCGCCTCTTTTCACACAAAAATTCAATATAATTGCGAAATTTTATCACAAATTTTAAGGCTAAATGTGAATTTTATAAAATCGCTTATTTTTGCCCTATTTTGCGCACTTTCTTTTAGCGCGTGTGCGTCAATGGGCGATATTGCCACGCTTGAAGTGCTTTACTATGATGGCAAAAATGTGGAGGATTCGTATAGCTATGCCAAAAAATACGCTGATGATGACTTTTTGTGGGCGTTGCAAAGCGGGATTTTGGCGTATCAATTAGGCGAATCGACAAACGCAAATGAATATCTAAACGGTGCGGAAGTCTTTTTTGAAGGCACAAGTGGCGAAAGTGCTTTTAATAGCGGATTTAAAAGCTTTGCAAGTATCATTATAAGCAATGGAATGTTTGAATACAATGGCGCATTTTATGAAAGTGTGTTTGTTAATCACTACAAGGCTTTAAATGCGATAATGACGGGCGATTTTCAAAGCGCACGAGTGGAATTTAATCGTGCAAATGACAGGCAACGGCGCGCCAAAGATTATTTTAGCGATTATATTTCAAAGCGCGATGAGAGTATAAGTGAGAGCAAAGGCGAGTATGGCGAGAAAACGCAAAGCGTAGATTTAGACAAAAGCTATGAAAAAGCCACTTCGATTTATGGAGCGCATTATCAAAATCTGCGCCGTTTTAAAGCCTTTGAAGGATATGTGAATCCATATATTAGCTATATTTCTGGCATTTTTTTTCTAGCGCAAAAAGATTACACCAAAGCGCAGAATCTGCTAAAAGAATCTTATGCGATTACGAATAACAAGGCGATTTTGCAAGATATTGCGATTTTAGAGAAGCGTAAGCGTGATTTAGTCGCGGAGGGCGGGAAATTTTACACTTGGATTATCATAGAAGAAGGGCGGATTCCTAAAAAAGAAGAGATTCGCTTTGATTTGCCGTTGTTTTTTTTAAATGCTGGGGTTTTGAGCTTTAATATCGCATTGCCTGTATTGCGCGAATCGTATGCGTATAGCACAAATTACAATGTGAAAAGTAATGCAAAAGACAAGCCCATAAAAGCATTTGAAATCGCTGATATTTCGCCCCTTGTGGCAAACGAATTTAACATAGAATTGCCATATATCATCACAACCGCACTTTTAAGCTCATCTTATAAGGCGTATTTGCAATACGCTTTAAGCGAAAATTTGGGCTTTTTAGGCGCACTTGGTGGGGCGATTTTTAGCCATTTTAGCACAAATGCAGACATTCGCAGTGCGCGAATCTTGCCTTTGCGATTTTATGCTTTGCGGATTCCAAATGAAAACGGCGATTTTACGCTACATAATGGCAGCTATAAATTGCGCGATTTTGCCTTTGAGATGGACAACTGCACGAATCTTTGCGCAAAAAGTGATAATATTATCTACTTACGAATCGTGCAAAATGATATAATTAGCGTTTTAATTCATAGTTTAAATAAGGAGCAAAATAATGAATACATTGATTAGATTCGCCACACTTGCGATAGTCGTGGCATTTATAGGGTGTGCGGATAAGACAGAGTATGTGAATTTGGCAGATTCAAAGGAATACACTAGCGTGGGGCTGGACTACCACGATATTCAAGACGCTGCGCAAAAAAGCATAGATTCGCTAATATCTAGCAAATACGCCAAAAAAATAGACGCAGATAAGCCCAAAGTGCTTGTGATTTCGGCTGTGATAAATGACACGATGCAGCATATCGACACCGAGCAACTCACACGCAAAATCACGCGAGAAATGCGCAATAGCGGTAAATTTGTCCTATCTCTTGCGATGGGGGAAAGTAGCGATTCAATGATTCACACTGCTAGAAAAGCCAGAAACAACGATGAATACAATCAATACACGACTATCGAAAAAGGCGAGTTAATCGCGCCAGATCTTTCATTATCAGGCAAAATTATCCAAAAAAATACGAAAATTTCAAGCGGAAAGCAACGAATCGATTATTATTTCTTGCTAACTTTAAGTGATATAAAAAGCGGACTTGTGCTGTGGGATGATGAAGTAAATATCATCAAAGTCGGTAGCAATAAAAATGTCGCGTGGTAGGGATAGTAGAATATTAAATAAATCCAAAATTGGGAAATGCTATCAAGGGTAATTTGGTGCTTTAAATTTTAAAAAATTTGCAAAAAGCTATTTGTAGTTTTTATGATTCTTTATACTGCTTAATTTTACAAGCGAAGCAATGATTGCAGGGATAATCGATAGCCAAGCAAGAGGTTTATTTTGCAAGGCAAGATAGGCAAATAGTAGCCCCCCCCCACGATAAATATAAACGCTCCCAAAGCCCCAAATCCTTGCAAAATATAAAACCACCGCATATTGCTACCTCTATCTTTTTGCTATGTTTTTTCTATGATTTTTATTTCGCTGTCATTTAGGTTGTAGAGTTCATAGACCAAATCATCGACTTGGGATTCAAGAGCACTTGTTTCTTTGCCTTGTGCTTTGGATTCAAGGATTTTATCCACTAGATTTATAATTTTATCGGCGATTTTTTGATTTTTTGCATTTGGTTCAAAAATAGGTAAGGTGTCCAAATTGTTTTTATTGATTCCTAAATAGCCACCCGCCAAATGCTTATCTTTAAATTTATTAACAAAAACATAATTCATAAACTTGCTGTTTAAAACACCCAAAAGCAATAATGGATTTAGCCCAGCAAAATCATAAATGGCATATATGCCCACACCTATTGCCAATGGTGTTTTGACATAGCACGATTCTAATTTTTTTGTCATTCCTGCAATTATGATTTTTTCATTTTTCCAAAAATTCCATTTATTGATTGATACGGCATTGTTTGGAGCAATATATGGATTTTTGTAAATTTGCCTCATATATGTTACTTTATTTGTATCGATAGAATATCTATCAATACTACCACTAACCGCAAATGGAATAGCACCTTTTTTCTTTTTAGTTGTTAAAAACTTCACTATTGAATGCGCTTGAAAACCAGCTAAACCAGATTGTATTTTTATGCCAAAATCTGCAAATGTTTTAAAACGATTCCAATCAATATAATGTTCTTGTTTTAAGTTATTAGCCAATAAATCATCTTGTGATTCAATGTAAAATTTTTCAAATGTAGCATTGTTGTTTCCTAAAATCACAATGGGATACACAGAAGCCCTTTCAAAAGTATTTACATTTGAAACATCAACGCACTTTTCTAACAATTTATTTTCCAAAAGTATATTAAAAGTTTGTTTTGCATATTCTGCAATTAAAAATTTATTAGGAATAATCCAACCAAAAGAACCATTTTTTGCCCTGATATTTAATCCTAACAAAACGAACAAAACATAAATATCATATAATCCATTAAGATTTGGATATTTTTTATTATAAATATCTTTGTTTTGTCTGTCTGATTTTGTTAAATCCAAAGTGCTTATATACGGCGGATTTCCTATCACTAAATCAAATCCTATAAAATCGCCGTTTTCATTTAAAACTTCGGGGAACTCAAATCGCCATTCAAATGCGTTTTTGTATCCATTACCATTTGAATCTAGCTTGTGGTGCAAAAATTTAATATTTGCAAAACTCGTAACCGCATCTTTTTGCTCCGCTTCACTTAGATTTGCACTTATAAAAGTATTGCTTATGCCCGAATCTAACCCGTCTAACAAGGATTCATCATCCAACATAAATAGTCCATAAAGCGCAGTGTGCTTTTTGATAGCATGTTCTAACTCGCGCTTTGTTTTGGGGTCTTTAAGCGTTAGGCGAAATGTCTGCTTTATAGCGTAAATCTTTGCCACAATGTCGCTTTTTTTAGTGGTCGATATATTTTGGTCGGCATTTTTATAGTCAAATACAAGCTTTTTATACTCGCTAATTTGATTTTTGATATTTTGCGTGGTGGGAAGCGAATTATCAAGCTTAAAGCGCGAAATAAGCGAATTTCCGCACTTTATATTTATATCGATATTTGGGAGCGTTTGAATCTCGCGCGTGGCGATATTTTCATAATAGCTGTATTTGAGTAGCTCTATCCAAAGGCGAAGTTTGCAAATCTCAACGGAGCTAGGATTTATATCCACGCCAAAGAGACAATGCTCGATAATCTCGCGCTTGGTATAAAAAATCGCCTTTTGGATAATGTGGGATTCGATTCGCTCGTGCGCTGGGATTGTGTAGTCGATAATCTTACCGCTTGAATCTTTTATGATAAGTTCGTCATTTTCTAGGGCTAAATCAATGTCGCGCAATCGTTTGCCATCGCAATCAAGCAATAATCCTAACTCGTGCTTTATAGCGATTAGCTCATTTAGCGCGGAGACTAAAAAGTGTCCGCTCCCTACCGCAGGGTCGCAAATGTGGATTGAGAGAAAAATCTTATTTGCTTCATTTAGCTTGTTTATGTCGATTTCATTGCGCAATGCGGTTAGATTTTGGGCTTTGTAGCCATTTTCGTTAAATTTTTGCAAGACAATTTTGCGGATACTTTGTTTGCACATATAGCCTGTAATAAAGCTAGGCGTGAAAAAACTCCCCTCTTTATAGCCATTTAGCTTCTCAAATACAAGCCCTAAAACGGCAGAGTTTATCAGCTTATCGTGGTTAGTTTTGGTAAAATCTACAATGTCTTTTGGCGTGGTAGTGAAATTATACGCGTGTAAAAATGTAAAGAGATATTCTAAAAAAGGCAGTTCATTTACGCTTTTATAAATCGCATTTTGCGCACTATCTCTGCGTAAAATCGAATCAGGCGCGATTTTTAGGGGCTTTGATTCTAGCAGTGCGATTTCAAAGCCTTGCGATTCTAACGCGGATTTTTCAAAAAGGCTAGAATTTAGATATGGGATATTTGCTAAATTTTGCGGGATTACTTCGCGCTCTTTTACCGCTAGGACTTTAAAAAATAGCGTGGATAGCGCACTAAAATCGCTCAAAACTTCAATATTTAAAAATGGCTTTTCAATGTGCTTAAAGTTTAGTAGCATAGATTCAAGCAATCGCAAAAACAAAATGCGATTATTCCAAAGCATTAGTAGCGGGAAAATGTGCGATTCAAAAGCGTCATCTATGTCGCTTGGGAGCTTGTCGGCGAATGTGCTTTGGAGTAAATCTAGCAATGCGTTTGGCGTGGAGTCTGGCTTTAAAAGCACCTTGCCATTTGTCTCAATTTGCTGTAAGCCCAAAAGATAAAGCAACTCTTTGTAAAACTTCTCATTTAGCGTATTTGCGTCAATGTAGCGTGGGATTTGCAAAAGTGAATTTTGCGATAAAAGCGCGTAAAATAGGGATAAATCTTTGGTAGATTCGCATAAATCTAGTGAATCTAAAAGCGTTTGTATATTTATATAGCAAAATTCTAGTGTGGCACTCATTTCGCGCAAAATGCTTTCAATCTCTGCATAAAATTTGCCTGTGCTAGTATCATTACCTTGATTTAAATCGCAGTTTTTATACGCGGTGTCTATGGCTTTTTGAATCGCTTTGTCGGCGTTTGCGATAAAAAGCGCGTGATAAGTTTGCGCTTTGATGATATAAAACTCCCGCGCCGTGCATAAAATAATGTGCTTTATGTTGTTATTTTTCTTTTGGTGAAATTCGCGCAAAAAGTATAAAATGGATTCGTAAAAGGCTTTGGATTCAAGACTCCACCCATCATTGTTGGAATCTACCCACCCCCTAACCCCCTCCGCAAGGGATAGGGATTTTATCGTCATTGCGAGAATTGCAACGCGATTCGTGGCAAAACGAAGTTTCTTTAGTAATCCAAAGGGCGCGAATCTAAAAGCCAAACAAAACAAATAACCCAAAATTAAATCAATAAAATTGCATTTAGATTCGCACAAAGTAAGCAGATTCACATTTGATTCACAAGTCTCATTAGTGGATTACTTCGTTAGTCGCTACGCACTTCCTCGCAATGACGGGATTTTAAATTTTACCCCTCCAAAATCTCAAATAATGCTTTGATAATCTTTGGGTGCAATGTTTTCCAGCTGTTGTATGGTAAAACCATTCGTTTAGAGTCTTTTTTGTAGATTCTATAACTGCCTTTCTGTCTATCCACTACAAAGCCATTTTGTAGTAGCAAAGATTCCGCTTCTTTTGCGTTAAGTTTGGGGAGTTTATCGCCCAAGTGCCACCTCGATAGGCGTTATCATCGCCTCTTTTGCGACAATATACCAAATCTCATCTGCCCCCAAACTCTCTAAATATAGCTCGATGGCTTCTTTAATATTTGCTCGTGCTTCCTCAAAGCTACTTCCCTCACTTACACAACCTTTTAATTCAGGCACAAAAGCAAAGTAGCCATTTTCGTCCTTTTCTATCACTGCGTTTATTAGCATAGCCGTCTTTTTTATGGATTTTAGTGCAATTTTAGCATAAATTTTATCTCACTTATTTCACTCCCCATTTGGCATAATGCTCGTGGTTTTTTGTAGGCGCGAAGTATCAAAATGCGTGTAGATTCGCGATGTAGCGATACTTGAATGCCCCAAAGCTTCCTGCACCAAAATCAAATCCAAACTCTTTTGATAAAGCAAAGTCGCAAAGCTATGGCGAAGCAAATGCGCTCCATTTTTTTCCTTGCGAATCCCTGCATAGCTCAAAACCTGCTCCACCACGCGACTAACATAAGCCTGTGTCAAAATTTTGTCCTTAAAGTTGCAAAAAACCAAATCGCTTTTTAGATTCATCGCCCTTTTTTGCGATAGCCACGAATCTAGCAACGATTCGATATGCCTTTTAAAAATCATTACAATTCGCGGTTTATTCCCCTTGCCACGCACTTGGAGAATAAAATACTCATCTTTTTGGCTAATGTCTTTTTGTTTGAGATTTAAAGCCTCACTCACGCGAATCCCCGTGTATAAAATCATCTTTAAAATCAGCTTGTTGCGATAAATCGTCTTATCGCTAAATGGAAATTCATCAATGGCAGTGATAAACCGCGCCACTTCGCTTTCATTGAGATATGAAGGCAGTTTCTCCACACTCTTACCACGAATATCGCCGATATTTTTTAACTCAATATTAAAAATATAGCTTTTGCCCTGCGCGTCCTCATTGTGCTTGTCGATAAAGGCAAAAAAGCCGATGATTGCGATGCGGTAGTTTTTTTTACTCGCATTACTTAGCGAAGCGCACTCCACAGCGATAAAATCGCGCAATTTTTCTTCATCAATCTCACGCATACTCGCAAATCCAAAGCCTTGCAGATAGATAAATAGCCTAATTAGCGGATTTGCATAAGTATTTATGCCAATAAGCCCGATATTGCGCGTCTTTTTGGATAGTGCCTTTAAATCAGCGATATTTTTTATGCCAAATCGCAATTCATTTAAAATGCCATTTAGCGCGTCTTTATCACGCACATTGCGCGAACTTAAAGAGGTGATTTTAAAATGCAAAAATCGCTCAATCCAAAAAAGCAGATTTTTATCAAACGAATCTTCGCAATCAATCTCATAGCGCATAGTGTGCCTTTTTTTGTGAATTTTGCGTATAAATCGGCGAATCTAAAAATTTTCGTCATTACAAGAATTGCCACGAATCCAAAACAATCCATAAATCTAATCCCCCCATCATTGCAATGCGAATCGAAAGATTTGGCACGACAAAACGAAGTTTCTTTAATAATCTACACAATTTACATTTTAAAATATTTTGTAATAAAATTGCGATTTTTCAACTTTTTTTAACACTTTATTTAACAAAGGATTTAATAATGAAAAAGCTAATCCCCCCCCCCGATTAAGAATCCCCGATTAACAAGCGATTCGCTACAAAATCATCATAAAGAAATTATCCATAAAGACATTTCTTGCAAAACTTGCGCTTTAATCTGCCTAATTTTATTTGCATTTTTATTGACGCTAAACGCCCTGCTCCCGCTAGTGGGCGATGATTATTTGCTACTAAAAAATAGCAATGGCATCGCAAGTCTCATTTACTCTTATAAATCGTGGAATGCGCGAATCTATGAGCTACTTTATGGCGCATTTATCGTGCGATTAAATCCATATCTTTTTGATTTTATCAACGCCATTTTGGGCGTGATTTTTATTTTAGGTTTGCATATTTTGCTATTTTGGGACTTTAGGCGCAGATTTAATGTGCAAGATATATTTTTGCTAATCACAATGCTATTTTTGCTCTGCACCACAATAGCCTTTGAATCGATATTTTTGTGGGGCGATGGGAGCGTGAATTACCTTTGGGGTGGCGTTGGCGTAGTTTTAATAATGATTCATATCAAAATCTTTTTATTGCAACGATTTGGCAAAAAACTAGTATTTTTTAAAAAGCTCGAATCTAAAATAGCCATATTTTTGCTACTAATATTAAGTCTAACTAGTGCGATGAGCAACGAAACGCTATGCGTATTTATGATACTTGCCTACACAACGCTATTTATCGCATTAAAAATCCATAAAATAAAATCGCCCATTTATTATAAAATCTCTTTTGCGCTTATCATTCTTGGGCTACTATATTTGATAACCGCGCCCGGGACAAATGCGCGAATCGCTACCGAAATAGCGCGATATGATTATATGAGTTTGGGTGAGATTTGGGCGTTAAGTTTGGGTGAAAAAATGGCACGAATCTTTGTCGTGCTATCAAATTTCGCCGCTAAAACGCCGATGATTGCGCTAATAATAATTTTTTCTTGCGCCTTTTTTAGAATCTACACAGCGAAAATGTTATATAAAAAAGTGGTGATTTTTACGCTATCGCTTTGCCTATTTTGCACACTCTTGGTGCAAATGCCACTGCTTGGGATTTTTACCTTATTTTTTATGCAGCTTTATATCTATCGCACAAATCCAAATAGTATAAATCTAATCATTCTAGTGTCGCTGTGTGCGTGGATTTTGATGGGGCTTTCATATTTGCAATTTGCCAAAAATATGCCACTTCGGGCAAGAAGCATAGATTTGATAATGCTAATTTGCATTTGTTTGCTCTATCTAAAAACTTATATTTTTTCTAAAAAATTTATGTTAGTTTTAGGTGGGGCGATGATAGCATTTTTTGCCTACACGATTTATCAATACGCGGATTTGCGCATTAAGTGGAATGCTCTGTGCAAATATGTCGAATCGCAAAAATCTTTATATGGAGAGAATGCCCAAATCGTGTATGAGCTGGAAAAATTTAAGATAGATTATTTTATGATAGGTTCATTTTTTAAGCCAAATAATGACAGATATAACAAAAAGTTGGATTATTTTGGATTTGATTATGTCTTTGGCGTAAAAAGTATGAAGTTTGAGTGATATGATTTTGTGTGCAAAATCATACTTGAATCTTTTTGTCTATACAAGTGCTTGAGTGCGCAGAATCCCGTGAAAACAAGGCATAGCCGAAGTTTATTTAGTAAATTGTCAAAGGGACAATCGCGCTTTTTCAAGTCTCCAAAATGCCATTCACGCGCTCTATCACTTCATCGGGCGTAATTAGCTTCATACAATTATGATGCTCCAAAGGACATTCACGCTTTTTGCACGGAGCGCAAGGCAAATGCTTATCCAAAATCACCGCATTATCCACCCACGGCGAAGTTTCACGCGAATCTGTCGCGCCAAAAATCGCAATGAGTGGCACACGAAATGCCGCTGCTATGTGCATAGGACCGCTATCATTGCTTATAAAAATATCCATTTGCGCGATGTAATCGACTAATTCGGTAATTGTCGTTTGCCCGATTAGATTATGAAATCGCGGATTTTGCGTAATAGATTCGGGCAGATTTAGGCTATCATTGCCAAAGACAAACACCGCGCAATCATTTTTCAAAAAATGCAAGATAATCTCCACAAAATATCGCTCTTCCCACCGCTTTGCGCTTCCATACGCTGCCCCCGGATTTATACCGATGCAAAGCAAATCATCATTTTTAAAGCCCTTAATTACGCGATTTTGCAATTTCAAAGGCGCGGATTTTAGCAAGGATTCGCGCAAGTTTAAATCCATTTTTTTTATAATTTTTTTGCCACATATTTCATTGACAAGATTCATATAACTTGCCACTTGATGAATATTTTTAATGAATCTAACGCGCTTATTTAGCAAAAATGAACGCATATTTTTTGCATATCCCACGCGAATCTTTGCACCTGTGAGATAGAGCAAAAATGTCGAAAAAAAGTGATTTGTAAAATCTAGTGCAATGTCGATTTCTCCCGCACTATCGGCATTTTGCAAAATCGATTCGCGAATCTTGTGCGCAAATTTTTTTGTAGCCACAAATCTATCTTTTAGATTATTTTTGCGCCCATTTTCGCCTTTTTTTGTCGAATCAATAAATACTTTTTCCACGCGCAAATCTCTGCTATAAATCCCGCAACTTGCCTCCGTGCCGATAATATAAAATTTCGCGCTTTTAAAATGCGCCTTTAATAACTCAAAGGCTGGGCTTATCATAACGGCATCTCCAAGCCAATTTGGCAATCGAAGCAAAATCTTTAATTCCTGCGAATCCATTTTGCAAATCCCCCAAAAATTAAGGTAAAATTTAAAGGTTATTTTAGCTAGAATCCGCAATTTTTAAGTTTAAAATTTAGGATTTTTTAAAAGTATGGCGACTGAAGATAGTATCATTACCCCGCGAGTTTTGAGCGGATTCAAAGATAGACTGCCTAATGAAGCTATGGCAAAGTCCAAACTCTTGCGAATCTTAAGTGCGGAGTTTGAAAATTTTGGCTTTATGCCGATTGAAACGCCACATTTGGAATATGCCGATATTTTGGTAAAACAGGGCAGCGAAGAGATTCAAAAAGAACTATATCGATTCAAAGACCACGGGGGGCGAGATGTGGCGCTACGATTTGACCAAACTGTGCCACTAGCAAGGTTTATCTCACAGCATAGAAGTGAGATTGATTTGCCATTTAAACGATATGCAATCGGCAATGTTTTTCGCGGAGAGCGGGCGCAAAAAGGGCGATATAGGGAATTTACGCAATGTGATTTTGACTTTATCGGTAGCGATTCAATCGCCTGTGATGCGGAAATCGTGCAAGTGATTTATGCGTCATTGTGTGCTTTGGGACTTGATGAATTTACCATTTGGCTAAATAATCGCAAGATTTTAAATGGAATCTGCGCCCATTTTGGCGTGGAGGGCGAAATAAATGCGATTTTGCGAATCATTGATAAAATCGATAAAATCGGACATAAATCCGTGTGCGATGAACTTACAAAGATTATCCCTGCAAAAACGGCAAAGGATTTACTTGAAACCACAAGCATTAAGCAAATAGGCAATGCGGAGGAATTTTTTAGCGAAATTGCGCATTTAAAGGAATGGAATGATGAGTTGCGTCAAGGGATTTGTGAGATTGAGCGCGTGTATGATATTTTAAGCGGATTAAATATGGATAGAGACTGCTACCGTGTGAATTTTGCAATCGCGCGAGGGCTAGGATACTACACGGGCATAGTTTATGAAAGCACACTAAATCGCCACAAAGATTTAGGTAGCGTGTGTAGCGGAGGACGATATGACAATCTAACAGCGACTTTTTCAAAAGAAAAAATTAGTGGCGTTGGTGCTAGTATCGGCATAGATAGGCTACTTGTGGCACTTGGTGAAGTCAAAAAGCAGCCTTCTGCGCGGGTGCTAATAATCTGCCTTGATGAAAAACACTTCAATTACGCCTACAAAATCGCCGAATCTTTCCGCCGTAGCAAGATTCCAAGCGAAGTGTATCCAGACATTGCTAAAATCAAAAAGCCATTTTCTTACGCAAACTCCAAAGGGCACGAATTTGTCGCAGTTATCGGCGATGATGAGATGAAAAGCAAGGGCATTACGCTAAAAAATATGACAAGCGGAATGCAAATGAAGGGCATTTCGATTTTAAAAGCAATCGAACTTTTGAGAGCATAAATGAAAGCAATCACAATCGGCACAAGGGGTAGCGTCCTAGCCCTATGGCAGGCAAATTTTATCAAAGACAAATTAGCGCATTTGGGCTTTGAATCGCGCCTTGAAATCATCAAAACCACAGGCGACAAAATCTTGGACGCACCACTTGCTAAAATCGGTGGCAAGGGACTTTTTACCAAAGAATTAGAGGATAGATTGCTAAATGGCACAATCGATTTAGCCGTGCATTCGCTAAAAGATGTGCCTGTGATTTTGCCTAGTGGCTTGCAACTTGCCGCAATTACCAAGCGCGAAGATGTGCGCGACTGCTTTTTAAGCGATAGATTTGGCAATTTAGATTCGCTTCCCAAAGGCGCGAAAGTCGGCACGACTTCGCTTCGCAGGGCAATGCAAATCAAAGCTATTCGTGCGGATTTGGAGACATTAAGTCTGCGTGGCAATGTGCAAACGCGCCTTAAAAAGCTAAATTCTGGCGAATTTGATGCCATAATCCTAGCAAAGGCAGGTGTGAATCGGCTAGGAATCATAGAAAATGAAATGCGATTCATCGTGCCATTTGCGACAAGCGCGATGATTCCAGCGATGGGACAAGGTGCGCTTGGGCTAGAGTGTAGGGCAGATAGCGAAATTGCAGAAATTTTGGCAAATCTAAATGACAAAACCACGCAATTAGAGTGCGAAGCGGAGAGAGAATTTGTGCGATTATGCGATGGTGGCTGTCAAGTGCCTATCGGCGTAAATGCGAAGTTAAATGACGATTCGCTAGAAATTCACGCCATTTTGGGATTGCCAAATGGGACAAAGATTTTGCGTGAATCTATTTTTGATTCGCATAAATCTAACGCAGATTTAACCATTCAAAACGCCAAAGCCCTTGCACAAAAATTATTTGCCATTTGCGAACAAAAAGGCGCAAAAACGCTTTTAAATGAAGCCCTAGCGATGATAGAGGATTACTTTGGATAGAAGTTATAAAAACGCATTTTTTTATTATTCATTTAGTGATTGTGCCTATATTGAGGGCTTGGAGACGCGCTTTCATTATGCTGCCATTGAGCAATGCAAAGAGGAATTTTACAATGCCCTTTTAGAGCGTGGGTGGCGGCGATTTGGCGAAATGTTTTTTGCGCCATTTTGTGATTTTTGCAATCGTTGCGTCTCGATTCGTTATCTAGTTGGCGATTTCAAACCATCAAAAAATCACAAGCGAATCTTACGCAAAAATGCCCACATTCGCACTGAATTTAAGTCGCCCAGCTATCACATTGACAAAGTCGCCCTTTACAATAAATACCACAGCCAAATGAACATTAAAAAGGGCTGGGAATACAATCAAATAGATAGGGACAAATATAATTATATGTTTGTCGATGGGCGCGGTGGATTTGGCAAAGAGATTTGCTTTTTTGAAGGTGAGCGGCTCGTAGCAGTGGCACTTGTGGATATTTTGAGCGCATTTAGGGCGATGAGCGCGATTTATTTTTTCTATGACCACGATTATGCAAATCTATCTTTGGGGACATTTTCGCTTTTAAAGCAATTTGAAATTGCGCAGGATTTGGGTGTGAAATATCTTTATCCGGGCTATTGGATACAAAATCACGGCTCTTTGGGCTACAAAGAGCGATTTAAGCCATTTGAATATTTGGTAAATCGCCCAAATCTATATGAAATGCCTGTGTGGCAAACATATAGAGAATAAAATTTTTCCTCATTTGTGAGAATCTACAAAGTAAATTCGTGGCAATCCACAAATCAAATACGAATCAAAAATATTTCAATTTGTCGTTGCGAGGCGAATCGACAAATCGCGCAAAGTAATCCAAAAAACCCAAAAACTCAAATCTTTAAGCTAAACTTAAATCGTAAGTCATTAGAATCCGCAAAAAATTTTTTTCAAAAAAAGGCGACATTTGAAGCCAAATCACAAATCCCTTAAGGAATCACAATGACTTTGACAAAAATTATTCTGCTTTGCGTTGCAATCGCCCTATTTTGCGTGGCAATCTACGCGCTAAATTGGAGTAAAATCATCTCACTTTGCTTTGGTAGCATCGCAAATATCCGCTTTCCAAGCACAATTCAGAGCTTTATCAATGCAAAATATGTGGCATTTTTTAATATTTCTTTAAGCGAATTTCCGCCTTTAGAATCCTATAAAAGCCTAAATGAGCTTTTCACGCGTGGACTGCGCAAAATGCGCGATTTTGATAAAAGCGAAAATATTATCATTTCGCCTAGTGATAGCCTTGTGATTGAAAGTGGCAAAGTCGCGCAAGGCAGGGCGTTGCAAATCAAGGGCTTTTCTTACGAAGTCGCGCCACTTTTGGGCGTGAGTGCAAGAGATTTGTCGCCAAATCTCTATTATGCGAATCTCTACCTCGCTCCGCGCGATTATCACCGCTATCACGCGCCTTGCGATATGTTTGTAGAATCTATCGTGCATTTTACGGGCAAACTCTTGCCCGTGCATAAAAAATCGCTTGTCAAAAATCAAAATCTTTTTATCCACAATGAGCGCGTGGTTTTGAGTGCGCGAATGAAAAATGGCGCGAAATTGTATTTTGTCGCGGTGGGTGCGCTAAATGTGGGGCAAATCATCTTTTATGTCGAGCCAAAATTGCAAGAATCTTTTAGTGGCAAAAAGCAGGAATTTTTCTACAAAGAGCCAAAATTTATCCGCAAGGGAGAGGAACTTGGAATGTTTAAGATGGGTTCGACAATCGTGCTATTTGTGGAATCGTCTAAATCTAACATAGATTCAGGTGAATCTAATGCGGATTTGCCACAAAATATTGAAATTTTCAAGCAAGGCGAAAAGATTCGCTTTGGCGAGGCATTATTTAAGCTAAATTAGTGGTAATCCCATAGTCTGCCCTAGCGCAAATTCTCACAATGACAAGGTTGCTTGTTTTAAATTATAGATTAGCTCTGCAAAAAATAATCAATTTATCTCTAACCCTGCGTTAATCTATGCACCAAAATTCCTGCGGCGACACTGACATTTAACGAATCAAAATTTTGCATTTTTATGCCTATCACTGCGTCCATTCGCTCCAAAAGTCGCTTTGGTAGCCCTTCGCCCTCGCTTCCTAAAAATAACGCCCATTTTTGTGGCACTGCGAAGTCTGGCGCAAGATTCACACCACTCATATCCGCGCCAAAAAGGCTAAAATGCGCCATTTTTAGCTCATTAGCAAAACTCAAATAATCCTTGCAAATGATATGCGGCACACTGAAAAACGCCCCGCTACTGCTCCGCGCAACGCCACTTAAATTTAGCGCATTTGTCAAAACTATACACTCCACGCCAAAAGCAAGAGCTGTGCGAAAAATCGCGCCGATATTCCCCACATCGCTTAATCCCACAAGCACGAGAATGCGACTAAACTCACTAATATTTTGTCGCGCAGATTCGCCCTGCTCCACGCGCAAAATAAAACCCTGATGATTGCCACCCTTTGCTAACGCTTGCATTTTTTTGCTATCAGCGCGGATTATAGGCTTTTGAAGCCTTGCGAATCGCGCAAAAATCGCCCTATCAATATCCTTGCCAAAATAAATCTCTTTAATCAAATCGCTGTGATTTTCTAGCACAAAAAGGCAGGGCTGCTTACCATAAACGACAAAGTCGCGTGAATCTGCGCTAGATTCTCGCATCCCTTTTATTTTATTGGATTGCCACGACTTGCAAGGTGAGTCTTGCAATGACGATTCGTAGCGTGAATCTGCACTATTTTTTCTCATTTAGCAACTCTTCATAGCATTCTTTGATGCTGCGTCCATCAAGTTTGGCAAGTAGTTTTGCCTTGATTTTTGGCGGAATGTCTAGGGATTCAATGTCGATTTTATTTAGCCCCTTGCTCTCTTTTGAAACGCCCAAATTTTCCGCACCTTGCACTACAAGCACCCATTCGCCATTTAAATTTGCGCCATTTAGTCGCTCATAAACCGCGCCCACTTCGCCAAAATAAAATTTCTCGTGCATTTTGGTTAGCTCTTTGGCAAGAAAGATTCGCCTACTTGGCGCAAACTCACATAGCAATTTTAGCGAATCTAAAATGCGCTTTGGCGATTCAAAGATAACGCAATGCAGTGGCGATTGAAGTGCATTTTGCAAAAAGATTCGCCGCTCTTGCAATTTATGCGGCATGAATCCCAAAAAGCTAAATCCGCCTTCAAAGCCACTTAACGAAAATGCCAAAACCGCGCTACAAGCCCCTGAAATCGCGCTATAAGGCAAATTATGTTCTTGCAAAAATGCCACTAATTTCGCGCCCGGGTCGCTTACACAGGGCATTCCCGCATCGCTTAAAAATGCGACATTTTTAGCGAAAAATCCACTTTCAAACTGCTCAAAACTCACGCATTCCGCCGAATCGCCATTGTTTATAGTATCGCCAAACTGCTCTATGCGCAAATTTTCATTATGTGAGTGAAATGAAGTGTAGTTGAAATCCGCCTTTTTAAGCAATCCACGCGCATTTAAAAGCGCAATTAGCTTTTTTGCCACGCGCGTATCTTCGCACAAAATCTCATCGCAAGATTCAAGCGTTTGGAGCGCACGGAGGCTTATGTCAGCGATATTTCCTATCGGCGTAGGGACTAAATAAACCAAATTATTTCATTTTGTATTTTTGCTTGAATTTCTCCAC
This sequence comes from uncultured Helicobacteraceae bacterium, assembly GCA_934668765.1. Taxonomy (GTDB): domain Bacteria; phylum Campylobacterota; class Campylobacteria; order Campylobacterales; family Helicobacteraceae; genus NHYM01. The sequence continues at coordinate 6,022 of CAKUOH010000006.1, read as the reverse complement.
GCGTCCCGCGCTATCGGTGATTTTGTCGCTGCCTGTGTAAAATGGGTGGCAGAAACTCGAAATATCCACTTTCATTTCGCTTTTGTTGCTTAACACTTCGATTGTCTTTCCACTCGTAACGCAGGTTACTTTGCAAGGAACATATTGTGGGTGAATGCCTTTTTTCATAATTTTGCCTTTCGATTTTGAAATAAAAAGCCGTGATTATAAGAAATTTTAGTTTAAGAATATATTAAGTGCTATTTTGGAGTGTTAGATTCGCAGGATTTATTATGAATCGCGCCCTTTGAATCTCATTTACTTAGCAATTCTCTTGCCTTTATCGTCTCTATCATTACGCTTTTTCTTGCACCTACGCCCACAATCATATTTCGCACGGCATTTGCGTCCATAAATTTTGCAAACTCCGAGTGCGCCACAGGATTCCGCGCCTTTTGTATAAAGGAAATATCTTTTGTGAATCTAGCGCAAAATTCCGCGACTTCCGCACTTAAATGCGCCCTTATATGCTTTCGCAAAAGATTATCAAGCAAATGCAGATACGCCCCAAGCATAGCCTTTTCGTGTGCTAGATTCGCCACAGATTTCATTTTGCTTCCCACGCCAAATGTTAGCTCCAAAATCACACTATCTTTTTTGCCCAAGATTCGCACAATTTTGCGCACAAACAAATAGCACTCTTGCTCAAAAGCCTTTGCATAGCGCAAAATCACGCCACTAAAATCATAAAGTTTGTCGCCCTTATTTGCGTGAAATTCTAACTCTGCAAAGATTAGATTTTCAAAGCTATCGGGGTGCAGAGCGTAGAGATACTCGCCAAATGCGTAATCTAGCAAGATTTGCTTTTGATGCAAAAACTCATCGCTTTTAAAGAGAGTCAAAAAATGCTTTTGTTCGCCCTCAAAATAGCACACTTCGCGCTTTTGCGCCACCTCTAGCGGATAAGTGTAAGAGTTGCCATACAGCGCGTAAGTGTGGTTTTCAAAGGCTGGAGTGGTGAAATTTGCCAAATATTTGTCGCGAATAAGCGCAAAATTATCCCGCACAATTTCGCGCAAATCACTCACAATAAAATAGCACTCTATATTTTTCTCTGCATAATATCGCGGGATAAGGCGCAAATCCGAGCTTTTGACAATATCCACAACCTTTGCAACATAGAGATTTGCATAATCTGTTAGAAAAAGTTGCAAAAAATTGCGTTTTGATTCGAGCGATTCGCACGAATCTTGCAGTAGATTCATTATAGATTCAAGCGAATCGCTAGATTTATTTGAATCGCTAGTAAATTTATCTTTCAGTTTGGAGCGAATCTTGCCAAACGCCACCGCACCTTGCGATTTCAGCACTTCCAAATGCGATTCAATAACATTTGCTTGATAGTAGGGATTATAAAGAATTAGTAGATTTTTCATTAAAACCGCCCTTTGCCCTTGCATAGCCTTTAAATTTAAAATACATATTGTGCCATATTTAACCTAAAATCGATTTTATCTCCAAATCTATGGACTTATCGCTTTTGCGCTTTTTGCTAAATGCCTCTAATGCGCTAAAAATCTCATCAAATTCTTTTGGATTTTCGCGCTTATATTTTAGCACCAAGTCTAGCGCATCAAACGCAGAATCGATTCGCATATCAATATTTGCGTCTTTATCTGCGACAATGTCGATTTTTTGCTTTAGATTATAGCTTAACGCGCCGATTCGCTTTAATTTCCCTAACTCCCAAAAATTCATAAATCCGCTTAAAAACTTAAATAATAAGCAAATTATATCGGGTAGCTTTTTTATGTCCATTTTTGCCTCCATTAAGCTATTTTTTCACTTTTTGCCCTTGCCTAGCCACTCTTTGAAAATATCTTTTAGATTTTGTGTTTTTGTATTTTTGCGCTCTTTGTTTTTACAAGAGTCGCAAATGGGCAATCCCACAATGCAATCGCCTATCATCTTTACCTTGCCACATTTATGGCATTTTTTTGGGGTTGCAAATGGCATTTTAGTCCTCCGTTGTTAGTTTGTTACAATCTGTGCTTCGATGATTTCGCCCTCTTTTACCCATTCATCAAATTTGCGACTTTGAGTTTCAAAGGATTCTAGCTCATTTTGCGTGGATTCAAGTGCGTTTTTTAGCTCATTGTAGCCACTAAAAAATGCGTAGAATTTATCGCCATTTATCGTGTTTAAAAGTTCATTCATTTGAGATTGTAGCATTTCGGCGATTGTAGATTTTGCTTTTTGAAATTCTTGTTCTTTTTTGTGCCTTTTATACGAATCCCAAGCTTCCAATGCAAGTCCTGCAACCGCTAAAATAGCACCCGCATTTTTTGCAAAATTTACCGCTCCCCACGGCGCAAAATTTAGTTTTGTGCCGACATTTATGCCTATTTTTTCAAGTCCTGTTTTTAGCAAATCTCTAGCAGCTAAAACATTTTGAGAATTTATAGCACCTGATTTTTGTAGCCACTCTACACCTTGCTTACCATAGCTACTGATTGCTTTTTCAAAGTCGCCTCTCTCTGCATCAAATCGCTCGATACTCGTTCGCAAATCATTGATTACAGAATGTGTGTGGCGTTGAAATTCATTTTGGATTTTCGCATTTATTAGGCTTCCCTCACTACCGATTTCGCCCTGCATAAAGTCGCCAAATGTCTCCAAACTTGTCCCATTTACTTGTTTAATCAAATCATTAAAATACTGCGTTACAAAGCTACGAAGTGCGATTTGCGCATCGTTCATTTTATCATTTGTCCGTAACATATCCTTTTGTAACGCTTTTGCGCTCTCATTTAATCGTTGCATATCGCCTTTGATTTTTCCTTGTAGCGATATAGCACTAGGCAGTTGCCTCCCCACAATGTCGCTTAAAATGCTTTGTTGAGATTCAACCAAAATAGATTCCAACCCACCATTGCGCTTAATGCACTCTGTGGTGGCATTTTGGAGCGAATCAATGTGCGATAGTTTTTCAAACTCAGCTTTATTTGCTAACCACGATTCAATCCCTTTGTCAAAAGGATTTGCCGATACGGCTACGATTTGCAAGTCGCTTTTTTCATCGCCTTTTAGCCCAATCCATTTTTCTAGTCCCTCAATGACTGCGCCCTTTTTGATAACAAACTTGCTTTCAAATTCTCTATCATCGCCTATATAAGCTTCATAATCAAATTTGCTAATCACAAAAATCGTCCTAGATAGCAAATTTAGCTCCCTAAAAAGCCACTCCAAAATATCTTTGTGGCTTTCTTTGATAGGATTTGTGGGATTCATCACATACAAAATTATATCCGCTTCGCTTACGAATTTTTTGGTAATGTCCTTGTATTTTTCGGCATTTACGCCCACTCCCTTTTCTTTAAATCCAAAAAGTCCGGGCGTATCGACAATCTCTACTTCATTATTTTTTGTATCATAGACAAGAACTTCTTTGCTTGACTCTGCGCTATCGATTTTGCCTAGCACTTCGCCTAGCCACGCCGAAGCGATAGAAGTTTTGCCCTCGCTAAATCCACCCACAAGCACGACTTTTAGTTTGCGCTGATTGATTTTCTCTTTTGCTTTTTGTAGCTTTTCTAAACCGCTATCTACACTCACGCCAAATAGCTCAAACTCTCTGCCTTTTTCTAAAAATACTTGCAGATTGTTTAGCTTTGCCTCGCCTTGCTCTTTTTGCTTTTTAAATTCTTGTTGTGTTGTCATTTTTTACTCCTTAATTTTTTTATTTAACCGCCACGATTTTCGCCACAAAATTACATTTTCCTTTACAAACCTCCCTCTATTTTGATTTGCTCTGCTAGTGGCAAAACTTCATTTTCTCGCAGTGAGCCAAAAAACTCACTTGCTTCTTTGATATTTTCCACACTTGATTTTAGGGCGTCTTGCAAATTCTCTACGAAAGGTTTTAGATTTTTATCTATAATCTCATTTGTAATAGCTTCATTGATTTTATCCTCTATATTATCGCAAATTTCACGCAAATTTTCATCGACTGCCTTGCGCTGTTCGCTCATTTTGTAATCATCGCTAAAAGCTTTCCATATAGATTTGGCTAAACCTATTACAATACCAGCTACGCTTAACACAATCAAACCCCAACCAACAGGATTCCAAAATTGAGTGCCTATCAATACAGCCAAACTTACACCAGCACCAATAAGCCCAGCTTTATCTATCCCGCTATCAATGTTTATATTTAGATTTGAATCAAATTCATTTTTAAAAGATAGCGATTGAAATTCCTTTACAATATCGCCGATTCGCCTTTGTAGGTTTTCTAGTTCTGATTCAATATCTTTGCTAAATTTTTCTTGTGCGTTTTCAAATGCCAATGCAAACTTGTCTTTTAGGCTCTCTTGCTCTGTCTCTATGACAGATTCAAATCTATCTTTAAAGCTACTATCACTTACATTGCGCCTAATAAAATCATACATTGTATCTTGCACTTCGCTTTTAAAAACTCTTATCACACTAGCACTAGCCGATTCAAAGTTGCTCTTTGCGCTATCTAAGACGCGCTCTATTTTATAGCACGAATCCTCCACTTCTTTGGCGCATTTGCTATAAATCTCATTATAAGTGTTATGCACAAATTCAAGCGTCTCACTCATACCAAGTAAGATTCTATGCGCTTTATTAAAGTTTGACTTTTTGATTTTTTCGCCCACATTTTGCGCTAAATCATCGCTGATAAATTTCGCAAAGTCCAAAAATAGGCTTTTTTCTAATAACTCATCTTTGGAGTATTTTGCGATAAATTTTTCTCGCCTTTGCGCTAAATCCTTTGCTTTTGTCGCCTCATCTTTTGTATTTTGGGGTAAATCTACGCTTATCATTTTGTCCCCAAGCGCATAAAATGCCACTTGTGCGCTTAAAGTTTTGCGCCCTGCGTAGTGCTTTTGTTCGCTTGAATCTAGTGTTTGCGCCATTATCTTATCCAAATCATTTAATCCGCTCTCATCGCTACTTTGGATTATCGAATCTGATAGTTGCATAGGGCTTGTAACGGATTTGTTAAAAATACTAAAAACTTCCGTTTGCGCGCCTAAATGCTCTTTGATTTTCTCAATCGTGCCTTTTGGCTGTGTGTCTTTGGATTTTTCATTTGGGCTATCGCCTTTTTGCGGTGGCACTGCATTGCGCGTGATATAAAAGACGCAATGCGCCTTTTTAGTCGCCTTTAATATTTCATCAATCACAGCATTTTCCTTGCCCTCAATGCCGGGCACATCTAAAATGTCAAATTCCACGCCATTATTGTTGAAATGATAAGTTTGGCTTTTTTGCGTGAAATCCGCCCGTCCATCGCCGATAATCACACCATCGCTACAATCTATCATCTTTTTAAGCGCGTTTGATTTAAGATATGGGGCAAAAAATGCGAAAATCTTACCAAAAAATGCCTCGCTGTAATATTTATATGCTTCATAGCTTTTATCAAACTTTGCGCGTGAATCTTGTTTGGTTGATTCGCCAAAATAAATCCGCAAAGATTCGATGATAGTAGATTTGCCCGCATTTGTCTCACCATAAAATGCTATTGTAAAAGTATCAAATTCTGCGACATTTTTGTAATCTAACACGCTTTTTGTGGCTTGTGATTCAAATTCGCTTATTTGTTTGCGGACTGCTTGCAACTGCTTTGCGCGACTTTGTGCTTCCAAACTATCATCATCGCTACTTGCGCCCACGCTATCGGCACTAATGCTATCTGCGCTCTCTTTCATATCCTGCAATTTCTCTAGCACAAAGTCATAGGCTTTGCTTGGCTCTATTTTTGACATTTTGTCCCCTTTAAAGTTTAAAATCTAGTTTATAGTCATCGCGGACTATGAATCTAATTTTCCCCCACATTTTAACAACTCCCTGCGTCAGTATTTGTCGCATTTATGTAATCTTTTAGTTTTTCATTAAATTTCTTTTGCAAATCTTTTGGCTTATCGATTCGCGCATAAGGAATCCATAGTTTTAGAAAATTAAATATTTCATCATCAAAGGCGTAAGTAAAGCGAATAAGGATTTTTGA